>JABARP010000003.1 GCA_019186825.1 Pyrinomonadaceae bacterium
GATACCCGCAAGAAGCGTCGCGGTAACGAGAAACGTTGCGCCGAGAAGGAGCCAATTTCGCTTGCCGGTGTCCTTTTCCTCAATGACCGTAACGTGGAACAATCCATCATCGACATATTTCGGAGAAGCTAAACCGCTTACGGCGTCCGCGTCGAGAGGTTTCGAGACATAGACCGGAGCGTCAGCAACTGCCGGACGAGTCGGCTCCACTTTCGGTTCCGGTACAACGACCGGTTCCGGCTCAGGCTCGGTGGCCTCAGGTACGGCCTCGGCGGCCGGTTCTGCAATGAACGCCGGCGGTGCGGGTTCCGGCATTTCGAGCGGGCCCGTGACGCGGGCTCTGCCCTCGGCCGGCACAGGATCCGCGGCCTTCTCGATCGGTTTCAATTCAAATGCTTGTAGTGTTGAGCCGCAAGTTGGACAAAAACCAAATTTCTCGGCCCAATCTGCATCACATGCGCTGCAATATTTGACGATCTTTCCCATCTCTCTATCGTGTGGCCTTTTGCTCTCCCGTTGGCGGTTGATGCGGCCGACATCAACTTTCCATTATAACCCGTTTTACCCGAATGGTTAAGAGCTATCTTTAGGTGCTCAAAGCGTTTACACCTCAGGCATTTAAGCCCGATGTCTTCATAGATGCCTTATACGTTTGACGCGATGCCTGCTCCCTGTCAAAATTTTGGTAGAAAGTACTCCTTGAAATGGACGCTAATTCGAGCTGAACTTGCGTTCTCGGCAACGCTCGGCATCGATTTTCGCAACTAAGCTCTTAATGATTCGCATTCAACTAATGAGATCCGCACGAACCCTTCGAAGATCGGCATCCCTTTTTGCGGCAAGCCTTGCAATTTGCCTCCTTTTTGCCGGCATTAACGCTCAAACCGTCACAGATCAGCCGAAAACGGACGTTCTGCTCAATGGTTTGAAGGTCTATATCTGGAATCGCGTTGCCTCGCCCCGCGTTCAGGTAAAATTGCGCATTCACGCGGGAGCAGCATTCGACCCGCAAAAGCGTGAAGGCGTGATGCGTCTGCTCGCCGAGAATATCTTCCCTAACGAGGCTGCGCGGGAGTTCTTTAAAGAAGATCTTGGGGGCGACCTCGCGATATCGACAAATTACGATTACATTGAGGTCACTGCGTCCGCGACCCCGGCAAATATGCTCCAGATGCTTGAGACGCTCGGCTCTGCCGTCGGGTCAATGCAAATCGACAAGGAGACGACCGCGAAGCTAAAAGCAAACCTCCTGGCTGAGATAAAGGCATCCGAGAGCGACGAAGCAAAGGCGGCCGACCGTATCGTTCGCGAAAAACTTTTTGGCACCTTTCCATATGGCCGCCCTGTAAGCGGCACCGAAGAGAGCGTAAAGCAGATCGATTTCGCCGACCTTATCGACGCGAGGGAGAGATTCTTGAAGGCCGACAACGCGTCGATAGCCATTGCTGGCAACGTCGATCGGGCTCTTACGAGCCGCGCGGTCCGTCGATATTTCGGCGCGTGGCAGCGATCGGACAAACGTGTGCCCTCGACGTTCAAACAGCCGGACCCGCCATCACCTGAGGTCACGACCGTCGCATGGAAAGGCGGTCCGACCGCCGAGGCACGTACTGCGTTTCGCGGCGTCGCAGTCGCTGATAAACTCGCTCCGGCCGCCTCCGTTTATGCAAAGATACTCGAAACAAAACTTCGCGACCGCATTCCTGAGGCCGTTGCAAAAGGTGTCTTTGTTCGCTCGGAATCTCATGTTCTGCCGGGCGAATTTGTCGTCGGCTTGACCGCCGACCCGAACGATATCGGCAAAGAGAATGGCAAGATAAACTCTCCGGAGATCATCGCAAAAACCATCGCCGAACCGATCACTGACGCCGAGTTCTCGAAAGCTCTCGCCGCCACGCTTGACGGTTGGAAGAAGCGCGACGTGCTGAGCTCGTGGCTCGATATGGACACGTACAAGACCGCGGAACCGAAGGCACGCCTTGATACTCTTTCGAAGGTCACGCTCGCTGATGTTCAGGCTTTCGCTAAAAAGCTCCAGGGTGAGCCGTCAGCAGTTGTCGTTGTGATGCCGCCCGCAAAATGAGCGCAGCCGAAACGAGCAGAACATTCCGCGAAGCTGAACACTCGCGTGCCGTCCGGGAAATGTTTGGCGGCATCGCATCGCGTTACGACCTGCTTAACCATTTACTCTCGCTCAACATCGACAAGGGTTGGCGACGGAAGGTTGCGGGGGAGTTGCGCGCCGTGCTCGATGATGTCGACGCCTCGGTCCTTGATGTCGCGTGCGGCACCGGCGACCTCTCTCTCGAACTTGCGTCCGATGCGAAGGCCTCGATAACGGGAACAGATTTTTGCCGGCCGATGCTTAAATTCGCGCAGGAAAAGGTCGATGCAGCAAAGCTCTCGATTCCGCTCGTTGAAGCCGACGCAATGGAGTTGCCATTCCCGAATGATAGTTTTTCGGCAGCCACTATCGCGTTCGGGCTGCGAAATCTTCCGAACGTTGAGAACGGCCTCGCTGAATTGTTCAGGATCTTAAAGCCGAGCGCAAAGCTTGTTGTGCTTGAATTCTCGCAGCCTGTGATTCCCGGCATTCGCGAAGCTTTCAATTTTTATTTCACGCGAATTCTGCCGCGGATCGGCGGTCTCGTAAGCGGGTCGCGCGGTGCGTATGAATATCTGCCGGATTCGGTTCGCGGTTTTCCACCGCAAAAAGAATTGGCCGCGTTGATGGAAATCAAAGGCTTCGTGAACGTGAGATTCAGAAACCTAACCGGCGGAATTGCCGCGATCCATATCGGCGAAAAGCCTTTGGTTGCTTTGAGTTGAGCTAGCTCACGTTATAAAATCCCACCGTTCCCTTATCCGATGCGCTTGCTTCGACCCAAAGGATGAAAAAACGCCTCTTAAGCTTTGCCCGCCAACTTGCGTTGATGCTGCTGGTCATTTGGACAGTAGTAACGCTCGTTACGCTTTTGATGGAGTTGGTCCCGGGCGACCCTGCAACAACGATCCTTGGCGAGACCGCGACGATCGAACAGATCGAGAATTTCCGTAAGACACATGGGCTTGACCGCCCCGCGTTCTTCTTTTCATATTCGTCTGATAAGGGCTTTGTTTGGAACGGTGCCGAAAACCGATATCTCGACTATTGGCGCGGGCTCCTGCACGGCGATCTCGGCGTCTCGTTTCGCACAGGCCAGCCCGTAACCGAAATGATCGCGGAGCGTTACCCGAAGACACTTATCCTCGCCGCCGCGGCAATGCTTGTCTCGATATCGATCGCGATCCCGCTCGGCGTCGTCGCCGGAACGAATAAGAATAAACTCACGGACAACATTGCGTCGTTCATCGCATTGCTCGGCATCTCGCTGCCGACATTCGTCCTTGGACCATTCCTCGTCTATGTTTTTTCGGTAAAGCTCGGTTGGTTCGCCCCGACAGGCAGCGCTTACGCAGAGGACATCGTTCTCCCGGCAATTACGCTCGGCGGTGCGCTGTCTGCGATCCTGACGCGAATGGTGCGTTCGAGCGTGATCGAGGAACTCGGCGAGGATTACGTCCGCACGGCACGAGCAAAAGGCCTCAGTGAGCGTGTCGTCATCTACAAACACGTACTGAAGAACGGCCTGATCCCTGTCGTTACGATCCTTGGTCTGCAGCTCGGTGTTCTGCTCGCAGGATCGATCATTACCGAGAAGATCTTTAACTGGCAGGGCCTCGGCCTTCTGCTGCTTGAGGACGGCATCAACAAGCGCGACTACCGCCTCGTGCAAGGCTGCGTGCTCGTCATCAGCATCACGTTCATTCTCGCGAACACCCTGACCGACTTTGTGTATAGGAGGCTCGACCCGCGCATCCGCCTGTCCTAGCGATGAATAGACTTTTTTACATCGGTGCGTTCATTGCGGTCACATTCGTGCTCGTCGCGATCTTCGCGCATTGGATCGCCCCATACGACGTCGCTGTTCCTGACCTGCTGAACCGATATGCGAGCCCGAGTTCGCAGCATTGGTTCGGGACCGACGCTCTTGGCCGCGATGTTTTCTCGCGTGTTGTCTTCGGAGCAAGGATCTCGCTCGAGGTCGGCATCTCTGTCGTTTCGGTGTCGGCAGTTATCGGAATTTTGATCGGAGCGTTTGCGGGCTACTTCGGCGGTATCGTTGACAAGATCCTGAACGGATACGTCTTCAACGTCTTTCTCGCCTTTCCCGGACTGCTGCTCGCGATCGCACTCGTCGCATTCTTAGGGGCAGGCCTTGGCAAGCTCATCCTCGCACTATGTGTGATCGGTTGGGTCGGCTACGCACGTGTGATGCGCGGGCAGGTCTTGAAGGTTCGCGAATACGATTACGTCCAGGCTGCAAAGGCTCTCGGTGCATCGAGCACACGCATCATCTTCACGCATATACTCCCGAATGCGATCCAGCCGCTTATTGTCCAGGCATCGCTCGGCATGGCCGGTGCCGTTCTCGCAGAGGCCTCACTCTCATTCCTAGGCCTTGGAATTCCCCCGCCGGCGCCGAGCTGGGGTACGATGATCGAGGAATCACGCGGCTTCGACATTCTCACATCCGCGCCGCACGTGATGTTCTTCCCCGGCATCGCGATCGCGTTGACCGTTCTCGCCTTCAACTTCATCGGCGACGGCCTTCGCGAATGGCTCGACCCGAAACAGCGTTCACGCTGACGTATTTCGTGCTTCACAACCGGTCGAAAAAACGGCTAAACTGAACATTGTAGAAAAAAGCTCGGAGGGCAACTGATTTGAGAAAGCTGTTGAATTCTTTTCTGATCATTCTGGCCGCATTCGCCGCAACAGCGAGCGCACAATCCGGTCGAAAAGTTGTCCCGACGCCCACACCGACGCCCGTTCAGGATCCGGCGACCTACTCCGAATCAAAAGCTCTGCCGACACGAAACCGCCGTCAACGGACGCCCGATGCACAGGCCCCACAAAATGAACGAAAAACGGAGACCCCGTCGACCGGCGACGAAGTTCTTAGCGTCGACACTGACCTGATAACGGTACCGGTGTCCGTCTATGACCGAAGCGGTGTGTATGTCTCGGGCCTGACAAAGGACGATTTCAAGATCTTTGAGGATGGCAAGGAGCAAAAGATCGAGTACTTCGGGACTGCCGACAAACCGTTCACCGTAGTTCTCCTCCTCGACACATCGCCGTCGGCAGAATACGAGATCGAAGAGATACAGACGGCCTCCCGCGCCTTCATTGACGAACTGAAACCCGACGACAAAGTTATCGTGATCGAATTCGACGGAAACGTTCACGTCTTGACCGAAGCGACGAATGACCGCCAACGTCTTTACAAAGCGATCTCAAAGGCGGATTTCGGCAGCGGCACTTCCCTTTACGAAGCCGTGAATTTCTCTTTGAAAAAACGTCTCGAAAATATCCCGGGCCGCAAGGCGATCGTCCTTTTTACGGATGGCGTCGATACGACGTCGCGAAAAGCGACGTATGATTCCACGCTCGACCTCGCTGAAGAATCAGACACGCTGATCTTTCCCATCTACTACAACACTTTTTCTCAGAATCAGGCCCGGATCCGAGGCTCGGTCGGCGTCTTCAGCCCCGTCGGCACTTCGGCGGAAGAGTACGCCGTCGGACGCAAATACCTTGTCGAACTCGCGGCCTACACAGGCGGCCGTGTCTTCAAGCCGGATGCAGTCCCCGGCGGCCTTGCAGCTGCATTTCGCGGCATCGCCATCGAGCTTCGACTGCAATACAATATCGGCTACATCCCGTCCGACCACGGTAAATCGGGCCAGCAGAAACGAATAAAAGTTCGTGTCGATCGTCCGAATCTCGCCGTCCGTGCGCGGGACAGCTATATCGTCGGCGCTTCAAGCACCTCGAATCAATAGTAGAGACAGTCGGTTTAACAACAACGCGACATTTCTGACCGGATGAGAAAAGCGGCTCGCAGGAGCCGCTTTTTTGTGCAGATAAGAATGGTGATCCGACCAGGACTCGAACCTGGGACCCAATGGTTAAAAGCCATTTGCTCTACCGACTGAGCTATCGGACCACGCGGCATTAGGCAGCCCATACACAAAACTCACGTAGGGCCCGACCTTAGCCGAATTGAAGATTTTACATATTGCCGCTTTCGATGGCAAGTTCCATGCGGATATCTGCCCTCGCGTACTCGGAATTCGGATCAAGCGGAGTTTCGACGAATCCGAACTTACGGTAAAGAGTGATCGCCGTCTCGAGCTTCCTGTGCGATTCGAGAAACACTGTTCGAGCTCCCGCCGACGCGGCATATTCGATCGAAGCCTTCATCAAAAGGTTCGCGATGCCGCGGCCACGAAATTCCGGCGCGACGGACATCTTAGTAAGTTCGAGCACGTCATCTCCCGCAGGGATCAACGCGACGGTACCAACGGCCTTGCCGCCCTCAACCGCCATAAAGATCTGACCTCCGCGGTCGATAACATATTCTTGCGGATGGTCCAGTACCTCACGATCGTGCCGCTCTACGGCGAAATACTTTTCGATCCACTCGTAATTCAGCCTTCCAAAATCGGCAGCGAACTTCGGCTCGAATTCAACGATATCGACAGTTTCAATCGTTTCCCGCATCGTGAAACAACCTCAATTCTTGAACCACGATTCCATCACGGAATCATTCAGAATGATCGTCTGGTCGCGTTCCGGACCGGTTGAGATCAGCCCTATCTCGACACCGATGAAGTTCGAAAGAAACTCGACGTAGCGCCGTGCATTCTCGGGAAGGGCATCGATCTTCGTAATGCCCAAAGTATCGGTTCCCCAGCCCGGAAGAACCTCGTAAATAGGCTTGATCTTCCTCAGGTCGTGCGAGACGGCCGGGAACGTGTCGACACGCTCGCCATCGATCTCGTATCCGACGCAGACCTTTATCTCGTCGAGAGCGTCGAGCACGTCGAGCTTTGTCAGCGCAACCGAATCAAAGCCGTTCAGCTCGGCTGCATACTTCGTCGCAACCGCGTCGAACCATCCGCAGCGACGCGGCCTTCTGGTGACAGAGCCGTACTCGTTGCCGCGTTCGCGAATGAGGTGCGCAATGTCTTCCTCAGAATCAAGCATCTCGGTCGGGAACGGCCCTTCGCCGACCCGCGTCGCATATGTGCGGACGATGCCGAGCACGCCCGTGATGTGATGCGGCGGAATCCCGGCACCGACCGATGCGCCGCCCGCCGTCGGATTTGACGACGTAACATAAGGATAAGTCCCGTGATCGACATCGAGCAGCGTCGCCTGAGCGCCTTCCAGGAGGATCTTTTTCTTCTCGCGGCGAGCATCGGCCAAAAAGTGCGTAGTCTCGGTCACAAAGGGCCGCAAGCGTTCGACAAGCGGCGACATCTCGTCGTATATCTCATCTGCACGAAGCGGCTGCTGACCGTAGAGAACGATGATGCGGTTAGCTTCTTCAAGATTTCGCTCGATCCTTAGCCGCAAGATCTCGGGTGAGAGAGCGTCTGCAACGCGTATCCCGCGGCGGCCGACCTTGTCTTCATAAGCGGGGCCGATCCCGCGAAGCGTTGTCCCGATCTTCTCGTTGCCGAGCCGCTCTTCCGAAGTGTGATCGAGTGCCCGATGATACGGCATTATCAGATGTGCTCGGCTCGAAACTTTTAGCCGCTCGGGCGTGATCGGAATGCCCTTGGCAGAGATCTGATCGACCTCTTCGAAAAATGCCTTCGGGTCGATCACCATTCCATTCCCGAGCACGCAGACCTTGTCGTTGTGAATGATGCCCGACGGCAAAAGCCGCAGTACAAATGCCTGTTCGCCAACGTAAACGCTGTGGCCGGCATTATGCCCGCCTTGATAACGCGAGACGACATCAAATCGATCTGCAAGCAGGTCAACGACCTTTCCCTTGCCTTCATCGCCCCACTGGGCGCCAATTATTACAATGATCATAAATAAAGTTGCGAATAGAGAGCCTCAGCTATGCCGGGCACGCGCGTAGAGTTCAACATATTTCCTCGCTGCGTTCTCCCATGAATTATCGACCCGCATCCCGTTCTGTTGTAGATGCTGCCATCCCTCGCGATCCGAATACGCAAGACGGGCTTCGTAAACTTTCTCAACAAGGCGGTCGCTGCTGAATTCGCTGAACTTGAAACCGTTTCCACTGCCCGAGACCGCATCCCAATTCTCGACAGTGTCATCAAGTCCGCCCGTCGCACGCACGATCGGCACGGTGCCGTATCGAAGCGAATACATTTGGTTCAGCCCGCAAGGCTCGAATTTCGACGGCATCAGGAACATATCCGCACCGGCCTCGATCAGATGCGCAAGCGGCTCATTGTAGCCGACATAGACGCCGACTCGCTCCGGCGAATAATCACGCAACGCCTGCAGGAAACGTTCGGAGTCCGCCTCGCCCGAACCGAGTGCGATAAAGTACGCGTCCGCGGCAAGTATCTCGCCCGCGGCATGCCGGATCAGTTCGATCCCTTTTTGTGCGGTCAACCGCGTAACGCTTGCATATATCGGGCGATCAAGATCTACCGGAAGCCCGAATCGCTCCAGCAGAACGCGTTTGCACGCCCGCTTCCCGTCAAGGGAATCTGCCGTAAAGTGTGCGGGCAGTTCCGGGTCGGCCGCCGGATCCCAAACGTCGTAATCGACGCCATTCGTGATGCCGACGAGGCGATCCGCACGCCGCCTCGTGAGCCAGTCAAGCCCGTGGCCGAATTCCGGCGTCTGTATCTCCAACGCGTAACGCCGCGAGACCGTCGAGAGCACATCCGACGTTTCAAGCCCGGCCTTCATTGCGGACGCATAGCCGTCATAGCTGAACGAGTTCCGTGCGAATTGCGACGTGAATCCGAGAGCGGGTAATTCCGATAACCCGAACGCTCCCTGATACGCCATATTGTGTATCGAGAATACGGTACGCGTGTTCCGCCAAAACGCTTCGTAATGACGCAAAGCCGCGACCTCTACGGCCGCAAATCCCGTATGCCAATCATTCAGATGAACGATGTCCGGAGCCTTGCCAAGGCGTTCGAGCAGAAGCAGAGCCGCACGCGACAGGAACGCGAACCGCTCATAGTCTTCCGTATAGCCATAGATCGAATCGCGATGAAATATCGACGGCGCATCGATCAGGAACGTCGGCGAACCGTTCGCTTCGGAATAGAAAGCTTTAGCACGATACGGCCGGCCCTTCCAATTGACCCAAAGATCGTCGATCGCCGTCTCCCAGATGTATTCGCCTTTCGTCTGCCAGTAACACGGCGTGATGAGCAGCGAATCGACGCCGATCTGTTTCAAAGCCTTCGGGAGTGCACCGGCGACGTCGCCAAGGCCTCCCGTCTTCGAGTACGGCACCGCTTCCGATGAAATTACTGCAACACGCATATCTGACTGCATTTTAAGTATTTCGCGAATCGCAACAGAGGTCAAACCGACGATACCGAGTCCTCAAGACGCTGCTCGCTGCCGCGAAAAACGGCCAAATCAAGTTGTCAAACATCAACCAGCCACATCAAGAATACCCATCCGTTCCACCCATTTGAAGCCCAAAATGCACAGATCGTATGAAAATGCACAGAATGCACGAATTGATACAAAATGCACAAAATGCACAAACTGCACAAACCGGGTCCGGTTCGTGTCCGCAACCGTTACGTTAGTAAGGGCTCGACATCCTTTCCACTCTGCCTACAGCTTCCTGCGATATGGGTCGTTCTTGATTGGCTTCGCATAGCCACGTCGTTCACGACGTGGAACAGGGCGAGAAATGAACAACGGAGGCGGCTCGCCGCCGACACGCCTGTGCCGAAGGCGAACACTGATCGCCAAGCGGAAACGCTAGCTTTTCCGACTCAACCACCAAAACACCGCGGCGGCTTAGCCGCCAAAGGTAACAACCGCTTCTAACTACGGCGAAACAATCAGCGCCGGAAGTGTCCGTAGCCCGCACGTCAGTAAGGGCTCAGCATTTCAGGCTCTGCGTGAATGCCGTGCGGTCAGGGTTGGCCGACTAGACGAAAAAAAAGATCGTGAATAGCCGGCGATACCAACCATTCACGATCCGTTACTTACGCTCTAGGCTGCTAATTTTGCATTGAAGCCAGGAACTCTGCGTTCTGCTTCGTCTTACCCAAACGTTCGAGAACAACCTCCATCTGTTCGACTGGCGAAAGCGGATTAAGCACACGCCGCATAACCCAAATGCGTGCGAGATCCTCTTTGCCGATAAGAAGCTCTTCCTTTCGGGTGCCGGAACGCTGAAGATCGATCGCCGGGAACAGACGTTTGTCCGAGAGGCGTCGGTCAAGGTGGATTTCGGAGTTACCGGTTCCCTTGAACTCCTCGAAGATGACGTCATCCATACGCGAACCCGTATCGATCAGAGCGGTTGCGATGATCGTCAGGCTGCCGCCTTCTTCGATATTGCGGGCCGCACCGAAAAAGCGCTTCGGACGCTGCAGTGCATTCGAATCGATACCGCCGGACAGGATCTTGCCCGATGGCGGCACGACCGCGTTGTGTGCACGGGCAAGACGTGTGATCGAATCGAGCAGGATAACGACATCGCGTTTGTGCTCAACAAGGCGTTTTGCCTTCTCGATGACCATATCGGCAACTTGGACGTGACGCGTCGGCGGCTCGTCAAAAGTGGACGAAATGACCTCGCCGCGGACGTTTCGCTGCATATCCGTAACTTCTTCCGGACGCTCGTCGATGAGCAGAACGATAAGGGTAACTTCCGGGTGATTCTCCGTAACAGAATTCGCGATCGTCTGGAGAAGCATCGTCTTACCGGTTCGCGGCGGAGCAACGATAAGTGCACGCTGGCCTTTGCCGATCGGAGTAACAAGATCGATGACGCGAGCTGCAAGATTATCCGGAGTCACCTCCATCTTGAGCTGTTCGTCAGGATAGAGCGGCGTCAGGTTGTCGAAAAACACCTTTTCGCGGGATTGCTCGGGAGCCTCAAAGTTGATCGCTTCTACCTTGATCAAGGCAAAATAGCGTTCGCCTTCTTTCGGCGGTCGGATCTGGCCAGACACCGTGTCACCGGTCCGCAGATCGAACTTGCGTATCTGCGAAGGGCTGACGTAAATATCGTCCGGGCCGGGGAGATAGTTGTATTCCGGAGCACGCAGGAAGCCGAAGCCATCCGGCAGCGTTTCGAGAACACCTTCAGAGAAGATCAGTCCGCTCTTTTCGGTCTGCGCCGCAAGGACCTTGAAGATAAGCTCCTGCTTTCGCATTCCGCTAGCGCCTTCAACGCCCATATCCTTAGCGATATGGGTAAGCTCGCTGATGGACATATCTTTTAGCCCTGCAAGCTCAAGTTTCGGCTCGTCAGGACGGCCATTCTCGGCCTTCGCCGGCTGTTCGGCATTAGGGATGCCCGTAGAAAGTTCTGAGGATTCAGGTTCGACGCTTTCCGGTGCGGCCTTTTCCGCTTTGGACCTGCGCGAATTCGTAGGTTTGGTTGCCATTGTCTTAGTTCAACTAGTTAGAGATTTGAAATTGAAAATATTATCGCGGCGGTTGAGCCTCACGTCGTGAGAATGAAGTAGAGATCAAATTGCGGATTATAAAAAAGCTTCTCCGACGGAGACAGACACAAGTATGGATTTTCGCAGTTTGACACTGACTGCGTTCTAGCCAATAACCGGCTATATCAAGAAAAGCCCTGAATTTAAGGGATTCTCCAGAGAATACACGATAAATCCCAATAGAGCAAGCAAAAAATATCAAAAATCTGCCGCCGCACGCAAAATTGTGGCCCAGAGGTCATCCCGGCCGCGGCCCGTTTCCGCCGAGAATGCGATCACTTCAGCCCCATCGAACGTCTTTCTGATCGTCTTTAGAGACTTCGAAAGTTCATTCGCGGACAGTTTATCGGCCTTTGTAGCGGCAACGACAAATCTTCGATCGTTCGCGACAAGCCACTCGTTCAATTGCCTGTCAAGGGCGGTCGGGTCATGCCGTGAATCGACCAAATGCACGCAAAGCGCCAGTTCCTCGCTATGGGTCAGGTAGTCTTCAGCAAGCTTGCCCCAGTCGGCCCGCATCGCTTTTGAGACCTTCGCATAACCATAACCCGGCAGATCCGCAAAATAGAGCTCTTCGTTGACAAGAAAAAAGTTTATCGACTGGGTTCGTCCGGGCGACGACGATGTGCGTGCAAGGCCGCGCCGGCCAAGGAGCGAGTTGATGAGCGACGACTTCCCTACGTTTGAACGGCCGAGGAATGCGATCTCCGGCCGGCCGTCATCGACCCAATGCGACCTATCGAACGCGCTCTTAATAAATTCGGCTGATGTGACCTTCATCCCGACGGCGTACGAACTCTATTCGACCACCGCCGACGAAATATCACCACCCGTCTGATCGGGAGCCCATATCTGCGGCAAGTCGCCTGCTGCGTCAGAAGCGTTGGGCTCAAGGGCGTGCTGGAATACCTCGTCGATGTCATCGACAATGTGTATCGTCAGTTCATCGCAAACCTCTGCGGGAATATCAGCAAGATCCTTTTCGTTGTCACGCGGAATAACAAGCGTATTAAGGCCAAAACGGTGTGCTGCAAGCATTTTTTCCTTTAAGCCGCCGATCGGCAAAACCTTGCCGCGAAGCGTGATCTCGCCGGTCATAGCAACATCGCCCCGTACGCGTTTGCCCGTCAACGCAGAGACCATCGCAACCGCCATCGTAATTCCCGCGGAAGGGCCATCTTTCGGGATCGCTCCTTCGGGAACGTGGATATGAAGATCTTTCTCGCGAAAATCTGTTGAATCGATCCCCAAACGTTCTGCTCTCGCTCGTACGCACGTAAGTGCTGCGCGGGCGGATTCCTGCATTACCTCACCGAGTTTCCCGGTTAGGGTGATCTCGCCCTTGCCCTTCACGAGTGTGGCCTCGACCTGCAGAACGTCGCCACCAACCTCGGTCCAAGCAAGCCCGTTCACAAGCCCAACTTCACTCTCCTTTGCGATATCCTGCTTGCGATACTTTACCGTGCCGAGGAGTTCACGGGTCTTTGCAGCATCGATAACGACGCTGCTTCCGGCAGGGATCATTCCGGTAACCGATTTCCTCGCTATCTTTCTTAAGCAGGAACCGATCTGACGCTCAAGCGTTCGAACGCCCGATTCTCGCGTGTAGTGGCGAATGATATCGAGAATGCCGTCGTCGGTGAACGAAACAGCCTTTGGATCGATACCGGTATTCTCGCACTGTTTAGGGATAAGATGCCGTTTCGCGATCTCGGTCTTTTCGCGTTCTGTGTAGCCCGAAAGATTCAGGATCTCGAGCCTGTCCTGGAGCGCTGCCGGGATCGAATGGAGCACATTCGCCGTCGCGATAAAAAAGACGCTCGACAGATCGTAATCGACATCGAGATAATGGTCGCGAAACGTACAATTCTGCTCCGGATCGAGGACCTCAAGAAGTGCGGCACTCGGATCGCCGCGATAATCTCTGCCGAGCTTATCGACCTCATCCAGCAAGATCACCGGATTGACGGTTCCCGCACGCTTTAGAAGCTGGATAACCTGTCCGGGCATAGACCCGATGTACGTTCGGCGATGGCCGCGGATCTCGGCTTCGTCATGGACGCCGCCCAACGCCATTCGAACGAATTTACGGCCCGTTGCATTCGCGATCGACTTGCCAAGCGAGGTCTTGCCTACGCCCGGTGCCCCGACAAAACACAGGATCGTTCCCTTCGGATTCTTTACAAGCTGGCGAACCGCGAGGAACTCAAGAATGCGTTCTTTTATCTTTTCCAGGCCAAAATGATCCTCATTAAGCGTGGCTTCGGCCTCCGAAAGGTCGTCAACTTCTTCGCTGCGCGTCTGCCACGGAACGTTGACAAGCCAATCGATATACGTGCGGCTCACTGTCCCTTCGGCGGACATCGGCGGCATTGATTCAAGACGCGAGAATTCCTGCATCGCCTTGTCCTTTGCCTCAGCCGTCATTCCAGCCTCTTCGATCTTCTTCTTCAGCTCGTCGAGGTCGGCCTTTTCATCCTTGCGGCCAAGTTCTTTGTGAATGGCCTTGATCTGTTCGTTGAGATAATACTCGCGTTGGTGTTTATCCATCGCCTTTTTCGTACGCGAATGGATATTTCGGTCGAGCTGTCTCTTTTCGATCTCAGCTTCGAGCGATGCAATGATAGCCGTCAATCGGTCCTGCACACTGACAAGCTCGAGGATCGCCTGCTTGTCCTCGACCGATATCCGCAGATGCGACGCCATCGAATCCGCGATCTGAGCCGCTGAAACACCCCGCAAACTCGAATGGAGCGCATCGGTGTAGGCATCAGGAGAAACACGCATTAAATTCTCGATCAAAGCATGAACCCGTTGGAGCGATCCGTCCGTCCGATAGCCCGATTCGTCTGTCGATGTAAGCTTCCGGATAAAGGCGTAAAGAATACCGTCCGGATCGGATTCTACGCGAAGAGAACGTCCGCGTTCGCGCCCTTCAACGACGACCTTTATCTGCCCGTTATCCTGACGCTGTGCCTGAACGATGCGTCCAAGCGTGCCTGTCTGGTAGATCTGGTCGGGAGTCGGTTCATCGACCGTCGCGTCGTGCTGTGTAGCAAGGAAGATATGCCTGTCGCCGGACATCGCCCTCTCCAGGGCAGCAACCGATGACGGACGTCCGATCTTAAAGGCTACCTTCGTGAACGGAAAGATCACCACGTCGCGAATTGGGACCATCGGAAAACGCTCAACATCCGAGGGCATTTGATCTGAAAATTCCTGCATACGCTATGGGGAAAACGAGGCTAAAAACCTGGGACGCTCCGCTCGTCTTATATCGGTATAAGTATATTTACTCAAACAGACGCAAAAAATGCAATCATTTTGCACCACGGAAGCGGGCAATGCCGTCAAATCTCTTTACGTTTAATGGGAGAATGAAACGCCTAATGAGCAGGAATTCTCAGAAATTATTTTCGAACCACGGCTAGTTACTGCAGCTATGCCGCTTCTTCACGTCGTGAATCAACGACCTCAAAAACCGGAGCCTTGCGCTCGATCATTTCTTTCGTGATGACGATCTCCTTGATGTTCGACTGCGTCGGTAAGACATACATCGGATCAAGAAGGATCTCCTCAAGGATCATCATCAGCCCGCGAGCTCCGACCTTTCGTTTGTGAGCTTCGTGAGCAACGGCCAACAGAGCACCGTCGGTAAATTTAATGGCGATGCTGTCGAACTCGAATTTCTTCTGATATTGCTTGATGAGAGCATTCTTCGGCTCGGTAAGGATCTTGACGAGTGCCTCAGCGTCTAGCTCATCGAGCGTACCGATAACGGGCAAGCGTCCAACGAATTCCGGGATCAGGCCGTATTGGATCAGATCGACCGGCTCAAGCTTCTTGATCGAATCGATGTGCCGCTGTTGATTGCTCTTGACCTCGGCCTGGAATCCTAATGATTTATTGCGGAAACGCTTCTCGACAACCTTCTCAAGTCCAATGAACGCACCGCCGCAAATGAAGAGGATATTCGTGGTATCCAGCTGCTGAAAGTCCTGCTGCGGGTGCTTTCTGCCACCGCCGACGGGAATATTTGCGACCGTGCCTTCAAGTATCTTGAGCAGTGCCTGCTGTACGCCCTCGCCCGAAACATCACGCGTGATCGAAGGGTTATCGTCCTTTCGGCAGATCTTATCGATCTCATCAATGTAGATGATGCCGTGCTGAGCCTTTTCAAGGTCGCCTCCCGCTGCCTGAACAAGCCGGTTGAGAATGTTTTCGACATCTTCACCGACGTAGCCGGCCTCCGTAAGGCTAGTCGCATCAACAATGCAGAACGGGACGCTCAACACCCTCGCAAGCGTCTGCGCAAGCAAGGTCTTACCGGTTCCTGTTGGACCGATCAAAAGGATATTGGATTTTTGAAGCTCGACGTCCGACCGGCGCTTTGCGAGCTCAAGGCGCTTGTAGTGCTGGTAAACAGCTACTGAAAGCCGCTTTTTTGGCTCATCCTGCCCGATCACATACTCATCAAGGATCGCCTTGATCTCGGTCGGCTTGGGCAGATGCGTCCGCGTCGAGATCGCATCCGTACGTTCATCGTCGTTTATGATCTCGTTGCAGATGTCTATGCACTCATTGCAGACGTAAACGCCCGGGCCCGCAATGAGCTTGCGCACATCGTTCTGCGATTTTCCGCAAAAGGAACAAGACAGCAATTCTTCCGGACGATTGAAATGAGGCATACTACTTTTCTACTACGCTACTTCGACTCTCGATGTTCGATGACCTCGTCGATCAGGCCGTATTCTTTTGCCTGTGCCGGAGTCAGGATACGATCGCGTTCGACATCCTTTTCAATTTGCTCAAATGTTTGTCCTGAATGGTGCGCGATCAGCTTTGAGGTGAGTTCACGCATTCTCAGGATCTCTTCAGCCATAATGCGAACATCGGTCGCCTGCCCTTGGGCACCACCCGAAGGCTGGTGGATCAAGACTCTCGAATGCGGCAGAGCAAACCGCTTTCCCTTGGTCCCAGCCGTCAGCAAGAGAGCCGCCATCGACGCACATTGGCCGATGCAGATCGTAGTAACATCATTTTTGATGAATTGCATCGTGTCGTAGATGGCCATTCCTGCGGTGATCGAACCGCCGGGTGAGTTGATGTAGAGATTAATGTCGCGCTCAGGGTCCTCGGCTTCAAGGAAAAGAAGCTGCGCAACGAGTAAGTTCGCGATCTGATCGTCGATCGGCGTTCCAATAAAAATAATGCTGTCTTTGAGCAGACGGGAGTATATATCGAAGGCTCGTTCGCCTCGCGACGTCTGCTCCACAACCATTGGTACAAGTGCCATAGTTTTGATCTCTGAGAAGTTACCAAAAAACCTCAATATCTGAAGTGAATGATCAGGTTATCCGCGGTAAAGCATTGAAAAGCTTGCCGTTCTTGGATTCTACCGCTTTTAGTATCAATTGCAAGTGCTAAACCTTTACGCTTCTTTTGCGACCTTTTTCTTAGGAGCAGCCTTCTTTTTCTTTGGCTTTTCATCCCCGTCAGCTTTGCCGGACGCCGCCTCCTGGGCCGCAGCCAATGCAGCAGCCTCATCGATCCATTCACCTTCAGTCACCTTCGCCGCACTTACAACGGCCTCGATCGACTTACGAGTCTTCAAATTGTTGCGGATGTTGTCGAGACCGCCCTGTTTTTCGAGCGATTCGCGGATCTCTTTGGCAGGAACCCGGTAATACTCCGAAAGCTTTACGACCTCTTCCTCGACCTCTGCATCATCTACCGACACATTCTCGGCTTCCGCGATCTTATCGAGTAAAATCGCACCGCGCACGTCACGTTCGGCCTGTGTACGCATATTTGCATACGCAAGCTCGATAAAATCCTTCTGGACCTTCGACGGGTCGATCCCTCGCTGCTGTAGATCGTGAGCAAAATTGTTCAGCAAATTGCGAGCCTGATTCTCGATAAGCGTATTCGGGACCTCGAACTTATTGTCCTCAATGACCTTGGCGATGGCATCGTTGCGAAGTCTTGCGTCTGCGTCGGCAATTGCCATCTTCTCGACATCCGCGCGAAGACGCGTGCGGAGGTCGGCTAGCGAATCGTATCCCTCGTCAAGACTCTTTGCCCAATCATCATTCAGCTCAGGCACTTCAGAGCGGCCGACGGACTTGACCTTCGCCTTGTAGTGTACGGTCTTACCAGCCAGGGCTTCCGACGAGAAATTTGCAGGGTAAGCGACGGTGAATTCCTTCTCTTCGTCCTCGCTCACGCCGACGAGATTGTCGGTGAACGCCGCTTCGATATTCTCTCCACCAAGAACGACCTCGAGGTCGTCGGCAGTGATCGGGTCTTCGTCGGGAGCGTCGTCAAATTTCCCCTGAAGGTCGACAACGACAGTATCCCCAAGCTCTGAAGCACGTCCTTCGACCGGGATCAGTGCTGCCTCGCGCGTCAGACGTTCGTTGATGAGGTCTTCGACCTCTTTGTCATCGACCGGCCGGACCCGCCTCGTCACCTCAATTCCTTTGTAATTCGGGGTCGCAACCTCCGGCATCACCTCGACGTGAATGTGAAGCGACAGCGGCTCAGTGCCATTGACGACCACTGTATCTGGGTTCTCCAGATGCAGATGCGGTTCTGTCAGTGGATTTAGATCATGTTCGCGGATCGCGTCGGTAACCTGAGTCGGAATGACCGCTTGGAGGACTTCCGACCGGATCTCCTCCTTGTAGCGGATCTTAACGACATCCGCGGGCGCAAATCCTTTGCGAAAGCCCGGAACGACAGCGCGTTTCGCGTACTTCGCAACAGCCTTGCCGTAGGCGGCTTTCACCGTTTCGGCGTCGATTTCTATGTGTATCTCTCGTTGAGTCGGGGAAACTTCTTTAAGCTCGGTCTTCATCTAAAAAAAGCATAGCCCAAACGCAGGAAACTTGTCGAACGGAGCCTAGCTAAACTGCCGGCTCGGCCCACACGGCTAGCTCATTCCCGGCCGGATCCTTAAAGTGGAATCGTTGCCCACCGGGAAATGAAAAGATCTCTTTCACAATGACGCCGCCAGCGTCCTTAACGCTGTCGTACGCAGCCGTTATGTCAACAACGTAGATGACAACTAAAGGAGCCTTCGAAGGGCTGTCTGCATTTATCCCGCTACCTACACCGCTTCCCTTTGTATCGGCATAGTCGTCACCCCATTGCTGATACTCCCAGCCAAACACACTGCTATAAAAGCTCTTTGCCTTTGCAAACTCTTCTGCATCGCCCGCTGGTAGCTCGATATAGTCGATCTCGTTGTGATTGCTCATAGCACGTAAAATAAGAACGGCGCGTCGTCAGCGCCGTGTATGTTGATTCGAAATTGTTGGTGCCGAGGGCGAGACTCGAACTCGCACGTCTTTCGACGCTAGATCCTAAGTCTAGTGCGTCTGCCAATTTCGCCACCTCGGCACATCTTGCAGGAGCGAGGCGAAATGGAAGAATAACATTCGACCAAAGCAGCTGACAATACCCGCCTATTTATTTATGTACTTGCGGTGATATTCATCCCACGACATCTGAATGTCGTTGGTGTCGAGACGCGACTGCGGTTCGTATCCGAGAGCCTTCGCCTCCATCTTCTTGAAGAGTCTGACGCCTCCGTAGATAAGCCCTCCGATGATCGCGATCCAGAATAGGTACCAGATGAGCGTCGAAAGAAGGCCGAGTACCCAAAGCGCCGCAAAACCGGCAAAAAAGATCCCGATGATCGCGAGAATGACCTTGATGATGTTCATATAGCGTTGCCTCCTTATCCCTAAGAGTTGATACGACGAACTGAAAATCGATGTTCGTAGTATTTTAGCGCCATAGCGTATAATCACTCGTATTTCGCAATACCAGATCTAACAAACTGTGACACAACCGACCATAATCATCAAAGCTCTCGCTGACACTATCTCGGCCGACTTCTCAGGCGACCCAACAGCCCTTGCTACCGATGTAACGCACGATTCACGGCAAGTTCGTGAAGGAACGGTCTTCGTCGCGATCAAAGGGTCGACGGTTGACGGCCATCGTTTCATCGACGACGTAATGAGGCGTGGGGCATCAGGGATAATATCTGAACAACCCCGCCCCGATGGCTTTCAAGGTAGCTGGCTCCGCGTTGAGAATGCTAGAAAGGCTCTTGCTATGGCCGCGGCCGCCGTGAATGGCAACCCGTCGCACGACCTGCATCTCGTTGGAATTACGGGCACCAATGGTAAGACCACGACAACTTACCTTTGTTTCGCACTGGCGGAGGCCGCGGGCCAATTCCCGGCAATGCTCACAACGGTCGAATATCGCATCGGCGAAACGAGTCATGAGGCTGTCCGCACCACACCGGAAGCATCGGATACGAACCGTTTTTTGCGCCAAGCTGTCGAAGCCGGCTCGAAGGTTGCGGTTATGGAAGCTTCGTCGCAGGCGATCGACCTGCATCGCTGTGATGGGCTTCGATTCGAGGTCGCGGTATTCACAAATCTGACGCAAGACCATCTCGACTATCACGGGACCATGGAGCGATATTTCGAAGCAAAACAAAAGCTTTTTGATGGTTCGCTAGGCTCTGTTCCCGCTGCCTCAGTGATCAACATCGACGATGAATGGGGACGAAAACTTGCCCAACTGCTACGCGCGGCCGGACAAAAGACAATTACGACCGGACAAGACTCCGATGCAGATATCACTGGAACGAATATCGAAGTTTCGCTGGTTCATGGAACCACGTTCGACCTGAATACTCCGATCGGGGCCGCTAGGATCAATTCGCCGCTGGTCGGTAAACCGCATGTTTACAATATGTTATCGGCGGCTGGCGTTGCTATCGAACTCGGTTATGACCTTGGTGTCATTAAGTCCGCATTTGAAAAATGCATAGGTGCACCGGGTCGTTTCGAGCGTGTTCCGCACGATGGAGACTTTGCGGTCATCGTCGATTACGCACACACAGATGACGCCCTAAGGAACACTTTGCGCACTGCAAAGGACCTTACCGATGGCAGGATCATCACTGTTTTCGGTTGTGGTGGTGATCGCGACCGCTCAAAAAGGAGGCCGATGGGCGAGGTTGCAGGCGAATTCAGCGACATCGCGATCATCACTTCCGACAACCCGCGAAATGAAGATCCGCTAAAGATAATTGCTTCGATCGAAGAAGGAGTTAGGTCGAAAACTGATGCATACGAGGTGGTAAGCGACCGCCGTGAAGCGATTGGGCGTGCGATCGCGTTGGCTGAAAAGGGCGACGTAGTGATCATCGCCGGGAAAGGACACGAAAATTATCAGATCATCGGAGGCGACAAGTTCCATTTCGACGACCGAGAGGCGGCCGCAGAATCTCTTGCCCGCCGAAGCGAAGCTGTTTAGCCCTGCCGTGATTCTCTAACGATATTTACAAGAACTTCACGTTGTTCGAACGACAACGAGTCGAATCGAACGCCAAATCCGATCTCAATAACATGATTCGCGATCACGCCCGTAAATAGAACCTTCATTCCGTCTGCAAGCGGAAGGTAGATCTTAACAGCGGATCCATCCTCGACATTTCCCGAACTCAAAACAAAGCAGCCCTCAAAGCTGACATCGCTGATCGCGCCGGATTCGCGAACCCCTGCAACTTCGAATTCGGCGGGAATGTCGATCGGATAACGGGTTGTGCTTCTGCGGTCCTCGCCGCTGCGTCTTTCTTGTTTGGACATGGTTCTATCCTTGTACCTCCGGCGCGTCCGTGGAAGGCCGCGATCTGGTCAAATAATAATACACTGGAAGCCCCAAAAGTATCAGCCCGATCCCTGTGAACGAACGCGTCGGCGAATTCCACATTGTGTTGATAAGCAACCAGCCCGCGACGAGCAAGAATATGATCGGAACGATCGGATATCCCCATGCTCTGTAGGGTCTGGGAAGGTCAGGGTATTTCCCACGATAAACAAAGATCGACGACGTTACGGCGGCGTAGAAGATCCACGAGGCAAATATCACGTAATCCGTCAGCGTATCGAACGAACCAGTTAGTACCAATGCCATGCCAAGAACCATTTGGAGCAGCAGCGCTTTGACGGGCACTCCCGTAATACTCAGGCGTCCGAGCGGCTTGAACATAAGCCCATCGTTTGCCATCGCGTATGGGACGCGCGAACCGGAGAGTATCGACGTATGCAGCGTTCCAAGGGACGACAACATCAGGCCTGTCGCAAATACCGCAACGGCCACGCCGGTCGCAAACTGAGCGATATTTCCTCCAAAGAACATACTTACGACAACTTTGCCAACCGACGAGTCCTTTGAGATCGAGGCAATGGCTGTCGGGTCAAGGACATAAAAGTAGGCGATGTTCGTTACTGAGTACAGAATGATGATCACGACGGTGCTGCCAATGATCGCGAGCGGAATGTTGCGGTTGGGGTTCTCGACCTCACCCGCAACGAAGGTCAGGTTATTCCAACCGTCATAACCCCATAGTGCACCGATCATTGCTGCGGCAAAACCGCCGACGAAAGAATACGAGGGTGAACCGTAGGTCACGGAAGCATCGACGCCTTCGCAAGTGCCGCCAGTGTTCAATAGCGAAAAGTGCGAGAGGTCGCCGGTCGCCCAGAGAAATGCACCACCGGCCACAAACACGATCAAGGCGATCTTTACGCCCGTCAAAACCGTCGCGATGCGGCCGCTTATTGCGACCGTAGCGCAATTGAGCGTCGTAAAAATAAGGATCGCCATCAATGCGACAACCTGCAGAAGGGTTACACCGAGCGAATATCCGCCAAGATCGAGAATAAAAAGCTGTTGAGACAACTGATTCCCGAGGAAATCGTTGAGTCCGATCGCGAACGCGGTCGCTGCGGCCGCTTGTGAACCCGGCTTCGCGACGAACATCTGCATCCACCCGAACAGGAAGCTCGACAAGCGGCCGTATGCGTCCCTCAAAAACACGTACTCACCGCCGGCCGCAGGCTTCATAGCGGTCAGTTCGGCGTATGTAAGAGCGCCGGCAAGCGACAAGAGTCCGGCTGCGATCCAAGCCGTCAAGACCCAGCCCGGGGTGCCAACGTTGCACGTCATTACACGAGCCTTCAAAAATACGCCCGTGCCGATGACGTTGCCAATGATGATCGACACCGCCGCAATAAGGCCAAGGCCTCGAACGAGCGATACACCGTTATTCGAACCAGATTCCATATTTATCTTTTGAAGCTTCTGAAAAACCTTGGGATATATTACGCGAATCATCCCGGATTAAAAACAAGCAAGACTGAACTTATCGCCGCTGGATAGGCCGCGTAAGTGTTGCTAGAATCCGATGCGTGCCTGAGATAGTGATTTCGGCAGATGAACTCGTCGGCCGGCTGCTTGAGATCTCGCGCGATGCTCGCGTTTGCATTCTCGACAGTTGCGGCATTGGACACCTCGATTCGCACCTGCTGATCGCGGGTATCGCCCCCTACGACACGACTGAATATTCCCACGAGGACGTCGAAGCTTTAGACAACCTGAGTGATGCCCTCGGAGGTGACGCACCGTGCTTCTTCACGCTCTCCTATGAGTTGGGCATGAATCTAGCGGGCGTTTCATCTCGACACGCCAGATCCGATGAACCTCTCGCTTTTGTCGCTCGGTTTCACACTCTCGTTGTCTACAACTATTCCTTGCGACAGGCATTTGTCCTCGGACAAGATACTGAACGGATCACAGAAAAACTGCTTGATTCGAAGCCATTTGCCGAGGCAGACCCTCGCTCGAAGGCACGGATTCTCTCGACCGCCTTCACAAAATACGAATATCTGACTGCCGTCCGCGAGATCCAGGACGAGATCCGCTCTGGAAATACCTACCAGGCAAATATAGTTCAGCGTTTTACTGCCAAGCTCGGTGGTTTGGATGCCCAAACGGTCTTTTCGAGACTACGGCGGGATCATCCAGCGGCATTTGCTGCGTTCATCCAGCGAAAAAACTCAACCGTGGTCTCTGCATCGCCCGAAAGATTCTTTCGGATCAGAAGTGGCTCGATCGAGGCTTCGCCTATCAAGGGAACCGCGCCTCGCGTTGGCGACCAGGCCATTGATGGCAAAACCCGTGACCAACTCATCCACAGCCGAAAAGACCTTGCCGAGAACACGATGATCGTCGATCTCCTGCGTAATGATCTTGGCCGCGTTTGTGAATTCGGCTCGGTCAAGGTCACGAAACTTTGCGCGGTCGAAGAACATCCAACTCTCTTTCACCTTGTCTCAACGATCGTCGGCAGACTAAGGTCGGAGGCCACTTCCTCCGATGTCATAAGGGCATTGTTCCCATGCGGTTCGATCACGGGAGCGCCCAAAATAAGTACGATGAAGATCATTGATAGCCTCGAAAAGGTTCCTCGTGGGCTAGCCATGGGCGCGATCGGATATTCGATCCCGGCCGAGTTTCGAACTGAGGGATCCGGGCTGTCGGCTGGCGTCGACACAAGCGTCGCGATCCGCACGATGACGATCACCGACGACATCGCCTCATTCTCGACGGGAGGCGGCATCGTAAGCGATTCGCAGCCGGAAGTTGAGTATGCCGAGATGCTTCTGAAGGCGAAGGCCCTTCTTAGGGCATTAGAACTGGATGCAGACAACATTTTGTGAGCAATTCCATCCCACAACGTGCTAATATTTGACTTGAGTTCGTCCCAAGACGCAAATAACGGGCTCACACCTCTCCCAAAGTCACAAGATGGCGAATTATTACGAGGTTCTGCGGGTCGCGCAGGATGCGACGGGCGCCGAGATAAAGTCGGCCTATCGCCGCTTGGCGCGAAAACTGCACCCGGATAAAAATAACGGTGCAGAGGACACCGCTCGCCGTTTCGCTGAGATCGCAGAAGCGTACGAGGTCCTCGGCAACCCAAAACAGCGTGCCCAATATGATCGCCGCATCCTCGATGCACAGTTCCGCGGAAATGGGCATTCAGTTTTCACGTCTACGAATAAACACGCAAATCGCTGGCGACAAATGGTTTACGAACGGCGATACAACGACATCCTCGACCGGATGATCGCTGAGGAACGTCGAGAGGCACTGGCATTTCAGAAGGTCGTCTATCCGCTTTCGGCATTCCTTGTTTCGGCGGTCATATCGACAGCGGTTCGGCCGCACATATTTACGGACGCTGAGATCTTAGGAAAGATCGCGATCATTACACTTTTCACGATCGGCGTCATTCACCTGATCGGCCGGATCCGCGACGGTTTTGTCCGTTATACGTCCTACGACGACAATATCCACGATTCGATCCTGGACGACCGGGACCGCAAAACGCCTGTGCGATCGAGATATGCGGTTGCGGCAGCTCTTCTTGGCTCCATCTTGGGTGCTTTTTTGATCGGCTATCTGATTGGGATCTTTTTCACCTTCCCGGCGGACGCGGCTCCCGACGTATTCGGCCGTGAACTGAACCCTGAATTCATCCTTTATCCGCCGATTTTGACGTTCTTCGTTGACCTGATGCACTCGCTTGCAACGCGGCTCGAACGACGTCCCGCGGACGTTGACAACATCGGCATCTTTCGCTAGAATTTGGAGTTTGTCTAAAAAGACGATATTGAATTCAAGAAATGGCGAATCATAAATCTGCAGAAAAACGCGTCCGTCAAACAACAAAACGCAACGCGATCAACCGTAGCAACCGCAGCAAGCTCCGCACGTCGATCAAGAAACTTCGTGCTGCCGTCGCAGCCAATGACAAGTCCGGTGCGGCTGAACTCCTAACGCCGACGGTCTCGCTTATCGACAAGGCTGTCAACAAGGGCATCATTCACAAGAATACTGCGGCTCGATATAAATCGAGACTTACAAAGCACGCGAACAATCTCAGCTAGACTTTGACGTTCGCTGTCTTCTTTGCGACTCGGACGTTTCTAAATTCAAAGGGACGGCATTTTCTTAACGGAAAATTGTCGTCCCTTTGCTATTTGCTACAATCAATGATTCCAGACGGTTTGGTCCATCGTGAAGCTTGCACTCGATACATCCATAATCGAACTCTATCGCTACGGGATATCGAATCTTTCCGCGGGTATGGTGCGAAAACTTGCGGTGGCTCTCGCAACGGCTTCGGATAAGCCAAATGTTGAGGACGTTAGCGTCGAGGACCTGCTCAATTACCTTCCTGCTCGTTACGAGGACCGCTCGAACTTCCTTCCGCTCGATAAGATCCAAAGCGGCGATGAGGCTGCAGCCGAACTTTTCGTCCGGAACACTGCCGGAATTCAGGTCGGCAAGATGCGCGACCGGAAGAAGCCGCCGCTATACCTATTCGAGATCACTGCAGGCGACCGGGACCGCGTTCATCGGCCCGTAACGGTCAAATGGTTCGTATCGGGCAAGGGAGCGAATGATATCGTCAACTGGTATTCAAAAAAGTTCGCTCGCGGTACGCGATTCGTCGCCTACGGCCTCTGGGAACTCGACCGACGCGGGCAGCTTGGACTAAAGGTCGGGAAACCTGATGAGCTCGAGATACTTCCCGAGATCGACGACGGACTGTTCTTGCCTTCCAGCACCTCAGAGGACACACCCGAGGAGGATATCCTCGATCCTGCACTCATCAGCATACATACCGGTCGTGTACCGATCTACCGAAAGCTTGGCAACTTTTCCACAAAGAAGCTCAGGGAGATCTTTCGCTCGGTTCTGAACGAACTCGGCGCGATCAATGATGATCTCCCAAAGGAACTTTTGGCAAATCGCTCCCTTCTCAGTCTTCGCCAGGCATACGAAGAGATCCATTTTCCGCCGGAGAATGCCGTAATGCCTGACTACGAAATGCATCGTAGCCCAGCTCACCGACGGCTGATCTTTGATGAATTCTTCTGGCTCGCATTCTCAATGCGGCTTTTGAAGGGAAAACGCGAGCAAGAACCGAAAGGCGCCGTGATCGAGGTTTCAGAGGAAGGCAAAAAGCGCCTCGCTTCCCTCTTGCCCTTCGAGTTGACCGCTGCCCAGAAGAGGGTTGTGGGCGAGATCTTTACCGACCTCAAGGGAGACCGTCCGATGAATCGCCTTCTTCAAGGCGATGTGGGTAGCGGCAAGACGATCGTCGCGTTCCTGGCGATGATGGCGGCGATGGAGAATGGGTACCAAACGGCCTTGATGGCGCCGACAGAGATACTTGCGGAACAGCACTTTCGCAGTGCTTCAAGGGTCTTCGCAAATACGGGCTATCGAGTGGAGCTTCTAACTGGCGGACTTAGACCTACGGAACGAAGGCGTGTGCGCGAGGCGATCAAGTCCGGCGAGGCAAATCTCGTGATCGGCACGCACGCCGTGGTTCAGGAAGGTGTCGAGTTCGATCTGCTTGGCCTTGCGGTTATCGACGAACAACATCGTTTCGGAGTAATGCAGCGCGCACGCCTAAAAGAGCTTGGCACGAACCCGGACGTCCTCGTGATGACAGCGACTCCGATTCCGCGTTCGCTCGCCATGACAGTTTACGGTGATCTCGACGTGTCGGTTATAGACGAGCTGCCGCCCGGCCGCACGCCTATAAAGACCGTCGTCTGCGGCGAAGACCAGCGAACAGGCGTCTATCGGGGTATCGAACGAGAGATCGGCCTCGGCCGTCAGGCTTACATTGTTTACCCGCTCGTAAAAGAATCGGAAAAGCTCGATCTAAAGGCCGCTACGGCAATGTTCGAAGACCTTTCTACCCGCGTTTTTCCGAACCTAAAGGTCGGTCTGCTCCATGGAAGAATGAAGTCCGCCGAGAAGGATGAAGTTATGGCAGCATTCGCTGCAGGTAAGATCGATATCCTCGTCTCGACAACCGTGATCGAAGTTGGGATCGACGTTGCGAACGCGTCGCTTATGGTGATCGAACATGCTGAACGATTCGGCCTCTCACAACTACATCAACTACGCGGCCGAGTTGGACGCGGCGCTGAACAGAGTTTTTGTGTTCTCCTTACCGGCGACAAAAAGACAACAACTGCCCGTGAGCGCCTCGGAATAATGGAACGCAGCTCGGACGGGTTCGAGATCGCGGAGAAGGACCTTGAACTTCGTGGCCAGGGCGACCTCTTGGGTACGCGACAATCGGGTCTTCAGTCATTCCGAGTTGCGAATATTGTCCGCGACCTCGATATCCTTTCGATCGCGCGCGATGAGGTCGAAAACTATCTTGGAGCTAAGGCAGCTTCCGCTGAGACGAAGCTGTTAATTAAAGCCGCCGAACGACGCAAGTCGTTCGTGCTTGGTGGGGTCGCTTGAGCTGGGGGCTGAACTTTCAACATCGATGCGGATCATTTCTGGACAATATGGCGGACGATTGCTCAAAAGCCCGCCCGATCATCGGACACGGCCAACTTCCGGCCGTCTTCGCGAAACCCTCTTTAACATACTCGCCCCGCGTATCGACGGAACCCGATTCCTCGATCTTTGCGCCGGGTCCGGAGCGATCGGAATCGAGGCTCTTTCCCGCGGTGCCGAATTCGTAACCTTTGTCGATCGCTCGAAAAAGGCGTGTGCTCTGATCGAAGAGAATCTCGACAAATTGGGCGTCCCTGAAGATGAGACTGATGTGCAGAATTTTGAAGCCGAGACATTTGTGGGAAGACCTTATGAGGTTCCTTGGGACATCGCTTTCTTCGATCCGCCATACGACGCCGACTACTCTGTCGTCCTTCATGAATTCGGAGACAAAACCGATCTGCTGGCGGATGATGGCGTTCTAATAGTCGAGCACATCGCAAGAAAGCAAATGCCCGATGCTGTTGGCTTTTTGAGACGCTGGCGTCTCCTTAAGCAGGGCGATACACACCTAAGCTTTTACGAGAAAGCCTGACACTCTATGAAGATCATTGTTTGGCTTTTACTCGCTCTTATTTGGAGCTCGACCTGGATCTTCATCAAGGTCGGCCTCAAAGACCTACCGGCGTTTGGATTTGTCTCGTTGCGATTCCTGCTCGCTGCAGCCGTCCTCGCACCATTCGTACTATTTCGAAAAGGCGAGGGCATCCCGAAAAACCGTAAACAGTGGCAACTACTGGGGTTGACCGGTGTGCTGCAATTCACGATCAACTATTCGAGTGTTTTCTGGGCGGAACAATACATCACATCGGGGCTTGCGGCCGTCCTGCAGGCAATGATCGTTGTATTCGGGCTCATTCTTGCTTGGATATTTCTGCCTGCGGAAAGGATCACAACGAGAAAGATCTTTGCCGTCGGGCTTGGCGTCGTTGGAGTGGCGGTAATTTTTATCGATCAGCTTGGCGTTCACAACCAACTGGCCTTCGCCGCGTGCGTGTTGATAGTCGTCGGGGCGTATGCGGCGGCACAGTCGTCGATTCTGATAAAGGCAAAGGCTACAGAGCTGCGGCCCGAGGTCATCGTCTTTTGGCAAATGGTATGCGGCCTTCCGGCGATCATTGTATACAGCTTGCTAACCGAAGGCAGCCCACTTGAGTACCGTTGGTCATTCGTCGCTGTCGGCAGCATCTTCTACCTTGGAATTGTCGGGACAGTTGTCGCGTTTTGTTGCTACTATTGGTTGTTGAATAGGATAGAATCTACAAATGCGATGATGATATCGCTAGTTACACCCCTGCTCGCTGTCCTGATCGGCTGGTTGGCTTTGGGCGAAACTCTGCCGCCGCAGACAGGCGTTGGCGGCCTCCTGATCATTGCAAGCGTCGCACTACTCGTGTTCAAAAAGAAGCGGAATGCCGCACAAGCGACGGCTTAAGCCGTCCGAATACCAATCCCAATGAGATTCAATTTTACAACTGCGGGCGAGTCACACGGCAAGGCTCTCATTACGATAGTCGAAGGGATGCCAAGCGGCGTCGAGATACAGAAACCTTCGATAGACCACGAACTGTGGCGGCGGCAACAAGGCTATGGCCGCGGCGGCCGAATGAAGATCGAGACCGACACGGTCGATATCCTTTCGGGTGTTCGTCACGGCAAGAGTTTAGGTTCACCCATAGCCCTTCTTATCGAAAACGATGATTTTGTCCATTGGCAGGAAATAATGTCGTCCGAATCGGGAGTTGAACTGCCGAAAAACACGCGTGTCGTAAAGAGGCCGCGTCCCGGACACGCGGATCTTGCCGGCGGACAGAAATTCGCTACTCGGGACCTTCGAGACATTTTGGAACGGGCATCCGCTCGCGAAACTGCCGCGCGCGTTGCTACCGGGGCCGTCGCAAAGCAATTGCTTTCGGAGTTTCAGATCGATATCCGAAGCCACGTCATTAAGCTCGGCCACGTGCAAGCCGTTCCTCTCGCGCGGGAATGGGACGAGATCGCAAAACTCCCGGTCGATTCCCCGCTTAACTGTGTTGATGCTGTCGCTCAGGAGGAAATGATCAGGCTTATCGACGAAACGCGGGAAGCTGGTGATACGCTTGGCGGCATTTTCGAGGTCGTGGTCCGGGGCCTTCCCGTAGGACTCGGCAGCCACACGTCCTGGGAAGACAAACTAGACGGAAGGATCGCAAGAGCCGTAATGTCGATCCATGCCATTAAAGCAGTCGAGATCGGAGCAGGAGTTGGAAATGCTGGAAAGCCCGGTTCTGAGGTCCATGACGAGATCGCCTTTGACGGAGAGAATTTTAGGCGTCTTACGAACAACGCCGGCGGTCTCGAAGGCGGCATCACGAACGGTGAAGAACTGCGTGTGCGGGGCTATATGAAACCGATCTCTACGCTCAAGAAACCGCTCCGGTCGGTCGATATCGATACAAAAGAAGAGCAGGCGGCGGCATTCGAACGTTCGGATGTAACAGCAGTGCCCGCCGCAGGCGTTATCGGCGAGGCGATGTTAGCGATCGTGCTTGCAAACTCGATGCGTGAGAAATTTGGTGGTGATTCGCTCGATGAAATGCGTCGCAACTACGATTCGTACCTGGAAGTAATAAAGGCGTACTAGGACGCTCTATTTCCCAATATCCTTGCGATACTGCATTCCGGGCCAGGATATCTTCGAAACAGCCTCGTACGCTGAGGCAAGTGCAGCATCAAGGCTCGCTCCTACTGCCGTGACGCCAAGAACGCGCCCACCCGCGGTCACGAAATTCCCTGCCGCATCTCTACCCGTTCCTGCGTGAAAAATGACCGAATTCGGAGTCTTCGCAGCCTCACTAAGTCCATTGATGACATCGCCCGTGCGCGCTTTTCCCGGATAGCCTTCCGAAGCCAATATAACGCAGGCGGAACTTCCCTTCGTCCAGCTAATGTCGATCTTGTCCAGCTGTCCGGAGAGCATCGCTTCGCAAATATCAACGAGATCGGTCTCAAGCCTGACCAGTATCACCTGCGTTTCAGGATCGCCAAAACGGACGTTGTATTCAAGCACCATTGGCCCATTCGCCGTCATCATTAGGCCAAAGAAGATGATCCCCCTAAAACTAATACTCTCACGCTTGCATGCGTGAAGCGTGGGCTTGACGATACGCTCTACAACATCAGCCAGCTCGGCTTCGGAAAGAAGTGCATCGTCCGAGACGGTGCCCATTCCGCCGGTGTTCGGCCCCACATCGCCGTCACCTATGCGTTTGTGGTCACGAACCGGCGGCATCAGAGCAAAACTCTCGCCATCCGTAAATACTAGAAGCGAAACCTCACGACCCACCAAACATTCTTCAAGTATGATCTTGTCCGCTGCGGCAGATCCAGCGATATCACTGAGCGAACTGATTGCCTGAGTAGCTGCGGCGCGCCCTTTCGCCACGATGACGCCTTTGCCCGCGGCCAGACCATCAGCTTTAACAACGACATTTGAGTCAAGTCCGCCGAAATCACCGCTCTCAAGCTCCAAGATCGCAAAATCGGCGGAATGCGACACCGTGAACTTTGCGGTCGGAATGCCGTGGCTTGCCATAAAACTCTTAGCAAACGCCTTACTCGCTTCGAGCTTGGCTCCCTCTGCTTTTGGCCCAATTGCCCGGAGGCCTCGCCGTTCAAACTCATCGACGATACCCAAGGCAAGCGGAACCTCACCGCCAACGAACGTTAAGCCAATGTTGTTCGCAGAGGCGAAATCCGCGAGGGCCTTTACGTCATCAGCCGCAATGTTGACACAGCTTGCGATCCCCGCGATACCGGCATTCCCCGGTGCACAGTAGAGGGTTTCGACTTTTGACGAACGGCGAAAGGCCGTACATATCGCGTGTTCGCGTCCGCCCGACCCAACAACTAGAATGTTCATAAACTCACTTTAGCCTATACACTAAATTTAGCCTTGACAGATATTTAGACTAAGTTGTAACGTCTTTTATTATCCTACACCGTTGGATCCAAGAGCGTCTAATTTGATCTTCGCCTCCCCAAGGCCCCGGTGTAAATTTTGCTCGGCCATTGAGCCATACTCGGAAAGAGATCTTGGTAGAACTTAGTAGAACAAATGATCACGTCGGATCCTCACAATTTGGACAACGACGGAAGTCTCGCGGATCAAGGTACCGCTGCACTTCCGGATATCCCGATCCTCTGTATTGACTGCAAACAGGAGTTCATTTGGACCTCTGGCGAGCGGTCCTTCTTTCAGCAGAAAGGGCTAGTAAATGCACCTAAGCGTTGCAAACCGTGCAAAAAGGCAAAGAACGATCGTGTCGAGGCAGCTCTCGCTGCGGCAGATGGCCAGCGCCAAAAAGTTGCGGTTCGGGTCGAATGCGCATCCTGCGGTCGCGAAACTACGGTCCCGTTCTACCCGTCGCAAGGACGCCCTGTACTTTGTCGCGAGTGCTTTCGAAAGTGAATCGACAATAATCCGATAGGCTATATTTTCGCCTACATACAAGAATCTCGTTCAGAAGCAAACTTCCCTTCGACAATAAGCTAACGAAACCCTTGTAAATTCGTCGTAGAAAGAGTAGGGCGGCGTCTCCCACAGCGCCGCCCTGGTGCCACAAGTCCTCACTTCTTGTGACAATGTTCACCGGGGTGGTGAACAAAACCGATTATCCACACTGAAGCGGAAAATGCAACCCATATACCCCAAATTTGGTATAAAAATGTACTATTTTGTTACGGAGATGGCCCCCGGAAGTACTGCAAGCTCTCCTGAGGGGGACTGAACAAAGATCGAATACGACCCAGACGCGGCTTTTTCATCCACGGTTATCTGAAATCTGATCGCCGAAACATTCTCTGCGTAATCGAGGTCGCTCAGCGAGCTCTCATCGATTCGAATAAACGGCGAAGACGTGAAGATAGCCAACTGCGAAGAATCGAGGCCCCGGCCGCCGATCGTCATCAATGTCGTCGACCCCGGCAACAGCTTTACCGCCGATGTGGACAGCAGGCCGTCAGCTCCTACATAGGTCAACTCAAAAGGTGTTAGCTCGGCCACAGGTTTAGCCTCGAAATGGGTCGTGCTACGTGATTCGACAGACACAGTGCCAAGGTCCTCGGCAAGCGTACCAACACCGTCGCGGGCTACAAGAACCGCATACGTACCCGCGGAGAGTCCGCCGAAGATAAACTCCCCATTTCCCTCAAAACGTTTTCCGGCCGCGATCTCCCCGTTCTTGTCTTCGAGTAGGATCAGGCTGCCGGCAAGCGACACTTCTGTCGGGAGAAGTCTGCCGCGAACCTCTCCGCAGCAAGCCTCACTTTCCGTTGCCGCTCCATAAAGAGCTCGCACCGAAGCGATGTCCTCAGCGGAAAGAGCCTTTCTAAAGGCAAATCCGGGACCGATCGTCGAATTGATATCGACGTTCCCATGCATCACCGAGCCCATTATCTGCGAATGGCGAAGCCCGAGCAGATGCCCGATCTCGTGCGTCAAGACGCCCTCTAGATCGTAAGTCGCGTACGAACCGTCGGTCGAAAAGCTCGCATACGGATTCAAAACGATATCGGCTTCGGTGACAAATCCGTTACGGTCTGTAAATACTCGTGTTTTTGCAGAAATACTAGTGTCGCCCGGTTGAAAAAGGGCCAGATTCTCGCTGGTTTGAGCTATTGTGATGAGGCTTTCACCGTCACCGCGAGCTCCCGCAGGGCTTGCGTTTCGGCGTCGCGACTCGGAAACAGAAAAATGCACGTTGGCAACTGATTCCCAACGAGCGATCGCCCGCTTAAGAGCCGACTCGACATCGGTCCCAGCCTTAAAATTCGATGTGCTAGTAAGTAATGATCGCGAGATCGCAATATTGATCCGATCAGATCGCCATCTGTTTACCGCAGACCTCGATCCCGCTCCCGCCTCAAATTCGTTAGCAAAAGAGCTTGTTACCGCGGCCGCAAAAAGGACTACAGCGGCGAGATATCGGACAATTATTCGCATCTACGGTTCATCGCGATGCACGGAGCCATCGGCATTGACATGCTCGAGGTCGGCAAACGCGACAGTAAGGAGAAGCCAGACCAAACTCAACGTCGCTAGGACATAGAGGATCGAGATCTGCTCGAATACGATGAGCAAGGTAACTATGATCGCCACCAGCGCAAACCAGAAAAAAGCGATGGTTCGCTTTCCAAATCGACTTTTCGTTGGAGTTTCCATACAGAGTCTTTAATTATAGGCAGTTTGACCGCCAAATACCAAGCAAAATCAGTGATTTTCACTCGATAACGACAAGCGGAAGGGTCGCGTGTCTGTCCCCTGCGGCATCTTCGATCTCGGGCGGATACTTTCGCGAAGCTCCACCCTTCGTCATAACCTCCACAATATCAAGAGGTTGCAGCTCAGGGTCCTTCGCAGCACCGTCTTCGATCTTCTTCAGATCGGCCTCGATCCTGGATGACGTACCCTTCGAACGGCGATATATGACAACACGCCGAGCATCTCCGTCCTTTGCAACACCGCCGGCCATCGCTATGAGCCGCGTCAGGGTTACCTGCTCTTTCGAAGGAATCGGCCGCGGGCTCCGCACACCGCCGATCGCATAGATCGGCAGGGCCTTTTCAACAAGGATCAGGTCGCCCGACGAGATCCACGTGTTCGCCGATTCGAGGCCGTTCACGAGGTCCGAGATCTTGATCTCAATGCGCCCGGCCTGTTCCTTGCCATCCTGTTCCGGACAGCTTGGGCCGTCGGGACGAAAGACACTTATTGTGCCGCCAGAACTATCCGTGATCCCGCCGGATCGCGCGATCAACTCGCGAAGGCGAACGGGACGCTTTATTTGATATCGATGAGGCGAACGAACGGCGCCATCCAGGATCGCAGGCATTCGATTCGACCGATCGACAATAAACACGTTAACCTTCGGACCACGCAGGGTCGAGGAAAGCGCTTTTACCGCGTCCGCGGCGATCTCGCCGGGCATCCTGCACCGTCCTTTTATCGGCTCGCCAAACTCGTTGAAGCCATCGAGGAATCCTTCGGGTGTCAGGCCTCCGCGCCAATCGTGATCAAGGCTGCCTTCGACGTCAACCTCAATGATGTCGCCTGTATGAATGGCATCGAAGCGGTCAGGAGCGAACGTTTGTGCGTTTGAATTGACCGAAAAAAAGGGCGCGATGAGAACAAAAGAAAATACAGCCCACGTCAAGCCTTTTCGTCGGTGTTGCGCGTCTTTTTTTTCGAGGACGAACTGTGAGAAACGGTCCCCGGAACAGCAAAGCCTTTGAATTCCCAATTGCAGCTGTCGCATAGAAGAAAGTAGCGAAACAAAAGCTTCGAAAAAAGTGTAGTGTGGCGATAACCTCGCCGGATGCGTTTGCTGCTGCATCTTGGACAGCGTTGAGAGATCATGCAGAATCAGTAGTCTATTAAAGGTCCAATATATTTTCGTCGTTACGAGCAAGGCGTTCGAGCGCGCTGTTGATCTTTTGCAAAGCCGCCTCGCGCTCAGGACTTCCCATATTAGGCCCGTTCAAAAAGAATAGCGCATCTTTATACAGAAGCCTCGCCGAGGCTGGGTCGCCATCCCTCTCGGCCCGCTCAGCCCGCTCGATTCGCTCTGAGGCGTTTATTCCATTCACGATCTCTTCAAGGAGCTCCCGCGATTCAAGCAATGCCGGTTCCGAAGGATAGAAGTTGAGGGCCGCGTCAAGCACGCCTACTGCTCCCTCGGCAGCTGTAAGTCTTTCACCAGAATCGCGCAAATTCTTCGCCTCGAGGGCCAAAGCTCTTGACCGTATCGACGCCCATTGGAGCAAATGATACTTATGGAACTCAGCTACAGAACTCCTGCTTGATCGAAAAACCGGCAACCTCGGCGAACCTTTCCCGACCATTTCGAGTTCCCTATCTATAAGGGCAAGGTACTCGCCGCACATCTCGAAAACTTCGCGGTGCCCGTCGGCAAATCGAGCGAGCGTAATGGCGGCATCCGATTTTTTCTTGATCGCACGCAGCAGCGACGCATTCTGTTCGAGGCTGAGTTTCTCGTCCTTCGGCGAGCGGGTGGCGTTCCTAAGAAAGACGCCGTTCAGGCTGCGATTGAACTGTCGTTCGGCCGCAAGAAATCGATTTCGCGCCCGACGGAGGATGATCTCTCGCAGAAACACCGCACAGATCAGTACGAGGCTTGCGACGATACCGGACGTGATCCAAGGCGTCTCCTCGCCGCCGTCGTGCAGGATCCCCCAGAGCAGAAAGAACGCACACAATGATATCGCTAGCGCAAGGACATAGTAGTTCGATGCGGGCAGCCAGAACGGTGTCCGGCTGCGGCGAATTCCTGATATGTTTTGCCGCGATCGGGCGGCATTTCGATTCACGCTATTAGGTCAGTATTGTTGCTCGTCTGTTATAGCTTCGGCGAAAAAGCTTTGTTATCGCCGAATATTAACAAAAACCACAGGAAATTTCGAGAGAGACCTGCTACACTTTGCCGATAGCCGTGACAAAGAAGCGAAAACGCAAATCTGAAGAAATGCCGATATTCGACTCGATCCGCAAGCCGACCGCGCCGCCTGCGCGTCGCTTTGGCGATGACCTTCCGGATTCGGTCCGACTTCCTTCCCTTAGAAAGGAAAAACACAAGAAACGCGAAGAAGAGCGAGGCAACGAATGAGCTGGTTCCGCCGCAAACCCAAACGATCGATGGCGGCCGCTGTATGGGCGCGTCCGGAAATGAACGTTACTTTTCGTGCAGAAATTATGCCCGGAAAGACGCGGGAAGAGCGGACCTTTAAGATCGCTAAGGTTTTTCCGAACGGCCGCGTTACTCTCTACGGCTTCGTCGGGGAACATCGCGAGGGAGCATTCGAACCGATCAACTTTCTCCGCGAAAAAGCTAGAAACAGTTCAAATGGAAACAGTTCTTCCAATGGGGAAAATGAAAACATCGGGTAGATCAAGAGCCTTCACCTCGGCAATGACCTGCTCCCTAAACATCGGTTTGATATTTACGATATAGACCGGCACGTCGAGCCCTTTCAGCTTTTCTACCTCATCCCTGAGCCCAGCGGGGGTCAAGTGCCTCGCACTCGAGGCGAGTTCAGCCATTCCATTCGGGAACGCACACTCAACAAAAACCGCTCTTAGCCGCGTCGCTTCGGCCGCGGAGTTCCAGATCGCGACCGTATCGGCAGTATCGCCTGTTAAGACTATTGAGCCAGCTCCGTCGCGAACTATAAAGCCTGCACTCGGCTCGTTGTGATTAACTTCGACGGGAAGGATCGACAGATCCATGACGGTGAATTCCCTGCCGAATTCGTATTCCCGAAACTCGAGGACCTGCCCAAAGTCATTCTCGATCTCTTCGAAATCCGGATAGATCACATCGTTGAAGATGTGTGTCCGAAGGGCGTCGATCATTGGCCTTGTGGCGTGAACTCGAATCGGTGAGCGAAGCGTAGAGAAAAGATCGTCAACAAACAGCGGAAGTCCTGCTATGTGATCCAGATGTGTGTGCGAAAGGACGATATCTCGGACGTCCTCCCGATCCGACCCAACCGCCATCGCGAGGCTTCCCGCATCGAATGCGACTTTTCCATTAACGACAAAGCAAGCGGTATGCTGGCGGTCCGAGGCCGAACCATCGTCATTGAATGAAGTTTGCAGTAGTTTGATCTCCATCAAATCGCCTATCGGGCACACGTCTCCGCTCGGCCGCCGTCGATCGCGTATGTCGCACCGGTGATCCAGCCCGCCTTGTCGGAGGCAAGAAATCGGATCAACTCGGCGATCTCCTCCGCTTTGCCTGCACGGCCGAGCGGATGCGTTTCTTTTGTTCGCTCAAGGAATTTCTCATACGCCTCTTCGTCCATTCCTCCGCGTTTGTGCAAGTTCGTGACGACGACACCGGGATTGACCGCATTGACCCGAATGCCTTTTGGGGCTAGATCGAGCGCGGCACAACGCGTTAGCTGATCGACCGCTGCCTTTGAAACACAGTATGCAAGCACACCGGGAAAGGCACGTGTTCCCGTGACACTTGAGACGTTAACGATCGAACCTTTTGTCGCTTCAAGGTGCGGAATGCATTTCTGCATCAGGTAAAAGACCGAACGGACATTCAGATTCATCTGCTTGTCCCAGTCCGACAGCGAGGTATCCTCGATACTTCCGCCTTTCAATATGCCGGCGGCATTCACAAGTATGTCAATTTGACCGAACGAATCAACGGTTTCGCTTACAATGCGGTCAAGCTGCGATATCTCGAGGACATCGCCAAGGTGCGGGCGGATCGAACCGGCTGCGTCCTTCAGTTCGTCGCGAACGGCGTAAAGTTCCTTTTCGTTCCGCCCAACACCAACAACGGTCGCTCCATTTTCGGCAAATAGCCTGGCAGTCGCACGGCCGATCCCACTGCTCGCGCCCGTTACGATCGCAACTTTGTTCTTCATAGAAAACGGTTCAATTCAAAGGTTGAAATGTCGCTAGAATAACACCCGCCTTCTTACAGCAAAAGCGAAAGGACGCCGAATTTTACTTCAGCGTCCTTGATATGGTGTAGAACCGGGTATTATTGCTTTAGGATCTTATGATTCGCTTGGGCGTGGGCCCGTCGGGAACAACTGCTCGATAGCAGCCTTCGTTTCCTCACTCTTGCGGGTCCTAAAATCTGTGACCCAGTCTGAAACCGTTGAAACCACGTCTCGAGCCGCAGCGCGAGCTGTTTTTACTGGCTTCTTTGCCGCCCTGACGGGCACGTCCGCCCGTTTGACGACTTTGATCTTTGTATTTGCGTTCATCAGCACATTCCTCCTTTTAAAATTTCTCGCACGATCTGCTGAAAATCCTATATCCAACAGGTTACTATGCAATCGCAATGCCAAAGTATGACGTATTACCTAAGTTATCTTTGCGAACTGAGCGTGTTTACACCCTTTAGAATGTAGAGACCGAAATCTAGTTGCCTCTTTCTTCATTTAACAAAACGCTATTTTCGTATCGATTGTTCCAAAAATATAATACGGAAGGCGCACTTTCCAATATTTTTTTGGAGCAAAACGTAATCGGAATCTTCCTTTCGGTGCAAAAGACGCTTATTCTATGTCTCAAGGATGGATCTTCTGGACATTGCGATCATTTATCTCGCCTGCGGCGCTCCCTTCGCTGTCCAGTACTCGTTTCGTCTAAAAGGTGAGGCCGGGATCGAAAAAACTGCGAAATGCGTCCTCGCGGGCCTTGCATGGCCGTTGTTCGCATTACTTTACATTCGCGATGCGGTAAAACGGCTCGGACGTCCGACGCCCATTCATAATGAGACAAAACAGCTGATCGACAACATTCGACGAAGCCTCGAAGATTCGGTCGATCTCGCCGGCAGGCCGGACGCGGCATTCGAATTTCGCCGAACCGTCCTGCGCTGGGCGGAATTGGCGATCGCAGTGCGTCAGCCCACGGCCTTTCCGGCGATTGCCGGGGTTTGGGAAATATCCGAGCATTCACGGCCGGATATTGCCGCTAAAGCTTATATCCACAGGGAGAAACGCCTACTTGATGCTCATTTTGAGGCGGCTCGAGAAGACCTTCTCAACTTGGCAGCGACCTTCCAAAATAATGCCGAATTTCTCGTACGGACCGTCGATGCCGCTAAGACTCTAAATGACGAAGTTTCGGTTGATGCACTGACACAGCTTGGAACGTCCGGATCGCATCGCACTGCCGCTGCACAACATTGAAGATGCTGGTTCTATTTCATCTTTGCGCTGTATTTTTGCTCGTCGGTCTGGGCTTTTATGTCTTTGCAGCAGATCCGCGACGACGTGCGCACCAGGCATTTGCAGCATTCATCTCGTTTTTGGCCCTTTGGACGGTAAAAGATCTCATCTTTTGGGACTTCTACCCGGTCGATGAGGCCGCGGGTATTTGGGCGGGAACAAGTTTCCTAATCGCCCTGCTGATGAATTTCGTACTCGTGGTGTTTGCCTGGGTCTTCCCTGAGAACTCACGAACGCCGCGGCGGAAGGCTGCAATTCTCTTAGCACCGGCAATTATCTTTGCACCGGCGACGGCGCTCGGTCTTTTGTGGGAACGCGTGGGGTTTGTCGATGGACAGTTCGGAATAAAGTTGACGCCGCTCGCGTATGCGTTCGTCGTTTATGTTTATTTCCTGTTCTTTTACGGGTCGATCATTCTTTTCAACAAATATCGGAAGTACCGCGGGACGGAAAGCGGTTCGCAGCTTGGAGCTGTACTCCTCGGCCTCGCCATCACGGGAGCCCTAAAGACAGCGGCGAATATTGTTTTCCCGCTCTTTGGAAATTATGATCTGATACCGCTGAGTTCGATCTTCGTCCTGCCGGGTGTTCTGATCTATGCTTACGCGATATTCAACTTTAGGCTCTTTTCGCTGACCTCGGCCTTGACGCAGTTTCGACTGTTCCCCGTAGCGTATAAAGTCGCGATCTGCATTGCCGCGGTGGCGGTCTCAAGTTTCTTGATCTTCCAGATCCCGATCTCCTGGTGGGCGTTTCACAACGGAATGGATGCCGAAGCATGGCGGCGGTATCTCGTTTTTAGCCTTATCACGGCGTTGATCCCGAATCTCTTGCTCGTCCTGCTCGTCCTTCGTACCGTATTGAGGCCGCTCAAACGTGTTACCCTCGCAGCCGTCTCTGTAGCAAAAGGTTCGTACGGAGCGGAGGTCGATCTGCGAAAAACGAATGACGAGATCGGCGTACTTGCGGATTCTTTCAACAAGATGAGCCGCAAAATGGCGGAGGATATCGAGGAACTGCGGCTGCTAAACGAAAGGATGCTCCGGACCGAAAAGCTTACGGCTATGGGCACGCTTGCCTCCGGTGTTGCACGCGAAGTCAGCGAGCCTCTCGAGATCATCTCCGCGAAGATCGAGGCAATGCGTCGCGAAGAAGGCCATTCGAACGCGACACGCGAGGATCTGAGCCTCATCGCCGCAGAAGTTTCGCGTGTTTCGCAGATCATCGCTGACATGAGAAGCTTTGGCAGTGCAAAGCGATCCATTAATGCGACCGTTTCCGTCAATGATGTGGTTCATTCAGCCACGCGTCTGGCCGGGCTTGAAACCGGTGGACTTCGCATCGAGACGAACCTCGATGCACGTTCGCCGAATGTTCTCGGCGATGAGGACCAGTTAGTTCAGCTCGTGCTAAATCTGCTCCTCCACGATCAGCAGAATCTACGCGATGAAGATGTCGAGATCACGGTCTCAACGGCCACAACCGCCGAAAATGCAGTGATCGAGATCGTTCGATCGGGCATCGGGATTTCGGAACCTACCGCCTTAGAATCTGACAATGCCAGCCTCGACCTTTGGATCTGCCACAAGCTCGTTTCTGCCCATCACGGCACACTTTCCGCCATCACAGACGCCAAGAATTGTAAAAGATTCGTGATCACCCTGCCTTTGCTTGAACAAAAAGATGCAGCTCGCGTATTGACACCGAGCTCGTATTAGTTGAAGTTTATTCTTTAGGCTCCAAATACAATTTAATTTCGAGGAACAGCAATGAACAAATTTTTGTCGTTACTGCTGGCTATCGTTCTAGCCGCCGCATACGCGTCGGCTCAAGAAAAGCCAACGGCCTTTGTTAACGCGAAAGTGATACCGATTTCCGGCCCGGTCATCGAACAGGGCGTGGTTGTCATTCAGAATGGCAAGATCGTCGCTGTCGGTGATGCCCGAACGGTAAGGCTTTCGTCGGATATGGTCGTGGTCGATGCAAAAGGCAAAGTTATAATGCCCGGCATCATTGATTCACACAGCCATATTGGGAACCCTGCGGGCGGCGACGGCTCTTCGCCGATACAGCCCGACGTACGCATCCTGGACAGCGTGAATCCGCGCAGCGCAAGCTTCCAGCGTGCACAGAGCGGCGGCATCACGACCGCGAATGTTATGCCCGGTTCGGGACATCTCGACAGCGGGCAAACACTTTACCTGAAGCTTCGTGACAACGTCGAGAAGATCGACGACATGTTCATCCTTGATGCGGACGGCCATTATATGGGCGGCATTAAGTTTGCGAACGGCACCAATCCGATTCGTCCCGGAGGCGGAGCGTTTCCCGGGACGCGTGCAAAGTCTGCGGCTCTGGTTCGAGATGAATTCATCAAAGCGCAGGAATATCGAGACAAGGTCGCAAATGCTGCAGGCGACGCGTCAAAACTTCCTCCTCGCGATCTTCGTATGGAAGCTCTCGTCGAAGTTCTCAACCGCAAGCGCACCGTCCATTTCCATACGCATCGTCACGATGACATCCTGACGGTTTTGCGGCTTCAAAAGGAATTCGGCTTCAAGCTTGTACTCCAACACGTCAGCGATGCGTGGGCGGTTGCGGATGAGATCAAGAAAGCGAATGTGCCCGTCTCGATAATTTTTCTTGACTCACCGGGAGGAAAGATCGAGGCGAAGGACATAAAAGCTGAGAACGGAGCGATCCTTGAAAAGGCGGGCGTGCTGATCGGCTTTCACACGGACGATGGCATAACTGACTCGCGTTGGTTTTTGCGTTCGGCCGGAATGGCGGTTCGTGCGGGAATGTCTCGTGAGAAGGCGCTTTATGCTCTGACGCTTGGCAACGCAAAGATACTCGACATCGATAACAGAACCGGTTCGCTCGAACCCGGTAAAGATGCCGACCTCGTAATTCTTTCAGGCGACCCGATAAGTGTTTACACTCACGTTCTCGAAACTTGGGTCGAGGGCAAAAAAGTTTTTGATCGCAACGATCCGAAAGACCGCCTCATACAGACTGGCGGATACGGCGCGACAAATGATCGTTTCATGGATACCGATCACGATGACGGAGGACAAGAATAATGAACCACACAATAATTAAAAGGCTCTCGGTTTTTGCATCCGCGGTCATCGTCGTATTTTGTGCGTCGCAAACATTTTTTTCACAGATAGCTGTCCGCGGCGAAACTGTCTTCACAATGGCGGGCGAGCCGATAACAAACGGCGTCGTGCTCGTTAAAGACGGAAAGATCGAGGCGGTCGGGACGGCCGCACAGCTAAAGATCCCTGCGGGTTACCGCATTTTTTCTGCGAAGGTCGTAACGCCGGGCCTGATCGACGCACATTCTGTTGTTGGGCTCAACGGTTTTTTGAATCAGCCTACGGATCAGATGGCGCTTGACGGCAGCGGGCCGATTCAGCCCGAACTCCGTGCGTTCGACGCTTACAATTCGCGTGAAGTCCTCGTCCAGTGGCTTCGTGAATTCGGCGTTACAACTGTTCACACCGGCCATCAGCCGTCGGCTCTTGTGTCGGGGCAGACGATGGTCGTCAAGACTTTTGGCAATGAGGTTGACGACGTTCTTGTCGTTCCCGAAGCGATGATCGCCGTTACGCTTGGAAATAGCGGACTCGCGGGACAAGGAAAATCTCCCGGCACTCGTGCGAAACAGATCGCGATGCTTCGTGCAGAGCTTATCAAGGCGCAGGAGAATGCCCGCAAGACCGAGCGGCCAAAGGACCTTCGATCTGTTGCGTGGCTCAGCGTTATCGAACGCAAGGTGCCGCTTCTTATCACCGCCGACCGTGCACAAGATATTATGTCGGCGTTAAGGTTGGCAAAGGAATTCAACCTTCGCATCGTTCTCGATTCCGTTTCTGAAGCTCAGCTTGTTTTGAAAGAGATCAAGGAATCGGGATTTCCCGTCATCGTGCATCCTACGATGGCACGTCCGGGAGGTGATCGCGAGTCGCTTTCGATGGAAGACGCCGCGAAGATAAAAGCTGCGGGCATTCCCGTCGCCCTTCAGAGCGGTTACGAAGGTTATGTGCCGAAGACACGCGTCGTGCTTTACGAAGCGGGAATGGCGGCACAGAACGGACTTTCCCAGCGTGAGGCTTTGGAACTTATCACGATCGACGCGGCGAAAATTCTCGGCCTCGACGGACGTATCGGTTCGCTCGCGGTCGGAAAGGACGCGGACATCGCGATGTTTGACGGCGACCCGCTCGAATGGACGACGCACTGCACAGGTACGATCGTCAACGGTAAGGTCGCAAGCGAAGTCATCCGCTGACGGTAGGGGCGGTCGAGAAGTCCGCTGAATAACAAGAAGGCCCGGGCGTATTGCCCGAGCCTTTTTTTTGTCTGCTTTGTGGCCATTGCGACAGCCTTTGCGGCCTTTGTGTGAGTCTTTGCGGCCATTGCGACAGTCTTTGCGGCGTTTGCGTTGAACTTGCGCAGGGTAAGCGCAAAGATCGCCAAGCGAGACCCCGCAAAGTTCACGAAGGAGATTGATACTTTTGCTCGACGCACTACGCCTTACGGTATGCGGAGGCTCTTTGCTTCCCATATATTTTTTAGGCGTCAGGCCAATTTATTATGAAAAGGATCATTTCCCTAGTTATTTTGACAGCAATTTTCGGTTCGCTCTTCGCTCCGGCCGCACAGACACGAAAAGCTTCCGCAAAGTCGACGACGTCCGCACCGAAGTGCTCAGGCGCGTGGACCGGCACGATCACTTACCAGCGAACTCAGTCAGCCCATGATAACAAGACGGTCCAACGCGTCTCAGGCCGAGGCCAGGACACGCGTGACTGGACGATGTCATACAAATACAACGCACGCGTCGCTGTGGTCGAGGCTCCGGAAAAGAATGGTTCGAGCAATGGAATTGCCACGATCAGCCATCAAATGTCGTCAAAGGAACGTGTCGATGCGGTTGAGAAGAATTCTTGCGACCGAGGCAAGACGTGGCAGGATATGCGTGGCACTTCGACATCGACGACTGAGTCTTCGGGCCAGGCAAGCGGCGAATCCGCGAACGTCGGTATCAATATAAATTCGGACGGCACGTATTCCGTCAGCGTCGGCCTGCCTCAAATAAAGGGCAAGGTCTCGGGAAGTCAGTCGTCCTCCTTCAGCGGACAGTGCACGGCAAAGGAAGGTTCGAGCTTCAACATGCCTTCGACGGAGACCACGATCGAAGGTAATTCGCTCACCTCCGACGGTACGACGCGTATAAACCCCGACGACCCGAACACTCTTTCCGGCAGCTACACCTACACGTGGCAGAACGTGACCGAAACTATCACGTGGAACCTCAAGAAATGCGGTGCACCGCTCAGGATCACGGAATTGCAGTTCGCAGATATGAAATTCCCGAAGTGGAATGATTGGCAGGACATCGTGCCGCAAAAAGGTACGATCGACGGAAATCTCGTGAAGATCAAAGCCACCGTGCTGAACGCCTCCGGCGAGACGAAGTTCGCCGACTTGAAGTTCAAGGAGACCTACAAGGGCGATAAGTGGGACGGCGGAAAGCCCGATGGATTGCTCGACGGCGGTGAGGCGTCTGTCCGGCTCGATCCGGGCGAGAGCCGCGATGTCGAGTTCGTGTGGGATTCTTCCGGGTACTCGTGGTTCGACGATGGACGCCCTCGCTATATGCAGCGTATAAAGGCCGAGCTTTATGAGAACGACAAGAAAACCGACGAGAAGACCGAGAATTTAAAGATCGCACCCAAACCGCTTGTTCTTGTTCACGGACTGTGGAGTAATTGGCAGGCGTGGGAAACGTGGCAGAACATACTCACGACGACACATTCATACGATTGGAAAGCTTTTCCCGTGGGTGAAAAACCCGAGAAAGGACGTATGGATACGGGCGGCGAATTCCTTTCGTCAGCACCGACCAAGACAATTCACGGTAACGCCATCGAGCTTGATCGTTATGTTCAGTACGCACAGGAAGACCGCAACGCGTGGCATGTTGACATCGTTGCACATTCGATGGGCGGACTTATTTCGCGAGAGTATATACAGGCTTTTATGAAGCCTGTCGAGGACGGCCGACCTCGCGTCGCACATCTTGTGATGCTTGGCACGCCGAATATGGGCAGCCCGTGCGCGGACGTGATGGACATCGCGTTCTCGGTCACAGGCACCACGCCGAATGCAGTTCGCGAACTCAAACCCGATGTCGTCGCCGAATTCAACCGTGTCGTGACCAATCGAAAGGATGTGAAGTTCTCGGTTCTTGCGGGCAATCCGCTGCCGACGATGTGCAAGACCGTCGCGTGGAATGATGGCGTTGTTTCGGTCGAGTCAGCTCATTGGCAGATCGCGGATCGCGGACTTTCGAGCAGCCTTCACACGGATCTTACGGGCACAAAGGACTTTTCGGCGTGGGTGAAACCGCATCTTGCGGTCGGGCCCAAGAGCTATAAGATCCCGGACGTCCCCGTGCCTCCGACTGCGCTGCTCACGCCTGTTTCGAAGTACAACGGTGCGGCAGCAGGCCCGTTCTTCGGCCCGAGCCCTGTGTATGTCGAGGATACGGGACGTGCAGCAACGCTCGCAGCCAAAGAGGTGAAGGAGATCGAGATACCCGTTTCGGCGGCCCCCGACCTCGGCATCACATTCATGGCTGACGCAAAGATATCGGTCGAACTCGTCAACGACAAGGGCGTTGTGGTCGGCAAGAATCTTGCGGGTTCACCCGAATCACGGCCATGGTTCCGCTCGATCTACCTGAAGGCAGGCGTGACGGCGGGCACTTGGAAGCTGCGTGTAACGAACACCGGCGACCTCGAACGCCCCGCGTACTTCGCCATCTGGCAAAACGCGAGATGACCTGAAGGCTTGCCCTCTCGAAGTGGGGTCCGGCTCGCCTGACCGAGGCCTGATCCTCGGAAATCCTAGCCGCTTCGGCATCTGACCGAAGCGGCATTTTCTTTTTTGAAAGGTCGCCCGGTCGGGCAAGCCCGGCCGCACTGCATTCAGGCAGAGCCGGCAGGATAAGTACACGATAAAGTTTGTCGCCGAGCGGCGAAGCTCTGCTTCGCCGTGGCAAGAATAGAGACCTTATGGCGGCTAAGCCGCCGAGATGTTTGGGTGAGCTTTTCCGCTCGGCGACGGATGCGGCTGAGCGCAGAATGGCCGCGATGCGAGACACCACCGCTCTCTGATAAGGAGAGAAGCCGTTTGTGCATTCTGTGCATTTTGTATCAATTCGTGCGTTTTGTGCATTTTCATACAATTCGTGCAAAGTGTGCTTCAAATGGACGGGATGGATGGGTATGCTCGTTAGTGACGATGTTGTCGTCGGGGTGGCGAGGCCAATCGGAGGAACATCATTGGAGCCCTAAAAGCAACCATTTGCAAGATCTCGCGTATAATGCACAGAAACCCAAAAACTAAACCTATGAAAACTGCTCTTCTCTTGGCGCTAACTCTACTCGTTTCGATGGCGGCGATCGGTCAGCCGCCGGCGGCAGCCAAACCTTCTGACGAAAAGAAGTCCGACGCGAAGGTGCTCGATCCCCAAATGGATAAGCCGCCGATCGTTACGCATCACACGTCGCGTGCGGGCAACAAAACGCTCACCTACACGACGACCACAGGTTTTATGCCGATCAAAAACGCGCAGACCGGCGAGACCGAAGCACACATTTTCTACATCGCATATACGCTCGATAATCCGCCTGCGAATCGCCCACTGATGTTCTCATTTAACGGCGGGCCGGGCTCGGCGAGTGTTTGGCTGCACCTCGGAGCTCTCGGCCCAAAGCGCGTGAAGATGCTTAACGACGGGATGTATCCGCCGCCACCATTCGAAATGGAGGACAACGCAGGTACTTGGCTTGCCGACACGGATCTCGTGTTCATCGATCCGGTCGGGACCGGATATTCGCGTCCGACGAAGAAAGAGTACGGCGAGAAATTCTTCGGCCTACGCGGCGACATCGCGTCGGTCGGCGAATTCATACGGCTCTATCTCGGACAAAGCGAGCGCTGGATGTCGCCGCTTTTCCTTGTAGGTGAAAGTTACGGAACGACGCGGGCTTCGGGCCTCTCGAACTGGCTCTTCGATCACGGGATCGCATTGAACGGCATCGTACTCGTCTCCACCGTCATGAACTTCCAGACGCTCGACTTTGCGAGCGGCAATGATCTACCGCTCGTCCTCATACTTCCCAGCTACGCGACTACGGCGTGGTACCACAAGCGGCTTTCGCCCGCGATGCAGGCAAAACCTGTTGCACAGGTCGCCGAGGAAGCACGGCAGTTCGCCTCGAACGAATATATGCCGGCGATGATGCGCATCGACCGCCTGACGCCATCGGAACGTGATGCTCTTGCGGATAAATTTGCAAGTTTGACGGGCCTAACACGCGACTTTGTTGAAAGGAATAACTTCCGCGTTGAGCTCGGCGAATTCAACAAAGAACTTTTACGCGATCAACGCCGTTCGACCGGCCGTCTCGACAGCCGCTTTACAGGTATCGACACCGATGCGGCAAGCGACAACCCTGATCGCGACCCTTCGATGAGCGCGATACGCCCGCCGTACACTGCTGCATTCAATTCGTATGTTCGCGGCGACCTAGGATTTAAGTCTGATATGGAATATTACATTCTCGGTGGAGGCGTCGGACGATGGAACTTTGACAGTGATAACAGCTACGCTGATACGAGCGCGTCGCTGCGGTCGGCAATGCAAAAAAATCCGTATATGAAGATCATGGTCGCAGCCGGCTATTACGACATGGCGACGCCTTTTTATGCGGCAGAATACACCGTTTCGGCAATGAACCTCGACCCGAGCCTGCGTAAGAATATCAGCTTCGACTACTACGAGTCCGGACATATGATGTATATCGATGTCCCGTCGCTGATGAAACTGCACAGCGACGCTTCGGCGTTCATCAACAGTGCAGTGAGGAAATAGACGTTCAGTGTGCGGTCCGGCCGGAAAGAAGCTCGACGGCGTGCTTTAGAACCGGCCGGATCACTTCGAAACATTCTTCAACAGCCTTCGTGCTTCCAGGGAAATTAACAATGAGCGTCCGGCCGCGAATACCGCTGACGGCGCGCGACAGCATTGCGTAGGGCGTGAATCTCGCGGTCTCGCGACGCATTGCTTCGGCGATGCCGGGAGCTTCCCGCTCGATCACGGCACGTGTCGCCTCAGGCGTATTGTCGCGGTCGGCAAAGCCCGTGCCGCCGGTCGTCAAGACGCAATCCGTGTCGCCGCCGTCACAGATACGTATGAGCGCGGCCGAGATCGCCGCAGCATCATCCGTCACGATCTCGCGTGAGATAACATTGCCAAGTTCACCGGCAAGCTCAGCAAGTTTCTGCCCCGACGCATCGTTGTCCGGCGATCGTGTGTCGCTTATGGAAAGGATCGCAATATTCATACTTTATACGCAGCGGTCGCTTCGACGTCCTCTACACGCCGGGCGAGACGCCGACTATTGAAGACGCTGGCGAGCACGCCCGCAACTACGAGCAGCATTCCCGCAAGCGTCAAAAGGCTTTGCGATTCGCCGAAGACGGCCCAGCCTATGACAACTGCGTAAACAAGGCCCGAATAGATGACGATCGCGACACCTGCAACTTTCTCGCGTTGAAGGGCGTCGGTCAAGTAGATCTGTCCAAGCTGGGAGAAAACGCCGAGGCCGAGCAGCCACAACCAATCGCAACCTGTCGGCTGCACCCACTCGAAAAGAATGGCGATGGTTCCCGCGATCGCTCCGATCAGCTGGAAATGAAACACGATCGTCAAACGATGTTCCTCGCCGCTCATCCGACGCACAAGATTGTACGCAACGCCAGAGCAGAACGCCGAGAATATGCCGAGCAAAACGTAAAACGGTTCGACGCGATGATCGACCCGCTGGATGAGAATGACGCCGGCGAATGCGAGGGCGTAAAAGATCCACTGCGTTCGTCCAAGCTTTTCGCCAAGGATCACGATCGCAAGCACGGCGCTGAAGATCGGCGAGACGTACTGCAAGGTCTGCGCGGTCGCAAGCGGAATGTGCTGGAGCGTTACGAAGAATGTAAAGAGAGCGATCGTGCCGAAAATCCCGCGAAGCGCGAGTATCAAGTGGTTCGAGCCTATGATGCTTGCATTTGCGCGCCGCAGTCCGATCAGACAAAGCACGGATGCGATCGTGCAACGGAAAAAAACAGCTTCCATCGCGGGCAAATGACTGACCTGTTTGACAAGAACATTCGCGATAAAAAAGAACGCGGTCGAAAGGAACATCGACCGCACTCCGCGTGTAATGAATTTGCCGTGATCAGCCATCAGGTATTTATCATACGCTTTTTCCCGCTTTTGCTCGCCCCGCAGCCGCAATCTGCTTCGCATTCGCCGTCATTAACTGTAAATGCCCGTTTTTGTGCGATCGCACGCCGCACGAGCAGTATGCCCGCACCGACGAATATCAGTACAACGATGACCAGTTGCCACATCACTCAAAACCTAACATTCGGCCGCCCTGATACGTCAAAAATGCTGCCGTATAGGCGATCACCGTCATGTAGCTGAACATAAAGATCGGCCATATCCAGGAGTTCGTCTCGCGCCGAACGACCGCGAGCGTTGACATACATTGCATCGCGAGAACAAAGAAGACCATCAGCGTCAACGCCGTCAAGGGCGTCCAGATCGGCTTCCCGTCATCGCCTTTAGCGTCGCGGATCGCCGAGACGAGCGTCGTTGATTCGGCATCGGCGTCCTTGCCGACATTGTAGATGATACTTAAGGTCGAGACCAGAACTTCGCGTGCGGCAAAGCTTGCGATCAGAGCAACACCGATCTTCCAATCGAACCCGAGCGGCCGGATCACAGGCTCGATCGTGTGCCCGAGCATTCCGGCAAAGCTGTGCTTAAGCTGCTCGCTTTCTTTTACGACGTCTTCCGCAGGTTCGCTCCCCGTCTCGACAACCGCCGCTTGCGTCGTCGAAGCGTCGGCCGCCGGTGCGGGCGAAAGGTCTCGCGGAAAATACATCAAAGCCCAAAGGAGTATCGAGATAGCAAGGATGACCGTGCCCGCACGCTTCAAGAACAGCCACGCACGCGTGAACATATTCTGTAGCACGGTCCGCAAATTCGGAACGCGATATTCCGGCAATTCCATCAGGAATGGCGGCGGCGGGGCTTTGAGAACGGTTCGCTTTAGAATGAACGCGACAACAACGGCAACCGCGATGCCGAGAGAGTACATCGCGAGCATCAAAACGGCAGCAACCGAGATGAACCCGAAGATCGTCTGTCCGGCAAAGAAAGCCGCGATCATCAGCGTATAGACCGGCAGACGTGCCGAACAGGACATAAACGGCGCGACCATGATCGTCGCGAATCGGTCGCGTCTATTCTCGATCGTGCGCGTTGCCATAATGCCGGGGATCGCACACGCAAAGCTGCTGACGAGCGGTAGAAATGCCTTTCCGTGGAGGCCGACCTTGCTCATCAGCTTGTCCATGAGGAATGCCGCGCGGGCCATGTAGCCGGTGTCTTCGAGAAGCGAAATGAACAAGAACAGCAGCAAGATCTGCGGCAGAAAAACAACAACGCCGCCGACGCCCGCGATGATCCCGTCACTGATCAGATCGGTGAGAATGCCGGGCGGCATATTCTCTTTTACAAGTGCGCTCAGTCCGCCGAAGCCTTGTTCGAGCAGATCCATCGGGACCGTCGCCCAGGAAAAGATCGCCTGAAAAACAACGAGGAGCACCGCGACCAGTATCACGAGCCCGAAGAATTTGTGCGTCAGTACCTTGTCGATCTTGCTCGAGATGCGGAGCTTCGACGTGTCGTTGTGACGCGTCGATTCCTGCACGGCCTTTGAAATGAAGCTGTATCGAGCAAAGATCTTTGCGTGCGGGCCGGACGTCTCGTCAACATCGTTGAAAACAGGAGCGGAACTCTCGCCCTTTTCAGCCGCTTTGTGAACCTCTTTAGCGAGCTCCTTGATGCCGCGGCCGGACTTCGCATTGATCGCAACGACAGGAACTTTCAACAGTTGAGAGAGCTTTGCGATGTTGATCTCGTGATCTTGCTTCTCGAAAACGTCGATCATCGTGAGTGCTATAACGACCGGTACCTTGTAGTCGAAAAGTTGTGTTACGAGATATAGATTGCGTTCGAGATTGGTCGCATCTACCACCGCAACAACGACGTCCGGACGCCGCACGCCCTTCTGTTCGCCGGTGATGACACTTCGGGCGATCTGCTCATCGAGCGAGGTCGCGTCGAGGCTGTAAAGCCCGGGAAGGTCTATAAGATCGGCACCGCTGCCGTTCAGCTGCCAGCGGCCGGTCTTTCGTTCGACGGTAACGCCCGGATAGTTCGCAACCTTTTGCTTTAGGCCGGTAAGTGCATTAAAAAGTGTTGTTTTGCCTGCGTTCGGGTTGCCGGCAAGCGCGATCGTGAGGCTGTGGGCAGTGGTTGACGCCATCGCAGGAACGCTCCGACAAACTAGAGAGCCACCTCAATGGCGGCAGCTTCGCTGCGTCGCATCGCGAGGTTGTAGCCGCGGACGCTAACCTCGATCGGATCGTTGAACGGAGCTGATTTTACGAGCTTAACGAGCACACCGGGAATGATGCCCATCTCGAGGATGCGGCGCGTGATCCGCGAATCGCCGTTAACGGCAATTACACGGCCGGAAGCCCCGATCTCAAGTGTGTTTAGAGTTGTTTGCTGAGCCATTTTCTCTTTCATTCGAGCTCTGTCCCTCGTATCAAATGAGAAATATACCTTAATTGAAAGTGATTTTCAATTGCAAAATACAAATTCAGATGGGAACACTGTGGTCTTTTTTGAAAGATCGGTACTTATCGCGGCGTTACGATCGATTCTGAGACGAGATCGGCTTGGAAACCGCCGATCGCGAATCTGACGGGCGTCCTCGAAGCACCGGTCGCGAGCCAAACCTTGAAGCCCGCTTTGTCCACCGAAGGGTCGCCTGTAACGATCGTGATCAACTGCGCTTCCACCTTATTCCCTGCGAGGGTGATCATTTCGGGCCTTGAGGGACGCAAAGAAAAGATCTGCACTTTGTCGCGCCAAAAGACAGCAACACGCGTGTCGTTAACAGGATCTGCGGCGTTCCGGCTCGGCGTTAAGTTGAAGGATCGCATCGCGTAGATGAGCGACAACACGCAATGAACACCAACCGGGCCTTCTGCCCTGTTCGCACCGAACGTTACGACCCCGGTCCGCTGATCGAACGTCGCATTTTGCGAATACGGCGCAAGCACGTTTGAGAGCCGTGCAGTGAATGAATTCGGCCCGAGGCTGTCAGGGTTCACGTTCGCGATCATCGAATCGCCAAGCGAAAATGGCGGGCTTCCACCATCAACGCCGGTCGCCTTGGCTTCGAGAACAAGCGTGTCCTGGATGCCGATAAGCTTCCTTTCCTTTGCCGACAACTGAAAAGCACCGACCTTTCGCTCGCCTTGTGTAACTTGATAATTCAACTCTTCTCCAAGCTTGAACTTAAGTTCAGCGAGAAGTGGCTGATTCGGGATGTACGGCGTCGGTGAAGGCGTCGGCCTCACAACCGGCTTTGGAGGTGTCGGCACAACGGTCGGCGTTGGCGTCGGTGTTTGGTTGGGTTGCGGCGGCGGCTCTACGACGTAGGACGCGAGTGTTGCTCGAAACTTGCCATTGCGGGATTTGAATTCGAACGCAACGGGGATCCTCGTCTCAGTATTCGAAAGCCAAAGGCGGATCTCCTTGAATCCACGAGCGTCAAAATACGGGCTTGAGACGCGAACGATCGTCGATTCGAAAGTGCCCTGATCCGTCGAGATACTTGCAGAGCCTTCCGGCAGGAATGTGATCGTCGATTCTTCGCCGTCTTCCGCAAAAGAAAAGCTGCCGCTTCCATTCGCATCACGAGCCTTAAAGATCGCCGTTATCAGGTCGTACGGTGCCGACGCAGCCTTCGTGTTGTCGACATCGATCTGCCTTGCTGAAACTCCGCCGTCAAGCACTCGATTGATCAAAAGTGGCCGCCCATCATCTATCGAAGCGTAGATAGTACGCCTTTCGTCGATCAATGCGATCGCCGCACTCACGAAGCCTTCGGTCTTTATGCGGCCCTCGATCTCGACAACATTCTTGCCCGCAAGCTGCCCGCGCGAGACGACATTCGTCTCGACGAACGCAACGTTCTTGAACTTGTCGAGGGAAACGCTGTACGAAATGTGCTCGCCGATGCGGAAAGATCCGGCGGTAGCGGGCGGAGCAACTTGCGTCTGCGCGAACACGGCGGCCGCCAGCATGCAAACGGCGAGGCCGGGCTTTATAAACTTCGAGATGAGTGAGAACTTTTGCATTAAATATTCCGGAAGCATCGAGGATCAGGGTCAAGCTATGATCGATGCCAAGGCCGCACGCCGATCCTTTTCAGCTGTGATCGGCCGCCCCACAACAGCGTAAGTTGCCCCGGCCTCGAGGGCTTCCCTAAATGTCGTTACACGCTTTTGGTCGCCGAACGTTCCGCTAAGAGGACGTATTCCGGGCGTAACGATCACAAAATCGCCGGTCGTTTCGGCCTTTATCGCCGCGGCTTCGCGTGCAGATGCGACCACGCCATCAAGCCCGGCGGATTCAACGGTTTTCGCCATTCGCAAAACGTATTCTTCCGCAGTGCCGTTGAAACCGAGTTCGTCCAATTGCTCCTGACTACTGCTCGTAAGCAACGTAACGCCGATGAGCAGCGGCTTCCGCAGGCTGTCTTTCTCGCACACCTCTTCGACCGCTGCACGTGCGGCCGCCAATGCCTCGCGGCCCGCAGCAGCGTGAAAATTCATCATCCAAACGCCGAGCCGAGCGGCCGAGACCGCCGCCATCGCCGTGGTGTTCGGTATGTCGTGGAACTTCAGATCGAGGAAAACTCTCTCTCCGCGTTTGACGAGTTCGGAAACGAAAGCCGGGCCTTCCGCCGTAAATAATTGCAGGCCAACCTTGAACGCGAAAACCTCGCCCGACAGTTCATCGACGATCTCACGTGCAAATGCGGCTGTCGGTGTATCGAGAGCGACGATAAGATGCGACTTCGCGTCGGTCGATCGATCTATTAAGGGTGTGGTTGCCGGCATCGGTTAGTCGAGGTCGAGCGGATTCTTGTAAGGCGTGTCGGTGTCCGTTCCCGCACGTTTCATCGCTTCTTTGAACTTCTCTTCGAGAAGGCGTTCGCGGTCCTTCATCGACGACATCTCCTGCGAAAATAGCTGGTCGCGAAGCTCCTTCTGTTTACTTAAGCCTTCCTTCAGCTCATCAAAAGAAGCGGTCGCTTTCTTCTTCTCTTCATGAGCGAGGATCACTCCCGTCGCCGAATCGATCGTCAGTGTCGATTCGCAGCATGGGCAAATTACGGTCAACTTCTCCATAACCTTCCTAACGCGTGGGCTTTGCCCCCTTCGAACTTGTTCCCGGTTGCTCGGGTTGAGCGGTTTTAGGCTTGATGCCCGCCAGCTCCATCAAAAACGATGCTGAGGGACTTCCGATATTCGGAATGCGGTCCGCAGCGACCTTGACGGTCTTGCCATTCCTAAGAATCACGCTCGCAGAACGTGCTCGCCCTTTTGTGCGAATTTCGAGAGCTTTTAAATATTCGTTTTGTCCGAACACCCGTTTTTCAAGGATCGTGCCATCTTTCAGCATTTCGCTTGAAACCGCAGAGTCATCTCCCGCGGGAACCGTTGGCGGCTTAGAGCCCGGCGGCGGAGGCGGCCCTTCGACGATGTTCCGGCCCCGGTTCGCGGCCTCGATGCTGCCTGCCGGCGCCGAATTAGCATCTTGCGCCGACGCATTCGGGTTGGACGGGATGCCGGTCATATCCGGCGTGCCCGACGGAGCCTCATTCGCATTCCCGTTCGATACGACGCCCGGGCGGACGTTTGCGTTGACCGTATTGTTCGACGCGGCTTTTGCATTCGAAGACTGTTCGGATGACGCCCCGCATGCCGCAAGCAACCCGCTAAGCAAAATAACGCTGAGATACTTCATCAATCCATTTCCAAGGGCACAGGGAAAGACCCTGCGATCCTTTGACCCTCAATAATAACGAATTTTCTCATTTTCCCGTAAAGTGCGTTTACTCAACGCAAAAAAGACGCATGGCAAAGGCGATAGTTCGCCCGGGCCATGCGTGCAATTGAAAATGGAGAAACAGGTCTATACGTCGTAATACATCGAGAATTCGAGCGGATGCGGCCTCAAGCGAAGCGGCGTGATCTCGCAGTCTCGTTTGTATTGGATCCAGCGCTCGATGAGTTTCTCTGAGAAAACGTCACCCTTGAGGAGGAATTCGTAGTCGTCCTCAAGCGCTTTCAAAGCGTCATCAAGATTTCCAGGCAGCGACGGCACGTTTGCTAGTTCTTCGGGCGGAAGGTCGTAAATGTCCTTGTCGAGCGGTTCGCCCGGGTCGATGCGGTTCTGTATGCCGTCAAGGCCTGCCATCAAGAGAGCCGCAAACGTCAAATACGGATTGCACGACGGATCCGGCGGACGAAATTCGAGACGTTTTGCCTTTGGCGACGACGAGAACATCGGGATTCTCACTGCTGCCGAACGGTTGCGGGCCGAATATGCAAGATTCACCGGTGCCTCAAAGTGCGGCACGAGACGCTTATAGGAATTCGTGGTCGGTGCGGCAAACCCGACGAGTGCCGGAGCGTGCTTCAAAAGGCCGCCGATGTAGAACTTCGCCATCTCTGAAAGCCCTGCATATCCGTCGCCCGCAAAAAGCGGCGTGCCGTCCTTCCAGAGCGACTGATGCACGTGCATTCCCGAACCGTTGTCGCCGTAAAGCGGTTTCGGCATAAAGGTCGCGGTCTTGCCGGCCGCATGTGCAGTATTCTTGACCACATACTTGAAAAGCATCAGATTGTCGGCCGTATGCAGCATATTCGAGAACTTGAAATCGATCTCGCACTGCCCGGCGGTCGCGACCTCGTGGTGATGACATTCAACAAAGATGCCGACCTCATTTAGGATGGACGCCATTGTGTTTCGCAGATCAATAAGCGAATCCATCGGGGCCACGGGAACGTAGCCTTCTTTTGGACGAATGTGATAGCCGCTATTTACTGGTTCACCCTTGCGGCCGGTATTCCAATGGCCTTCTTCGGAATCGACTGTGTAGCCGGCCGAATGCTGGTCGTTGTGAAAGCGGGCTTCGTCGAAGACGAAGAATTCGGCTTCGGGGCCGACATAGACCGTGTCTGCGATCCCTGTGAATTTGAGATAGCTCTCGGCACGGGTCGCTACCGAACGCGGATCCAGGCCGTAGCCTTCTTTGGTTATCGGGTCAACGGCATTTGCGATCAGGCAGAGCGTCGATTCTTCCGTAAATGGATCGATCCAGAATCGGGTCGGATCCGGGACGAGGAGCATATCGGATTCGTGGATCGCGGCCCATCCGCGCAAACTCGATGCGTCAAACCCGAACCCATCCTCAAAACTATCTTCCGAGAGCATTTCGATCGGAAATGTCAGGTGGTGCCACGCTCCGGGAAGATCCGTAAATCGGACCGAAACGAATCGTGCTCCGTGGTCGGCGGCAAATGTTAGAACGTCTTTTGGCTTCATTTTTCTCCTGGTGATTCAGCTATATTGAGTTTGTGCCCCTCGGCACGACCATCAAGCCGCTAATCCTAACAGAGAGAGGAAAGCCGATAACAGCGCTCGGAAAAGGAAATTTGAAGAGTGGAACTTTTCCTACATTTTTGTAGGATTCTCTTCGCACAGCCGCCAGCAGGTGGGACCAATGGACCAAACCTTAAACAGCGGTTATCTCGCCGATAAGGTCATATTCGTGTGCTTCTGTGATCTTGACGTCGTAGATACGGCCGATCTCAGGCTCAAGACCCTCAGGCATATCATTGATGAGGATGTAACCGTCTATCTCCTGTGCCTGGCCGGCGAGGCGGCCTTGAAAAAGCAGGTCCGACTCTTGCGACAACCCCTCGAACATCACTGGGAACGTACTCCCAACCTTGGCTTTGTTCAAAGCTCGACTGATCTTCGCCTGTTCCTTCATCAGACGGTCGCGGCGCTTTTTCGCGACCTTCGGATCGACCTTGTTCGGCAGATCGAACGCCGCGGTTCCCTCTTCGTCCGAGTATGTGAACACGCCGACGTTATCGAAGCGGCAATTTCGAACAAACGTCAGCAGTTCCTCGAAATCTTCGTCAGTTTCGCCGGGGAAGCCGGTGATGAAGGTCGTACGGATCGCTATCCCCGGAACGGCCGCTCGAACACGCTCGATAAGGCGCTCTAGGCTCTCTCGGTTGCCACCGCGTTTCATCAGCTTTAGAACATTCCGTGAGGCGTGCTGTAGCGGCATATCGAGGTATTTGACCGCTTTATCGGTCTCGGCGATCGCGGAGAGGAACGCGTCAGAAATATGCGTCGGATATGCATACATCGGGCGTATCCACTCGAGACCGTCGATCTCGCCAAGGGCGCGTATGAGTGCCGCGAGAGCATCGACCTCGCCGAGGTCTTCGCCATATCGCGAGCTATCCTGCGCGACGAGGACGATCTCTTTTACGCCCTCTTTTGCGAGTTCGCGAGCCTCTTCGACGATCGAGCCGAAGCGACGGGAGCGAAAGCTCCCCCGCATCGAAGGGATCGAACAGAATGCACACGGACGGTCGCACCCTTCGGCGATCTTTATGAACGCTGTATGCGATTGCGTCGCCCGCATCCTTGGCGTGTGTTCGTCGTAGAGGTAGGTTGCGGACTTATTCCCGATGGGCGTGATGGTTAGCGTTTTCGCATCGAATTCATCGTCTGCCGCCTTTAGTATCTCGCTGACCTGCGATGTACCGATGAAGGCATCGACCTCGGGCAGTTCCACCAAAAGATCGTCGCGATAGCGTTCGACAAGGCAACCGGCGACAATGACCCGCGATGCGTGGCCCTCGGCCTTCAATCGCGTTGCTTCGAGAATTGCATCGATAGATTCCTGCTTCGCGGATTCAATGAAGCCGCACGTATTCACGACGACGGTATCAGCTTGACCCGCATCGTTCGTGATCTCGTATCCGGCCTGGGCGAGCGTGCCCATCATCACCTCGCTGTCAACGAGATTCTTCGGGCAACCTAAACTAACAAAACCAACTTTCTTCATTTACGCATAACTCTCGAAACTCTTATCATACCGCAATGACAGCAGCGGAGCTAAAATAAGCGATATCAAACGAACAGCCCTTACATATAGCGTTTGACTTCCCACCCAAACGGGTGATACATTTGCGGACAATTTGACCGTGGGTTGACGCATTGGGGCGTATTACATGGTGTTCGACCGGCACGAACCTCACAGATTCCATAACGATGCCAGTAACGAAAGAAAAAAGACTCTTTAAGATCATCGGCGGACTATATTCAAGTCCGGACTGTAATGATGCCCTATCGGCCGTCCTCGAGGACACCGCGAAACTCCTGAATGCCGGCGCCGCTGCGCTCACTTACCTCCCAACGGGCGCATCGCATCATGAAGTGCCTATTTCCTATGGCTTGGACAGCGATTTTATGCGCGATTACGTTCAGAAGTATGGCGATATCAGTCCATTCAAGGAAAAGATCAATTCGCTCGCCGAGGGACAGACGTTCGCACGGATAGATCACCTCGACGATCAGTCATTCGAGAAGACGGACATATACAAGAGCTTCTTCAAGGAATACGACATCTTTAATTATGAATACCACGCTCTGATGCGGTCTGATGGCTTGATGGCCGGATTCAGCATTACGCTTCCGAAGCGCAAAAGGGTATTCACAAAGAGTGACCGCGAAGCGCTAAATGCGTTGCTACCGCATCTGAAGCGTGCCCTGAGCCTTCGACTGCTTGGATTGAGCAGGTCGAATGACCACGACGACCTGTTCGAAGCGATCAATACTATGGCCCGTGCGGTCCTGGTGGTCGACCAAAACGGACACGTCCTGACGGCGAACACTCGCGCCGCAAGGATCGTAAACGCAAATGACGGCCTTTCGGTCGATCAAAACGGTTGCCTAAAGGCCGCGACGCTAGATTGCTCTAAGCGTCTGAGCGCGATCCTTGAAGGCTCGCATTCGCCAAAGGCGAACGGCAAGTTCGCGTTCGGCGGCGTATGTCTCCTAAAGCGGCCTTCCGGCCGGCGCCCTTTGCAGCTGCTCGCTTCACCTCTCAGCGAAAAACCTGGTATCGGGCGCGATCGACTTACGCTCGTTTTCCTAAGCGATCCGGATGCGCCGGTAAACGTCCGTGAATCGATCTTGCGCGAGCTATTCGAGCTAACCCCTGCGGAGGCAGCGGTTGCATCGCGCCTCGCTACAGGAGAATCTGTTGAGCAGATCTGTGAAGGCCTTTCGATCACAGCGAATACCTGTCGTACGCATCTCAAGCGCATCTACGCGAAGACCGAAACCTCTCGACAAGGCGAACTCGTAAACCTCATCCTAACAAGCGTCGCTTCCCTTCCCGATCCTTACTAGATCTTATTTTCAACAGATCGAACTTTTTCTCCATCTACCACAAATGGGTGATGACACCGCTCGTCTAAATGTTGCAATCTAAGGGAGATTCGAAGTTAAACTGAGCTCGGCCTTGGAAATTTTCCAACAAAGAGCATTTTATTTGCCCGATACTGTCCGGCCTATCGCTCCGGTTCGGTTCAGTTCCTTAACGGGCTTTCGCTGAAGAGTTTTGTAAGTAGTTTTTCTTCACTCTTCCACGCTTCTCGCTGACCGGTAGCGGTGATCTTCACGCACGATCGCAACCGATGCCACTCGGCGAAAGTTCTTTCACTTCGCGCTGACAAATAATTTTGTGATCGGAAATACCGCCGGATCCATTGCAGACAGCTCGAGCCCAGATCACTTTTGGTGCCGTGTTTTGTCGCGCTTGTTTTTGCTGCCGGTTAACATTTCGAAAATCTCAGGAGACAACAAATGTTTTTAAAAAATATTCCTCTCGTATTAACTCGCGCTACTCGAACCCTTATCGCTAAGGCATCAAATCTCAGCCCGCGGCTTAAGGCTTCTGCAGCGTTCCTCATCGTGTCCCTTTTCGTAGGAACATTTTGGATACAGCCGGCTCTCGCAAACAATACGTCGCAGCCAACTCCCGCTGCGACCTCTCTAGCGAGCATCGCTGATTACATTTGGTCTTTCTTTGCTTCAAACAATGACGGCCCCCGTCATCGTACGGCATGGCCCATCAGCGACGAACTAGATGCTACTGGAGCAAGGCAGCTTCCGACTACCCCCAACGCATTGGCTTGTCCAGCCGCTCCCGGTGTAACAAGAACTGTTGGGAACTTAGGCGGCCCACTTGACTATCCCACGATCCAGGACGCAATAAACGCCTCAAGCCTTCTTCAAAAAGACACCATCGACATCTATCCCGGAACGTACACAGAACAGATCATTGTGAACAAGTGCGTGCTCATAAAGGGACACGCCGCGGGTGTTACGATAAAGGCCCCGACTTCTCTTGCTCCAAGTAGCGTACCCGGCATCACCTCGGCCGCTTCAGTCATTGAAGTTCGGAGTCAGGCAACCGCAGAGATCAGCGACTTGACCGTCGCGGGGCCGATCACCACAACCGGATGCGGCCAGGAAAGATATGGAATATACGTTAACGAGGGAGCAGACCTTACCTTAACGAATGTTACCGTTGACAGCATGCTCAGTGGCTCGGCCAACGGTCCGTTCTTTGGCTGCCAAGAAGTAAGTGCAATTCGCGCTGGCAGCGCCGCAGGAAATCAGGTGGGCACGCTCCATGCAACAGGATTGACCGTATCCAACTTTCAAAAGACCGGCATTATCGCAAGCGGCCCTGGATCGGCCGTCGATCTTCAGTCTAGCAATATTGCAGGCGTTGGAAATCAACCAACGATAGCACAGAACGGGGTTCAAGTTTCCGGAGGAGCAACCAGCTCGGTTACGGGAACGAGCTTCAGTGGGCTTGCATGCGACAACCCGGCTTGCTCGTTCACAAACTACTATTCGTATGGAATCATTGTATATGATGGCTCCGGGAACTTTTCAGGAAATACCTTCACTACAAGTGATGCAGCGCTTTATGTATTAAGCCCGGGCGGTTCGTCAACGATCGATGGTAACACGATAAACGCCACGCGATACTCAGGTATCGACCTTGACGAAGGGACTCACACGGTCACAAATAACCTGATCAACGGGGATGGGACAATGCCCGTCACGGGTATCGGAATTCTTTCATATACAGGAGCTAGCGGAAACACTTCCGCAACGCTTCATGGCAACTCCATTGTTGGAACCCTCGCTACTCAACCCGCGCCGCCAACTCCGCCACTCCCGACCGCTGGCATTTGGATCAACGACTTTGAAACTGGCGACAGCTTTGTTCCGAACGCGTCGATCTCCTTCAACCGACTCGCAAATAACCCGGGAGCCGGAATTCGAAATGATTCCAGCGGGTCAACAGTAACCGCGGAGAATAACTGGTGGGGTTGCAACGCAGGTCCGGGCGGAACCGGTTGCGACACGGTAACCGGGGCTACGACTTACTCGACATGGCTGACACTCTCGGGGATCTCTGCATCGCCGACGACCGTCGCCCTAAGCGGTGCGTCAAATATCTCGGGCGTTAATCTTTGCGTAAACTCTGCCTCCGCAAACGTTTGTACAGCCACCGACCACACGCCCGACGGCCTTGCGATGGCGTACAGTTCGGCACCCGGTACGGCAGGTTCGGTCGCACCCGCTGGCGGCACATTTACGACCGGAAACGCAAGCGGCACGACCTTTACCGCGACCGCCGGCCCGATCGTCGGCGACCAGATCGAAGAGGCGTCCGCTACATTCGACAACGAAACGATCAGCACCAATATCGTCGTTAGCGACGGGACCGCCCCGACAGTTTCGTCCATCCTGCGTGCAGACGCGGATCCGACAAATGCAGGCTCCGTCGATTTCACGGTTATTTTTAGCGAGTCCGTCAGCAATGTTGACGTCGCAGACTTTTCGCTCACGACCACTGGCGTTTCGGGGGCAAGCGTTTTGTCTGTGGCAGGATCGGGTAGCGTTTACACAGTAACCGTAAACACGGGTAGTAATAGCGGAACTATCCGTCTCGATGTGCCGAATACCGCAACGATCAACGACCTTTCGGGGACCGCACTAACGGCTGCATTCACTACAGGGCAGGCATATACCATTGACAAGGATGGTCCTACGGGGACACTCGCGCAGGCTTCAGGGCAGGCCGATCCCACCGCTGCCTCTCCGATCCACTTTACGGTTACGTTCAGTGAGGCGGTCATGGGATTTGATGATACTGATGTGACGTTCCTGGATACTCCCGACGATGCATTCTTTGACGTTAACCCAACAGTAGTAGTTACCGGTGGCCCAACTACATTCGATATCGCCGTCTCGGGTATGAATCAGCCGGGCTTTGTTCGCCCGCTGGTCGGTGCAGGAGCGGTTACGGATGTCCTCGGTAACTCCGGCGCAGATGTCGCCGAAGGCGATAACTCCGTCTATTACACGGTTGGAGCCTCAACTTTGATCGTTGACATCGACGGTGCGGCAAGCGATGCGAATTTCCCCGCGAGCTGTAGCGACCCGGCACCAACGGCGTATACGACGATCCAATCGGCGATCAACGCCGCCTCAAACGGCAACACCATCAAGGTCTGTCCGGGAACGTATGTCCAGGAGGCGAACGTTTCGAAAACTGTGAGGGTTGTTGGTGCAGGACCTGAAGGTCCAAATGCTACTATCGTCTCCGGCCCTGCCGGTGGTGACAATGCAACTATTCGCATTTCGGCTGATGATGTCGAAATCAGTGGCCTCCAGATCACGCGCGAGGGTAACAACACCATCGACTGGAACGAACCAACGCTGAAATCTGCAGGCATCGCGATCCAGGGCGGTGTGACCGGAGCGCTGATCCACGACAACTACCTCACTGGCAACCGCACCGCAATTGATATAAACAACAGCAGCGGCCACACGATCCGGAACAACAAGATCGATTTCAACCGAACAGGCCTGATATTCCGGAATACGACGGACAATATCACCCTAGTAGAGAATCAGATCACTAACAACTGGACCGTTGGCCTCGTCTTCCTGGATGGCAGCAGCGGTTCGAACTCACCGGTCCAGTCATTCAATAATTCTATCGTCACGAACAACGATTTGGGTGGTAACTGGTACGGCCAGATCGTCGATCGTCAGACCAGCGGCTCCCTCCCCGCACCGGGAGCAAATCCAAAGAACTTCCAGGGCAACTGGTTTGGCACAACCGCGCCGGTTGTGACGACGGCGAATAGTGCTGAACCGGGATACAGTGGCCTCATACCGGTAGCATACGGAGGCACGGCAACGCCTCCAGCCGGACAACCCGATATTGAGGGTCCGGCATCTGCTAACATCCGCTTCGATCTACCGCTGACGGTTGGAACCGACACCGATGTCGAAACGACACCAGGACGCGGAACTTACGGCTTCCAGGGTGCAAACCTTGTGGTCAACAGCGCACAGACGATCAACGATGCGGATCCGCGGCCTCCAGGATGGTTCTTCTGGAACGAGGGGCCGAATGGTTCGCACGGCCTCGATGTTGGGCCGAGCGGTGGCCTCGGTTCGGGCAGCGCGCGGCTCAGCGTTGACGTTACCGGCCGCGAGAGCTTTGGAACAGCGGCATATGGCGGCATTCGCCTTCGCGACTTCTCGAAGCTGAAATTCAAGACGTGGACGAATGGCCCGACGGCGCCCGTTCTCCAGTTCGACGTTGACAACGACCTTACGGAGAATACGATCCTGTCAGACACCACATATCAAGGCCGTTTGAGCTTCCAGCCCACGGCCGCCGTGGTGCAGAACGGTTGGCAGCAATGGGATGTGCTCGCTCCAGGCACCCTTGTTTGGGGCAGCGGATCAGGAGCGAACCGTCCATTTTCAAATGCCTGTACGCAGAACAGTCCGTGTCTCCTCTCTGACGTACTCGCTGACTCCACGTGGGCAAATCTCGGCGTCCATGTCGGCGGTACAATGTTGTTCCGCCAGGGCGGGCCTAACGCAACAGACATCACTGCATTCGTTGACGACTTTGAGGTCGGCCTCAATACGGGTAATACGACGTATGATTTCGAACCCAATGGTGGTGCGGCTCCGACCGTGACCTCGATAACGCGTGCCGACGCTAACCCGACGAATGCCACAAGCGTGACGTTCAACGTAGTGTTCAGCGAACCCGTCAACGGTGTTGACGTCAATGACTTTGTACTTGCGACGACAGGTGCCGTTACCGGAGAATCTGTAACCAACGTTTCAGGTTCGGCTGCGAACTATGTCGTGACCGTGGCGACCGGAACAGGAAGTGGCACGATTCGCCTCGACCTTCCGGTCGGCGCAACCATAACGGACGTTGCGAATAATGCCTTTGTAGGACCATACACAGGCGGTGAGGCCTATACGATCGACAAGACCGGCCCGACGTCAGTGGTAACGGCCGTGAATGATCCTGATTCGGCATCGCCGGTTGACTTCACCGTCGATTTTGGCGAGACGGTCACCGGCTTCGACGCCACTGATGTCACCATCGGCGGAACTGCAAATCCATCGCAATTTACGATCAGCGGAACCGGCCCGTACACGGTCCACGTGACCGGAATGAACACCTCAGGCACGGTTACCGTTGCTGTGAATAATGCGGGTGTGACGGATGCTCTCGAAAACGTCGGCACCGGCACAAGCAATGGTTCGGCACAGTTCAACCAGCCGTCAACGACCGTCGTCCAGACTCCGATCGGAGGCACCTGGGCGTACTATGACGACGTTACAAACGCTGTCATACCTGGCTATGACTACGTGTTCGGCCCGGCGGGCGGACCGCTGCCGGCGGGAAGCGCACGTCTCCAAAGCGGAGCAGGCGCACTGAAAGGCCTGTTCACGCAGGACTACAACAATACGAAACTGGCCAACATTACGACGTTGAGCTACTCGACGTATGTCCATGGATCTGCAAGCAACGAGCCGACGCTCCAGTTCAACGTAGATTATGACCTGGACGACAGCGACGAATCGTATCAGGGACGCGTTGTTTACGTCCCGAGCCAGAATGGCACGGTCTCTGCCGATACATGGCAGAACTGGAACGCTCTTACCGGCGTATTCTGGTACTCCACTCTATCGCCTAACGCGAGCGAGTGTACGCAGAGCTCGCCGTGTACGGTTGCTCAGATGCTCGCTGCTCACCCGAATATGGGTATTAACAGCAGCAACCTCGGGGCCATCGGATTCCGATCCGAGCCGAATAGCAACTCGAATGTCGATAACTTCGTCATCGGCGTCAACAGCTCGAACACTATTGTGAACTTCGAGCCTGCAGGCACCGTCGTAGTTACACCGACAGATGCAAACTGGTTCTTCTGGGACGATACGGGCGATACGCCTTGTGATCCGGATTACATATTCGGCCCGGCGGGCGGACCGCTTCCGGTCGGCAGCGCACGTCTCGCAAGTGCGTCGTGCAGCAATTCGGTTTCGTCAACGACGAGAAAGGGCTTGTTCACATACGCATACCGCGGTACGCCGATAAGCTCGATCACCGCTCTGAGCTACTCGACGTATGTTCCGACAGGCTCGAACGTACCGACGCTTCAGATAGGCGTAGACTTCACAGGAGCCGCAAATCCGGGCTATCAGGGACGCCTTGTTTATATCCCAAGCGGCGTGGTCAACGACACTTGGCAGACCTGGAATCTGGACCTCGCCACGGCGAGATTCTACTATTCCTCGGGCACCTATTCGCCGAATGGCGATGGATGCTTGATGAACCAAGGCTCCGGCTGTACTCTCGCGACCATTCTCGCAGCACATCCGAATGCAAGGATAATGCCGAATGGCGACCCGGGCACCCCGGATCCGAACAACACCTGGGGCGTACTTGGCTTCCGTTCAGAAAACGGCAGCACATCGAGCGTCGATAACCTCACGGTTGGCGTCAACGGTGCGAATACGGTCGTGAACTTCGAACCGGCAGGTAACGTTACCGTCAATCCGGCAAATATGAACGGCTGGGAGACAAGGTCGTCTGATTCGACGGCGATAACGTCATTCCGTACGGGACCAGCTTCAGCCCCGATTGGAAACGGCAGCGTTCAATTCAACACCGGAACTGATGGCGACCAGTATACGATGTTGTACACGACCGCATACGGTGGGGTGCCGCTTTCGTCGATCACTTCAATTGGATACAGCACCTACGTCCACTCAAATGTGGATGGTCAGGCACCATACTTGGTACTTCGGATCGATAACACGGGCGACGGCAACTATGACGATCGCCTGTATTTTGAACCAACTTACCAGAACGGCGTTTACGGTCCCCCGACTCAGTGCCCAAGCTTCCCGAGCCTTTGTGTCGGACACGACACGTGGCAGACATGGGATGCGTTCGCTGGCGTATGGTACGACGAAACTACGTCAACGTATCAAACCTTGGCGACCTATCTCCTTGGTCACCCAACCGCAACGATCGTGAATTATCCGTCAGCCGGTCCGACTGCGTCTCCTGCGGGCGTATATTTCGTCGCAGGGGCCGGAGCTCCGAACTGGAACAACTTCAGCGGTAATGTCGATGCCTTCAAGATCGGTATCAGCGGCGCCGAGAATACGTATAACTTTGAGGCGGCACCGCCGACGGTGTCGATCGCGGACGCAACTCCTGTTGCGGAAGGTACTGACGTGGTATTCACCGTTTCGCTTACTGGCGATACGCCGCAGCGTACATTGCCGGTCACGGTCGTGGTAAATACCACTGATGGCTCGGCAACGGCTGGAGCCGATTACACGCCTGTCGCAAGTCAGCTCGTAACATTTGCTCCGAATGTATATTCGCAACAAGTACACGTTACTACCGCGACGGATACCGTTGCTGAAGGTAACGAGACATTTACCGCAACGATCTCCGATGCGGTCAATGCCGGCCTCGGCACATATACCGCAACCGGTACTATCACCGACGGCGGCGGCTACGTCGCCATCGGCGGCCGCGTTACCGCTTACAGCAACGGTGCCGGTATCCCTGGCGTCACAATGACGCTTACAGGTACGAGCAATGGCAGTCCAGTCAATCTGACAACTACGACCGACGCAAGCGGTAACTATAACTTCGATACAGGCCTATCCACGACGGGTGAGTATTCGGTCGCTCCGACACCGGTAGGCGGGTATGTGTATGATCCCGAATCGATTTACTTCATAGACCCGCCATGGAGCGTTGCAAACGCGAATTTCGTTGGCTACAGCAACGACAATCCGCGTGACATCGTCATTGGAACGGTCTCTCAGGGACAAGTCGGTGCGAACGTTGAAGTTCCGATCACCCTCAATATGCTTGGAACGGAAACGGGAGCTGACTTCGATCTAGTTTTCGATGATACAAAACTCCAGTTTGTAAGTGTATCGTCGCCGGGCTCAATCGTGGGTGTTGGGCCAAATACTGGCCCATCGTCACCGAAACGCATTAGCGTTGAAAGTCCGTCGGGCGCGTATCCAGCCGGAACCGTTACGGTCACCGTGACCTTTACGACTACGCCGGGAACAGCGCTAAACACTCTGGTAACTTTTGGAACCTATAAGCGAGTGACGAATATTCAGGGAATTGGACTTCCAGCTGATTGGCATGATGGAAGCGTTATCTTTGCCCAAGGAAATGAAGGCGACATCACAAATGGATCGACCGGAGGATACACCGACGGCAACGTAAACATTCTAGATGTTGGCCGTATCCGCCAGCTTAACGTGCATTCTGCAACCCTGAACCCCAACGTTAATGAATTCCAGCGTGCGGACGCTGGACCATATCCGAGTCGGGGTGATGGCTGTATTAACATTCTTGATGTGTACGCGATCAGGCTTTATCAAACACATCAGCTGCCGACGACCCAGGCGGCCGGACCTAGCTCGCCCACATGCCGCAGCGCGGGTAAGAAGCTGGAACGACCTGTGATTCAGAGTGGAGCTGGTATTCCGATCGTCAATATTGTTGGAGCCCAGGCTACCAGAGGTAGTAACGTTGATGTGCAGGTTGAGCTAGTCGCTCAAGGAAATGAGGGTGGAGTCGGATTTGAAATGCTCTACGATTCGACCGTCTTTGATCCAAATCCGGTGGCAACGCTTCCTGCAGGCTCGCCCGCCGGCGTATTTCTCGATACGTACGACGATCCGGCGGCAGATATCATTTATGTGGGATATTCGTTGCCTCCGTTTACAACCATTCCTCCTGGAGCAAGGATCATCATTAATTTCAACTTTCACGTTAAGGCAGGAGCACCACTTGGCTTAACGCCGATCGCATTCTCAGGCAACGCCGCAGCCCAGATCGTGATGGACGGTAATGGAGATCCGATCAATCCCGCTGAATGGAATGACGGCTCGGTGTTGATCACGCTTGCTCCGACGGCGGCGACGTCTTCGGTGGCTGGCCAGGTCAGGACGGCGGATGGTCGCGGCATTGGCAACACGGTCGTAACGCTCACGGGCACTGACGGCAGCGTCCGCAGGGCGTTGACGAACCAGATGGGCTACTACCGCATAGACGAAGTGCCGACAGGTGCGACCTACGTGATCGGTGCAACGTCGAAACGCTACACGTTCGATTCACGCATCATCACGGTCGGGGACAACATCACCGACGCGGATATGATCCCGCGAGAGTGAGTTGCTAAATGAAGGGCCGGAAAGCATAAAGGGGCCTATGCTCCCGGCCCTTACTTTGCGGTGGGTCTAAACTGAGCCCTCTATTTCTTTAAGTACCATTTTCCGGCGTGCCGCCTGCAGATTCTCCTCCAAGCGAGCACGCCGGTTTTTTACGCTCTTAGCTCCGGAATGTCAATCGGCTATGGATGAAGGTGAAATAGAGCTGAGTCCGCAAACGCGGTGCGTTGTGACTAGAGGGCGGCTGCCGAAGTCTGAAGGTCGAGGGGTAAGGCTGCGATCTGAAATTTGAGATCTAATATTTAGAATTCGAGATTTCAGGGTTTGGGGATCGTGAGGTACTTCTGACGGTCCGGGGTATGGGACAGGTCCGCCCGAAAGCTAAGAGCGATCGGCCGGTCAGCTCGTAGATGCGGATATAGCGCTAGTTAGGAGTACGCCTAGCGATTATTTGCCGTTCGGGGTCTCGTCTTCGTCGGACGCGCCGGGGGTTGCGCTGCCCGGCATATCGACAAGGCCGTTCTCGTAGGCATATATCACGAGATTGAGGCGGTCGTCCACACCGATCTTGCCGTAGATTGAGCTAAGATGGTGCCGGATCGTCGCTTCGCTGACCGCGAGCTCGTTCGCAAGCTCCTTGTTCTTTCGGCCGGCAGCAAGGAGCTTAATGACCTCGAGTTCGCGATTGGTCAAACTCTCAGTTTGCATCCCATTTCCATTTCCATTGGTCGAGGGTCGGTCATTCGGGTGCTTTTCCCTTTCTAGGATCTTATGCAGCAGCGTTTGATTCAACCATGTCTCGCCGGCGTAGGTCTGGCGAATGGCCTCTACCAATAGCTTTGGGCTTTGGTCGATCTGGACGATCCCAACCGCTCCCATTTTGAGCGCACGGGCCTGCGAATCAATGTCTGCTCCGGCAACAAGGATCACGACCCGCAGGGCCGCGTTCTCAGCCAGAAGGTCCGATACGACATCGACCTGATCCTCAGCGGTAAGGTACACGACCGCAACGTCCGCCTTTGATACACACGAATGTGTGCAGTTCTCATGGTCGAACTTGTGCAATCCGGTTATCGATAGGCCATCGTTCGATTCGATCAAGTACTTTAGACTCGATTGAACGATATCGTACTTTCCTACTAATAGGACATTGATCTGTCTGCTCTTAGTCATGGGGATGCTAAAAAAACTCTGCTAACAAAAACAAAATTCAAACAATACTGCTAGGGATCGTAAGGTCCGAAAGGTTGTACAACCAATCGAATCCTACATCATTCGCCCATAATTTCATAGCGCATTTGTTCACCCACTAGTGGTGGCAAACGCCCAGCGTCATTTGGACCTATTTGACGGCAGGCGGATGTCATATCTGGACAAATCTTCACCGACCCGGCATCTGGGCGAACTCGCTTCCGACCAAAGAAAGTATAAAAAAGGCCGATATTTCAGCATTTTTCACTTAATCGCGCGGGATAGCTGATATCTCCCAACTAACGAACGCCGCACATATTAGACGATCCTCGAAGCACAATTTTGCGTAACGAACGCCTAACCCATTTACTTGCAAAATTTAGCGAATGCTCCGGCTGCCTCCGTCCAAACTAAACAAATGATGCATCGCTTTTATCGAAATGCGCCATAGAGGCACTAGATAGATAGCTAAGTTGTGGAAATTCAAGGGTTTGGTCAAATGTATTACATAAAATAGCGAATTAGCCGATGTTGTTCACTACGGGGCAGGAATAGATTAGAACCATACCTTATCCGATTTAGGGGAATATGCCACGGCTTGGATGTTTCTCTATGTGGGGTTCAGGCTCAGTTGAACTGGATCCCGGATGTGTATGTGTCTGAAAAGACGCGAAATGGCAGATGCCACTGGCATACTTTGATAATTTCCCACCTGTTGTTCCAAACCATGGAGAGACTAGAGGTTTGATCTGAATGGGCCTCGCTTGAAACCAAGATAGGAAGATAGGAAGTTATGACATCCCCAATCATTAAGCTGGTAATAATCGGCGAATACTCCATTTTTCGTGGAGCTCTTCGAATGCTACTAGAAACCGAGCCGAAGTTTCGCGTGATCGGCGAAGCAAAAAATCCCGAATCGGCCGAACAGATCATCGAAGATGAACGACCGGACCTGATCCTAGTTGACCTGCCCGATAACGGCGTTGCTAAATTGTTCCCGTTACTTAAGAACGCTGAGATCCCGGTCCTTCTGCTTATAGACGAACTCGATGTTGAGATCTACAAACAGTGTCTTAGGATCGGCATTCGCGGACTCGTTCTCAAGCAGGAACGCGCCGACACTCTGTTCAAAGCCGTTGAGAAGATCCATGCCGGTGAGATCTGGTTCGATAGGATCATCATGGGCGACACGATCCGACATCTGATCGATGAGATGCAGACGCTTCATGCAATTCCGGTAAGCCCGGTTGCATCGAGCCTGACCGATCGGGAACGCGAGGTGATCGAGTTGATCTGTAAAGGAATGAAGAATAAGGAGATCGCAGATTCCCTCTTCATTTCTGAGACGACGGTCCGACATCATCTGACCTCAGTTTTCAATAAATTAGATATAACCAGCCGTCTCGAGCTTGTCGTTTATGCGTTCGAGCACAATTTGGTCAAAAAACCAAAGGAGAACGGCTTTTTCCCATTGAATGGGCACACGCGAAGCAAGATGGACGCTCTCGGAGCGTGACTGTCTCGTTTCCGTTGACCTGTCGGCCGTTGGGCAAGCAAGTGTCCACGCCGGTAAATGGCTTAGCAGATCTGACTTTATAGAACTGCCTGTGTTCAGGCTTCCCTACGGGGTTTGTACGACTGATTCGAACAGATCGTAGGGGTCACTTGTGTGTAAAAAATATGTCCACCGAGAAAAACGACAAGAAACTGAAAAAGCTCCAGCGAAGGAAGAAGAAAAAGAACGCTCTGATCATGTGTCACGACGGCAAGGAATACTGGACGACGCAAACCGAATTCTGGCAGTGGGTGCGAGGCTGCGTGGTGCGAAAGATCAGCGATGCTCCACTGCGCGGAAAGTTTATCCGCCGCAACGAGGAATACAATGTAGTGATCAGCAACACCGTGCTGAATCTTAAATGTCCGAACCATTTGAGCGAGGCTTTGTACGCGCGTCGAAAAGCATATTAAGGCCGGACGACCGGTTCTTGGAGTTAGCCTCTCTAAGGCAATAGGACCGTCAACTGATGTATTTGAATAGCTTCAACATGAATGGGGCGAAACTCGTGCTTGCGGCGATCCTTACGTGTGCGTCAGTGCCACTATTGTTGTCGGCGCAGACGGCGGCAGCAAAGACGGCCGTTGTAGCTTCTCAGAACTACCGGATCGGCCCCGGCGACGTGATCGATGTCCTGGTAACCAAGAACGAATCCCTCTCAAGGACAGGCGTGAGGGTGAGTGCTCAAGGCACGATCCAGCTGCCGATGCTCGACAACGACATTCCGGCAGCGTGTTTGACCGAAAGCCAATTGGCCGAGCGGGTCGAGGAAGCATACAAGAAGTATCTCGTTTCTCCGTCCGTAAATGTGTCTGTCCGAGAGTTCAACTCGAATCCGGTCGCCGTGATAGGCTCGGTTAACTCGCCGGGCCGGTTTCAGATGCAACGTCCGATCAGGCTCGCGGAGCTTTTAACGTTCGTCAACGGGCCGACTACAAACGCCGGTCACACGATCGATATCATCCGCGATCCGTCGCACCCATTCTGCGATGGAGCGACGCTTGTGGTGCCGAATGCTGCGGGCGAAGAGCTGCTTTCATTCGATCTGGACAGCGTATTCAAAGGCGGCGAGCAAGCAAACCCACTGATAAAGGCAGGCGATGTTGTGCGAGTGCCCGAGGCCGATAAGGTAAATGCCTATATTCAAGGGAATATCCGAAGTGCCCTTGCCATCAGCCTGGCAGAACCGGTTACGCTGACACAGGCGATAGCAATGGCCGGTGGTACTACGTCGGGGGCTCAACTCGACAAGGTCTCAATTCGGCGGCAGATAGCCGGATCAATAAACCGCAGCGAAATTGTCGTTAATTTGAAAGAGATAAATAAAGGGACACGGGATGACCTGCTGCTGCAGCCGAACGATATCATCACGGTTCCGGGGCCAAGCGGCGGAAAGAAGATCCTTGGGGATATCTTCCGGTCGATCATTCCTTCGATCACACGGTTCCCTGTCGGGATCATCCCATAGCAAGATGCAGAGCAATTTTCAGGTCGTAAAACGCAATTCAAGGCAAGACCCTGAGTCGTTGGACTTCTACGATCAGGACGATCTATATCCTGAGAGCTACTACGGCGATTCGATACAAGAGCCTACCGAAAAGCAGCAGCTTTTCAACCTACTCTCAATCCTGAAAAAGCACTGGCTGCTGGTGCTCTCAATAACGCTCATCGGCACATTCCTGGTGATCGTATATGAAGCACAGAAACCAGATTTCTACGAGGCTTCGGTACGTGTCCAGGTCAACAACGAATCAAATCCGGCCGCAGGCGAGGGGACCGCGAGCTCGATCATTCTGAATCCGGGCAGCGATCCGACATATTTTGCCACGCAACTGCAGATCATCGAGGGGCCTGGCCTGATCAGGCGAGTTGTCAAGAATCTCGATCTTGAGCACAACCCGACCTTCTTTCGACCGGGAAAAGACCAGGACACAACCGTTTGGCAGAACGTAGCTCGAATGTTCGGCCTCTACAGCCAACCGGTTAGAAACCAAGCCGAGAGTGCTCCGCCTGCAAAGAATACCCTCGATCTCAAAACGGACACCGACGCCGACCTCGATAGTCAGGCCGAGCAGCTTGCCCCATACGTAGGATTCATCAAACGAAACCTCGAAGTTTCACCTGTGAAGGATTCGCGAACCGCAACAAAGGAAACACGGCTGATCCGAATTGAGTATCGGCACTACGATCCGGTCATCGCAACAAAGCTTGTAAATGCTATCGCAGATACGTACGTGCTCCAGAATCTTGAGCAAAAGGTCCAGTCGAACGCTTCTGCAAGCGACTTCCTGCAAAAACGCGTGGCTGAATTGCAGGCGAAGATCCGAACCGGAGAAGAAAGCCTGATAAATTACGCAAAAAGCAATCAGATCCTGTCCCTGGATGCCAACCAGAACACGGTTGTCCAACGTCTTTCGGATCTCAATACCAAACTTAGTCAAGCAGAAAACGACCGAATAACTGCCGAAGCCGCCTATAAGGCAGCCCTCAACAATCCGCTGGCTGGCACGACGGCTCAGGCCAAAGATGCGAGGACTGCGGGCCTTGAGTCGCAGCTCACGACCCTTCGTCAGCAACTGGCTCAGCTAAAGGTTGACTACACCGACGAATGGCCTGAAGTACAGAAAGTGGAGAAGCAGATCGCAGGTATCGAAAAGGAGCTTCAATCGAACCGAAAACGCTCGGCTGACACACAGATAGCCAGCCTGCTGCAGACGTATCGCGAGGCCGCCTCCAGAGAAAACGAGCTACGGAGTAATTTCGATGCGCAGCGAAGCGCAGTGCTGAATCAGAATGAGGCGGCGATCAACTATCGGATCATCCAGCAGGAGATCGACACCAACAAGAGCCTTTTGAACAGTCTCCTACAAAAGGCACGCGAGACCGAGGTCGTGCTCAACGGTACACCGAACAACGTGCACGTTGTTGACCGTGCACTCGTTCCCGGTGCACCGAGCGGCCCGCAACGAACAAAGAACGTCGTCATTGCGTTCTTTGCATCGCTCTTTGGTGGGATCGCGATCGCATTTGGGTTGAACTGGTTGGATGATACGATCCGCGTGCCCGTAGCCTCTCAGGCTCAGCTGGGGGCTCCGATCGTCGGTATGATCCCTCAATCCAACGGGCATAGAAGAAGCAACCATTTTCTTGCAAAATTCAACCGACACAGGAATGGAGACGGCGATCCGGATCCGGCGGAAAGCCGCTCTGCTTACGCCGATAGCTTCAACAACCCCCTGATCGCGGAGGCATTCCACCAACTGCGAACGTCACTTTTGCTCTCGACCGCGGGTGGATCGCCAAAGACCGTATTGGTTACTTCAGGTGAACCATCCGAAGGTAAGACGATCACATCGCTGAATCTTGCAAAGAGTCTGGCGCAGCTTGGCGGTAAGGTGCTGCTTGTCGATGCAGACCTACGATGCCCCAAAATGCATCTGATCAACAACATAGATAATTCTTGCGGATTGAGTACGCTCCTTACGGCAGAAGAGGTCGATCAGGATCTTGTAGATCGGGCAGTCACGAAAAGCAGTGAGCCGGATCTGGATATTCTGCCTTCCGGGCCGCGGGTCCCAAATCCGGCGAGCCTCTTTGCGTCGACGCATATGAAGGGATTGATCGAACGGCTTAGCGCGACATACTCTTATATCGTTATCGATTCGCCGCCGATCTTGTACTTCGCTGACAGCGTAATTTTGTCAACGCAGGTCGATGCGGTCGTTGCCGTTGCTCGGGTGAACTTCAGTTCGCGCGACGTATTGACGCGGGCTAGGCAGAAGATCCAGGATGTCCACGGAAATGTGGTCGGTATCGTACTGAACGACATCCAGCTGAATAATTTTAAGTACTACAATCACACCTACTATAGGCAGCTCGAACCGCCGGATCTCGATCAAGGGGACGGAAACGTTCTTCATCTCTGATCAGCAACTGACTGAAATTGCCTCCTGTGGTCGATGGAGGGTGGCTCCGCGGGCTTGATTCGGCCAGCTTTCGCGGTGCCCAGCTGAAGCGCTTACGTACCTATTTTTGACAAGGTTGGAGGAATCGGCTGTGCTGCCGCTAAGCAATTTCTACGGACAGTTGGTTTCAAGCAGTTTGTTATGGACGGTAGTTTCCGTAAGGAATGTCTAAAGAGTGTTAAGGGCAGCCATGGATCCGGGAACTGCCTCATCATCGGGGAAGTCGCTCAGACACACGACGGCAGTCTCGGTGCAGCCCACGCGTTCATCGATGCGATCGCGGATGCCGGAGCCGATGCCGTCAAGTTTCAGACTCATATTGCAGCCGAAGAGAGCACGCCCGACGAACCCTGGCGAGTTAAGTTCAGTCCGAGAGAGGAAACGCGTTTTGAATATTGGCAGCGGATGGAGTTTACCAAGTCTGAATGGCTCGGACTTAAGACTCATGCTGATGAACGCAACATCCTCTTCCTCAGTACTCCATTCTCTGAGAAGGCGGTCGAACTGCTTTCCGCGATCGGAATGCGAGTCTGGAAAGTTGCGTCCGGAGAGGTCGGGAATCTTCCGCTGCTTGAACGGATGGCGGCCTCGCACGATCCGATGATCCTCTCGTCAGGAATGAGTGGTTGGGAGGAACTCGACCTTGCGGTTGGGACGATCAAAAAAGTGGGGAATCCCCTCGCCGTGCTTCAATGCACGTCGGCTTATCCGTGTCCGCCAGAGCGTGTCGGATTGAATGTACTCGATGTCTTGCGACAAAGATACGGCCTTCCCGTAGGGCTTTCGGATCATACTGGGAACATTTATGCGGGACTCGCAGCTGCGACCTTAAGAGCCGATGTGATCGAGGTGCACGTTACGCTGAGCCGCGAAATGTTCGGCCCGGACGTGCCGGCTTCGCTTACGACGACGGAACTCCGGCAGCTGGTGGAAGGCACACGTCAAATCGAGCGAATGGTCAGTTCCCCGGTCGACAAGGAGCGTGCGGCCGAGGACCTTGCCGATCTTCGCACGATCTTCACGAAGAGCATTGTCGCCAGCAAGGCATTGTCGGCTGGAACGGCGATAGCCGCAGCGGACCTGAAACTAAAAAAACCGGGGACGGGTATGCCCGCCGCGGAAATTCCAAACCTCATCGGACGGATCCTAAAGCACGACGTCAAGGCGGACGAAATGCTTTCGTCCTACCATATCGACGGCTGACCATTGTCTTAGAGTATGCCAAGGAAGATCTGCGTTGTTGTAACCGCCAGGCCGAGCTACAGCCGCATCAAAACCGCGCTCAGAGCGATCATGGAGCATCCGGATCTTGAGCTTCAGTTGGTCGTTGCTGCGTCGGCATTGCTCGACCGCTATGGAACGGCAGTTAACTATATTGAGAACGATGGATTCCCAATAGCTGCTCGAGTTTATATGGTGCTCGAAGGGGAAAATCCGGCGTCGATGGCAAAAACCACTGGTCTCGGAATGATCGAGCTTGCAACCGTCTTCGATAACCTCAAGCCGGACATCGTCGTTACGGTGGCTGACCGATTTGAGACACTCGCAACGGCCGTAGCAGCGTCATATATGAATATTCCGGTTGCCCACATCCAGGGCGGCGAAGTAACAGGTTCCATCGATGAAAAGGTGCGACACGCGGTTACAAAGCTTGCCGACCTTCACTTGGTCTCGACTGAAGGCGCACGACAACGAGTCGAGAGAATGGGTGAAGAGCACCGCAAGGTCTACGTAACCGGTTGTCCGTCGATCGATCTTGCAGCGGAGATCGCAGACGATCCAGCCCTAAACTTCAATCCGTTCGAGCGATACGGCGGAGTCGGCGAACTCAACGAGTTGACCAACGGCTACCTCGTCGTGATGCAGCATCCGGTAACGACAGAGCATGAGAAGGCAAGGGCTCATGTCCTCGAGACGCTTGAGGCAGTGTACGAGATCAATATGCCGACGCTGTGGTTTTGGCCCAATGTTGATGCGGGTTCGGATGGAACATCGAATGGCATACGTTCGTTCAGAGAGAAATACAAACCTGAGAACATCAACTTTTTTAAGAACATGGCTCCGACCGATTTCCTTCGGCTCCTTTATAGCAGCCGCTGCCTGGTCGGCAACTCAAGCGTTGGAATCCGGGAATGTTCATTCCTTGGTGTTCCTGTGGTGAACATCGGAACGCGGCAGCAGGGACGCGAACGCGGACAAAATGTGATCGACGTCGGCTACTCGCGGAAAGAGATCAAAGAGGCGATCGACCGTCAGCTTGGAAATGGAAGATACAGCCAGGACAAACTCTATGGCACCGGGCACGCGGGTAAAGAGATCTCTTGTGTCCTCGCGGATGCTCCGCTCGAGATCGAGAAACGCCTGACATACTGACACAGAGCAGATCGGCCCGCACGCTTCGGGGAGAGCCTTTAGGCAAAGGGAGTTGATCGAAGGATCATCAAATGAGAGTTCTGGGACTGATTCCTGCACGCGGCGGCTCGAAGGGTGTCCCGCGAAAAAATATTAAGTTGCTTTGTGGAAAACCGCTTCTCGGTTATACGGCCAAGAGCGCTTTGGATTCAGCTAAGCTCACTCGCATCATCTTGAGTACGGATGACGAGGAGATCGCCGAAGTGGGCCGCGAACTCGGCCTGGATGTTCCTTTTATTCGGCCGTCCGAGCTCGCAACCGACACGGCCGCAACTTTTCCGGTTGTGGTTCATGCAGTGAACGAGCTGTTGGCGCAAGGCGATGCCTTTGACGCAGTGTGTCTATTACAGCCGACGAATCCATTGCGAAGAGCGGCAGACATCGACGCGTGCATAGAAATTATGGAGCGTACCGGCTCGGATTCTGTGGTCAGCGTACTTCCCGTCCCTGATCCGTTCAATCCAATGTGGACCTTTTGGAGGAAAGACGACGGACGACTCGTCCTTTCGTCGGGCGGTAGCGAGCCGATCGCTCGCCGTCAGGATCTGCCCAAAGCATACCACCGAGACGGTTCGGTATACGTGACACGCACGAAAGTGCTTTTCGAGCATGCGAATCTTTATGGCGAGAACATTCATAGCTACGAGATGGATCCGTCGTACGCTGTAAACATTGATACTTCGAGCGATTGGGAAAAGGCTGAGCAAATGATCTCAAGCCGCTCTGCAGCAACTAGTACGACATGAGTCTTACTGTGTATGAAATGATGCGCCGGAGCTGCGACCCGCTACTGCCGCCGCTCAACCGCAAGGTTCGAAGCCGCGCAATGCGGGTAGTGAAGAACAGCGATCGGCCGCTGTCGATTCTGGATGTAGGTGGTCGAAAATCCCCCTACACTATCGGGCTGCCTGCGGATATCACGATCATCGACCTTCCCCGCGAAACCGATGTTCAGCACAACCTGAACCTCGGGGTAAACGAACAGATCGCCGATGAGTTGAAAAAACGGCGGAGCAATATTTGCAATGTCGTCATTGGCGACATGACTGCATCGGATCTGCCAACAGCTTCCTTCGACGCTGTGATAGCAGTTGAGGTTTTGGAACATGTACTCGAAGATGAAAAATTCGTCAGCGAAGTGGCAAGGGTACTCGTTCCCGGCGGTAAGTTCATTATGACAACGCCGAATGGCGATTTTGTTGAGAACAGAAATCCGGACCACAAACGCCATTACAGAAAGGAGCAGCTTGTTGGACTTTTGTCTGAGTATTTTGGAGACGTTGAGGTCGAGTACGCTATCGCCGGAGGCTACTTCCGAAAGATCGGCCTTCGTTCGTGGTCGCTCTCGCGTCCGCACCACACGGCACTTAGTATCTTCGGCAATATTGTCAACTCCCTTCAGTCGAGAAGATCAGGCATTTCGGAGCGCGCGATCGGAACTCATCATTTGATCGCAACTGCACGGAAAGACTCTTGACCCTATGTGCGGAATAACTGCAATGATCGGCAATGGAGCCAGCCGCGAGCGTCTAGGCAGAATGATATCTGCTCAGTCCCATCGCGGGCCCGATGGCGAAGGTGTCTATGTCGATCCCGACAGAAAAGCGATGCTGGGTCACAACCGGCTCAGCATAATCGACCTCTCCGCCGCGGGAGACCAGCCGATGATAAGCGGTGATGGACGGCATATCGTCGTCCAGAATGGCGAGATTTACAACTACATCGAACTTAAACGCGAGCTGGCGAGCGAATATCCCTTCCGAACGAGATCCGATACCGAGGTCATTCTTGCAGCGTACCAGAAATGGGGAGCTGACTGCCTCGATCATTTCGTAGGTATGTTCGCTTTTGTCATCTGGGACACGGTCGAAAAAACCGCTTTCGCAGCTCGCGACCGGTTCGGTGTCAAGCCGCTTTATTACCATATTGAGGCAGATGGAACTGTCCTTATTGCAAGCGAAATAAAGGCTATCCATGCCGCCGGCGTCGAGGCAACGCCAAATGATTCAACCTGGGCGGATTATCTTGCAATTGGGCTCTACGACCACACAGAGCGGACCTTTTGGAAGGACATCAATTCCCTTCCGGCGGGCCATTCAATGGAGATCAAGAACAGTTCGATCCGGATATCCAAATGGTATGACATCGCGGAGCGAGTTGGCACCGATCTTGACGAGCGCTCGGAGGATGTTGTCTCGGAAGAATATTTTGGCTTGATGAAGGAAAGTGTCGAACTGAGGTTTCGCTCGGATGTTCCAGTCGGGATCAACCTCAGTGGCGGCCTTGATTCGTCCAGTCTTCTTGGATTGGTTCACGCTATCCAGGGAGCTGATAGCGCCGTAAAGGCATTTACTTTTACAACCGGTGATCCGGCATACGATGAGCTGCGATGGGTTGAACAGATGCTCGAGCAGACACGTCATCCGCTGATCGCTAGTGAACTGCATCCCGAAGACGTGCCCGATCTTGCAGTCAGCGTCCAGAACCACCAGGATGAGCCGTTTGGCGGACTTCCAACGTTGGCATACTCACGGCTTTTTGAAAAGGCGAAAGAACATGGCGTCACGGTTCTTCTTGATGGAAACGGAATGGACGAGCAATGGGCCGGTTACGACTACTATGCCGCGGAAGACAACGGTAAGCCTGTCGCGGTGGTACAAGGGATCAGCGATCGTGCCGTGCGGCCGGAGTGTTTGACGTCGGAGTTTCGAAAGCTTGCAAACAATACTGAATCGCCAACTTACTTTCCCGAACGACTGCGTAATCTGCAGTACCGCGATACTCGGTTTACAAAGATACCTCGGGCGATGCGGTTCAACGACCGGATCTCGATGCGGTCTTCAACGGAGCTCAGGGAGCCGTTCCTAGATCATCGTCTTTTCGAGATCGCGATGCGGCAGCCGTCTGACAGAAAGATCAAAGGCGGCATTCGTAAGAGGCTGTTGAGGGAGATCGCCGCCAAATACTTGCCGCGGGCGGTGAGCGAAGCACCGAAACGACCGCTTCAGACGCCGCAACGTGAATGGCTACGCGGACCACTCCGCGAATGGGCCGCTTCTTGTATTGAAAATGGACTGTCCGGTCCACAAGGAGCTTACTTTGATCGGAAAGGGGTCCAAAAAGAGGCCGACGCTTTTTTTGAAGGGTCTTTCAACAACAGCTTCTTTATCTGGCAGTGGATAAACCTTGGCCTGATGCGGGAGCTTCCGTCGAGAGTCGGGCGATCGGATGCGTTGGTTGCAAACGGCTGATCGAATGCTTGCGACAAAGCACTTTTGTTGAATGCAGAACATTTCTGACAACGAAAACTGGGATCTCGTGATCGAGGGCCGTGGGCCGCTCTTCGACTTGAAGGTCGCGGAGGTATGGAATTATCGCGACCTGCTTCTGATGTTTGTAAAGCGTGACTTCGTGAGCTTTTACAAACAGACGGTTCTCGGTCCGCTCTGGTTCTTTATCCAACCGCTTTTTACGACCATCATTTTCACATTCGTCTTCGGCAATCTCGCTGGCTTAAGCACGGACGGCCTGCCGCAGCCCTTGTTCTATATGGCCGGAATAACGGCGTGGAACTATTTCGCAGATTGTATTACGAAGACAAGTACGGTTTTTAAGGACAATGCGAACATCTTTGGCAAGGTCTATTTTCCGCGGCTTATTCTCCCGCTGAGCATCGTAACTAGCAACTTGGTTCGCTTCGGTGTTCAGATGCTTCTATTCATTGGGATGATGGGCTACTACGCGGTGACCGGTGGTTCGTTTAGGATCACATGGGCGATCATACTCTTCCCGATCCTAGTGCTCCTGATGGCTCTTCTCGGCCTCGGGCTCGGACTGATCATCACGGCCCTGACTACGAAATACCGTGACCTGAGCTTTCTTGTTACTTTCGGGGTGCAGTTGGTGATGTATATGACGACTGTGATCTATCCGCTTAGCGCAGCCCCCGAAAAGTATAAAACCTTGATCCAGCTCAATCCGATGACCGGCCTTATCGAGGCCTTTCGTTATGCGTTCTTGGGACAAGGCGAGCTCTCGGTCATGAGTCTTGGATACAGTGCGGTCGTCACGCTCTCGATCCTCCTTATCGGCGTACTGATCTTCAACAAAACCGAACGAAGCTTTGTGGATACTGTATGAGCGTTGCGATCCGCGTCGAAAATCTATCGAAGATGTACCAGCTTGGCCAGATCGGGACTGGTACGATCAGCCTCGACCTTGAACGTTGGTTCATTACACGGGTCATGGGACGACCCGACCCGTTCCTACGGCTCGCAGAGGCAAATGATCGTGCAGTAAAGGGTGAGAGCAACATCGTTTGGAGTTTGAAGGATATTAGCTTCGAGATCGAACAGGGCGAGGCCGTTGGAATTATCGGAAAGAACGGAGCCGGAAAGAGCACCCTGCTCAAATTGCTCTCGCGCGTCACTTCGCCGACTGCAGGAAGAATCAAGCTGAAGGGCCGCGTTGCAAGCCTTCTTGAGGTTGGAACAGGATTCCATCCGGAGTTGTCAGGCCGCGAGAACATCTATCTAAACGGATCAATTCTCGGTATGCGAAAACGGGAGATCGACCGAAAGCTTGATGAGATCGTCGATTTCAGCGGTGTTGAGCGATACATCGATACTCCGGTGAAGCGTTTCTCTTCGGGGATGTACGTTCGCCTTGCATTTGCGGTCGCAGCTCATCTCGAGAGCGAAATTTTGATCGTTGACGAGGTTTTGGCGGTCGGCGATGCCGAATTCCAAAAGAAATGCCTCGGAAAGATGCAGGATATTGGAAAGCGGGATGGACGAACCGTGCTCTTCGTTAGCCACAACATGAGCGCGATCCTCGAACTTTGTAAACGCGGAATGTTGATCGAGACAGGCGAGATCGTTCGCGATTCTGATGCCGGAAGCTGTGTTGCCGCTTTTTTTGAAAGGGACAAGATACTCCACGGATCTGCGAACGGGCGTCGGCGAAACAGATTTCTCGATATTCGCAACATTTCTGTAAATGGTGGTCAAAGATATCAGATCGACCATTCGTCGCCGTTCGATGTAACCGTCGATCTCAGTGGGAACGACATCCGGCAGGCGACCATATTCTTCATTGTCGAAAATGCTTTCGGCCAGTCCGTTCTTCACAAGAAGATCTCATCCGCGGCGATCGGTCAAGCTGTGATCGACGGTGACTTCCAGATCCGCATCGACTTACCGAGCCTCTGGCTTACGCCCGGGATCTACTCGATGTATTTCAAAATCCTCGTGCCGACCGACCGCTGGTCCGGCAGGGCGATATCTGACCGCGTCAACCTGGAAGTGACCGGACCGATGGAACCAAGCGGAAGGGCTTTCATCAACCCGGATGTGGACTGGAATATCCGCGCTCTGGAATCCGCCAGGGTTGCGGAGGGAGTTGCGATTTGAGAGGGACCTGCAAATGAGTTCAAGACTGCGGCAATTGCTTAGATCGGCAAAGAGAACCCCATTCGGCTGGCGGTTTGTTTCGAACCTCGAACCGACGATGGGATATCTTTTCGGCAATGCAGATAAGCTTTCACCGAGAGATCAGCAGATCGTTCGGGATCTGAATGCCTACGGCGTTGCCTCGATCTCATTTGATGATCTCGACACTGAGATCGAATTTTCGGCTCTTGAGGCAGAGGTCGAGCAGCTCGTCGCCAACAGTGGCGCGGAGATCGACAAACTAAAAGAGGCCGATGCATCGATCGGCAAAAAGACCTTTAACTTAGAGATGCTTGGAAGCGAGATCGCCTTTGACCCGACGAGTATATTCTCGCGGTTCGCGCTGAGCCGGTCCTTCGTAAACATCGCGAATGCTTACTTCAAGATGAAAACGCGTCTCCGCTACTACAACGTTTGGTACACCGCAGCAACAACATCCAACGCACGTGAGTCGCAACTTTGGCATTTTGACCGCGAGGATAGGCTGATCCTCAAGGTCTTTGTATACCTTCGGGACGTCGATACCGGTTCGGGGCCGTTCACCTATGCCCCAAGAACGCATAAAAAAGGTGAACTGCGATCGATATCTCCAGACCATTTCAACGAAGGCGGCGTTCAGCGTACGACGGACGACCAGATGGCGAACGTGCTCCCCCGAGAGAATTGGCAGATCTGCACCGGAAAGAAAGGGACGGTTATTTTTGCCGATACTCGCGGGTTCCACAAAGGCGGAGAGGCGAGAACGAGCGACAGGCTGATGTTCACGTGTATGTACACCTCGCCGGCATCGGAATCAAGAAAGCTCATAAGATTCCCGGAAATGGTTGATGCCGGACAAATGAGACGTTCTCAAAGGTCCGCCCTCGGTATTGTGTGACGGTCTTTGGTGGGTCGCTCTTCTTTTGATCTGAAGTGAAACGCAGATTTCTCTTGTTATCGACTTCGCTGCTTGTCGACCGCGTGCTCCAGCATACGGGTCTGATCAAAAGCCTTGCGACGCACGGAGATGTGTCCGTTTGGGCTTCCTCATACGACGAGACGGCATCGGCCCCATCTTGGAAGAACGTTGATGCTCAGATCGGATCGTTCCCTCACGTGCGTCCATTTCGGGAGCGTCCGCACAACTACCTGCGGCGGCTCAACGAATTCGTTTGGGATTATCGGCTGATGCTTCCAAGCCGTGTAAGCATGCAAAAGCATGTGAGAGATAAGCGGCTCCCCGGCCAGATCCGGGCTCTAAAGCTGCCTGCAAAACTGCTTGCATATGGTGGGACCGAGCAGATCCTTGAGAATGCGCTCGAGAGACTGTTAGTAGCTTATCCACGATCGGCCGAGGCTGCCGACCGGCTTGCTGCAAACAAACCGGATGTTGTTGTTTCCACGGGGCCGTTTCAGTTCGAACAGCCAGCAATTTTTACGGCGGCAAAGCGACATGCCATTCCGACACTGGCCTATATACCGTCCTGGGACAACGTATCCACGAAGAATCGCATGGTCTTCAAGTATGACGGATATATCGTTTGGAACGAGCAGAACAAAGAAGAGCTACTGGATGTATATCCGCATGCGCGCCAGGTTCCGGTTTACGTTGTCGGGGCTCCGCAATTCGATGTCTTCTTTTTGGACCGATTTAAGGTTGACCGAGCTACTTTTTGCAGTCAACAGGGTCTGCAAGCCGAGCAAAAGATCATTGTTTATTCTCTAGGGTCTCCGAACTTCCTTAAAGAGCACCATGGTGCGATCGAGATGGCAAAACGAGTTAAAGCCGGCCATTTTGGCAACGTTCAATTGCTGGTTCGGCCGCACCCTATCCACGACAACGCTGAAATGCGCGGGATCTTCGCTGAGTTCGGGCCAAACGTTCGCCTGCAAAGTACGCCGAATGCGGGCAGAGATCTGATCCGCCGAACGCAGGACGAAAGTCAGATAGTTGATTGGGTAAATACTTTCAGGCATGCGGACGTTGTCGTCAATCTGGCGTCAACAGTTACGATCGACGCCGCGATCTGCGATACGCCGGTTGTAAATCTTGATTTTGATCCGCAGCCGAACAGATCGGATCAGACCCTGATCAAGGACGTCAACCATAGATGGAACCATTTCAAGCCGATAGCCGAATCGGGAGGCGTTTGGCTGGTTAACAATTTTGACGAGCTTGAAAACGCCGTCAAGGTTTATCTGGAGAATCCGGAGATGCATAAGGCTGAACGCAAATGGATCGCTGAATATGTGTGCGGCCGCCTCGACGGTCACTGCGGCGAGCGAATGGCCACAGCGATCGCAGACTTTGTGAAAAATAGAGGTTCAAAGCTCGAGAAATGACAGCTCTACCAATGCCCAAATTGGCGACAGACCACGCTTTGCATGAAAGTCGCGTACTGGCGGCGACCCAGAGCAGGGCCGATCTTCGCATAGCTGCTATCGTGCCGCGAGGCGAGGTGATCAGAAACTTCGTCCACTCCGGTTGCTTTGAACAGATAGCGGAAGAGTGTGAACTGTCGCTGTTGTCGGTCATTGCCGGTACTGAGTTCGAAGGTCTTGCCGGAAGCTTGAAAGCCGACCTCCACTCTCTCGAACCAATTTCCGAGCGATGGCCTGTGCGCTTTCTGCGCGAGATCTTAGACATGGCGCACGGACGATGGTTATGGTCCGAGGCAGCAAAAGAAAGATGGCGGATCCGCGATCGAGAGGCCCAAACTCTTCGAGATAAGACCGTACGGGCGATCAAGAAGTCAATGGCCTGGCCGCTCGCAAATCCTTTTGGCTTGGATCTCTTGTCCCGAGCTGAACGTTCGTCAAGCCGGCTCTTGTTCTCGACCGACCAATATGCCGAGCTATTTAGGAAGACCCGGCCGTCGCTTGTCTTCAACGGTTCGCACATCCATAGCGCCATCGCAACCCCGGCAGTTCAAGCGGCTCAATGGCTCGGGATCCCGACGGCAACATTCATTTTTAGTTGGGACAATCTCACATCCCAAGGGCGAATCACGCTGCCGTATGACTACTTTCTCGTATGGAATAACAATCTGAAGCGACAGCTGCTCGAAATGTACACTTGGATCAAACCTGAGAACGTATTTGTTACGGGCTCGCCGCAGTTCGATTTTCACTTTCGGCCAACCTTCTACAAAAGCCGCGAAGAATTCTGTTCTGAGATCGGTGCTGACGCAGATCGTCCGTTGATCCTTTATTCAACCGGAATGGCAAACCATATGCCGGGAGAGCCGCAGATCGTTGAATCCATTGCTGACCTTCTGCTTGAGTATCCCGAAAAGCAACGTCCACAGATGCTAGTTCGCGTATATGCGAAGGATCTCACAGGGCGGTTCGACGAACTAAAGGCACGTCGAAAGGACATCATTTTTCAAAAGGTCGAATGGAATGCATCCTGGCTGACACCGCGATCTGAGGATTCGTACGGCTTCGTCAATGCTCTGCGGCATTGTGCTCTCGGCATCAACATTGCATCGACGATCTCCCTCGAACTATGTATGTTCGACAAACCCGTCATCAACGTAGGCTTCGATGCCCCCGGCAGCAACAACCTGGAACTGAAAAATGCTTTGTTCTACTCGTACGAGCACTACCGGCCGGTCGTCGAGAGCGGAGCGGTCCAGGTTGCTTACAGTCTTAACGAAATGAGATCTCTCATCCGCGAAGCGCTGGTCCACCCGGACGCAGCAAAAGGGGCGCGAAAGCGGCTGATCAAGAATATGTTCGCAGACACGCTCGACGGGCAGTCGGCATATCGAATTGCCGGCAGATTGGTTGAACTGGCAAGCCGGGAGCGCGATCAAGGGTTTGAACGGAACAATTGAGCACAATATGGAAGGCTTTGGTGCAAAGAATGGAACGGTCCAAGCGTTCCGCCCAACGATCTCAATAGTTACGCCTACGCTCAAGCGTCCGGTGGAAGTGCGTGAACTGCTGCTCGATCTTGGACAGCAGTCTGTTTTGCCAGCCGAGGTCATAATCGTCGACGGCATCGAAGATAAGGATAGCGAGACCGAACGCGTTGTGTCTGACATGCGGGCCGAGCTCCCGTTTGCCGTAAAGTTCATTCGAAAAGGCGGCGGAACGGCTATACAGAGGAATACAGGAATCGATGCGGCGACCGGTGATCTGGTCGCATTTATCGACGACGACGTCCGTCTCGACCAAACCTTTTTTGAGCAAATACTGGATGTATTGACCGACCCCTCGAACTCAGATGTTGGCGGCGTTGTGGGGTACCGAACTAATTGCCACCTTGACCTTGAAACGTCGCCCCGATGGCGTTGGTATCGACGTCTTGGACTTTTTAAGAACTTTGAACCAGGCCGTTATGACTTTCAATGCGGCTACCCGATCAACAACAGCCTTCAGCCGCCTTTTGCCGGGACGCGTGAAGTGGATTTTATGACGACAGCCTGTGCGGTTTGGAGGCGTGGTGTATTCGACGAGGGACTTAGATTTGATGAGTTCTTTCGGGACTTTGGAGTGCTCGAAGACGCTCACTTCTCTTTGAAGGCAGGGCGAAACTGGCGGCTTCTGCAATGCGGTGACGCGCACTGTGTTGAACTGCATTCTCCGAACGGACGGGAAGACAGGCGAAAGATCGGTTTCAAGTCTGTCGTAAATTACCACTTCGTGTTTCGGGATATCGAAGGCCCTTTGACGTTCCGGCAGAAATATCGATTCTGGCGGTTTCAAGCTTTTGAAGCATTTCGTATCGCTTCATCGGCAATTCGGAGACTAAATGGGGGCGACATTGCGGACCTCCGCGGCCGAGCCCAGGGCGTCTGGCAGGTAATGACGTCAAATCGTTAGCGCGGCAGGCTACAAGGCCAATCGCGTAGCCAGAACTTTCGCTTTCCTAAGAAACCAATGAAACTTGCGGTCATTTCGCACAAAGTTTGTTGGCATTCATCCGACTCGCCGAGCGGCTTTATCACCGATGGTGGATTCCCGCAGCAGATCGGAGCGATCTCCGAACTGTTTGATGAAACGAAGGTTGTCGTTCCCTGTCGAACTGGCGGCAACACGTCAGGCCTATCACCATTGGTCGGGAATGCCCTTTCGGTCGTGCCGTTGTCGGAACCGAAAGGCAAGGGCCTTCGGCGCAAGCTGAATATGCCGCTTTGGCTCTTCCGGAATTGCTTCACCATATTTCGGGAGTGTCTAAAGGCCGATGCGATCCATTCCCCGATCCCGGGTGACGTTGGAACGATCGGGATGGTATTCGCGATGCTTTTTCGAAAACCGCTCTTTGTCCGCCACTGCGGCAACTGGCTTGTTCAAAGGACGATGGCCGAGCGGTTTTGGCGATGGTCAATGGAGTATTTTGCGGGCGGTAGAAATGTAATGCTCGCTACCGGCGGAGCAGACAGACCGCCCTCAGAAAAGAACCCAAATGTAGAGTGGATCTTCGCAACGTCTCTGAGAAAGACAGAGATCGAAACAAATGCACCCCGCGAACTTCCAAAAGGGTCGCCGATAAAACTCATCATTGTTTGTCGGCAGGAAGAGCGGAAAGGGACGGATGTGGTGATAGATAGTCTCCCGCTGGTCCTTGAAAAGCTGCCGAATGTGACGCTCGATGTTGTTGGCGGCGGTTCTAAGCTTGATCTGTTCCAAAAGCAGGCGATGGCAAATAGTGTTGCCGATCGAGTGACCTTTCACGGTAAAGTCACCCATGCCCAAGTGATCGAGCTGCTAAAGGCATCCCATTTGTTTTGCTATCCGACATCGGCCTCAGAAGGATTTCCTAAGGTGGTGCTCGAAGCCATGGCGATAGGACTGCCCGTCATTACAACGCCGGTCTCCGTGCTACCGCATTTGATAGGGAGTTCGAACGGCATTCTTCTTAAAGAACCAGCCCCCAAGGAGCTTGCCAACGCCGTAATTGGCCTGTGCTCAGATCCGGCGAGATATCGCTCTTTGTCTGCAAGTGCGATCGAGACGGCGAAGTCCTTCTCTTTGGAGAGCTGGCGGGAACGCATCCGAAGAAAACTCGTCGAAACATGGAAGGTAGATTCTTTGAGTAGGCCGAGGGTCAGGCAGTCTTCGGCGGCTTCGGGAAACGTCTGAGGGTTGTATGGAGGTTTGCTTTCTAGCAGGAACACTTGGAAGAGGTGGAGCCGAGCGACAGCTTATTTTCATGCTCCGCGCGCTCAAGAATGCCGGAATCCGTACAAGACTACTTTGTCTTACATCGGGTGAAGCCCTTGAGGAGGAGATCAGAGATCTAGGTGTTGAAATTAGCAGTATCGACAGGCGTGGCGGTAGGCTCTCGACACTTCGAAATGTTGTCAAAGAGCTCCGGCGGCAACCGTCAGACATCGTGCAAAGCTCACATTTCTACACGAATATCTATGTTTCGATCGCCGGACGACTAAACGGGATCCCGAGCATCGGAGCGATCCGAAGCGATCTTGCCTTTGAACTGGCTTCGAATGGGTTTTATGGGAAATATCAGCTGAAACTGCCACGGCATTTGATCGCAAACTCCGGCCTTGCACTTGAGCGGGCCGTCAATTTTGGGGTCGCGCGCGATCGGATAGACCTTGTTAGAAACGTTGTAACCTGTGAGGGCCAGAAAAGAGATACAAGCAACGCTTCGCCAAAAGCGACGAAGATACTCTTCGTAGGGCGTCTTGGTGAAGAGAAGCGTCCGGAGCTTTTTGTCGAATTGGCACACGAGCTTTTGAGTACGCTTCCGGATCGGCAGTTGAAGTTTCAGGTCGTCGGCGATGGCCCGCTTCGCCCGAAACTTGAGACTTTGGCCCGCGGCTACGGCATTGGTCCGGACATCCTTTCTCTGGATGGAGAGCGGCCGGAGATCTCAGATGTTTACAAAAGCGCGGACCTCGTAGTGCTGACCTCAAAACACGAAGGGACTCCAAATGTCGTACTTGAGGCGATGAGTCATTCCCTTCCCGTTGTCGCAACTAAGGTTGGCGGGGTACCGGAAATCCTGGATAGCACGGCCGGGATCGTCGTCGACCCTATGGATTTTCGCGGTTTGCTTAGTGCGACGACCGAACTGATCCTTGATCGTGAAACCAGGACTTCGCTTGGGATCAATGGACAACGGTACGTTAGGAAAAATCATTCACTGAGATATCTCGAAGAACGTCTAACCGGAATCTATACCAAACTGCTTGAAAGGAAACACAATGGTCGCGGCTAAGCCGATGAACAACACGCTCTTGCATCAAAGCACTGCTCGGAGTGCTTTACGCTGGAAGTCGAAGTCGAACTTTCGCCTTCTTATTGCGATCACTTTGCTTCATTTCCCTATCGGCCTTCTCGACTATTACCTTGGTTCTGCTGCGATAATTCACCCCGCGGCGGTCTTCGGCGTAGGCATCTATTGGGCCTGGCAGCGAAAGGTAAGACTCGAACGCGTGGCGTTGGCCGTTGGATATTTGGTCGGCGTCGAGATCCTTTGGCGAATGGCCCAAGTGCCGATCTTTTGGGAGTTCGGAAAATACGGATCAGCAGCGATCATGATCGTCGCACTAGTACGCCGACATCGGCGGAAAATACCTGTGTTGCCGCTCGTCTACTTTGCAGCGTTGCTTCCCGCGTGTGTTTTGACCTTTATCCAGTTCGACCTTTCCGCAGCAAGGGATACATTGAGTTTCAATCTGTCCGGCCCGTTCCTGTTGCTAATTAGCTGCTGGTTCTTCTCGAATATAAAAGTTCAGCCGCAAGGATTGAAGCGTTTGTTCGAAGCCTACACGGTGCCACTGCTGACCGTTGCCTTCGTAACGCTCTTCTTTACTGTCGCGATCCAAGACATACAGTTTACGGACGAATCGAACTTTGCAACGAGCGGCGGCTTCGGGCCGAATCAGGTCTCAGCGATGTTGGGTCTTGGTGTTTTCCTGACGGTGTTCTCCCTTATCGCCTTTAGAAATGACCGGAAATATAAGATCTATCTAGCACTATCGGCTATCTTCTTTGCTGCACAAAGCGTAATGACATTCTCGCGCGGCGGTATCTACAATGCGGTAGGTGCTCTGCTGCTTGTCGTACTTTTTGAATTCGGGGATCCGCTCAAGGCGACGAAGCGGTTGGTCCCGATCGCTATCCTGATCATGCTCTTTTTTGTGCTCGTTTTTCCTTACCTCAATGATTTTACGGGCGGCGGCTTGCAGGCGCGCTTTGAAGATACTCAAACGACCCACCGAGCGGAGATCGTCGAATCGGATGTTGATATTTTTCTCGAACATCCGATATTTGGTGTCGGTGTGGGTTCTGCTTACAGCGAGCGGCAAGAGTTTCTTGGCTTTAAGGCAGCTAGCCACACGGAGTTTTCACGCCTGATTTCTGAGCACGGGATGTTCGGGCTGATCGCTATCTTCTGCTTGATCGCGATCGTGGTCACAAGATTCAGACGATCGAGATCGCGGCTTGGGCGTGCATTTGTAGTCGGAGCGGCCGCGTGGGCTGCTCTATTCATGCTCAATACCGGGATGCGCCTAGCCGCACCTGCCGCGGTTTTTGGCATGATCTCTATCACCATCGCGACACCGCGACGACGACGCAATGTCTATGCGATCAGGGCAGCTCGAATCGGACAGATGCGTAGAGAACTGGCTGCGTGACAAGGGCCATCAGACTCTATCTTTACGAACGTGAGAACAGTACATCCTCAAATCTGCATTGTCGGGAATCTGATCGGGCGAAATGCCGGAAAGATCACAACGCAAGGCTTGATACTTGCGGATCTTCTGCGGGTAGATGGCTATGACGTTATCGCCGTCTCTTCCCGATTAAATCGTGCGTTGCGGATGATGGAGATCATTCTGACCATCATTTGGTACAGAAGGTCGATAAACATTGTGATCGTTGAGATATATAGCGGACTGAGTTTTGTTATCGCAGATGTAACGAGCCGCCTCGGCAAGTGGCTTGGCATCAGGACGGTCGGTGTGCTCCACGGTGGAGCTCTACCCGAATTTGTGTCACGGCATGCAACTTGGGGTTCGCGGGTATTTCAGCGGTTCGATCGGCTCGCAGCTCCGTCGGTTTTCCTTAAGCAGTCTTTTGACGGTCTTGGTTTCAATATACGGATCATTCCAAACATCATTGACCTCGAGGCATATCCTCATAAACTGCGAAGACGAGTCGAGCCTAGGTTGATCTGGATGCGCGCATTTCATGTCATTTACAATCCGGAACTTGCGATCAAAGCCTTCGCATTGATCAGCGAGAAGTATCCGAATGCGACGTTAGTGATGGCAGGCGTAGACAAAGGACTCGAATCTAAGGTTAAGCAGCTTGCTAAGGGTCTCGGTGTGGGTGGGAAGGTAAGATTCCCGGGATTCCTCGACGCGGAGGCAAAGACCCGCGAATTCTCAGATGCCGATATCTACTTGAACACCAACAATATCGACAATATGCCTGTGGCGATCGTAGAAGCATGTGCTTTCGGATTACCGGTAGTTGCGACGGACATAGGTGGGATCGCGGCCTTACTGAATGATGGAGTCGATGGCATTCTGGTACCCGCGAACAACCCTGATCGGGTCGCGGATGCCGTTACGAAACTCGTTGAGGATCCTGACCTCGCCTGTCGGCTTTCGCAAAATGGACGGCTGCTTGCCGAACGCTCGTCTTGGGAATCCGTAAGGTCGTGCTGGGAAAATCTATTTCGGGAACTGGGCTTCCCTGATCGAGCTCCAACCGCAAGAGCAATTTCTGGAGGACCGGTAGCGTAGATGTCAGTTGCCCTCGATATTTACAACATGCTGCCGGCACCGGCTAGGTCTGCGGCAGCAAGCCTCCGCGGACACTACCTGAACCGCTGGCGTTACGGCTCGGAGACGGAGTCTCTGGTTCAGGCTGCATTGAACCGCGAATCATGGAGTGAAGCTGAGTGGAAGACGTGGCGGACCGACCGCCTGGCATACGTGCTTGAACGTGCGGCAACTCGGGTTCCCTTCTATAGACGAGCCTGGGCAGAAAGAAGGCGACGTGGCGACAACTCTTCCTGGGGGCAGCTCAAAAACTGGGATGTCTTGGAAAAAGAGTCCGTAAGAGCAAACCCGCTTGATTTTGTTGCGGACGATCTTTCTCCGAACAAAATGTTCCACGATCATACGAGCGGAACGACAGGAACGTCGCTGTCGCTTTACATGACAAAAGAGACAGTCAGGCAATGGTACGCGTTATTCGAAGCCCGCTCGCGTCGATGGTATGGAGTATCGCGGCATGACCGTTGGGCAATATTGGGCGGACAGTTGGTCACTCCGGTAGGTCAGAAAAAACCGCCGTTTTGGGTCTGGAATTCCGGGTTACACCAGCTTTACATGTCGTCATACCATCTGACGCCGCAGAACATTCCGGCGTATATCGACGCTTTGGCAAAATTCGGCGTTCGATACATCTTAGGCTATCCATCCGCCGTGTATACCGTTGCTGCGGAGGCTCTCAGGATCGGAAGGCAACTGACGGGTATCGATGTCGTGATCCTTAATGCCGAACCGGTTTACGACTATCAGCGTGAAGCGATCGCCAAGGCGTTCAACTGTCCGGTTCGCGCAACTTACGGTATGGCCGAGGTCGTTGCTGCGGGAGGCGAATGCGAATACGGAAGACTCCACCAATGGCCCGAGGCCGGGATCATTGAATCGGGGACAGACGTTGGTGATGGGCTCTCAGATCTCGTTTGCACGGGCCTGATGAACGCTGACATGCCGTTGATCCGCTATAGAGTTGGAGACAGCGGCAAGGTTTCCAATGAGAAGTGTGAGTGCGGCAGGACGCTTCCCGTTATCGAAAAGATCTCAGGCCGCACTGACGACATTTTGCTTGGTATTGACGGACAGCATGTCGGACGCATGGATCCGGTGTTCAAGGGCGGCCTCCCGATCAAGGAAGCCCAGATCGTCCAGAATTCGGTTTCAACGATCACCGTGAACTACGTCCCTGCAGACGATTTTCACGACGCGGCCCTCGTCGAACTCACGACCCGAATTCGCGAGAGGCTTGGTAGGGTAGATGTCGATTTCAAAAGAATGACCTCGATACCGCGAACTTCGCGAGGAAAATTTCGCGCCGTGATATGCAACGTTGATCCGCAAGCCGCGGGGTCTGGCAGGTTTGACGACGGAAATGGAAGATAATTCACTGCCGTTTGTTTCCATTGTTCTACCGATTCGCAATGAAGGTGCGTTCATTGAGCGCGGACTTGCATCTGTGCTGCGCCAGACATATCCGAAAGACCGAATGGAAATCATCGTAGCCGACGGAATGTCCACAGACGATTCGCGCAAGAAGATCCTCGGGCTCGCGGCAAACTCCGAAGTCCCCATTTCGATCGTCGATAACGTCAAGAAGATCGCTCCGACGGGCCTAAATCGGGCGATCGAACGGGCGATCGGCGATGTGATCATTCGGGTGGACGGACACTGTGAGATCGAACCAGACTATGTCGCAAACTGCGTGGATATTTTGCGATCCGGCCGTGCGGAAGGAGTTGGCGGACCGATCGAAACCGTCGGCGAAACGCCGCGTGCCGTCGCGATCTCGATGGCAATGAGCTCCAATTTCGGTGTTGGAGGTTCAGCTTTCAGGACGGTCAAAGATCGGGAGATGTTCACTGATACGGTTGCGTTTCCCGGCTACACACGAAAGATCATTGACCGAGCGGGGGCCTTTAATGAAGAACTGGTCCGGAATCAAGATGACGAATACAATTTTCGCATCCGCAAACTCGGCGGGCGGATCCTATTATCTCCAATGATCCGTTCACGTTACTACAGCCGCAGCACGTTCTCATCCCTCTGGAAGCAGTATTTCCAGTACGGATATTGGAAGGTTCGTGTCTTGCAAATGCACCCGAAGCAAATGAGCCTGAGGCAGTTTGTTCCATTCGTATTTGTTTCATCAGTCATTTTACTGGCCGCGATCGCCCTATTTTCTGATATCGGACGCGTCCTTCTGGCCGCCGTTGTCGGAATGTATTTCCTGGCAAATGTCGCTGCCTCGATCTATGTTGCCGGCTCACGGGTCTGGGCTGTACCGTACCTTTTGCTGAGTTTCGCGATCCTGCACACTTCATACGGGCTAGGCTCAGTATTCGGCCTTATCGCCTTTCGAAATCGCTGGAGTGAATGGTCCAACCGAACAGTGGCAACGGAATAAAAACTTGTATAAACACCTTGTAAGGACAAATCAACAGGCCGCGAACGGATAGATGCGCTTTGCTCGTTTGGCACTTAACGACGATGCGCGGCAGAGGCTGAAAGTGGCATGCTCGTATCAAACATTTTCTAAGGTGCGATCGGGTCATGGTCCAAGCAAGAGATAATCAAATCTTAGACGCTGTTTGGCATTTTTCAACAATGTATATGACTCGATCTGCCCTTGCACCCGTTACCGACACAACTATGAATGACTCCTCACATAACGGCTCTAGAAAAGTGCGCTATCGGGCAATTCGAGAGCATCTGGAATCAGATCTCGACACGAAGGCCGTGATCCTCAGTCTAAAGAATGGAAATTATTACGGCTTAAATAGCGTTGCCCTCGCGATCTGGACGCTGCTGCAAAAAGCCTCGACGGTCGATGAGATCGAGGCGGCCCTTCTGGAGAGATACGAGGTTGACGAGGGAACATGTCGGAGCGAGGTGGATACGTTCCTTAAGACAATGATCGACGAAGGGTTGATAGAGGTCGATGGTGGCTAAGTTTTCGAGTTTGATGTCATCAAGCTCGCGAGAAAAAGCGATGATCGTACGTACGCTCCTATGGCTTTCGTACTATCGCGCAGGGCTTTGGCTTTTCCCATCGATCGTCACCAGGCGAGCAGCGAACGATCTGACCGATGCCCTCGATAACTGCGGTCAGACCGACAACACGTTGGTCGATGAAGTACTTCGGTCCGTTCGCCGTTGTAGCCGGTATATACCGGCCGCATCATGCTTGACGCAGGCTTTGGCAGCGAAAATGATCCTGAAACATTATGGCCAACCGTCGAAAATTCGGATCGGAGTTGCCCCGACGGATTCAACCATTGAGGCTCACGCTTGGGTTGAAATAGACAACAAGATCGTGCTCGGACGACTTCGACAGCACGCGCGCTTCGCAGTGATGACATCTCGTCCAGACATACATTCATGAGCGGAATAGTTGCAGTTTTCTACCTTGACGGACGGCCGTTGTCCACGCCGCTGATCGGTCGAACTCTGGACACGCTTGAGCACCGCGGGAGCGATGGGCGAGGAGTTTGGGTCGATGGAAGTGTCGGACTCGGCCATCGTATGAGATTCACAACGCCCGAGTCTCTGACGGAAAAGCTGCCTTTAAGAAGCCGCGATAGCGATCTTGTAATTACTTGTGATGCCCGCATCGACAATCGAGAGGACTTCTTGCGCCATTTGTCGGTAGGGGAGAAGTCGCCGGCGCAGGTGTCGGATAGCGAGATCATCCTCAACGCTTACGAAAAGTGGGGCGAAGACTGCCCCCGCCACTTGGTCGGCGACTTCGTTTTCGCGATCTGGGACATTAGACAGAAGAAGCTCTTTTGTGCCCGCGACACGCTTGGGTTGAAACACTTCTACTATTACTATCAGCCGGGCGTAATATTTGCCCTTGCCTCCGAGATCAAAGCTCTTCTAACGCTTGACGAAGTGCCAAAGGAGCTAAATGAACCGCATCTCGCCGACTACTTGATCTTAAAGTCGGAAGACAAAGTATCGACGTTCTACAAACACATCAAACGTTTGCCGCTGAACCATTCGCTGACCGTTACCCCTGAACGGCTGCAGACACGGCAGTGCTGGTCACCGAGCTTTAAGGAACTAAGGCTGAAGAAGGACACGGATTATCAGGAAGCCTTTCTTGAGAAGTTCACACAGGCGGTGAATTGTAGGCTTCGAAGTGCCTTCCCTATCGGCGCGATGCTCTCCGGTGGCCTCGATTCATCGGCTGTGACCTGCGTGGCCAACAAGTCCTTGCGCGAGCAAGGTGTCGGTCCATTGCACACGTATTCGGCGGTCTTTCCAACGCTCATTGAGCACGACCCGCGTATAGATGAATCTTCGTATATGCGGGCGGTAATCAAGAAGACCGGGGCGACGCCACATTTTGTTAACGTTGACGATGCAAGTCCACTTCAGAACATGGACAAGATCGTTTGGCACACGGATCACCCTGTGGGCTATTTGAACGTTTACATGGATTCGCAGATCTTCAAGAGTTGCCAGGCCGACGGCATTCGAACTCTGCTCACCGGCCATGACGGCGACACGACGGTTACTTACGGGTATCAGGAGTTCGAGCAGCTCGCCAAGCGACTAAGACTCGTTCGTATGCTGCGTGAGGCTCGAGCAATGAACGCAAATATTCCGTCACGGGCACACACGCTAAAGCGTCTTGCATGGCACCAGGGCGTTAAGCCCGCGATCCCGACGGCACTGGTTGCGGCTTGGCGAACAGCGCGGTTTTGGAAAAAGAGCGTTGTCAACACATCGACGATCTCGCATCCGCTGCACTTAAGCTCGGTCAATCCGGCCTTCCGAACAAGAGAATATCTTGTACAGCGAATGGAGACGCTCTGGGAGGAGAATTATCCGCGCAACCTCTCGCCTGCAGAGCATCACTGGAACTCGCTGACCACCGGGCTTTTCTCGAATATGCACGAGCAAGTTGAGAAACTTTCGGCTGCCTTCGGAGTCGAGCCGCGGCATCCGTTCTTTGATCGCCGTTTGATCGAGTTCTGTGTTTCGCTACCGCCGGGTCAGAGGATATATAAGGGATGGACCCGCTCGATCTTCCGCTTCGCGATGGAGGGCATATTGCCTCCCGAGGTGCAGTGGCGAACCGATAAGGCGAATCTCGGTGCCCACATTAAATTGAACCTTCTTAAGTACGGGCGAGACGATATTGAAACTGCGATAAATGAGGATTCCTGGAAGATCGCAAAATATTTGGATATCGAGCAGCTAAGGGCGGCATATAAAGAATTTACTAGCGATGCCAATCGAAAGGACTCTGAAGCTCTCTTGCTCCTTACAAGTATGTATCTGATCAAGTGGCTCGACCACTCGGGTTTTGCCGACAAAGCTCAGACTGCAGCTTCGGCCGGCGTCGGACTTAGTGCGTGATGGCTGATCTCGTGAAATTTTTGGCAATTCTTTGCAAGGCGGCCCGGTTCGCCCGAAAGCAAGGGTTGTTAAATCCATACGCTTGCAAAACAGCGTTTTGAAGAAACCAAAAGAAAGGAGGGAAAAATGGAAAATGTAGTCGATAAGAAGCTAACCTGGGAAAAACCGGATGTTACCGTGTATGGCGATCTTGCCTCACTGACACAAGGTAGTCCTCAAGGCACAGGTAAAAACCTGGGTTTTGGAGACGATATTCTTCAAGTGGTGAACGTCGGTATCTCTTCGGTTCCCTAGGTTGACCTGGCCGCCTGCTTTCGGGCAGGCTAACTCGACTGACAGACCGCAACTCAAAACACTATATGAGCCGCGGTCTTTCTATGGAGAAAGCGGAATCGCCCGACCATCAGAAATGGTGTTCTACGGTGGTTTCGCTTTCAATTTAACTCTATGTTCTCCAACTCTGACAGATTTTCATATTTCTCTTTCGGCCTGAATATCGACTCGTCGATCCGGATCCCGGACCTCGTCGTTGGCGGGAACGGAGCCGATATAACTATCCGATTTGGAGAGCTTTCAGAAGAGTATCTTGACAGCATTTTTCGTACACCTGTTCTCGAGACGCCTGGCTGTCGCGTTCGAGTAGCTGAAAAAGCAATGTCGTTCGATTGGCCGATCATTGGAAAGTTCCTGATCACAGAGGGTTGTGAGGTGATCGTCGAGCCTGCCAGCGTCGCTCAGGAAGAAGACCTTATGCCATTTCTGACCGGCCCGGCTATGATCGCGCTGCTCCATCAACGGGGTAACATGGTACTGCATGCAAGCTGTGTCCAGGTCGATGGCATCGCGGTAGCATTTCTGGGAGCAAAGGGCTTCGGGAAATCTACACTCGCGGCCTGCATGTACGCGCGTGGCCATTCACTTATCAGCGACGACATCGTTCCGGTTTCCTTCTCCGATGGAAAGGCGTTTACGCTGCTCGGCTATCCGCGTATCAAGCTGTACCCCGACTCAGTTGTCGCGGCCGGACGGGATCCGAGCCGACTTCCGTACATTCACCGTCTGATCGAAAAACATTCTTTCGCGTGTCCGAACGAAAGCTCCGTCGGGCCGGTCGAACTGGGGGCAATATACATACTCGACAAGGCCGAGGCCGTCCGCATTGACGAGCTCGACATGAGCACGACGTTTATCGAGTTAATAACCAATACGCACGCGGGGCATCATCTCGCGCGGCTGAACTCGCAGGAGCGACACTTTCGACAGTGTCAGGAACTTGTTCGCACGATCCCCTCATTCCGTATGAGCCGGCCGCATCGATTTAGTGAGATCGATGAAGTGTGCCAGAAACTCGAAACGCATATTTCGGGTCTAAACCATAGCAAAAGCTCTCCAAGGGTCAACCTGGTCGTGAGCAATTCCGATCGAGCATCCGGAGATCGGTTAGACATTTGAACCATGAAACGTAGGTTGACCGAGGTGCTGAAACAGATCCATTTGTGGCGGCGAAATCTCAAGCTGATCTTGAACTCTGTTCCCGGCTATACGGCGATCTGGGGAGTCTTATTGATCGTCCAGGGATTACTTCCCGGTGCAACTGTTTATACGTCAAAGCTCGCGATCGACAGTTTCGTTACGGCGAAGAATTCGCGGGCCTTCAGCGACCTTGAATATACGATCTGGCTGTTCGCACTGACCGGCATCACTCTGCTTGCCGCGGACTCATTGCGCTACGTGACCGAATGGGTCCGGAATGCCCAGGCCGAACGTTTTTCGGATGACCTGAAAAAGCTAATGCATTCGAAATCGGTTGAGGTCGATTTCGAATTCTATGATTCACCTGAATATCACGACCTTATGGAGCAGGCCGGAGGTGAGTCACAGTCTAAGCCGCTTGCTCTCTTAGAGAATTTCGGATCGGTGGTCCAAAACTCGATCACTCTAATTTCCTTTGCCGCCCTATTGATGTTTTACGGATGGGCTGTTCCGATCCTTCTTGTCGTAGGATCGTTGCCGAGCTTATTGATCTCATTCTCCTTCGATCGTCGATATTTTCGCTGGTGGCGTCAGACCGCAAGTGACCGCCGATGGCTTTTCTTGTATGACGGGATGCTCTCGCACAGTGACGCTGCGGCCGAGATCCGTCTATTTTCGCTCGGCAAGAAATTCAGCGGTGCATATCAGCAGCTTCGCAAAAAGCTCAGGATCGAAAAGCTACGACATCTCCGAGAGCAGATGGGAGGAAAGGTCGCTGCAAACTTTCTCGCACTTGTTACCGGAGCGGTTGCGATGGGATGGATCGCTTTACGCGTTTACAACAACACTGCATCGCTCGGCGACCTCGCAGTGTTTTATCAGGTATTCAGCCGCGGTCAGACGATCGTTGTTGCTTTGCTTGGTTCGATCGGGAAGACATTCAGCAATACGCTCTATCTCGAAAGCCTCTTTGCTTTCCTTGACTTGAAGGCAACGATCGTCTCTCCGCCGAATCCGGTACCGTTTCCGGCCGAGATCGTGGATGGGGTCCGATTTCGAAACGTCACGTTTCGCTATCCGGGTGCTGAGATGCCGGCGATCTCGGACTTCGACCTTTTCGTTCCGGCCGGAACACAGGTTGCGATCGTCGGTGCGAACGGTGCCGGCAAGAGCACCCTGATCAAGCTGCTCTGTCGGTTTTACGACCCGGATCATGGTTCGATCGAGATCGACGGAATCGACATTCGTGAGTTCGACGTTGCTGAACTGCGGCGAAATATCTCGGTGCTGTTTCAATTCCCGCTGCATTTTCAGGACACCGTCGAAGGCAATATCAGCCTAGGGGATGAACGCGAAGAGCCCGACCCGCATGAAGTGGAAACCGCCGCCGAGCTTGCGGGAGCGGATGGATTCATTGACGCGTTACCGAGCAAGTACAAAACGCTGCTCGGCCGCTGGTTCGAAAGCGGCTGTGAACTCAGCGGCGGTGAGTGGCAGAAGATCGCACTTGCTCGCGCATACTTCCGAAAAGCTCCGCTGCTTGTACTCGACGAACCGACCAGTTTCATGGACTCCTGGGGAGAAGCGGATTGGTACGACAGATTTTCAAGCCTGGCGGAAAACCGAACCGGGCTGATCATTACCCATCGGTTTACTATCGCGATGAGAGCCGACGTTATACACGTAATGAATGATTCACGATTGGTAGAATCCGGCACGCACAGAGAGCTGGTCGATCTTGACGGGTTCTATGCCAGCTCCTGGAAGTCACAAATGCTCATCGCTTCGGAGAAGTCTTTCGAGGCGGTTCCGGCCTTGAAATGACTTCAAGCTTAAGTGGAAAACAAAACCGAAATGAGATCTAGCATTCCTGATCATTCAAGAGAGATCGAACTGATCATAATGTGTTGTCGGACTCCGCTTCCTGCGCCTTTGTCCAAGCGAATCTCCGCGATACTTGGCGAGCCGATCGATTGGAAATTCGCCCTGAACGTTGCACAACGGAATGCTGTCCTTCCGCTGTTCGGACGCAGTTTGCGTGCAGGGTTCTCTGAGCAAATACCTGCTGAGATCAGCGAGCTACTTGAAAGAGAGGAAACTAGACATCTCCATAACAATTTGTTTCAAACACGAAAGCTGATTGAGCTGGTGAAGTTCTTCGGGACGAACGATATCAAAGTGCTTCCTTTTAAAGGTCCCGCGTTGGCGGTCGAGGCCTACGGTGATCCGTTGTATCGATATTTCAATGATCTTGACGTCCTCGTTCAACCGAAACAATTTAGAAAGGCGATCACCTTATTGACCGATATTGGATGGAAACCGATCACAAGCGCGAGCTGGCTAACCAAACACGATTGGAGTATCAGCCGTAAGAAGGATATTTACCTCGTTGATCCTGATGGACGCGTAAATTTGGAGTTGCATTGGAAGCTTTCGGGTTCCCATTTCGGGCTTCCAAAGGAGATCAATACGCTCTGGGATCGACTAGAGTGGATCGAACTAGGCGGGACACGCGTTCCAGCTCTCGGCATCAACGATCTTTTGATCTATCTGTGCCTGCATGGCTCGCGCCATACTTGGGAAAGATTCGGATGGATCTGCGACATTCATCAATTGATCCTTTCAAAAGATTCGATCGATTGGGAACAGTTGCACGTCGATTCCTGCAAACTCGGTAGTGAGAAGGTAGTTGCCCTCGGACTGAGACTCATCAGCGATTTCTTCGATTTCGAAGTGTCGAACGAAACCTGGCAGAAAGCTATCTCAGATCCAGTCTTTGGCGAGATGTCACGAGAGATACGGGATCGGCTGTTCACTGCTGAGTCAACTCCGGTGCAGATCGGCGAAAGATACCTGACTCATCTGAAGTTGAAGGAGCGATCCTTCGATAGATTTAAGCTCCATTATCACTATTTGACGTGGTACTCGCGAATCATATTCACCCCGAACGAAGTTGATCGGAATGTAATCGTTCTTCCGCGCGTGTTGGATCCGCTGTATTACGTTACGCGTCCGGTCAGATTGATCTACAACTATTTTCGGAACTCCCGAGCGTGATTGAGACCGGTCGAAAAACTAGGCGAAAGAGGCACTCAAAGGGAGCATTTTGGGTACTACGACCCAGCGAAAAATATTGAGAATCGAATGAGTGATATATGGTGCATATTTAGCCCGCAGATCGATCATTTTTGGTGCGATGTGTAGGTAAATTCTAGGCTTTTAGTGCCACGCAAAACTGTCTGTATATTCGAATTCTGCCGCCGGAAACAACTGCTAATCTGTTAAATAGCCCAGAATAGTTCATGACTTTGTTCAAGGTTTAGAAACGAGTCTATTTTTGTTTCTTTCAGTCGTAGTTTGGACTTTTGATGGATCCGCGAAATGTGATCTGGCAGCCCGACTTATTGTCAAAATACGAGTGGAATCGCACCGTCGATTCTCAAAAATGGGAGACAAATTATGGAGTTCACTCAAACGGCTGAGATCGGCCGAACAATCGAAGCAGAACTGAGCGACAATGAACGGAGCGCGCCGGAACTTCGGGTGCCTTTCTTCCGACCGGATATTGGCGACGATGAGGTGATGGAGGTCATGGCGACCCTTCGCAGCGGTTGGCTAACAACCGGGCCGAAGGTGAAGGCATTTGAGCAAAGCTTCGCACGTGCCGTCCGAGGAAAATTTGCCGTTGCGGTTAACTCCTGCACAGCGGCCCTTCATCTTGCGGTTGAGGCGATCGGTCTTAAAGAGGGCGATGCAGTACTAATTCCGACCATGACCTTCGCTGCCACCGCTGAGATCGTGCTATACAAGAAGGCCGTTCCGGTACTCGTTGACTGCGACCCGGTGACCGGAAACATGGACCTTGCGGACGCTGAGCGCAAGATCGAAAAGATCCGGCAGCGGACCCTTCCGTACCTCAGAGGGCGCGAACTGAAGCCTGTCGGTGTCATACCGGTCCACGTCGGCGGACTTATGATGGACATCGGCGCGATCAAGGCTTTTGCCTCCAAACATAATTTGTGGGTAATTGAGGATGCTGCTCACGCATTTCCCTCCGCCTGGCGGCCAAACTCCGAGAGTAGGTGGGAGATGTGCGGCGAAAATACGGCCTCGGTAACCTGCTTTTCCTTCTACGCGAACAAAACGATCACGACCGGCGAAGGCGGAATGGCCGTCACAAATAGTGAGGCTCTTGCGAACAAGATCCGTCTAATGTCGCTACATGGCCTCTCGCACGACGCCTGGGGAAGGTATACCTCGGAAGGAAGTTGGGACTATAAGATCGTCCAACCGGGATACAAATACAATCTCACCGACGTCGCTGCAGCTATTGGCTGTCAGCAGTTGGAACGGGCAGAGCAAATGCGTGAAAAGCGCGAGGCCGTGGCCGAGTACTATTATTCCTCCATGGCGAACATACGCGAGATCTCGCTTCCGCCCAACGATCCGGATCGCCTGCATTCTTGGCACCTGTTTCCGATCCGTTTGAAGCTAGACGAGCTTTCGATCGACAGAAATGAGTTCATCGAGGAACTGAAGCGCAACCGAGTTGGGTTCTCGGTTCATTGGCGTCCACTCCATTTGCACCCGCTCTACGCCGAGCGATTTGGATGGATCGACGCCCACTTCCCCGCGGCGTCAAAACTGTGGACGGAAATTATCAGCCTTCCGCTGTACTCGGGTATGACTCGTGAAGAAATGGCCCATGTGGTCCAGACCGTAAAGAAGATCTGCGCGGCGTACTCAAAAGTGCAGATCTCGGTCGCAGCGTAATTTATGAAGAAGAACCTGCGGATAGGCTTACCGCGAACGGTCGAGATCATTCTGTCACTGGCGGGGTTATCTCTATCCGCGCCGATACTTGCTTTCGTTGCGCTCCTGATAAAGGTGGACTCCCGCGGCCCGGTACTCTTTCGCCAAAAAAGAGTCGGACAAAACGGAAAGCCCTTCACAATGCTTAAGTTCAGGACAATGGGAAACTTCTGCAACGGGTCGCTTATTACAGCCGCGAACGATACTCGCGTAACAAAGGTTGGCCGCTTCCTCCGTCGGTCAAAGATCGACGAGCTGCCTGAACTTTGGAACGTTCTAAAGGGTGATATGTCGTTTGTCGGACCGCGGCCGGAGGTACCGGAGTTCGTCGACCTTAACGATCCGCTGTGGCAGGAGGTCCTCGAACACCGCCCGGGCATCACCGATCCGGTCACTCTTAGGCTGCGAAACGAAGAACACCTGTTGGCGAACGTTGCCGACAAGGAACTCTACTATCGCGAGGTCGTCCAGCCCTACAAACTTCGCGGCTATGCAAGATTCGTCGGGGATAAGAGCTGGAAGACGGATCTTCGGATAATAGGCCGCACCCTCCGAGCGATCGCATTTCCGACCACCGCGATCCTGCCGACAAGAGAAGAGATGCAGCTGTCATACAGCAAACTTGCCCCGGCAAACAGGCCTGTGTCCTCGGATACCGTATAGGTCCGACCCTTTTGATCGAGAGGAACCGACCTTCTTGTTCCCTATCGATGTATAACAATGTGCTCGCGGTGATGCTGGGTCGTAAAGACTGGGATACAAAATGTCCGTAGTTCATTCCGAGCAATACCTCAATGAGCGGCCGGCTGCCGCGATAGCCGGCAGATTTAGCCAAGCCTCAAAGCGGGCCGAAGAGCTTGCCTTCTGGTCCTTCATTATCACGATCGCCATTTTTGGATACCTCCAAGGCAACGTCGGCGACCCCTCGCGATCTCTTTTGGCGTTTCTGCTGTGTTTTTCCTGCTTTTTGCGGACGCTGTCAAGCCTCTTATCCGGATCATTTCGCGTAGCCGATCCGGTACTGATCTTGCCACTCGTTGGTATCGTCGGCGTAGCCGTACTACAGATCCTTCCCTTCCGATCCGGACCCATTAGTGCGGATCCGTTTGAGACAAAGGCCTTTATTGTTTTTTTCTCGGCCCTCATACTTGCGGGCGAATCGCTTCGCCACCTCACAAATAATCCCCGCCGACTTCGCATACTCGTCGGAACGGTTATTGTTGTCGGATCTTGCAGTGCCGTGTACGGCATCGTGCTCTCTTTTCTATTCGAACCAAACGAGCAGTATGCCCAGTTTGCTAACCGAAATCACTATGCTGTCCTTGCGGAGATGGCGACGGGCCTGCTCATCGGGTTGCTTACTAAGGGCCAGCTTCCAAGGATCTATCGTTTCGCAGGATTGCTCTGTTCGGCGATCATCATCTATTCGCTTCTTACTGCGGGTTCTCGCGGCGGCCTGATCAGCTTGATCGCAATGCTGGTATTCTCGGTGATCGCGCACACCTTTTTCTCTACGAGCATTGCTGGAACGGCTAGCATCGGACCTCTGCTCAAGATGAAGATCCTCGGAGCTGTTTCAGCTTGCGTCCTCATCGTGATCGTCTCAGTTGCCGCGATCGGACTTGTTGGCGGGAACACGGTCGTAACGCGTTTCGAGCAAGTCCGTGATGAGGTCGAAAGCCAGTCGGACACGCGGCTAAACCGCGGAACGATCTGGAATATCACTCTAGAGCTGATACAAGAACGGCCTGCATTAGGTGCCGGCTTTGGGGCATACGCCGCAGCGATCACGCCTTTCGATCACTCGAACGGAACTTGGCCGCTAGAACAGGCTCATAGTGAATATCTCGAGATACTTGCGAACGGCGGGATCGTGAGCTTCGTATTCTTCGGAATATTCTTGATTCTCGTGGCAAGGCGAGTCCTTCCCGGCCTGCGAGCCAGGGATCGTCTGGAGCGGGCGACATGTTTCGGGGCAACGGTCGGCATCTTCGGCGTTCTTGTCCATAGCCTTGTTGACTTTGGCCTACATGTTCCGCTAAATGCGATCGTCTTCGTCGTGCTTCTTGTTGTTGCCACAAATGGATCGAATCAAGAATCTCCGAATCCAATTCAATGATAGGATCACGAACGCGCCAAAGCAGACGGTCGAGCCGGTTCCTTGCCGGCCTGTGCGCGATCCTCGCGTTAACGCTTGGAGCTTACGCTGCGAGGCAGTATGTATCCGAGTATCTCGCGGCTTCGGCAATACATTTGAGATCCCTCTCAAAGGCACACCGTGCTGTGACCATTTTTGAAGAAGATCCAAGCGCGCAGCAGGCCCTTGGGATGATCCTTCTCGAAAATGGAGATAAGGAGGAAGCGGTTCGCGCGCTAGAACATGCAGCAGCCTTACGCGAATACGACTATAAGTGCTGGCAACTATTGGGGACTGCCAAGCAGGCGAATTCCGACCTCAGCGGAGCCGAAGCGGCTTACCGCAGGGCGATCGAGCTCGCCCCTAACTATTCGCAGCCGAACTACTCCTTGGGCAAGCTCCTTCTTCAAACCGGCCGCCAGCAAGAGGGTTTCAAGGTTCTGTCAAAGGCAGCGGAGAACAGTTTTTCGCTTTTTCCCCAGATCGTTGACCTCGCGGATGATCATTACCAGAACGATGCGGAAGCAATAGAGCAGGCTGCAAACCCGAAAACTCTCGCCGCAAAGACTTACCTTGCTCGATACCTGATCTCTCGGTCGCTAATGGCGCCAAATACCCGATCCTTTCTTCTTGACCGCAAGACCCCGAGCTCGACTAGGAGTGATTTTATAAATCTCCTTATCGAAAAGCAGAACTTTCCTCTAGCGCACGAAATTTGGAGATCTATGTTCGAACCAGACGGCACCGACGACGAGGCGATCGTCTTCGATGGTGGTTTCGAGCACACTTCTGATAGCGAAATAGGAGCTTTCGGGTGGCATTTCGATCAAGAACTCCCGGGTGTCTTCCTTACGCGAACGCAGCAACAGCCCTATTCGGGTGCGTATGCGATCCACCTCAAGTTCTCGGGAATGGTCCCAACCGGAAGAACCATACTTTCCCAGCTAATGCTCGTCCAACCCGACTCGGAGCATGTCTTAAGGTTCTACTACCGGTCGCCTGAGATCCTGTCGGCTTCGCCACCGGTGATAATTGTTACAGATCCGGCGGGTGGAGAGCTTGGCCGCTCCGCGATACTAAAAGGTACTGAAAACGGTTGGGTCGAAATGTCCGTAAACTTCAGATCCGACCGAATCCCAGCGGTAATTGTCGCGTTGCTCAGACGCCCTTGTGAGGCTAGTCCTTGCCCTATCTTTGGAGAATTATCATTGGATGATTTTTCTGTCACAGGGCCGCCTTCCCGGTAAGATCCAGCCCCTTTGCCGACATACTCGGCCGCTCCGATCTGCAACATAAAGTTTGACGATCGCAAAAACTTTACTTGACATCTCATTCGCCAAAGTAGTTAACTGATTACATTACGGATTTTTCCGCTATTTGATCTTATTCCCGCCTCCCAAGAGCCGACGCGGCTTTCGCGTGCTCAGCCGCTCTCACATTAATTAGCTTTGGACATCCTTTTTGGATGCTCTTAACCCGTCAATAATGAAAGAAAAGTTGGTTTTGTCTAGGAGTTTTGCGTTCGGACTTATTGTAGTTTTCGCAGCTTGTTTTGCGCTGCCATGCCGAGCGTATGTTTGGAAGCGTCCGGCCGTATCGCTGAGCACGCCGTCGGTCAATTTTCTTCGGGTCAAGGACCTTGGTCGGGTCTCGGGCCAGATCTCGGTCGCCATACATGCGAACGACCCTGCCGGGATCGGCCGCGTCGATCTGCTGTGCGACAATGTGCAGATCGGGACGCAAACGGTATCGCCTTCTGCAACTGATACTGTCACCTATTTCGCCTGGGATACATCAACTGTTCCGAACGGGAAACACAGCCTCCAGGCACGGGTCGTGAACTCAACCGGTACGCAGACGACGATCGCAAGGCCCGTCGTCGTCCGCAACTTTTCGATTAACGAGCCTACCGGGAACGTTATCGCGCTCAATCCCTACGTGAAATATCAAACGATGCGAGGGTGGGAGGCTACGGATCAGGCGGCTCAACTCTATTCGCCGGCTTGGAACAACTACAAGAATGCTCTATTTGATATGGCGGTGAATGATCTGGGAATAAACCGGATCAGACTCGAGATCAAGAGCGGAACGGAAAACGCGGTGGACTACTTTTCGCAATGGCAAGCAGGTCAAATAACCGAAGACCAGTACAATTCGCACCAATACGAGATCGTCAATGACGACTCCGATCCGAACCACATTAATCCGGCCGGTTTCAAATTCTCATACCTGGACAACACGATCAATAATGTCGTACTGCCGGTCAGACAAAGGTTGGCAAACAGAGGAGAACGGCTTTGGGTAAATATCAACTACGTGGATTTTGACCCATCGGCATTTGAACACAAGAACTTCCCGGCTGAATACGCTGAGTTCGTGCTGGCAACCTATCAGCATATGCAAGGCACGTTCGGTTTCGTACCCGATTCTTGGGAAATTGTGCTCGAACCGGATGCGGCAGACTGGTCGGCCTCGCAGGTGGCACTTGCTATTAAAGCTGCCGGCGACAGATTGGTCGCCAATGGATTCACGCCGAATTTCACCGCGCCGTCAGTAACCGCCGCAAACAATGCTCCGGCGTACATTGACGAGATCGCTCGCACAACAGGGGCAATGCCCTACGTTTCTGAGTTCTCATATCATCGGTACAACGGAGCGACCGAGGCGGTCCTGCAGCAGATCGCAGATCGTGCGACTCGTTATGGCAAGCAGACAGGCATGCTTGAGCGTATAGGAGCTGATTATGTTGCCCTTCACCAGGATATAAAGATGGGACTTAACTCGTCATGGCAGCAGTTCACGCTCGCCGGCCCGACGAGCTGGGGTCCGGACGATGGGGACAGATATTACATCATTGACGACGCGGTCGTCTCGAATCCGGTCATATCTATCGGCAGCAGAACAAAGTTCTTGAGGCAGTATTTTAAGTTCGTCCGCTCGGGAGCACGACGGATACAAGCTCTGACCGGCAATTCCAATTTTGACCCTGTCGCCTTCATCAACACGAATGGAAAGTACGTAGTAGTGGTCAAGGCATCGGGAAACGGCTCGTTCAGTATCCAGGGTTTGCCCACGGGGACCTACGGAATCAAATTTACGACCGCAAGCCAGTACAACATCGATCAGCCTGACGCGACGATCACCACCGGACAAACACTCACGACAAGTATCCCGGCAACGGGCGTGATCACGATCTATGCGAGATGATCATTTTGGTGCGGAAAGGTCTGCTTTCTCATTTGGAAGTTTGGTCATATAGATCGCAATGCTGTTCCCTGGAAAATCGTTTCGCTTGTAGATCAACTCGAAGCGAGGGTCACCATTTAGTGCAGCTGTCAAGTTAGCGAGATATGGCCTTTTCTTATAAGATCGCGCACTGTCTACGACGTACGCAACGCGATTTTCGAAGATCTCTTCCAAGATCCTTTCCGGGTCCTTGGTCTCCGTCCAAAACTCCTTCTTTTGTGAATAGAATACCGGTACGGAACTAAATGAGAATAAGGACGAGCCGTCACCGCCGTTTCGTCGGAGCCATTCGCCTGCATCGCGCTCAGAAAAGGCAATGGCTTCCCACTTAGAGGCTTCGGATCGAACGAAGAAGTTCGTTGGGAATAAATAAAGAAATAACGCGACAAGCACGACCGCAGGAAGGAGTCTCATGCCAGAGAGGCGAAGCCGTGTGCTGAGTTTCCACTTGCGAGATGATTCTCCGTACCACTCCCGGAGATTTGTAATACCTTTAGCAATCCAAAGAAAGAATATCGGAAGGAGGACATAAAGATATCGCTCCAGTACAAAGCTCGCGGCATAGCCAACTATCGTCAAAATACAGAATAAAAGCAGATAGCCCTCGCGAAGAAGCCGTTCCCGATCCCATGATGTCCCAAACAACCCCAGGCCGACAAGAATTAGCGCAAAGAACGGCACCAGTTTGGTCAGCGCGTCTTGAGCGGTTCGTAGATTGAGCGCAAAATTCATCGCAAGGGCTTTTGGTGACTGCTCATTTGTACCAGCGTCGCCGTCGGCCGCGGCCTGGCTTCGCTCAAGCGCCTCTGAAGAGAAAGCACCCGACGCAAAATTCCTTTCCACTTTCGCGCTGATCGTCCACTTCCCTGTCTCCGTCCTGAGATAAAGCAAATAAGGGCCGGCCAAAAGTGTGAACCCCAAAACAAAGATGACAGTGTGCGCAATTGCTCTCCGCGCGGCTAGCTTGCCTTGCCAAATCCTACTGATCGACATCAGCGGAATGAAGAATAATAAGTAGCCGATCGCTTCCGGGCGCGTTAGGTATGCGAGCGCCAAGAATACTCCTGTCAAAAAGCAATACCACCCGGCGTCCTGTTTCAAGCCTTTCCATCCGGCTATCAAAGCCGCTGTAACGCATACCAGGTAGGGATTTTCGGTCCCGATCGCAAAAACAGAGTTGATAAGGTCAGGATAGAAGATGGCAATGATAGCGGCGATTAATGATGTATCTTTGCTGTATGACTGCTCCGCTAGCCAGTAGGTCAGCGGCACGGCAAGGCTGCCGGTAATGATCGAAACGATCACCGCCGGTAGCGTAAGAGAATCGATGAAGGTCGACACGATTCCCACAAGCCATGGATAAAGAGGTGGCCAGTATGGGCTGAGGGATCCATAGATATCGCCCGCCGCGAAGCTACGGCCCAACATGATGTTCTCCACCGCATCCGAGCGCGCAATCACTAGATTCGAGAAAAGAGCGTAATAGAGCACGCGTAAACCGATCCCTACTGTTGTTAACCCCAAGATCAGTTTCCAGTTTTTCATAGGCAGTTTGCTGCGGATGCTTCTTTAGTGAAACCCAACAAATGCGGTAGCGCATAGCGGACCCAACAGTAAGAGAAGACCACTCCGCTGTAGAAGAAGTACAAAAGCTGCCAAGGAAAGGTCAGCGCGGCAAAAAGAACCCCTCGCTTTCTGGCGTAGAATGCCAAGATCTCACGGTTGAGATACACCAAGCCAAGGAGACATCCGATTGGGATCAGTGCTGCGATCGGCTTCCAGAAAATGAATGGGAGCGACAATAGCAACAGAGCAACCAGCATTGCGCTAATTCGGTCGCCAGTTTTCACATTCATGTCATTTATTATTCTGTTCTCTTCAAGGATCAGGCGGGACCACGGTAGAGCTCGACAGAAGATCTCGGTCCTTAGGTGAGAGATCAGCTCCCATCTCTTAAGATGCTTTGCCTGTATGCTTCGATCTAAAAGTATTTGATGGCCGGACCTTCGGAGCCGGTATCCAAGATCGATATCTTCTATCGAAGGAATGGAGTATTTCTCGCAGTCAAAACCACCGTGTGCAATGAACACCCCTCTTCGGATCGCACCAAGTCCTGACCAGAAGGTCGATGCGTCCCTTTCCGAGTTCTGGTGAACAAAATGATGTTGGAGATTCTTGTACTGGGAAAGAAAGTTTTGCTCAGCGGGTTCATCGTCGTAAGAGCCGAAGATCGCCGAAACTTCAGGGAGTTGCACAAAGTTCTCGCCAAATTTTCTTAGCGTGTCATGCTTTACTACGACATCGGCATCGACAAATACGAGAATCTCGCCGGCAGCAACCTCAGCCGCAAGGTTGCGAGCTGCCCCGGGTCCGGAGCGATGGTCCGTGGAGATCACGCGTGCTCCTTTTTGAGCAGCGATCTCCGGGCCGTCATCCGTAGAGCCGTCATTGACAACGAGAACCTCGAACGACGCATAGTCCGACGAAAAGAGAGCGTCCAGACAGCGCGGCAGAAAATCGCGGCCGTTGTACACGGGAACAATGACCGTTATGTAAGGTAAAGATCGTTGCATTAGGTTGGTTGAGGAACGTGAGTTTTGGAGCTTATGGTTCGCTCTTCAAGGAACTTGAACTACTTCAAACGCGCTCGCTTGCGACCGCCGAAACGCGTTCTCGTCTGGTTCCGACGATAGCCCTAGTCAATTGGACGGGCTGAAACACTATGCTTGACCACAAGAATATCTCATTCGTGCAGTAGCATTTTTTGGCTTCAATGTCCCGACGCAGAGCTTCAGCTCTTTCTGAATCCCATATCTCGAAAAAGCTATTCTTCCTCAGGTTCCCGATCGGATGATGTTGCTCGCAAACGCTAACATCTCCGTTCGCGTAAACTACGCCCGTCAAGATCCCGGCCTTGCATGGAATGAACTGGCTCTCGGATTCGATCGTCTTAACCTTTGCCCACTGCAGCATAGGTTCAACGCTCGCGCCGAACCGGTGCTTTTCGCGATCACTCCATACCTCGGCGACGTGCTGATAGAGTTCCTTGTATTTTGTAAGATGCGGGCCTTGCAGCGATGGATTCTTTCGGTCGCCGCGAATGATAGCAAGATTATGGTGCTCCATCGCGGGACAGTTGTCGTGAAGGTACTCCGTCAAGTTCCAGATCTCGTCCATATTCTCGCTCATCGCGACTGTGTTCGAATGGATCCGCAAACGTGGGTCCTCGGCCTGGAGAGCGGCGAGCATTTGATAGGTCTCCATCGCCTTCTTGAAAGATTGGGCGTTGCCGCGAAACTTGTTGTGATATTCGGGCATCCCGTCGAGCGAGATCTCGCACACGAACATCTTTAGTTGCTTATTCGCGAGAACCTTTCGCAGAGCCTTTTCGGTACGATCGGTGAAATAGCCGTTGGTCGGGACATAAATATTCTTTACGTTGTTATTTCGAATGAATAGATCGCAGATCTCGGCGAACTCGCCGCGAATGAATGGCTCTCCGCCAGAGAGATTCAGGTTCTCGAAATCGCCCAGCTCGAGGGACAATTTCTCAAATTCCTCGTAGGAGAGATCATTGCGTTTATTCAGTTCTTTCCAGTAGAAGCAGTGCTCACACGTCAGATTACAGATCGAGTTAATGAAAATAATCATGAACGGCGGTGTTTGATGAGCGCGATGCTTGACCGCTTTCATCGATAGCTTTGTGTGGCGGCTTATTCT
>JABARP010000020.1:0-429 GCA_019186825.1 Pyrinomonadaceae bacterium
GGTTGGGAGGGAGCTTCCAGTCGGACTTCAATAATTCGCGGACGACGACCACTGCCCAATTCAACTCTCTTAACCCACAATACCCGACGACGTTTTCCTTAAGTTTGATCCAGCCTCTATGGCGGGGGCTGCGGACCGATGAAAACCGCCGGCGAATTGAAGTCGCGAGAAAGAACGTGTCGCTTTCCGACACGCAGTTTCGTCAGCGGACGATTGAGATCATTGAGCAAACCGAGGCCGCGTATTGGGATCTAACCTTTGCCCTTAAAAATCTACAGGTGCAGCGCGATGCAGTAGCGGCGGCCCAAGAACAACTTGACAGTAACAGGCGGCAGGTCGACCAGGGCGTTCTGGCTCCGATCGACGCGGTTCAGGCGGAAACGCAAATTACCAATTTCAAACAAAATTTATTTTCTTCGCAGGAACAAG
>JABARP010000020.1:463-79736 GCA_019186825.1 Pyrinomonadaceae bacterium
AATTCCCAACGGCGAGGGCTTAGGCAGCCTACTCAGCGGCGACCCGGTGCTGCGCGAACGAGTTAATGAATTGTCGAGCCGCGTGGGACTTCCGCCCCTTCCTGTTGTCCCGCCTAGCAATTTCAATCAAGTCCCGGACAATTTAATCGGCGGTTACGGTCGATCCCTATCGAATCTTTTCAGCCAAAACTACCCGACCTTTCGTGTCGGCGTCCGCGTCGAGATTCCGTTTGGCAACCGCATGGCGAAAGCCGAACTCGGTCGCTCACTCGCCGAAGGCACACGAATAAACTACGAAAGCAAACAAGCCGAACAGAACATCGAGGTGGAGGTGCGTAACGCTTTGCAGGCAGTTGCTTCGAGCGAGGCACGGCTGACCGCAGCCCGAGAAGCCCGAGTCGCCGCAGAGAAACAGTATGAAAGCGAACGGCGTCAGTTCACCACCGGAACTTCCACGGTGTTTTTAGTGCTGGAAAGACAAACCGGTTTGGTCAACGCACAGGGGCGCGAGATCGAAGCTCAAACTCTACTGAACAAAAACATCGCTAATCTCAGGCGTGTTACCGGCGGCACACTCGACCGGTCCGGCATCACACTGCAGATTAGTAAGCCCAGGTAGGAAACGCAGAGCGTGAACAACATAGCTGCTGCGTTGGGGAAGCGACACCGATCGAATCAGAATGAAGTTCAAATGACGAGGTCGGTCGCATTTAGGTATCTAACGGTCTCGGTTTCAGATCGCCATTCATGAACGGCTCAAAATACTGAAGTATTTATTTGAGGAAGCACCAGATGTTCCGTATGTCACAGTCGGTCGAGCCGTTACAGGAGGTGTTTCTGGATTGGGGTGAGATCTTCTCGAACAAAAGAAGCATTATCTTGGAAGAATACGGAAGGATTGCTGTTCGACTCTAAAAACGTATGTTAAGTTTACTCGCCATTATAGTGCCGTTGGCGCTTCTGGATAGTTTGAATCCAATCACTATCGCGGTCCACGTTTACCTGCTTGGTACACCGGAGCCAAAAACACGTACGACGACGTTTGTGATGGGCGTTTTTCTAGCATATTTCTTTGGTGGTTTGCTCTTGGCCCTCGGACTCGGCTCGATCCTAGAATACGTTGGTAATTTTTCGGAAAGGACTCTGCGCTTAATTGAAGCGACAGTTGGCCTAGGATTGTTGGGTTTCGGCTGGTATATGCGTGGCGGCAACTCGAAGAAGGAAGAGCCAGCCCATCCCACCTCAATGAGTCCACTTAGCAGTTTTTGGTTGGGCTTCGCGGTGACTGCAAGCGATCTACCCACCGCCATTCCTTACATTGCAGCTATCGAGCGGATGCTACAAGCGAATCTTTCGTCTGTCGCACTTGTCGGGACGGTAGCTTTGTATAATTTCGTTTATCTGATTCCCCTAGTCGCCCTCTTCGTAATTTACTTTTTATTGGGAAAAAGGGCGGTGGCAGTGCTTCAAAAGGTAACCGCTTTCATTACTCGATGGAGCCCAATAGTTTTGGTTGTGTTTTGCGTGGTAGCCGGTGTTTTGCTAGTTGCTGATTCAATTGCGTTCGCCTTCGGGAAGCCAATTTTTTGACCGTCATTGTACAACCGTTGTCTCGGGAGTAAAAGCGTCAAACTCTAGACGGAAACAGCACGCTGACATCGGTTCACTCATTGGTGGATAAGATCAATAAAAGGTGATGGTGCACCGCGCCCACTGGAATGCCGTGGAAGCGAGGAGTTGCTGCTCCGGGGCGCTATACGAGTCTGGGCGAAAAATAGGTGGTTGGCAGTCAGAGGAAATGGTAAGATAAAGAGGCTCTGAAGTTGCTAAATCTGACTTGAGAGTCGCGGTTTATTGACAAAAAGTTGGTTGCAGGTTGGTTGCAGCGTTCCTGATTACGGCTTATTATTGTTGAATAGACTTAGCCGTTAAGTTGTTGATTCTAAGATGTTTTGAGCAGTTTTGACAAGATATACAAACCTACCAAAATCGCTTGGGGTGCGAGAGGTCGTGAGTTCAAATCTCGCCGTCCCGACCAACACAAACGGGGCTTTCCGCATTTTGCAGAAAGCCCCGTTTTTTACAAGTGACGCGCTGGCAGCGCTGGGAACCACAAAGGTGACAGTAACGTCACCTGGCTTGGGCCGGTCACGGACGAAGAATATAGCTCCCGGAACGAATATCAAGGGTAGTCGGTCAGCGGCAAACTTTACGACTCAGCCGCTTTTTCCGGTCGGCGATTGCGAGACTTCCTGAGCTTTTATAAAATGGAAGACGTTCCTCACTAATGCAGTAAATATTGCACGTAAATTTACTTCGGATCAGGAGAAATCTGTGGCGAGATCAAATGAGATCGTCGTGATCGGAGAGCTGAATGTGGATCTGATCGCGTCGGGTGTTAGTGCGGGCCCGGTTCTGGGTACGGAGGTTTTGGCAGATGATTTTACCGTCACTCTCGGCAGCGCATCCGCGATCTTTTCCTGCGGGATCGCGCGCCTTGGCCATAGCGTTACGTTCGTAAGCCGGATCGGGAATGACGACTTCGGGCATTTATGTCTTGAGTCACTCGCTCAGCGAGGCATTGCGACCGATCGGATCGAGATCGACGTTCAGTCGAAAACGGGTGTTACCGTCGTAGTAAGCACGGCGGAAGACCGCGCGATGATCACGTTCCTTGGTGCGATCGCCGAACTTTCGCTCTCGCAGGTTCCGGCGGATATCTTTCACGGTCATCGGCACCTTCACCTTACGTCGTATTACCTTCAGAAGGCATTGCAGCCGGACTTTCCGCATCTTCTCGATGCGGCAAGGGAAGCGGGGGCGACGACTTCGTTCGACCCGAATTCAGATCCGACGCAAGGCCGCGACGAGAAAGTCCTAGAGGTCAGTCGCCATACGGACATCCTGTTTTTGAATGAAGACGAAGCGAGGCTGTTGACCGGTGTCGATGATATCGAGGCGGCCGGCCGTCAGTTGAGCGAGCTTTGTCCGACAGTTGCGATAAAGCTCGGAGCAAAGGGCGCGATCGGTTTTCAAGATGGTGCGGTCGAGCGGGTCGAAGGGTTCAAGATCGATGCGGTCGATTCCACCGGAGCAGGGGATTCGTTTGCGGCAGGCTTCGTACACGCGTTCCTCGATGGCGGCGACCTGCGAAAGTGCCTGACGATCGGGAACGCGTGCGGTGCATTTTCGGCATCGCGGCCCGGCGGAACTGACGGGCAGCCTGACCCGGAAGAATTGGAGCGGTTCGTGATGTACGCGTCGCTCCGCGCATGACAATATCGAGTCTACGCGCTTCGGCCGCTTCAGCGTCGTAGTTTCTCTTTCATATAAAAAGCCCAGGGTTATGGCTTGTTGTCCTAACCCCGGGCGTTTTTATTCATGAACCTCGCCGAAGCAAGATTCCCGTCTTCTCGACGTTTACTGCGGCTTTACGGTCAAGTAGATCGTCTGGCCGCGGCGCGAAACGAGCAAGAGCACGGGCTTGCCGTTCGATTCGCCGAGAGCATTCTTGACGTCTGCTGCGGACGTGACCGGCTTTCGGTTGACCTCTAGGATCACATCGCCGCGATCGATGCCGGCCGACGCTGCCGGCCCGGTCGGATCCACATCAGTCACGACGAGCCCATCGGTAGAATCAAGCCCGAGCTGCTTTTGTATCTGTGGCGTGATCGGCGAGAGCACGACACCGAGTTTGCCCGAGCTGTCATTTGCAGGACCGTCGGTCGGTGCGTTCGGGTTGTTCTTGTCGGCGTTCGGTGTTTCGAATTCATCGAGCGTCGCGTTGACCTCCATCGACGTTCCGCCGCGGTTGACCGTCAGCTTGATCGACGTTCCCGGCTGCGCACCGGCGACCTTGTTGCGGAGAGCGTTCGTGTCCTCGATCTTTTCTCCGTTTATCGCTGTGATGACGTCGCCGCGTTTTAGGCCGGCTTTGTCGGCCGCGCTTCCGGCCTTGACGCCGCTGATCAGAACGCCTTCCGTTGTACCGAGTTCAAGCGCCTTGGCGGTGTCGTCCGTGATGTTTTGGATAGTAACGCCGAGCATACCGCGATGGACCTTGCCGTCCTTTAGAAGCTGCTCCATCACGCTTTTTGCCATATTCGACGGGATCGAAAATCCGATACCGATGTTGCCGCCTGAGGCGCCGCCGGGCGAAAGGATCTGAGAATTGATGCCGATCAGCTCGCCGTTCAGATTAACGAGTGCGCCGCCGGAATTGCCGCGGTTGATCGGTGCGTCGGTCTGAAGAAAATCCTCAAAACTGCCGTCGCTGAGGCCTGTTCGGCGGCCTTTCGCAGAAATGATGCCGGCCGTAACGGTTTCGCCGATATCGAGCGGATTGCCGATCGCGAGCACGATGTCGCCGACGCGAACCTCGTCCGAATTGCCAAGCGTCAGGAAGGGAAGATTCTCCGCCTCGATCTTTATGACGGCAAGGTCGCTCGGGGCGTCCGTGCCGATGACCTTCGCTTCGTATGTCTTGTTGTCGCTCGTGAGAACCGTGATCTTTTCGGCACCATCAACGACGTGGTTGTTTGTCAGGATCGTACCGTTTGAGTTCACGATCACGCCCGAACCCGCACCGCGTTCGATTCTCGGGCCGCGATTCGGCATCGGCTGACCGAACTGACGGAAAAAATCATCGCCAAAAGGCATTTGCAAGGTGCCGGCATCGGCAGCTTGCTTCTTTTCCATCCGGATCTGGACGACGGCAGGCGAGGTCTTTTCAACAACGTCCGCATACGATGTCCTGATACCGTTTACGACAACAGGTGCTGGCGCCTGCGCGGTATTCGCGCTCGGTGGTGCTGCTTCGGTGCCGGGCAAAAGCCCGCCTGTACAGGAAAGGCTCAGGCCGGCGGCCGCAATAGCGGTCATTAAAATAATTCTTCCATTACGCATATGATCTGGTCTCCACAAAGAAGATTAAACTTACGAAGAATGACGGATCGAGGCTCCAGAGAAGTGAACTGGGGTCCGAGGGTTTTTACTTCGGTATCAAACAACTAACCTCAAGCAAGGCCCACCTTCGGGGTCCGCTCGTTAAAGAAATACGCGAGAGATTTATAGACAAGTTTGGCGCAAAGAAATGCGACCGAATCCTGCCCCGGAACGTATGAGTATTCGACAAGGTCCATCCCGATAACTCGTTTATTCTCAGCAAGTTTGCGGATGAGTGCCAAGGTTTCGTACCATCCCAGACCGCCTGGTTCCGGTGTTCCCGTTGTCGGTACGATGCTTGGATCGAGGCCGTCGATGTCTATTGTCAGATAGACGTTGTCCGTGAGGGAATTGACAGCATCGTCTATCCAGTCGGTGCGGCCGACGATGTCGCGTGCCCAGAATATCTTCGTCGGCAGGCCGTTCTTTAGCGAAAGCGCTTCTTCGCTTGAAATGGAGCGGATGCCGACCTGCACGGCCGGAATCTTCAAGTCCTTTACGACCCGTGCCATTATCGAGGCGTGCGAATGCTCCGTTCCGTCGTAAGAATCGCGAAGATCGGCGTGAGCGTCGATCTGAAGGACACTGATATTCTCGTATTTTTCGGCGTGTGCTCGAATGACAGGCGCAGACACGGAATGTTCGCCGCCGAGCATACAAACGAATTTATCGAGGTCGAGCAGGCGTTTTGTTTCGCCGTAGAGGTCGGCCATCATTTCAGCGGGCGTTGAACGCGGAGTGAATTCAGGAAGCGTGTGAATGCCAAGCTTGTAAACCTCTGCGTCGGTCTCTTCCTCGTAAAGCTCCATATTACGCGAGGCGTCGATGATCGCCATCGCCCCGGCTTCCGTGCCGGTTCCGTAAGAGACAGTGCCTTCGTAGGCGACAGGCCACACAACGATCTCAGCGGTATCGAGACTCGAATATTTCTCGTCCTCGATACCGCCGAAGTTCATCGGAAGACTGGCAGATTCGCTCATAAATTACGGGACGTCGACGGTCATCGTCTGGCTGGAGAACGAAAAATTCGGACGTTTCCGGCCTTTCATAAATTTCGCCGCAGTCTGCGAGAGTGCGGTGATGATCATCGGCAATGCGATCGACGGGTCGCACGGAACATAAGCGGTCGTCGCGCCTTTGTGCAACTTTCCGAACGTGCTCGTATGGTTGCTGCCATAGCTCGGCGTACGCTGATCAAGAGGCACTGAATCCGTCGAGATCGAGATCGCGTACTTATGTCCACGTACGTTTCCACGCGAAATGTAGCAAGAAAGTTCCGTAAGATTTGCCATTCCCTGGCTTGAGGTGCTTCCGCAGGCGATCATGGCAGAGTTTCGCGACTTCGCGTTGATCTGCATCATATCGAGTGTGTCCTGGCCGAGGTCGAACCCGACGTGGATCTTCTTCTCAAATTTCACGCGGGCAAGGCCGATCGCAAGCTCCGAGCCCGAAATGTCAGGGCAAAAGACGGGTATCCGAGCCTTGTAAGATGATGTGAGTACGCCATCTTCGTGAGCGATCTCAGCGAGTTCGCGTCCCATCAGGTGGAGGAATTCGCGGCACGAATACGAACGCGTCAGGTCGAGCTGATTGACAACGCTGCCGATCCACTCGTCGGCTTCCTGATATTCCTCGGCGTTGCCGAGTACGTCCCCGATACGCGTAACAGACGCCGCAGCAAGGTCCTCGTCGAGCATACTCGGATGAGCCTGATAATGCTCGCGGCCGAGCGTCTCGTGGATGTCGTGATAAAGTACGGCGCCAGAGGCGACAATCACATCGACGAAACGGTTCTTGATCACGTACGAAAGCAGCCGGCGCATTCCCGCGGTAACAACGTTCCCGCTGAGGCACAAATAGATCGTCGAATTGTCATCGAGCATATCGAGCCAGATCCTGTGTGCTTCTGCCAACTGCCTTGCGCCGAATCCGGCGCCTTCCATTTTCTCCAAGAGCCCGGCGACCGACCGGTCGCGGTCGATCGGTACCGGCCGAGTGGGCACGGATAAGAACTTCGATGCTTTTGATTTTTTCTGAGCTACCATAAATGTCTCCCTGGATTATTGTTCCGCCGAAGCCGCAGCTTTCTCTTTTGCTGCCTGCATATGCGGGGTCAAGTAGGTGTAACTGTCCACCTGACTTTCGTAATAGTGAATGAGGTCATTACCTTCTTCAGAGCTGAGGTCACCGTCCTTGATCTTTTGCAGAACGGCCCTCCGGAAGGTGTCGTGCAGCTGCACGGCATCATACCGGACGCTTGAAACTGCGTCGCCGAGCGTTGCGCCGAAAATGACCTTTTTGATGATGTATCCGTCGTCACCGATAAAAATGTGAGCCTCGTGCGGTACGCCGAAGAGGTTGTGGTTGTTGCCCATAACCTCCTGATAGGCGCCGACGAGCATCATTGCTATGTAGTAAGGCTCGCCCTTGACGAGCTTATGAAGCTCAAGGACGGGCTTTACATCGTGCAGATCGACGAATTTATCTACGATGCCGTCCGAATCGCACGTAATATCACAAAGCGTGGCGAATTCGGTCGGCGTTTTGTTGAGCTTATGGATCGGGACGATCGGAAAGAGCTGTTCGAGAGCCCAATTGTCGGGCATCGATCGAAAGACGGAGAAGTTTGCCAGATACTTTGCACACATCAAGCGGCGAAGGTCGTCAAACTCCTCGCTTACGTACTTCTTCATCTGCGCATAGCCGTCTGCCTTTTCGCAAATATCCCAAAAGAGAACTTCACCCGCGCCTTTATCCTCGAGCGAGATCAGGCCGAGGTTGAACATTGTGAAAAGTTCTTCGCGATGTTCGAGCGCGTCGTGATAGTACTCGCGATAATTCTTAGCATTGATCGTCTCGTGTAGGTCGTGAAGTTCACGGACAACCTCCGGGATGTTGCCGGACATATTCAGAGGCGTTAGATCCTCGACAACTGTCTCGATCTCGTCCTGAACGTTCGTTACTAGAATTGCATGGTAGGCGGAAAGGTAACGGCCGGATTCCTGGATGATGGTCGGATGCGGAACGTTCTCGTCATCGCAGACCATCTTGATGACGTAAATAACGTCGTTCGCGAATTCTCTCGCGTTATAGTTCGCCGAAGATTCGAAAGATGTTCTCGAACCGTCATAATCCACTGCCATGCCGCCGCCGACATCGAGATATTGGATCGGAATGCCCATCTGACGGATCTTCGAATACGTGCGGGCAGCTTCCTTCATCGCGTTCTTGATGCGCTTGATGTCGGTAAGCTGTGAGCCGATATGGAACTGCAGCAGCTGCAGCATATCGGTGCGGCCTGCTTCCTGAAGCCGGCGAATTACCTCGGGGATCTCGGTCGTCGTAAGTCCGAACTTTGCCGCCTCTCCGCCGGATTTCTCCCATTTTCCAGACCCTTTCGCGTAAAGCTTGACGCGTACGCCAAGCACGGGGATCTTCATACTGGGATTTGCCTTTTGAGTTTCTTCGGCGATCGAAAGTGCATGGTCGAGCTCGCTCAGCTTCTCGATGACGATCACTACATTCTTGCCGGCTGCGGCACCCGCAAATGCGAGCTGTATGAATTCGCGGTCTTTAAATCCATTGAGGACGAGAAGGCTGTCCTTTGCCTGTTCGAGGCCCAAAGCGGCGTAAAGCTCAGCCTTCGAACCGGCTTCCAGGCCGAAGTTGTATCGCGAACCTTCACGAAGGTATTCCTCGATCACCGATCGGTTTTGGTTGACCTTCATGGGGAAGACGCAAAGGTGGTCGCCTTCGTATTCGAATTCTTTGATGGATTTGCGGAATGCGACCTGGAGCTTACGGATCTGGCCGAAAATGAGCTGCGGAAAGCGCAGAAGCACGGGAGCGCCCACGCCTCGTTTCCGAAGGTCGTCGATTATTTCTTTTATGTCGGCCGTTAGAGCTTCGTTCTCGGGGGCTCTTACGATCAGGTTGCCTTTCTTGTTAATGCCGAAGTAATCGGCCCCCCAGTTGTCAATTCCGTAGGTTTCCAGGGTCTTATCAATGACTGCTGTCAATTCGTTTCACTCCAGATCGGGATACCCTTTCCGCCAGCACGCGGGGGCACAAAAAAATAATCAGCGTAAATCCAAATCTACCAAAAAACAAAGATGCAAACAACACCCTTATTTTTTCGGACTCAAAACGCCTAGATCTCGGATGGCACGCTCTTTGCTCGACAATATGCGGTTTGGGACGATCCCGACACCGATGGGCACAAAAAATGCCAGATTCTGTCGAATTTTCAGGCTTTTGTTGCCGCAACTTGTCAATTTGATATGACAAAAAGTGTCACTTTTGGGATCTTGAGGTTGCATTATGAAAAACGAAAGTGGTTTTTCTCTTATTGAACTCCTGCTGGTTGTTGCCGTTATCGGCATCATCGCCACATTGGCCGTTCCTGCGCTGCAGAAAGCGACGCGTGCCGCCGAGAATGGCAATACATTCGCGACGATGCGGACGATGTCCTCGACGCAGGTGAACTTTATGTCGCAGAATGGCCGTTTCGCTCGGCTTCCGGAGCTGAATTCAGTGTCCTCGAATGCGCTGGGAACTGTCAGCGGACTGCAGCTGATCCGCGGTAAATTCGTTTTTGAAATGCCCGGAACCCCGACCGATACGGATCTTCGCGGCCGATACACGATCACGGCGACAAGAAATGTCGCAACCGAAGGCGTCGTTTATAAATATGAGATCGACCAATCCGGCGAGATCCGCCAGATCCTACCGTAGTTCACGCAAGTGGTGATCCCCGCCCGTAAAGGCCCCCAAAGGTACGAGCTATGAATATTTTCGAAGATCTCGTCCTCGAGCTAAAAGAAGAAAATCTCCTCGAGAACACTTTTCTCGACGAACTTGAGTCGCGCGCACGCGAGGTCGAGGGCGCCGATGAATCCCCGAAGGCCGCAATGCCGGCGGAAAGCTCGCCGCCGTTGGAAAACTTCCCATCGGATCTTCCTGAACTCAGTCGCGATGACGAGGTCCCGCGAGAAGAGCTGATCTATCAGTCCGCCGAAAAGATCGAAGCAGATGCACCCGAAGTTGCCGATATGCAGCTTATGGGCAGCGACGAGACGATCGAGATCCGGCGTCCGACCTCGGAAAAGGAATTTTTCAAGAAGAGAGCGAACGGCGAGGTGATGAGCCTCCAGCTCGTCGAGCACGTCGTTTCCGCACTCGAACGAGAGCACTTAAAGATAGTCCCCAGAACCTACGACGATCTCAGCGTAAAGAAGGCCCTGCACAAATTTATGCAGGTTGCCGAGGACGATGCGACAGATGCGCATAAGCAAAGCGAATTTCAGCTGATGCAGGAGATCGAGATGTGGTGCTCGGCGCTTGCAAAGCGTGATGCTGAGATATCGATCGCCGCGCTTCGCCGATACTGCGAAAATTGCCGCCCGAAACTCAGCTCGCAGGCGATGCTCGCTCTCGCACGGTTCTATAGGAACCTTGCGTACAGTGAGGAAGTTCGCGGAAAGTTCGACTATATTCTGACGCGGCTCTTCTCGAGAGCGGTCGCTGACGATACACGCAAACTCCTTTTCAGCGGCTCCGAAATGTACGGCCACATCAAAGCGTTGTATGCGGATTGGTCAAGCATTCCGCTGTATTCGGCTGATGATGAAGAGAACATAATGCTCGCCTCTGCAAGCTTCCGCGAGCTGCAGCAGGAGGCCGAAGATGCGACCGCGTTCGATGATCTCATCCGAAGCGATTTCTTCGGCCGCATACGTTTGTTCAAGGAGAATATCGCGGAGCTATTCTTCGCACCGACCGTGATCACGGCCGCGATCGAATGCAACGTTAGCGTCGGGAACACGTACGTAAAGCTGCTCGACAAGGAAAGGCTTGCGTCCGGAGCCGCCGTAACGCACGAGAAATATGGCTCTCTCGATGACCAGGCCGTCTCCGAAGCGGCGGCCCGCACACTCGAGCTGGATGCGACGCTGCGGCACCTCATCGATCCGTCGGCCGACCGCGACGACGATTCGGAGCCGCCGGCAGAACAACATTCTGAACATGTTGAACCGGTCGAGAAGATCGATCTTCATGTAGAAAGGGTCGAGCCGTCTGTCGCCGCGGTCCGAGAACGACCAAAGCCGCTGCTTGAAAGGATCCGCGAGCGGACCTTCGGCATAAATCCGCTGCTGTTGATCGGTGCGATCGTTCTGGTCACGATATCGCTCGGCATCTACGCCTGGGCAAGTATGTACGTCGAGGAAGATTCGGCCTTATCGAAAGACGTAATAACGCTCAAGCTCGATCCGATACCGTTCAAAGAGAATTTGAAGCTCGCGAAAAAGAGCGGCGATACGTTCTACGGAGTTGTACTCCCGAGCTGGGAGACGATGACGGACGGGAAGCGTGAGGAGTTCCTGCGTGCGGTCTTCGAATACGGGAAGACGGGCGGTTGGGTAAACGTGAACCTCCTCAACGGCCAGGGCAAGACCGTCGGCTACGCCTCACCCAATCATTTCGAGATCATAGACAAGCCGCAATAGATCTCTGGCTTGTCAGCTAACAAGCTCATCGTAAATTTTCGCCGCTTCGGCCTGCTGCCGGAGCGGCATTTTTTTTCGGGACGAAGTTTGAGTGCTTGGCGGCTACGCCGCCGGGCCGTGCTGTTATGGTGAGTGTGTCGGAAAAGCGTAGCTTTCCCGCTCGGCGACGGTTGGCAGAAAACGCAAAGTTCGCAAAGTGAAGCCCGCGAAGGACGCGAAGGGAAAGAATGTCGCGACCGCGTCTTTGCGAACTTTGCGAATGTCTTTGCGTTCTTTGCGTTTGAATCAACGTAAAAAATGCCAGAGAGAGACGATGTGACTTAGTTTGGCAGAAAACGCAAATGCCGCTAAGACACGGCGGAATACGGGCACAGCCGCGATTTGAAACTTTTTGCGGATAATATAGTATTAACGTCGAAGGAATACACTTCAAAAATAAACCAAAAAGTCCGTGCGTAACGCATCTTCTGATCCGGCGGAGCGCCCGCGAGGAATACTTAACTCTATGAAAAAAAATGGTCTTAGGGCGCTTGTCGTCCTTGTGCTTTTTCAGTTGATGATGCTTCCGCAGGCAGCGATCGGCCAAACGCCAGATCGAGCGGAGATCTACACCAAGATCCGAAAAGAAGGCCTCGACAACTCGAAGATAATGCGCGTGATGCATTATCTCACCGATGTTTACGGCCCGCGTCTTACGGGTAGCGAAAACCACGTCAACGCGGCGAAATGGGCTGCCGCGGAGATGAAAAATTGGGGATTCGATAAGGCCGAACTCGAAGCCTGGGAATTTGGCCATCCGGGCTGGCAGAACGGTTACAACACCGGCGTTATGCTTTCGCCTCAGGTGGACACGCTCACGTACGAGGTTCTTGCATGGACGCCTTCGACGAAAGGCACGGTTACGGGTGATGTCGTAAGCCTCGTTACGCCGACGTTCCCCTCGGCGGAGAATCCGCTGATCAAGCAGGGCCCGACGCAGGCCGAGCTTACCGCCTATTTCGACAGCTTGAAGTCGGAGGTCAAGGGCAAGATGGTTCTCGTCGGTTTGCCGGCTTTCATCGATCAATCGACAGAGCCACGTCCGAAGCACCTTTCGATGGATCAGCTTCAGTGCCGGCTGGATCCGACGAAAAAGCCAGGCGACTGCGGGCCTTCGGGATTCAACTTCCCACAGGGCCAGCGTGTTACGCCGCGTCCGAACGCATTGACCGGCCGCGAAGTTGATGAGCAGGTTGATAAGTTCCTGCTCGATAACGGTGCACTCGTTCGCATCAACGAATCGCAGCTCGACCGCGGTGCCGTTCGTGCTTTCAACAACCGCACTTTCGATGTTACGAAGGTCATCCCGACCGTCGTGATGCGTAATGAGGATTTTGGCCGCATCTACCGCATTCTGCAGGACAAGACGCCGGTCAAATTGGAGTTTAACCTTCAGAGCCGCGTGATCCCTTCGGGTGTTACGAGCTACAACCTGATCGGCGAGATCGCCGGTTCGGACAAGAAGGATGAGGTCATTATGCTCGGCGGCCACCTTGATTCGTGGCATTCGGCAACGGGCGCGACCGATAACGCCATCGGCTGTGCAACGATGATGGAAGCCGCGCGTATCCTCAAGGCGATCGGCGTCAAGCCGCGTCGTACGATCCGCGTTGCTTGCTGGAGCGGTGAAGAGCAGGGTCTCCTCGGCTCGCAGGCCTATGTGAAAGCACACTTTGGCTCGGCAGAAAATCCGAAACCGGAATTCGAGAAATTCGGCGGATACTTCAACATAGACAGCGGCACGGGCCGTGTTCGTGCGATGTCGATCTTCGGGCCCGAAGAAGCTGCAGAGGTGTTGCGCGAAGCTCTTGCTCCGTTCACCGATCTCGGCTTTGCGGGTGTTACCGCTACCAAGAGCCGAAATCTTGGCGGCACCGACAGCACTTCGTTCAATGCTGCCGGCCTTCCGGGTATCGGAGGTTCGCAGGATCCGATCGAATACTTCGGCGTAACGTGGCACACAAACCTCGATACGTATGAACGCATTATCGAGCCGGATGTAAAGGCTTCGGCGATCATCTTCGCGGCCGCTGTTTACACGCTTGCGATGCGCGATGACCTTCTTCCGCGTTTCCCGAAGGATCAGATGCCGCCGCTCCCGGCGCCGAGAACTCGTTAAGTCTCAGCTTGGAATTGACTTGCGTGCCCAATGCTCTTGTTAAGAGCGTTGGGCACGTATCTTTTTGGAAGTGATGTCAGGGTAGAAGAGTTTCTTCGAAGGGCAAATGTCCGCGAGTACGCACTCCGGGCATTTCGGATTTCGGGCAATGCAGACAGCTCTTCCATGCGAGATGAGCCAATGCGGCAGCATTATCCAATCCTTCTTTGGAACTACATTCTCAAGATCCTTCTCGATCTTTTCCGGTGTCTTGTTTTTCGTAAGGCCGAGCCGCTGCGAAAGCCGTGAGACGTGAGTATCTACCACGACGCCGGAGGCGATGCCGAATGCGTTGCCCATCACGACGTTCGCGGTCTTGCGTGCGACGCCGCCGAGCGTGAGCAGATCGTCCATCGTCTGCGGAACACGGCCGCCGTAAACTTCGATTATCCTTCGGCACGCCGCTTGAATATTCTTAGCCTTGTTGCGGAAAAAGCCTGTCGAATGGATATCGCGTTCGAGTTCGGACTGCGAAGTATTTACAAAATCCTCCGGCCCGCGATACTTACGGAAAAGCTCGGCGGTAACGATATTGACGCGTGCATCTGTGCACTGTGCCGAGAGTATCGTCGCGATAAGGAGTTCGAACGCGTTCGAATGCTCGAGAGCGCAATGGGCGTTCGGATATTCTTTCTTAAGCCTGCGGATGACGGTCGCGGCTTGTTTTTTGACGTCGATCGGCACACTTCAAACGTAGAAAGGTTGTGCCCAAAATGCAAATCACGGAAATTTTGCTAGAATCAGGCAAACTTTCGCAAGACCTGTTTCGGAAATAATGGCTTCGGATCTCGCACAAATCTCAACGCGCTCAGCTCGGACAAGGATCGTCATTGCGGTCGCGATCGTCGTCGTTTTCTCGATCGGATGGATGTCCGTTCGGCGCGAATTCGGCAGTATGATCGCGGAGATGACGCCGCCGACGGATCCCGCGGCTTCGCAGCTGCTTGATTCGGCGAGGAGCCTTGCTCCGGGCGACCCGATGACGTACTGGCTCGCTTCGGGCATCGAACGACAGTCTTTCTCGCCCGAATCGGCAAAACGCTCGATGAACTTGATGGAAGAAGCCGTAAAGCTCTCGCCGTACGACTATCGCTGGTGGATCGAACTCGGGCGTGCGAGCGAACAGGCAGGGAACGCGGAGCAAGCTGAGGCCGCCTTTCAACACGCCGTTGACCTTGCACCTTCGTACACGATCCCGCGTTGGCAGGTCGGGAATTTTTACATACGCAAAGGTGATGTCGATAAGGCAAAGCCGGAGCTGAAGCTTGCAACGGTCAATAATTACAAATATCGCCTGCAGGTCTTTGGCCTTGCTTGGGATTATTTTGACCACGATCCGCAGAAGGTCGAGGAACTCGCATCTGACGGCCCGGACGTACTCGTCGCCTTAACGATGTTCTATGCGCAACGCGGACAGCCTGCCGACGCTCTCCGCATCTGGAACAAACTCAGTGAAGAGGACAAGGCGAAATTCCCGCAGATCTCTTCGGTCGTTGTGCAGGGACTATATGACAAACGCGCTTTCCCGCAAGCCCTCGAATTTTCGCGGCAACTGAATATCGACGCCGACGCTCAGCCCGAGGCTGTCTCGAATCCAGGCTTCGAGCGGATCGTAAACAGCGCCGAACACACATACTTCGGCTGGCAGTTTCCAAAGCAGGGAAAGGTCGATGTTAATTGGGACGGCGCCGTAAAACATTCGGGCTCAAAGAGCTTGCGGCTGAATTTTAAGGGCTTCACCGCGCAGGAGCTTTTTACGGCGTCGCAGCTTGTCGTCGTAAAGCCATCGAAAAAGTATCGCCTGACGTTTTGGGCACGTACCGAAAATCTGCGAAGTGCGGGCCCGCCGCAAGTTGATGTTACGAACGCGGTGGACGACCGGCTGATCGTTTCGAGCCAACCGATGCCGCAGGGAACGAACGACTGGCAGCAGATCACCGTCGAATTTACGACGCCGGAGAACTGTAACGCCATTTCGATACGTACGACGCGCGTGTTCTGCGGCGACGGATGCCCGCTCCTAGGAAGCCTTTGGTATGACGATTTTGAGCTGACCGCACAATGAAATTCTTGAATAGCTCGATCTTTGTTTCGTTATGCGTGATCGTCGCGGTGGCGACGCTTGCCTACGGCACGGTGCATCAGCCGACGCTTGCCATCTTTTACCTCGTGATGACGTCGGTCGCGATCATCTGGCTTATTGCGGGCTGGGCGAAAGGCGAGCTGACATTCAGTCGGCACATCTTTCAGGTTCCGCTGATCGCGGCGGCGATCTATGCTCTGGTACAGATCATTCCGTTCGGCTCGCTCGCAGAGACAGCGGGCGTTTCGGGCATTCCGCGAACGCTTTCGCTTTCGCCTTTTGACACGCTGATGTCGGCACTGCATATGCTCGTGCTCGCCCTTTTTCTGGGGCTCGTGCTTGCAACGATCGACCGGGCATCGCGCATTGAGAAGATCGTGAATTTCATACTGATCTTCGGCTTTGCGTACGCGTTCTTTGCGATCCTGCAGTCTTTTCTTTCGCCGACGCGGATCTATGGAGTGCTCGAACGTCTGAGCCCTTTCGGCTCGTTCGTCAACCGGCATAACTTTGCAGCCTTCGTCGAGATGACGATAGCCGTGCCGCTCGGAATGTTGATGTCGGGTGCGGTCAGGCGGGACCGCAAGCTGATCTACATCACCGCGGTTATCTGGATGGGCATCGCGCTTCTAATGAGCGGTTCGCGCGGTGGACTCGTCGCGATGCTCGCGGGAGTCGGGCTGATCTTTCTACTTACAACGCGTGCGCACGGCAAGAAGAAAAAGTTTCTGCTCATTGGTGTTACTGCGGCAACGATGATCGTGATCGTCGCAGGTGCGATCATGATCGGCGGCGAGACCTCGCTCTCTCGCTTCGCGGAGACCGCCGAAGCCGGCGACGTGACCACAGATCGCCTTCAGATCTGGACCATCACGCTAAAGGTCATTGCCGCTCATTTGCCATTCGGAGCGGGCATTGGAGCTTTCGGCCAGGCGTACACGCCGCTTGATACTTTCAATGGCCTTTCCCGCGTCGAGCAGGCCCATAACGACTACCTTCAAGTGCTCGCCGATGCGGGGCTTATCGGCGCCGTCATTGCAGGCGTCTTTCTTTACTCGGTCTTTGTTGCGATAAAGCGGAACACGCGTGTCGAGAATGGATTTAGACGCGGTGTCGCAGTAGGTGCGGCGGCAGGAATCTTCGCCGTGCTTGTGCACAGCCTTTTTGATTTCGTCCTTCACACGACCGCCGTTACGCTGATGTTCATGGTGCTGTTAGGCCTTTTGGCAGCGGCCGGCAGGAAATACGATGATGACGTTCAAGATATCGAAGGGCGACCGCACCGGCATCGGCGTCGTCGCAAAGCGAGTGTTACGCCGCTTGCGTCGTCAGGCAACGTGAGGATCGGCCGCGGCGGCGATCAATGATCGGACGCAGCTTCGCGATCGAGGTCGGCGGGCATCGTCGGCTTTAGGAAAATTGCCCTGAAAACCCACAGCACAAGTCCGTGTGCGGCATAAACGCCCGCGACGAGCAGTAGCGAGTATTGTGAGTAAAGGTAGATGCTTGTTGCGAACGCTGCGAGGATAAGCACGGTAAAAAAGCCTTGCCGGCCCGCTCCGGTCGTCTTAAAGCTGAAATACCGGATCTTGCTCACCATTAAGATCCCTAGAACTGCTACGATCGCAAGCAGGCAGTATGTGTAAAGCTGGGCCGTCTCTTTTCCCAACGAGATGAGCGGTGCGGGCGAGAAATGTACGAGAGCCGCTAGCAGTCCGCCGGCAGTCGGTATCGGCAAGCCGACAAAATAGCGCTTATCGACCTTAACGTTACCTTCCGCGAGCGTTCTCGGACGCGTCGCAAGCAAGTTGAACCTCGCAAGCCGAAATGCACCGCACATCAGGAACATAAAGAGCAGGAAAAGCCCGTATCCATGCGCGCGGCCGGTTTCATCAAACGCTCCGCCTACTGCCCACGCGTAAACGAGTGCGACCGGAGCGATCCCAAAGGTCAGAACGTCGGCAAGAGAATCGAACTGGACGCCGATCTCCGTCGCGGTATGAGTTGCGCGGGCAACTCGCCCGTCGAGCGTGTCAAATAGGATCGCAAGCCCGATGCCGAGTGCTGCAGTGTCGAAGTAATGAGCCGCAAGTGCGACGTCGGTGAAAGATGCGTGATAGCCGCGTATCGACGAGATGATGGCAAGGAAGCCCATTCCGATGTTCGCCGCCGTAAACAGCGTCGGAATTACGTAAAGACCTTTCTTAAAGCCGCGATGAGGCGGCCGTGTAGCGTTTTCTTCTGCCATTTAGGAAATGCGGCGGGCAATGATGGTTTCGCCTCCGCGGACGTGGTCGCCGATAGTTACCGCAACTTCAAAACCCGACGGGACCAGGACGTCGGTCCTCGAACTGAATTTGATCAAGCCGAACCGCTCGCCCTGTTCGATTTTATCACCGATCTTCGGCCGACAAACAATGCGGCGGGCCATAATGCCGGCGATCTGCGTGCATTTGACCGTCAAGCCATCGCCCTCGATCACCAACGTATTTCGTTCGTTGACGTAGCTTGCTTCGTTCCGCGTTGCCGGAAGCTTACGCCCTTTTGAGTAAATTATCTCACGGATCGTTCCGGTGATCGGCGAACGATTAATGTGAACGTCAAACGGCGACATAAAGACGCTGATGCGCGTACCGCCCGCATCTTCGGTGATGCACGTAACACGGCCATCGGCGGCGGCAAGGATCGCATTCGGGTTACGGGGAACATGCCGTTCCGGGTCGCGAAAGAAATATGCAAGGAACGCGGCGATGAGTACGAATACTACAACGCCGATCCACCACCCGAAGATCGCGAATAATGCTGCGATCGCGAGCGCGACCAAAATGAATGGGATGCCTTCTTTCGCCATTAAAATGAGCAACGTAGATACTACTAAATGGCGGTCATTTAGCGAAATCGAGAAAAAAGCCCGATGTCGGCAAACATCGGGCTAAGAGGAGGATTGTCCGGAGAGAACCGTTAACTTCTGACAGGATTGTCCTTTGCGTAGCTGTAAGCACACCAGGCGGCGATCAAATGAACCACCCACCCAAGAAAGCCAACCGACCCGATCCATGAAAAGCCGGTCAAAATAAGCCAGATTATTCCGATAAGAATTCGTCCGTTATAGATCTGACCGACACCAGGTATCAGTAAACTCAAAATGCCGGCTAGCAATGGCTCCCGCATAGTAAAAAGTTACCTCCAGAGAACCATACGACGAGATATTTGGAATGTTTCAGCTAAATACCGTGGACCGTGTCCTGAAACGCATCAATGAAAAATGCCTTCTACCGCAAGGTCGAGGATAAAGAAAAGTCCGACGCCGAAAAACATCGCGATCGTAACGAAAACGCTCCGTCCGGAATGGTGGTTGATCTCAGGCACAAGGTCGCTCGCAGCAACGTAGAGTGTTACGCCGGCGGCGACGGGCAAGGCATAACGCACAAGGGAAGTGACGCCTTCGCCGACGATGTAAAAGATCAGAGCACCGAGAAGCGTCGTAAGGCCGAGCGTGATCGTCGCCGTTAGTACGCCTGCACGTCCTTTTCCGGCAGCGAGCACCATCGACCCGACGGTGAGGCCTTCCGGGAACTTATGAAGTGCGACCGCCAAAAATACCAAAAAGCCGAGCCCGGCACTCAGTTCACTGGCAGCCGCGATCATTACGCCATCGAAGAATGTGTGTATTCCCATTCCGGCAACCGCTGCATACGCAGAGTGTACGGAGATACCTTCGTCGGCATGAACCTCTTCGCCAAGATGAAAATGCGGTGCGATGGTGTGTTCGAGAAGCTGCGTGAGCAAATAGCCCGCAAGCAGAAGTATCATCGGGGCGGCAAACGTCGCTGTCGAATGCTCGACGTCACGCTGCCACAATTCGATGGTCTTCGGAAGGATCTCTATGAATGTCACGGCGAGCATAAAACCCGCACCAACAGCGAGGATCAAACGCACGGAGGCCTTCGCGTAAGTCTGCACCTTTGAAGGGAACAGAACGAGGCCGCCGAGGATATTTCCTAAGGCGGCAAGTGTCCCGAAAAGGAAGATCTGCCAAAAGCTTGCGCTCATTGAGTTTAACGCCCGGCGGCCGTATCAAATGCTAACTAACGCCCGGCGTTTTCGCAAAATCAGCCTCCGCGAAGGGGCAATGTTTGCCTCCACAAGCTTATACTTCTGCTTAAGCCACCTGCAAAATTTAGATGTTGACATTGAGGACGAATGGGGCGTAGAATCCTTTTTAGCATTGAGTCTGAGGAGATCTCGCGATCACCGAGTTGAAAGGACTGCTTAAAGCATTTAAACAAACGACAGGGCCTGAAACCTCATCTTGATGCTGCCCAGGGCCATTAGAAAATTTCGGATAGACGCCCCGAATCACTGATGCCCAAGACCCTTTAATTTAGATAATTCTCTTAATGGCCCGCACGCATTTCAGTGCGGGGTTAATGTGCAGACGGCTTGCTCTTTGAAGATGCAAAGTTCCAGCGCTGAGTTCACACATCAGACGGTTCTTCGCGACGAGGTGGTTGAATTTGTGCGGACTGGCAAAGGTTCGACCGTGATCGATGCGACGCTCGGCCTCGGCGGACACTCCGAAGCGATCCTTGAGGCTACGGACCTCGACGTTGTCGGGATCGACCAGGACGCGGCCGCGATCGAGATCGCGAAGGAGCGGCTTGCGAAATTCGGCGGACGTTTTACGGTCGTGAATGCGAATTTTAGCGAGATCGGGGAGGCCGTCAGTGCAGGCAATATTGCAGCGATAATTGCCGATCTTGGCGTTTCGTCGATGCAGCTTGATGATGCGGCCCGCGGGTTCAGCTTTCGCGCTTCGGCACCGCTCGATATGCGGATGAACAAGAGTGCAGGAAGGACGGCCGCGGAACTGCTCGAAACTTCGACCGAGGCCGAGATCGCCGACATTCTTTATTTTTACGGCGAGGAGAGACGCTCACGCAAGATCGCCCGCTGGATCTCGGAAAGGAACGCCGCGGGAGAGCCATTGAGAACGACCGAAGAACTCGCAAACCTGGTCGAACGTGCGATCGGGAAGAAGCCGAGCGACAAGATACATCCGGCAACGAGAACTTTTCAGGCGATCAGGATCGCCGTCAACAGGGAATTGGATGTGCTAAAGGACTTCATTCCTGCGGCAATTGAAAAACTAGATCCGGAAGGTGTCCTCGCGATCATCAGCTTTCACTCGCTCGAGGACCGGATCGTAAAGCAGGCCTTTCAAAGGCTCTCGGGCAAATGCAGCTGCCCGCCGCGACTTCCGCAATGCATGTGCGGGGCGGTGAAAAAGATCGAGGTCCTCACGAAGAAGCCAATTCTTCCCGGTGAGGACGAACAAGAACAGAATCCGCGTTCACGAAGCGCGAAATTGCGAGTCGCCAAACGGCTCATTTAAATCGGCAAAAAAACTCAGCACGCAACTTGGAGGAAGTCTAATGAATACCGCAACCATCCGCAGAAATCGACGAAGCACGAGCAAGAGAAAGGTAAACTCGGGCTCGCACATTCGGGTCTATGGGACGATGGTCCTCGCGGGTGCCATTGTGATCACTGGCTTCTTCCTCGCGGCGACACAGCACTTCTCGGTCCTGGATTTTAGTATGAAGAACTCGCAGCTCCGGCGGCAGATCGACGCGCTTCAGGCAGAAAAACGGCGCTTGCTCGTTGCACGCGAAGTTTCGCTTTCGCCGGCCGAGATCAAGAAGGCTGCAGAAAAGGCAGCGCTGCTGTCAACCGCTCCGGCACCGATCGCGCAGGCAGTTCCAAAGCCGACTTCTACTGCAACTGTCGCCGTTCAGCGAAAGGAACCTGCAACCGCGCCGGCGGCTTCGACCGTTGTTAGGACGACGTTCGTTCGTCCCGCGATACAGCCGACCGCTCCTGTCCAAGTTGCAAAACGAACGACCGGCGAATCAGAACGTCGTCGGATCGTTTCTAACGCAGAGTAGTTTCGTCACATATCAACTAGGTTCTTGTCCTGATCTCTCTTGAAATCGATGAAAAAGAACGCCAGGCGACGAAAAAAGGCCGACTCCAGACAGATCGCGTACGCACGCTTTATGTTCATCGCGGCGATCGTTGGTTTTTGGTTCCTCGGGATCGGGATCAGACTTGCATATCTGCAAGTGCATCAGCATGAGTGGCTGCGTGCAAAGGCTCTTGACCAACGGCAGGATACGAAAAAGACAAAACTCCTTCGCGGGACGATCTTCGATCGCGACGAACATCCGCTGGCAATGAGCATCAAGGTTTCGACGCTCTACGCCGACCCGACCGAGATCGGGAACGTCGATAACGCGGCGAAGGCTATCGCCAAGGTGCTGAAGCTAGACGCAAAGACGATCGCAAACGACATTCGCGAAGGACAGAAGGCGAACAAGCGTTATGTTCCGATCGCAAAGAAACTCGAAGAAGATCAAGTGCGTGCCGTAAATAAAGGCCTCTACGACGCGGACGTGAAAAAGGCCGATGAGCCTCGATACGCCGGATTCCATTGGGTTGACGATCAAAAGCGAACCTATCCGTATCAGACGCTTGCTGCACAGGTAATTGGTTTCAGCGATGCTGCCGACGAAGGCCAGGCCGGTATCGAACAATCGCAGGACGAACTGCTGCACGGCGCGGTGATCAAGAAACTTCAGGAACGCGACCGGCTTGGCCGCGTTTATGATGAGACCGTCTTTGAGCGCGAGCGCCCGGGCGACGTTGTTCTGACGATCTCGACATCGCTTCAATACAAGGCCGAACGGGCCCTCGAAGCCGGCGTAAAAGCTTCCAATGCGAAATCAGGAATGGCGGTCGTGATGGACCCGAAGACCGGCGAGATCCTCGCGATGGCAAATTACCCGACCTTCGATCCGAATTCGATCCGCGATGCCGTACCGGCGAATATCAAGAATAACGTCGTGCAGTCCGCCTATTCGCCGGGCTCGGTCTTTAAGCTCATCACGTATGGTTCGGGCCTTGAGAAGAACCTGTTCTCGCCGAACGATATGATCGACGCCGGCAACGGCACGATCGAAGTCGCGAACCACAAGTTCCGTGATTCTCACCACGTCGGATCGGTCACATATTCGGAAGCTCTCGCTCATTCTAGCAATGTTTGTGCGATCAAAACCGGCCTGCGGGTCGGGAAAGAGGATTTCTATTCGACGCTCAAGAAAATGGGCTTTGGATCGAAAACAGGCATCGATCTTCCGGCAGAGACGGCAGGCATTGTCCGCAAGCCTGAGAAGTGGAACGGCGATTCGCTTGCCTCAATGTCGATCGGCTATGAAATTGGGGTAACTGCGTTGCAAATGACAAGTGCTTTTGCGACGATAGCAAACGACGGAATTCGAGTTCAGCCGCATGTGATCAAGCAGATCCGAAAGGATGGAGCCGCTCCTGAAGGGCCGCAACTTGCTGAGAATACACGGGTTGTGGGCGTGGAGACGGCACGCAAGCTTCGGCAGATGCTGCATCAGGTCGTGTTGACCGGAACCGGCAGGCGAGCTCAGCTTGACGGCTATACTGCGGCAGGAAAGACGGGCACCGCGTGGAAGTTCAACGCCGAGACGAAACGTGTCGATCCATCGAAATATATTTCGTCATTTATCGGAATGGCTCCGGCGGACGATCCGAGAGTTGTGATCGCCGTCGTTATGGACGAGCCGAAGGGCGGACCGCGGGACGGCGGTATGGTTTCGGCGCCGGTCTTTAAGAATATCGCCGAGCAGATCCTCCCCGAGCTTGGCGTTCAGAGGAACGGTGCACCGGCCAAAGACGTCACGTTGGCAGAGGTCGTGCCGGAGACGCCGACCGATGCGGCTCCGATGCCGAGCCCTGAGAAGGAAACCCCGAAGGCTCCCGCAAAGCCGGGAAAGGCCGCACCGGCCGTTAAAAAAGAGGTTCCGGACGATCGCACTGCGCGAAACGAGAAAAAGAAAACTGACGCGAGCAAAAAGAAGACTTGAAGCTAGGAAAACTAATTGAATCCATCAACGGAAAGGCGCCCGAGGCTTGCCCGTCGTTGCCGGAATGTGAGGTTGATACATTTGTTATCGATTCGCGAGAGGTAAAGGCGGGCGATGTCTTTTTTGCGCTCTCGCAGCCGGAATATAAGAACAACGGCTTTAACGGTGAGTTCGACGATGCCACTGCCTTTGCACGCACGGCTCTTGAAGCCGGTGCGGCGGCGTGCGTCCTTCGAGCGGATCGATATGAAGAACATCGAGGAGAGCTTGAGGAGTTTCGCGACCGACTGATATTCGTCGATGACTCGATCGCTGCTCTCCAGGCTCTTGCCCACGCTGTTTACCTGGAATGGAACAAGCCCGTCGTCGCGGTAACGGGAAGCGCAGGGAAGACAACGGCAAAGGAGCTGACCGCTCACGTTCTTGCTTCGTCGGGCCGAAAGGTACTTCGCAACATTAAAAATTTCAACAACGGGCTTGGCCATCCGCTGACCGTTCTCAGGCTTGCAAAAGAACCTGACTTCGACGTTGCGGTGCTCGAAATGGGAATGTCCACGCCGCTGCACGAGATCGCGCGGTTGTGCAGGATCACGCCTCCTGACGTTGCGATCGAGCTTAATGTTTTGCCGGTGCACCTCGAACATCTTGGGTCGATAGAAGCGATCGCAGCCGCAAAGGCCGAACTCGTCGAAGGGATGAAACCGGGCGGCACTGCGGTGCTAAATGCTGATGATAAACGAGTTGCGGCTATGGCGTCGTTCGCAAAAGGCGAGGTCGTAACTTACGGCATCGAGAATGAAGCATTCGTGCGAGCTTCCGAGATCGAGGTGAAAGGCTTCGGAGAGACGACATTCACGCTCTCCGTTGGCGAGGAGACCGCACGCGTAGCTTTTCCTCTGAATGGCCGTCACAACATTCTCAACGCACTTGCTGCGGCATCGGCAGGGCACAGTTTTGGAATGACCGTGGCCGAGATAGCAGCGTCGCTCTCGAAGGTTGCGGCACCGCCGCAACGAGGCGAGATCCTGCGATTCAAGAAAGGCTTTGTCGTCGTGAATGATTCGTACAATTCGAATCCGGATGCGCTTCTCTCGATGGTCTCGATGCTTTGTGATTCAGCTCCGAAGGGTGCACGAACGGTCGTCGTTGCAGGCGAGATGCTCGAGCTTGGCCAGGACGCCGCCGCGATCCATCACCGTGTTGGCGGAGACATTGCGAAGCTCGGGATCGACGTCTTTGTTGGCGTGAGAGGGTTCGGGAATGAGCTTGTCGCGGGGGCAAAGGAAGGCGGCATTGAGGATGCCAATTTCGCTGCGGATTCTGTTGAGGCCGGAAAGATGCTTTGCGAAGCGGTCCGCGAGGGCGACGTCGTTTTAGTGAAAGGTTCGCGCGGCGTCCGAACGGAAAAGGTCATCGACGCGCTTCTCGAAAAATTTGAGCTGGAGGGCAATAGTGCGGCCGCGTCCTAGATGTCCGCTTGCTGATCGAAAATGCTCTTTCATCTGCTCTACCAATTCCTTTACAGGTCGTTCGGTGCCGCGCCGGATTCGCCGTATTTCTATAAGGTTCTCAACGTTTTTCAATACGTTACTTTTCGAACTGCGTGGGCGACGATCACGGCCCTTCTTCTCTCGCTCTTTTTAGGCAAGTACGCGATCCGAAAGCTTCGCGACCTGAACGTCGGGCAGGAGATCCGCGAGGAACTCTCCGAAGAACACCAGGCAAAAAAAGGTACACCGACGATGGGCGGAGTGCTTATCATCGGTGCGGTCATTCTCTCGACACTGCTTTGGGCAAGGCTTGACGGCGTTTACCTTTGGCTTGCGCTCGGTGCAACGACTGCGTTTGCCGCGATCGGCTTTGCGGACGACTATATCAAGATCGTAAAGAAACGCAGCCTCGGGCTAACGGGCAAGCAGAAGCTGTTTGGACAGTTGATCACGGCGTTGGCCGTTTTCGGAGTTCTTTACTACTTTACGAGCTACTCGTGGAATCTGAGCATTCCGTTCATAAAGGAGACCGCATCTCCGACCGGCATCAGCGTTATTCCCGCGGGCATTTATCTGGTCTTTATGGTGTTCATCCTTTTGGGATCGTCGAATGCCGTGAATTTGACCGATGGCCTCGATGGCCTTGCAACCAGCGTAACGTTCATCGCGATGTCGGCTCTGACCGCGCTCACATATGTCGGAAGCGACAAGCGTTGGGCAGACTATCTCGACCTTACGTTCAATCCATCTTCGGGCGAATTGACCGTCTTTTGCGGTGCGATGGTCGGCGCGAGCCTCGGGTTCCTGTGGTTCAACTCGCCGCCGGCAGAAGTTTTTATGGGCGACGTCGGAAGCCTCGCGATCGGCGGTGCTCTCGGAACGGTCGCGATATTGACGAAGCAGGAATTTTTGCTGCCGTTCATCGGCGGTATTTTTATTATCGAAGCACTTTCGGTGATGGTGCAGGTCTCGTACTTTAAGTTCACGAAGCGAAGTACCGGCGTTGGAAAACGCATCTTCCTGCAGGCGCCGCTGCATCATCATTTTCAGATGTCCGGCTGGAAGGAGCCGAAGATCGTGTTTCGTTTTGTTATCGTTGCGATCTTGTTCGCGCTCCTCAGCCTATCGACGCTGAAGCTTAGGTAGCGCGCTGCAAAAAGAGGTTCAGTTTCTTCGGTGCGGATGCTCTGCGGCCAACCGCACGGTTTCTGTTCCCGCATGATTCTCTCAAATGGAACTTTCAGGTAGAAAAGCTTTGGTTCTCGGTGCCGGAAAGTCGGGCATCGCCTCCGCGAAATTCCTCGCGGAGAGAGGCGCGACCGTTGCGCTTCATGATAAGAAGGCCGTCGAGACGTGGTCGCAAGACGCTCGCGACCTAAAGGCCTCGCACACGGTCGGGCTTATCGGCGGCGATCTGCCGGGCTGGCTGCTCGACCAGATCGACCTCGTAGTTATCTCTCCCGGCGTCCCGAAAACTACCTTGCCCGCACGCTATGTTGATAGAAAAGATGGCGAGGTCATCGGCGAGGTCGAGCTTGCGTATCGTTTTTTGAAAGGAAAGATCGTCGGGATCACGGGCTCCAACGGCAAGACAACGACAACCGCGTTAATAGGCGAAATTCTAAAGACGAGCGGCTTGCCGACGCAGGTCGGCGGGAACATCGGGACGCCGCTGCTCGATCTTGTCGAAAGCTCGCGGGACGACGGTTGGACGGTCGTCGAGCTGTCGAGTTTTCAGCTCGAGACGATCGTGGATTTTCGCTGCGACGTTGCACTTTGCCTGAACGTTACGCCAAATCATTTGGACAGATACGATTCGTTTTTTGACTACGCGGCCGCGAAGCACCGCATCTTTATGAATCAGCGGCCGGAAGACACGGCGATCCTGAATGCGGACAATTCGGTTACGAATGAATGGCCGGACGGCCTCAGGGCAAAGGTCATAAAATTCAGCGTTGAGAAGGAATTGGAAGACGGCGTTTTCTTGAGCGGCCGCGAACTCGTAAGTTCGCTTGGCGGCGAGAGAACTGTCTTGACGACACGAGACGAGATCTTTCTCCGAGGGCTTCACAATGTCGAGAACGTGCTTGCCGCTTTCGCCGCAGCGATAACTTGCGGTGTCGATATTGCGACGATCCGCAAGGCCGTTGCAGAGTTCAAGGGCGTCGAGCATCGGATCGAATTCGTCGAAGAGATCGACGGTGTCCGCTTTTATAACGATTCAAAAGCTACTTCGGTCGATGCGGCTACGAAAGCACTGAGTGCGCTCAGCGAAGACGCCGGCAAAACGATACTCATCCTCGGCGGCCGCGGGAAGAACGCTCCATATGCTCCGCTGATCCCGCTGATCCGGCAGCAGGTCCGGCGCGTGATCGTCCTCGGCGAAGATGCCGACAACATCGAATCGCAGCTTGCAGGCGAGGCCGACATTCTAAAGGTTGCAAGCCTCGAAGACGCCGTTGCCGAAGGCTTTTCGGCAGCCCAAACGGGCGATTCCGTACTGCTCGCTCCGGCATGCGCGAGCTTTGATATGTTCAAGAGCTTTGAGGAACGCGGCACAAAGTTCAAGCAGGCGGTCCACGGCCTTAAGGCAAGGAGGCATTCAGCGAACTAGCGTGGCGGAAGAGGGGAAGACGGATTGGTTCATGTTCGTGCTCGCAGCGGGGCTCGCTCTGTTCGGCACGATGATGGTTTTCAGCGCGTCGGCGATGATCGCCTTTCGCGAAAGCCAGGAGACGAGCCAGTACGGCTATCTCTACAAGCAACTGACGTTCGCGCTTGTCGGCATCGGGCTGATGTTCATCATCAGCCGTTTTGACTATCGAATTCTGAATAATCGCGGCGTCGTTTACGCAATTTTGGCAATAACTTCGCTGATGCTGATCGCCGTTTTCTTCTTCCCGGCGATCAACGGAGCGAAACGTTGGATCCGTTTCGGTGGGTTTTCCATTCAGCCTTCGGAGATCGCAAAACTCGCTTTGCCGATCTTTCTTGCGTGGTTCCTGACAAAGAACGAGAATACCGTTGGTGAGATAAAGGAAACGGTGATCCCGTGTGTACTCGGCCTGCTTCTCCTTGCGGGACTCGTGATGGCGGAAAAGGACCTTGGGACGACGATGGTCCTTTGTGCTGTCTTTTCCGCGGTCTATTTTGCGGCCGGTGCGAAGATAATGCACATTGCAAGCGTCGCTGCCGCAATGGTGGTCGTTGGGGCCGCGGCATTGATCTTTGCTCCGTGGCGGGTCGCTCGCCTTATGGCGTTTCTCGATCCTTTCAAGTATTCGGACGATGCGGGCTATCAGGTCGTGCAGTCGCTTTATGCGATCGGTTCGGGCGGCGTATTCGGTGAAGGTTTTGCGCAAGGGCAGGCAAAGCTTTTCTATTTACCGTATCCTTATTCTGACTTTATCTTTTCGGTCGTCGGCGAAGAATTAGGCTTGATCGGAACTTTGGCTGTCGTGCTCGCCTTTGCACTTCTTTTTTGGCGCGGAACTCGGGCGGCAATGCTCGCGCCGGATCGATTCGGGATGCTGCTTGGCATCGGTTTGATCACAGGCCTGATCGTTCAGGCGCTTTTTAACATCAGCGTCGTGATCTCGATACTTCCGGCAAAGGGAATCCCGCTGCCGTTCATTTCTTATGGAGGTTCGTCGGTCGTGGTCTCGCTGGTCGCTGTCGGTATCTTGCTGAGCATCTCGCGTTTTGCCGGCACACCCGAGAAAGCCACATCGACACGCCGCAAGGCCGCGGCCCGTCGCAGGTAAATATTATGCCGAGAGTCCTTATAGCAGCCGGCGGGACCGGCGGCCACATCTATCCGGGAATCGCAGTTGCGAAGGAACTGATGCGCCGCGATGAGACGTCGGAGGTTCTTTTCGTAGGAACTGCAAAAGGCCTCGAGACTCGAATCGTCCCGGAGAATGGTTTCCAACTCTCCGTTATCAAGAGCGCCGGCTTGAAGAACGTCGGATTGAAAGGTAAGGTCCGCGGAATGATGATCCTGCCGAAGAGTTTCCTGGAAGCCTGGAAGTTGATCCGCGACTATCGGCCGAACGTCGTGATCGGAGCCGGCGGGTATGTTTCCGGACCTGTTCTCCTTACCGCAGCGTTGATGGGACGCAGGACGCTCGTAATGGATTCGAACGCGCTGCCTGGTTTTACGAATCGAAAGCTCGCAAAATTTGTCGATAAGGCTGCATTGACGTTCGAGGAGGCAGTGCCGTTCTTCGGCAAGAAAGCGACGGTTACGGGCAATCCGGTGCGCGATGAGTTTTTCGAGATCGAATTCGAAGAGCCGCAAAAACCTCTGCGCCTGCTCGTTTTCGGCGGTTCGCAAGGTTCGCAGGCGATAAATCGCGCAGTTACCGCAGCAACGGAATTTTTAGACAAAGACGCTTACTCGATCGTGCATCAGACCGGTGAAGCAGATCGAGAGACGGTGTCGTCGGCGTACGAAACTGCGGGTTGGGACGTCAAAGTTCTCCCGTATATCACGAACATGGTCGATTCATTTCGCGAAGCTGACCTGATAATTTGCCGTGCGGGTGCAACGACCTGCGCTGAAGTTGCGGCTGCGGGAAAGCCTGCGATAATGATCCCGTTGCCGACCGCGGCTGACGACCATCAGAGGAAAAATGCCGAGGCTCTTGTTCGTGCGGGAGCTGCGGAGATGATCTTGCAAAGCGATTTGAACGGACAGGCGCTCGCAGACAAGATCGATGGACTCCGACGCGAGCCTGCTCGGCTCGTCGAAATGTCGCGTTCAGCAAGAAAACTTGCGCGGCCTGATGCGGCGGCCGCAACCGTTGATATAATCGAAGAGTTAGCAAAAAAATAATTAGATATTCTTAATGTTCAGACACGTAAGGAAAATTCATTTTGTCGGTATCGGCGGTATCGGAATGAGCGGTATTGCCGAAGTATTGTTGAGTTTGGGGTTCTCGGTTTCCGGTTCGGACCTTCGGTGCAGCCCTAACACGGAAAGATTGCTCAAAACCTTTAACCTGAAGTTTTTTGAAGGACACGCCGCAGAGAATGTCGGCGATGCTCAAGTGGTCGTTTATTCGTCGGCGGTAAAGGACGACAATCCGGAGATCCTCTATGCGAAAGAGCATGGTATCCCGGTGATCCCGCGAGCAGAAATGCTTGCGGAGTTAATGGTACTTAAACCGTATGCCGTTGCGGTTTCGGGAACTCACGGTAAGACAAGCACGACATCGATGGTCGCAACGATCCTCGGCCACGCCGGGATCGATCCGACGGCAGTTGTCGGCGGTATCGTCGAAAAGCTTGGCTCGAACGCGAGCCTGGGAACCTCAGAGTGGTTCGTTACCGAGGCCGATGAGAGCGACCGCTCTTTTCTTATGCTCTATCCGACGATCGCCGTCGTTACGAACATCGACAAAGAGCATATGGAATCGTACAAGGGAATGGAAGACGTCGTTCAATGCTTTACAGACTTTGTGAACAAGGTTCCATTCTTCGGTGCGGCGATCATCTGTCTTGACGACCCGAACGTCCAGCTCATCATCCCGCACATCAAACGCCGCCGCGTTACCTACGGAATGACTGCCCAAGCCGATGTTTCGGGCCACGAAATCCGATACGACAGCGAATTCGGTTCGAGTTTTACGGTGTGGCGTGGCGACAAGGTCTTAGGCGAGATACATCTTCCCGTTCCGGGGAAACACAATGTTTATAACGCACTTGCTGCGACGGCCGTTGCCCTGGAAATGGACATTCCTTTCGAGACGATCGTCGAAGCCTTCAAGACGTTCAAGAATGCGGACAGGCGCTTCCAATTTAAGGGCGAAGCAAACGGCATCACCGTCGTCGACGATTACGGGCATCATCCGACAGAGATCCTCGCAACTCTCGGAGCCGCAAAGAATGCCGCTACCGGACGCCGAACCGTTGTTATTTTTCAGCCGCACCGCTATACGCGCACGCAAGAGCTGATGGACGATTTCGTTGTTGCATTCAACAACGCGGATGTCCTTTTTGTGCTCGATATTTATGCTGCAAGCGAAACGCCGATCGAAGGCATAACTGCCGAGGTGTTGACTGAGAATATAAAGCGTTTTGGGCACAAGAATGTGACATACATTGGCGACATAGAGAAGGCTACTGACCGTGTCGTGCCGGAACTCCTGCCCGGCGATCTCGTAATTACTCTCGGTGCGGGAACAGTTACTCGCCTCTCGGACGAGATCGTTGCTAGAATTAAGCGGGAAGCAAATGCCAAAGCGTAAGAGCAGTCTAAAAAGCAGCCGTACAAAGAAAAAGGCCAGACGGTCGAATACCGACCCGGCTTCCGGCGAGCGGCTCGGCAAGGCGATAATCGGCCTTGTCGTCGTGGGCTTGCTGCTTGGCGGTATCGGCTTTCTTGCTCTCAGTGCGTACCGCTCAGCGGTGAATTCCTCATTCTTTGATCTGAAGGCTGTTAGTGTCGTCGGGACAGATCGCGCGTCTGCTGACGACATCAAAAAGATCGTTCTCGCTGGCTCGGAAAAGACCGGCGTTTGGGAAAGCGACATCGCCGCCATAAGGCAGAAGATCGAGACGCTCCCGTTCGTAAAGACGGCGTCGGTCTCAAAGGCGCTTCCGTCGGGGATCCGCGTAGAGGTTGTGGAACGCGTGCCTGTTGCGATCGTGCGGCTTGATAACGGCGATCAGCTGGTCGATGAAACCGGAATGTTCCTTGCCCCGGTGACGAAGCCTGAGCCCGACCTGCCTTTTGCGATGCGCGGTTGGGACAGATCGAAATCAGCGAACGCCCTCGAAGACAATCTCGCACGGATAAAGCTTTATCGGAAGATGGTCGAAGATTGGAAGGATTTTGGCCTTGCGAAACGCGTTAAGGAAGTGAATCTTGCGAACCTACGCGAACCGAACGCGGTCGTCGAGGACAGTGGCCGTCCGATCAATGTTCTGCTGGCAAAGGATAACCTCGCAAAAGGACTTAAGGCCGCGCTCGAAGCAGTTGCGGGCAAAGGCGAAAAGGTTCAGGCCGTGAATGCGGCGGGCATATATCCCATACTTGAATACTTAAACAATTAGTTTATACTGTCTAGCGTAAACCTCTGATGAGTAATGACATACATGCAATTGGCCTCGATGTCGGCACTAGCCGTGTGCGCTGTATCGTCGCGGAACCGGCGGACGACGGCAAGCTGAATATCATTGGTGTCGGCGAGGCGGAATCGCGTGGAATGCGTCGCGGGATCGTTACGTCGACCGAGGCCGTCGCCGATGCGATCCGCAAGGCGGTCGGCGAGGCTGAGCGCGTAAGCGGGCTTGAGATCGAGTCGGCAACTGTCAACTTTTCCGGGGAACACTTCCAAGGTGAGAACAAAGCCGGAGTCGTTGCCGTAGCAGGTGCGAATAAGGAAATTTCAGAGGACGATATCGAGCGTGCGATCGATTCCGCGAGCGCGATGCCGCTACAGCCGGGATGGGAGATCGTTGACCGCCTTCCGCAGGAATTTATCATCGACGGGCAGGACGGTATCATCGAGCCGATCGGTATGACAGGTTCGCGGCTTGAGGCACGCGTTCACGTCGTAACAAGTCCCAGCGCAGGGAAGCAAAATTTAGCAAAGGCTGTCGAACGAGCGGGCCTCGACATCGAACAAAGCGTCCTCGAACCTCTCGCCGCTGCGGAAAGCTCGATAACCGACGACGATCGTGAATATGGCTGCGCCGTGGTGAACTTCGGAGCAGAGCTAACGGATCTTACGATCTATACGCGCGGGGCCGTGCAGCATACGGCGGTGTTTCCGTTCGGCAGCACGCATTTCACAAAGGATATTGCGGTCGGATTGCGGGTTTCGATCCCTCAGGCGAACGAGATCAAGCATGATTTCGGGTGCGTGGCGGGATTCCTGCTCGATGATGACGAACGACACGAAGTGATCGAGATCCTACCTGTTGGCCGCAGCGAAAAGCGCGGCCTCTCAAAAGAGATCCTTGCCGACATCATGCAACCGCGCGCCGTTGAATTGCTCCAACACATTGCCCGCGAGACGCGAAAGGTTCCGCTTCAAATTTCGAGCGGCGTCGTCCTCACCGGCGGCGGGTCGATGGTCCGCGGGCTTTGCGAGATCGCCGAGCAGGTTTTTGACGCTCCGACGCGGCTCGGCTTTCCCGAAAAACACCTCTTTGGCGGCCTCATTGAACAGGTGCAAACTCCCGCCTGGGCCGTAGCTTGCGGCCTGGCAAGCTTCTCATACCGTTCTGCCCTTCGCGATGAGAACTCCCACGGACGCGGTACCGTACGCCGCGTAGCCGATTGGTTCGACGGATTAAGAAAAAAAATTAAATAAATGCTAAATTTCGATTGGCTTTTTATCACCAATCGTTGTATGCTTTTTAGCCGTCAGCACTACATCTAGTTGCGACGGTTTAAGTGCTTAAGGACTCGCGTTCCCAAACGACAATTCTGAAAGTTTAGCTGATTCGACCTTAGGAGGATGGCCTGCAAGTGAGCAATACAGGGATCAAAATGTTTATTGATGAACCGCCAATTACCGGTGCGCGGATCAAAGTGATCGGCGTTGGCGGCGGCGGAGGCAATGCGGTGAATCGAATGATCGAGGCCGGCATCAAAGGCGTCGAATTCATCGTGGCAAATACGGACCTGCAGGCGCTTGATGCGTCGGCAGCTCCGATGAAGATCCAGCTCGGCACAAAGTCCACACGCGGGCTCGGCGCAGGTTCGAACCCTGAGATCGGCCGGGCCGCCGCACTCGAAGATCATCAAAAGCTCCTCGACGTGCTTGAAGGTTCGGATATGGTCTTTGTTACCGCAGGTATGGGCGGCGGAACGGGAACCGGTGCGGCACCTGTCGTGGCATCGCTTGCGACGGAACTCGGAGCCTTGACGGTCGCGGTCGTTACAAAACCTTTCACGGTCGAAGGCCGCCGCAGAATGACGCAGGCCGAAGAAGGCCTTGCGGACCTGAGAGGCGTTGTGGATACGCTCATCACGATCCCGAACTCAAAGCTTCGCGAGGTCGAAGAGAAGATCACGATCCTCGATGCATTCCGGCGGGCTGACGATGTTCTCTTGCAGGCAGTGCAGGGAATAACCGACCTCATTATGACGCCGGGCATCATTAATCTTGATTTTGCGGACGTTACCTCCGTAATGCGCGGGAAAGGCGTCGCTCTGATGGGCGTTGGCCGTGGCGAGGGAGAAGAGGCTGCATCAAAAGCGATGCGCGCTGCTCTTGATTACAAACTGCTCGAAGAGAATTCGATCAAGGGTGCAAAAGCCGCACTCATCAATGTCACCGGCGGGCCGGATATGATCCTTAGCGAGGTCGAGGATGCTATCGGAATGATCGAGAACGAAGCTGACGACAACGCCGACATCATCTGGGGCAGCGTCATCAAGGACGATATGGCGAGCGAGATCAAGATCACGGTCATCGCGACCGGTTTCGATACCGCGGCGTCCGTTTCGCTTCCTTCGCCGAAGGTGGTCGAGGCAGTTGCGGTTGCGGCGAATGCACGTGCGAATTTCGCACCGATCCCGGAGGCCCTCGGCAGTGCCGACCTCGAAACACCGACGTTCCTTCGCCGTCAGGCGGACTAGCCGCATTACGGTTTTTGACGGAAATTGCCGATAATCAGGCTATGACGTTGAAGCCGCGAATCGCGATCACGACCGGAGATGCCGCAGGTATCGGGCCTGAAGTTACGGTCAAGGCCCTCGGGGACGCGAAACTTCGCGATGCAGCCGAAATTATTCTTGTAGGCGACGCCGCTCATTTACGAGCCGTCGCCTCTCGTTTTGCAGGTCCTTCGGTTTTGGACACGGTCGCGATCGAGGACCTCGCGAATCTCCCGCAAGATATCGTTTACGGGGCTGCTTCTGCTTTGACCGGCAAGGCAGCAGCCGAGAATATCGTTCGCGCGGTCGAACTTTGGAAAGAGGGCAAGATCGATGCGATAGTTACGGCCCCGATCAGCAAGAATGCGATCAAGCTTGCCGGCTTCGATTTTCCGGGTCACACGGAATTCCTCGCTCACCTTACTGATACAAAAGAATTCGCGATGAGCTTTTTCGCAGGATCGTTGCGTGTTGCTCTGATGTCAACACATCTGCCGCTGACCGAGGCGATCGCGTTTGTGACGGCAGAGCGTGTCGCGAAGCTGATCCGCTTCTGCGATCGTGAATTTGGGAAGCTTCTTAGACGCAAGGCTCGCATCGCTGTTGCCGGGATCAACCCACACGCTTCTGAAGGCGGAATGTTCGGCCGCGAAGAGAGCGAAAGGATCGTGCCTGCGATCGAGGAATGTCAGGCGGAGGGCATTGATGTTTCCGGTCCGCATCCGGCGGATACGGTGTTCTTTAACGCATTGCGGGGGAAATTTGATGCGGTGATCGCAATGTATCACGATCAGGCGACGATCCCTGTAAAGACGACCGCGTTCGACCGTGCCGTTAATGTAACGCTTGGGCTTCCGGTGCTGCGAACGTCGGTCGATCACGGGACCGCGTATGACATTGCCGGAAAAGGTATTGCCGACGCCGAGAATATGGCTGCGGCACTCGAACTTGCGATCGACCTTATACGCGCCCGTATGTAGTCTAACTAGCACGCAAAAAAATCTGCTAAGATATTGCATCGAATGCAGCCCGTCCGACACTCGCGCTTTTGACGGAAGCCTTTACGATAAGAATCACCTGTGGAAAAAGTAAAACTCTTATTGGCCGATGATTCGGTCGCCATTCGCAAAGTCATCGAACTCACCTTTGCCGAGGAGGGTTACGACGTGACGACCGTCGGCGACGGTAATTCCGCGATGGAGAAGTTCGTCGAGATCTCGCCGGACTGCGTCATCGCAGATGTCAATATGCCGGGACTTGGCGGTTATCAACTTTGCGAGATGATCAAGGGCGATGATTCGACGCGGACGATCCCGGTGATACTTGTCGTCGGCTCATTCGAAGCGTTCGACCCCGGTGAGGCATCGCGAGTCGGTGCCGATCATTATTTCACTAAGCCTTTTCAGTCGCTCCGAGATGTCGTTACAAAGGTGGGTGAACTTCTCGCGGTCAAGGATTTTCGCGAGGTTCAGCAGTTCGAGACCGAGGACATTGAAAGCCTCTATGCAGATTCGATCGTCGAGGACGACTCGGATATCGAGGTCGAGAGCGAGATCGCACAGGAGTTCGGAGACGCCAGCTCTTCGGTGCCGGAGCCGGACGAGCTCATCGCGAATTCCTTCCCCGAGCCGGACGTTGACGGCGGCGTGCCGGCAGAAACGCTCGACGGTCCGAAACCCGCAGATCCGGTCGCGGAGCTGAATCACGAGCTCGGTGAGCTCACACGCCAGATGGATGCAGCTCCGGAGGTGCAGACGCTCGTGCCGCACGAACCGTTTGTCCTGGCAGAAGAGCCGCCGGAACGTATCGCACCAGAGCCGCAGCTTGAGGTTGCACCGCTTTTGACGGGTGAGGATGCTCTGACCCGCGTTTACGACTTTGCCGCGGCAGACGATGAGCTGATCGATACCTTAAGGTTCGAGGGGCCTGCGGTACCACCGCGCGCGGACTTCCCGACTATCGAGGATCCGGAGGTGGCGGTCGAGGACATCGATCCTTTCAAGGATGTTGCCGCGAATACGCCGCCCGTAGCGGAGGAATCGAAAGCGGTTGAATCCGAGCTTGCCGACGCCGCACCAGAAGCTCCTCCAACTTCTGACGTTTCAAACTATCCCGAAGCCACATTCCCGCCGGCGTTGATAGAGGCGATCGCTCAGCGCGTTATGGACAGGCTCTCGGAGAAAGCTGTTCGTGAGGCCGCACGCGAGGCAGTGCCGCGGATCGCAGAAAAGCTCATTCGCGAAGCCTTGGACGAGGAAAGCAAGCGGCATTGACCGCGAATTCGTTGGATCGTGAAGGGCGGTTTTCAGCCGATGCTGTAAACCGCCCTATCTTGTTTTAGAATTAGTATTTTTGGACGCTTTTATGGAACTAGCTAAGGCATTTGACCCAAAGACCGCCGAGGGCCGATACAAGACCTGGGAAGAGAACGGATTCTTTGCTCCTGAGATCAATGAGAATGAGTCGGCACCGAGCTACTCGATCGTGATCCCGCCGCCGAACGTGACGGGCAGCCTGCATATGGGGCACGCGCTTCAGCACACTTTGATGGACGTCCTCACGCGTTGGAAGCGTATGCAGGGATTTCGTACTCTCTGGCTGCCGGGAACCGACCACGCAGGCATTTCCGTCCAGCGGAAGGTCGTCGAACAGCTTCGCAAGGATGAAGGCAAATCGCCGCTCGATATCGGCCGCGATGAATTCGTGCGTCGTGCATGGGACTGGAAAGAGAAATACGGCAACACGATCACCGAACAGATGCGACGCGAAGGCGCGTCGGTCGATTGGTCGCGGCAGCGTTTTACGATGGACGAGGATCTTTCGGTCGCCGTCCGCAGCGTGTTCGTCTCACTTTATGAGGAGGGAAATATCTATCGCGGGCTCCGAATTGTGAACTGGTGCCCGAAGGACAAGACCGTTCTCTCCGACCTCGAGGTAAAAGAAGAGACGCGAAAAGACGGCAAACTTTATCACCTGCGTTATCCGATCAAAGGCACCTCGGCAACGCTAACAGTAGCAACGACGCGTCCCGAAACGATGCTCGGCGATACGGCGGTGGCGGTCAATCCGTCCGATGAGCGATACGCCGATCTCATCGGAAAAATGATCGAGCTGCCGCTTGCGAATCGCGAGATACCGATCATCGCAGACGACTACGTCGATGCGGAATTCGGTACCGGCGCCGTGAAGATCACACCGGCGCACGACCCGAACGATTATCTCGTCGGCGAAAGGCACGGACTCGAACAACTGCTCCTGATGGACGAGGCAGGACGGATGAATGCGGCCGCCGGCGCGGACTTCGAGGGACTAGACCGCTTCGAGGCTCGCGAAAAGGTCATTGCGAGATTCGAGGAACTCGGTTTACTCGAAAAGATCGAGGATTACGAGATCACGCTGCCGATCTGCGAACGCTGCAAGACGATCGTCGAACCGATCCTAAGTGAGCAATGGTTCGTCAAAATGGACGAGATGCGTGACATCGCGCTTGCGGTGATGCGCGGCGATAGCGTGCCGCATTTCTTCCCGCAGGTCCCGCACGAAAAGGTTTATACGACGTGGCTCGAAGGCTTGAAGGATTGGACGATCTCGCGCCAGCTTTGGTGGGGCCATCAGATCCCTGCGTGGTACGACGACGAGGGAAATGTCTTCGTTGCGATGACCGAGGCCGAAGCACGCGAAAAGGCAGGCGGCAAGGAATTGCGGCAGGATCAGGACGTGCTTGATACATGGTTTTCGAGCGGACTGTGGGCTTTCTCACCCTTTGGGTGGACCGGCAAAGGCGGCGTAACAGATTCGCCCGACCTCGACAAATTTCTGCCGACCGATGTTCTCGTAACCGGGCGCGACATCATATTCCTTTGGGTGTCGCGAATGGTGATGCTCACAAAGAAATTTACCGGCAAGATCCCGTTCAGCGACGTCGTCGTTACGGGAACCGTTCTCGGCAAGGACGGCAAGCCGATGTCGAAGTCGCGAAACAATGGCGTCGATCCGATCGAGATGTTCGATAAATTCGGCGTTGATGCCACGCGAATTTACCTTGCTTCGATCGCGACGGGCGCTGACATCAAGTGGAACGACCTGCTGATCGAAACCTACCGCAATTTCGCGAACAAGATCTGGAATGCGACGCGGTTCTGCCTGTTGAATTCTGATAATGCGTCGATCCGGCCTTTCGATCCGGCGGCGGTCAGTTCAATGGCTGCGGCGGATCGCTGGGTGCTCTCGCGGCTGATGCGAACGTCGCAGGCGGTCAACAAGGCTCTAGAAACGTATCAGTATCACGAGGCCGTCTCGCTCCTCTATCATTTCTTTTGGGACGATTTCTGCGATTGGTATATCGAACTCAAGAAGGACGAGATCACGAGCGGGGACGCAGAGGCGAGCTCGTTCATCCTTTCGGTGTTGGAGCAGGCTCTGCGGCTTCTACACCCGTTTATGCCGTACCTTACGGAGGAATTGTGGCAAAAGCTGCCGGGCGTCGGGAATAGCTTGCATAATCCGGCGTACGTTAGTGCCGAGCAGACGATCATGCTCGCGGATTTCCCGAAAGGCGACGAGCGATTCTTTGACAGTGCCGCCGAGAACGAGGTTTCGGCGGTCATCGAGTTGATCACGAAGGTCCGCAATATTCGTGCCGAGATGAATATCTCGCCATCTATCAAATTCGTTGTGCATGTTGCGGGAAACAGCGACCTTCGCGATATTTTTGCGGCGAACGAAGAGCAGATACTGAAGCTTGCCCGAGCAAGCGAGCTAGTTCTCTCCGATTCTCTTTCGGTTCCGAAGGCGTCGGCGAAGGCAGTCCTTTCGGGCGGTGCAGAGGTTGCGATCCCGCTTGAAGGCCTGATCGATTTTGCCAAAGAACGCGAAAGGCTCCGGAATCAGATCGCTAAGCTCAACACTGAACTCGAACGTCTCAACGGCCAGCTTTCAAATGCGAGTTTCGTCGAAAAGGCACCGGCAGAGAAGGTTGAGGCGTTGCGGGAGCGAAAGGCTGAGATCGAGCAACAGACCGCAGCACTTACTCAAAACATCGAATCTTTGGACTGATTAGCCAAAGAGCCCGAGCTTGTCTTGTCGTTAAGATGGACAAGCTCGAGTCTATTTGCCGAAGGGGCTAAGTTAATCTTCGTCGGGTGATGAAGACGATCCGGGAGCGACGGTCACTGTTTGAGCCTTCGAATCCTTCTTCTCGCCGTTCTCGTTGTACATTTCGGCGACGATGTTGAAGGTGCCGCCCGCCGTGTCGGAGACGGTTTCGTACTTGTACTTTGCGACGGCATCGCCATTGATATCGAGATTAACGACGCTGTTGTCAATGACAGTGCCGGGCTTTACGCCGGCCATATTCTCGACCTGGATATACATCTTTACCTTTACTTTCCCAGGGTTATTCGAAACCTCAGCGACAGCGTAGATCGTGTCTCCGGCGGCATACTTCGAGGTTTCGTTCTTAGCATCCGGATCCTTGCCTGTTTTCAGGCTGCTAAGGTTCGCGGTGCTCATATTACAGGCAAATGCTGCGGTGAAAAGGACGGCAGCGACGATCAAAAGAGTTGCGGCATGGCGCATAGAATGGTGTTCTCCGATTAGGTTGGTCTCAGTGTCATTTTTAGCGACGGAAGAGCGTAGCCCGAAACCGCGCAAGTGTCAATCGAAACCGGCGGTCATTGACACTGTTTTTTCGTAACGTATGATTGTCATTTATGAATATGCTCGACAGCAGTGAATTGATGGCGTCGATCGGCCAGTTCCTTGCCGAAGATATCGGCCGAGGCGACATCACAACGCGTTCTTGCGTTCCGTCCGACAAGATGGGCAGCGGCAGGTTCCTGGCAAAGGAGTACATGGTCGTCTGCGGCCTTGACGTTGCCGAAGCGGTGTTCTTCCACCTCGATCCGGATTCACCTGAGATCGAATCGACATTCAACGAAGGCGACGAGGTCGAAGAAGGAACGGTCATTGGAACGCTGAACGGCTTTGCAGATGTCTTGCTTACGGGCGAACGGGTCGCGCTCAATATTCTTCAGCGTTTATCGGGCGTTGCGACCTTGACGAGGCAATTCGTCAAAGCGGTTGAAGGCACCGGTGCGGCGATCGTTGACACCAGGAAAACGACGCCCGGCCTGCGAATGCTCGAAAAATATGCGGTCGTCGTCGGCGGCGGCAAGAACCATCGTTTGGGCCTCGATGACGGCATCTTGATCAAGGACAACCACATTGCCCTCGCCGGCGGTATCACGGAGGCGGTAAATGCCGCACGGAATCTCGCCGGACACCTTCATAAGGTCGAGGTTGAGATCACTAACTGGGCTCAGCTTCGCGAAGCGATCGAGGCCGGGGCCGAGATCGTGATGCTCGACAATCAAACCCCCGAAGAGGCTGCAAAGCTCGTCGATATGGCTCGGAATATGAACCCGCACGTTCTGATCGAGGCTTCCGGGAATATGTCGCTCGACCGCGTTCGTTCATTTGCAGAAGCCGGCGTGGATCTTATCTCTGTCGGTAAGCTCACGCATTCCGCACGTGCGACCGACATCAGCTTTAAGATACAGGCGGCGTGAAGTCCCGGTTACGATGCGAAAGCTTGACTAGGTACTCATCGGGACGGAGAGCCGGGATCGCATAGATCGCTACGATCACAAGCAGAAGGCCGATGGTGCAGCCGATGCTGGCCTCGATACCGTAATTCTCTCCTGTGAGCCACATCGGTCCTTTGTCCGATTCAACAAGTAGCGAGATCGGCGAGTATTGGCGCAGCCCGCTCACTTCGATCCCGAAGAGCGAACCTTGGGCGAAATTCCACATAAAATGCAGGCCGAGCGGAAGCCAAAGGTCGAGCGTACGGAGATACGCAACGCTGAAAACTATCCCAGCGAGGATGGTGTTCACGGTCGATATCCAGTTTGCCGACGGGTTTGCCAGATGGAAAGCACCGAACAGAACTGAGGTGAGCAGGATCGCGAGCCACGCGAGGCCGCTGCGAGCAAAGGTCTGGAGCACGTAGCCTCGAAAAAGTAATTCTTCGTAGGCCGCACCGGCCAGGAAAAAGATCAGGGAAAGCGCGAGTTGGTACGCCAGCGTGCCGCCGGGTGCATCAGTTACCGTGAACCGAAGCGAGCCTGACGCCACTGCCGGAGCGAGAGCCACCACGATCGCCGAAATGCCAAGGGCCGAGCCGATCAGGAAATGTCTCAGCCATCCCTCTGTCAGCGAGGCACCTAGCGTCGCAAATGGGAGCTTCTCCAGCAACTTTCCACACAACCACGCAACGCCCGCAGTGGTGATCGAACCAACTACGAGGCCGATCATCGTGAGTAGCCGCACATCGATGCTTTCGAGATCCAGGGATCGTGTGCAAGCGAAGACGATCGCCTGGACGGCAATGCCGAGGACGCCGTACAGGACGAGAAAAATGGCGGCGCGCCATCCGCTCCGGATAACGCCGCTGTCGTCGAAGAAAATAGTATGGTGCGCCATAAAGAAAAGAAAAAGTTCGCTCGGTTGTTAAGGTCGGCTGAGCGCGGTTTATGATAACATCCAAAGCGTAATGGACGCCTCTGAAAAGCCCAAGAAGAAGCGATTTTCACCCTGGATCCTGGGTGCGATCGTACTTCTGCTTTTCATTTTCCTTGTCCTCCTGCAAACCTCGAATCTTTGGAAGAATCTTTCAGTCGAGACGACGAGCGACACGCTTCTTCTTTATGCGCTGTCATCGTTCAACTTCATCGCGCTCATCGTCTTCGGGTTTATTTTCCTTCGAAGCATCGTAAAGCTCGCCCGCGAGCGCAAGGCGCTAAAGCTCGGGTCGAAGATAAAGACGAGGTTGCTCTTCTATTTCTTTCTAGTAAGCCTCTTGCCGATCATCGCAATGGCAGTTTTCTCGTATCTCTTTATGAACCGTGCTCTCGAGCGTTGGTTCACGCAGATACCTGAGAACGTTGTCCGGCAGGCTCGTGAGCTGCAAGGACATTCGTTGAGCGACAGGACGACAAAGCTCGATGAATCCGCACAGATGCTTGCCTCGTCATTTGGGACGCGAAAGCTCACGAATGATGATCTTGCTCGGGTAGCGGTCGCGGGAAATCTTTCGTACATCGAGATCGTCGCCGGCGACGGCCGTACGATCGATTCTTACGAACGCGAGGTTCCTGATTCTCAGCGCGCTGAGCTGTCGAAGGTCGTCGATTCGATCCACGCCGGGCAGACCGAGGATGCAAATTTTCGCGACGGCCGCGGATTCGATGTCGCGATGGCGGAAATGCCGGGCGGCCGCACGCTCGTGATCATTCCGGATCCATTTGGCGAGCAGACCGTCAGTCAGATCGTGGACAGCAGTTTACGTGAGTTCGACGAACTGAAAGAGAAGCAGGTTACGGTCCGTCAGGTCGGACTCCTGACGCTCGGTGTTCTTACGTTCGTGCTGATCTTTGCGTCGTCATGGATCGCGTTCTACGTTGCCCGAGGCATCACGGTCCCGATCCAGGCTCTTGCCGGCGGTGCAAAAGAGGTCGCGGGCGGCAATTTGGGCTATCAAGTGAACGCGCTTGCCGAAGATGAGCTCGAACTACTTGTTGCGGCATTCAACGAGATGTCCGCGACGCTTGCGTCAAACTCAACGGAGCTGACCGAGCGGAAGAAATACATCGAGACCATCCTTGCGAGCTTGCCGACGGGCGTTGTCGCCTTCGATTCTGAGAATCGCGTTACGAGCATAAACCCGGCGGCGTCGGCGATCTTGAACGATATCGACCCCAACGTTACACAGGTGCCCGGCGAATCTCTTTTCGACGCGGATAGCGCGCTTATCGTAACGCGTTTGCTCAATCGAGCCCGACGCGTCGGCCGCGCGGCGGAGCAGATCACACTGTCCGGACATGGGATCGGGCGTGAGATAATGGCAGCTCTGTCGGCGACCGCATTGCCATCGGGCGGCGGCGTCGTGCTCGTGATCGAGGACCTTTCGGAGCTTATATCGGCTCAGCGTGCTGCCGCGTGGCAGGAAGTCGCGCGTCGAATGGCGCACGAGATCAAGAATCCGCTGACGCCGATTCAACTCTCTGCGGAGCGGATCGCAAAGCGTTTCGGTAACGAACATTCGTCCGAGAATCCGGATCGCCCCGCGATCGGCGAGGTCGTCCAGCAGAGCACGGAAACGATCCTTCGCGAGGTTGCGTCGCTGAAATCGATGGTGGATGAATTTTCGCGCTTTGCACGCTTGCCCGATGTTAAACTCGCCGTCGGCTCCGTCAACGAAGCTATCTTGCAGGCCGTGAATTCGTACGAGGGGCGGCACGCCGATATCGACCTTGATGTTCGACTTTCGGAAAATTTGCCGGAAATTCCGATCGACGACGAGCAGCTTGGACGAGTTTTCGTTAATCTAATTGAGAACGCGGTCGAAGCCTTCGCGGACGAACAGCAGGAAAAGCGCATTGACGTTCGCACGCGGTTCGATGCGGCACGCGACCTGGTCGTTGCGGAGGTTGCCGATAACGGGAACGGTATCGCGCCTTCGGATCTGCCGAAGATATTTCAGCCGTATTTTTCTACGAAGGGACGAGGGACGGGTTTGGGCCTTGCGATCGTACGAAGGATAATTGTCGAGCACAAAGGCCGCATATTTGCCGCAGCGAATTCGGGCGGTGGTGCGAAGTTTACGATAGAGCTGCCTGGTTCATAAAATTTCTATGCCGGAGAAGATCTTAATTGTCGATGACGAACTCGGCATCCGCGAGACGCTTCGCGGTGTGCTCGAAGACGAAGATTTTATCGTCTCGACCGCGGTGTCTGGCGAGGAATGTCTCGAGGCGGTAAAACAGAAATCCTTTTCGTGCATCCTGCTCGACATCTGGCTTGGTTCCGGCATTGACGGCCTCGAGACGCTCGAACGGCTCTCGGAAGCGGGAAGTGATGCGGCGGTCGTGATGATCTCCGGCCACGGCAATATCGAGACCGCAGTACGATCGACGAAGCTCGGAGCTTTCGATTTCATTGAAAAGCCGTTAAGTCTTGAACGCACGATCGTAACCGTAAAGAACGCGATCCGTCAGCGGAAGCTCGAGCAGGCGAACAAGCAGCTTCGCCGCGAACTCGGAGCCCAGTACGAAATGGTCGGCGAATCGATCGCGATGCGTGCGCTTCGCAAACAGATATCGATCGTCGCGCCGACCGAAGGACGCGTACTTATTTCCGGTGAGAGCGGCACTGGGAAGGAGCTCGTCGCACGGGCTATCCATGACCAGTCTCATCGCTCAGGAGCGGCATTCGTCGAGATAAATTCCGCAGCGATCCCCGAAGAATTGGTCGAGAGCGAGCTTTTCGGACATGCAAAAGGTGCGTTCTCGGGAGCGACGAAGGCAAAGAAAGGGAAATTTCAGATCGCAGACGGTGCAACGCTGTTTCTCGATGAGATCGGCGATATGTCGGCGACGGTGCAGGCGAAGATGCTGCGTGTTTTGGAAGAACAGCGGTTCGAGCCTGTCGGCAGCAACACGCCGATCACCGTCGATGTCCGCGTGATCTCCGCGACGAATAAATCGCTGGATTCGTTGATCGAAAACGGTGACTTTCGCGCAGACCTTTTCTATCGGTTGAATGTTATCCCGTTCCAGGTGCCGCCGCTTCGAGAGCGGCCGGAGGACGTGCCGCAGCTTATTGAGCATTTCAACCGGCGTTTTAGCGCGGATTATGGCAAGCAGCCGAAGACCTTTGCCGACGCGACGATCTCAAAGCTGCAGGAATACGTATGGCCTGGGAATGTCCGCGAGCTGAAGAATACGGTCGAGCGAGTGGTCATCATGGCCGGCGATGCCAAGATCTTGCCCGAAGACCTGCCGGAACTCTCAGGCGAGGCTGCCGAGACCGCGCATTTCCGCTTTCAGAAGTTCAAGGATGCGACCGACGCCTATCAGCGTGATTTTATCCGCCACAAACTCGCACAATTTGACGGCAATGTCGCAAAGGCTGCGGAGGACATGGGTGTCGACCGCAGCCATTTGTATCGAAGAATGCGTAATCTCGGAATAAAGAGCTAGCTCTATTTCGGGATCGGGAAACCGCGATCCTTCATCAGCGCCTCGACGCGTGCGTCGTGCCCACGGAAAAGCTTATACGCAACGAGCGGATCGATCGTATTGCCGATCGAGTAGACATATTTTATCAAACGAGCCCCGACATTCTTGTCATACGGGCCGCCGGCCTCGGTGAATGCCTCGAAAGCATCGGCAGAGTGAACATCTGACCAAAGATAGCTGTAATAGCCCGCAGAATAATCGTCGCTTCCGAAGATATGCCGGAATTGCGTCGGCCTGTGCCGCATCACGATCTCTTTCGGCATTTTCAAGGCCGAGAGCGTGTCCTGCTCGAACTTGTCGGGGTCGATCGGCGTGTCGCCGGCAAGGTGCATCTTCATATCGACGAGAGCACTCGCGAGGTATTCGGTAGTATCAAATCCCTGATTGAAGGTCGAAGCCTTTTGGATCTTCTCGACGATCTCTTTAGGGATCGATTTTCCGGTCTTGTAATGAACGGCAAATCGGTCAAGTACCTCGGGCGTTGAGAGCCAATGCTCAAGCAGCTGCGACGGGAATTCGACGTAATCGGTCGCAACCGACGTTCCGGAGAGCTTCGGATAAGTGACATTCGACGCAAGCCCGTGAAGCGCGTGCCCGAATTCGTGGAACATCGTTGTTGCGTCGTCCCAGGAGATCAGCACGGGTTCGCCTGGCCTTCCCTTTACGAAATTCGAATTGTTCGAGACGATCGTCGTTATTTCTTGTCCGCCGATCCTTGATTGATCACGATATTGATTCATCCACGCGCCGCTGTCTTTGCCGTCGCGGGCGTAAGGGTCGAAGTACCAAAGGCCGATATGCTTTCCGCTCGTCTTGTCCGTGACCTCGTAAACGGAAACGTCCGGGTGGAAGACGGGCAAGCCATCAACCTTTTTGAAGTTGAAGTTAAAGAGTTCGCCGGCGACCCAGAACATCGCTTCGCGCATTTTGTCGAGTTGAAGATATGGCTTCACTTCGTTTTGGTCGAGGTCGTACTTCTCGTTACGCACCTTTTCCATGTAGTAGTGATAATCCCAAGGCTCGATCTTCACGCCTTTGCCTTCGGCGTCGGCGACCTTTTGCATATCAGCGACCTCTTCATGGACGCGGCCGATCGCGGCTGGCCAAACTGCCTCCATCAGCTTCATCGCATTTTCGGGCGTCTTTGCCATCTTCTGTTCGAGGATCCAATGCGCATGAGTTGGGAATCCGAAGAGCTTTGCGCGCTCGGCACGTAGTTTAAGGATCTGCGTGATGATCGCCTTATTGTCGCGGGAGTCGTTATTGTCGCCTCGGCTTACGAACATCTTCCAGACCTTTTCACGAAGGCCGCGGTCATCGGCGTAGGTAAGGAACGGATCGGTCGAGGAGCGGGTGTTGCGGATCATCCATCCTTTCTTGCCCTTCGAGGCAGCATCCGCAGCCGCCGCGTCCTTTAACGATTGCGGAAGGCCGGAAAGCTGGCTCTCGTTCTCGATCAGAACGTAAAGTTCGCCCTCTTCACCCTGCAGATTCTGATTGAATTTCGCATATAGCCCCGCAAGATCCTGATTGAGTTTGGAAACCTTTGCCTTCGTCGCTGCGTCAAGTTTTGCTCCGGCGTGGACAAAATTCTCGTAATAAACCTTAACGAGGCGTTGCTCCTCGGCAGTGAGTTTCTTCTTTGAAGGCGAATTGTTCACAGCCTCTATCCGTTTGAAGAGAGCAGCGTTTTGGAAGATCTTATCGAAGTGAGCGGCAAGCTTTGGCCCCATTTCCGCTTGTACCGGTGCGAATTCGGGCGAATTCATATTCGTTGCCCAGATCCCGAAAATGACGTTTACGCGGGCGAGCATCCGGCCGGATCTCTCAAGCGGCACGATCGTGTTCGCGAAAGTCGGTTTAGCTTTGTTGTTCGTGATCGCGTCGATCTCTTTTAGATTCTCGGCCATGGCCGTCTCGAAAGCCGGCTTGAAATCCGCGATCTTGACCTTGTCGAATGGCGGAACGCCGCCGTATGGCCCGGTCCAGTCCGCAGTAAGCGGATTTGTTGCTGGGCTTGTTTCCGTTGCCGTAACAGTTCGCGGTTCAGTCAGCATAGAAATAGACAAAAGGGCCGAGAGCAGCACTGCAATGGCGGCAAAACGAAAGGATCCGATCTTGTTCATTGTTTGGAAATCTCCTCAAGGTCTTTAGATTCTACATTTAACGGAGCAGTTGGACAAAGAACCGCATAGAAGGATGCTAAGGAGCCTTCAATAAGGCCGGAGAGCCTGTCGGAGCAATCGAAAAAAGCTGCCACGAACGAGCAGCGTTCATGACAGCTTTCGAGATTGTGGTACACCCGGCATGATTCGAACATGCGACCCCTTGATTCGTAGTCAAGTACTCTATCCAGCTGAGCTACGGGTGCACAAAGGCGAACTGATAGACTACATATCAGGCCGTGCAGATGTCAAGAATGGCCCAACCCTTAACGAGCAAAGTAGCCCGTCCTTGTCCGCGAAATAAGTTCGGGGTTTGTGACCTCGACCTTGATCGAGTGCCATTTGCCGTCGCGTTTGTAATTGAGCGGCTGGTAATCGATCGTATAGAGCGTTCTTAGGTCTGCCGCAACTTCTGCATACAGGCGGCCCATATCTTCGAGTCGGTTGATCGTGCGGATCGTCGCACCCGTGCGCTGGGCGATGAAGGCGAACCGTTCGCGGGCCGCGCGAAACATTTCGATCTGCCGCGGCGTCGGGTCAGCCAACTTTGCGGGGTCGCCGGTCGGCAATGCGAGGGGATAGATCGAAACGCCTAGCTTGTCGGATTTCCTCAAAATTTCGGCCATCGGACCGTAATCATCCGGCTGAATGCCGTTGGGAACTTTGCTGTCCGGCATTTCGGCGAGCTTGTCGCGATCGGCTGCCTGTGCATTACTGTCAACGCCGTCAGAAAGAACGATGATGGCCTTTCTACGGCCTTTTTCACGGGCGAGCTTGTCCAGAGCAAAATCGATCGCGTCGTACAGCCTTGTCTTTCCACGGCCGTTCGAGGCGTCGATCGAATGAAGTATCACTTTCCCGTTCGTCGTAAAATCATTTCGTAAGTTCACGCGGTCGTAGAACTCAACGACGGCGACCCGATCTTCCGGGCTGAGTGCATAGACAAATCGATTGGCTGCCGCTTTCAATACCTGGCGGAAGGGGAGCGTCGAGCCGCTCATATCGAGCATCAAGACGACACTGAACGGGGCAGTTGAAGGTTCAAACCCGACGATCGGCTGCTTCACGCCGTCTTCGTAAACCGTGAATACCGAGCGTTCGAGGTCTGTCACCGGCCGGCCTTGGCGGTCAGCGACGCCGACGTTCAGGCGAACAACCGACGTCTCAACATTGATCGGGTCATCGATCTGACCGATCACGGGGATCGAAAATACCGCCAGAATGGCCAGGATGAGTGTGAAGCCACGCATAAATAAATACTAACACTCAGATGTATCTAAACGTGGAATAGCTGGCTGCAAAAACAAATCATACCGGCCGGGAATTTTGATGATCATCGGCCCGGAAGAGCTCACCTACCGCGGTTCTTCGACGCGTTGATCGCGTCCGAATAAAATCGCAGCACGCGGCTGTTGTAGTCACTGTAGAATCCATGGTTCGCGTAGGCAGCCCCGAGAATGGTGGTAATTCCGGAGATGTACGGTTGATATTGCAGCGGGATCACCGCTTGCCAGTTCGTGTTTCGCGGATTGTCGAGCAGGTAGTCACGGCCGTCGAGGAAGCCGCCCGCTTTTAGGGCGTTGTAGATGTTGTGGGAATCCGTCTTTGTCAGGTTCGCCAGCCGCCAAAACCTTTCCGGATAGACGGGCGATGCCGGATGCTTATTGAAACTCGACATGATGCCGCGGATCTGCAGGTTCATCGACTGCGTGTACGCCCTTTGGTTTCCTTCGGGGCCGACGAGGTCCTGGTCGTCGTTAGCCGCCACGCAGAAGATCGTTGGAACGGTCGTAAGGGGCATTACTGCATCCACGCCGTATGCGATATAGATCGCATCTGCACGAAAATTCAGGAAATAGACGACCATTGAGGAGAAGACGCCGCCACGCGATGTCCCTTGGGCAAGCAAGGGGTCGCTCGGCGAGATCAGGCCGCGTTGCGTGAAATTCGTTATGATCGCCTGGACGTTGTTGATGTCCGGGTTATTTGGCGGCGGGAGAAAACTCCAGTCGCCGGTGACACGGTCGGTGCTATCCAGGGCGATGATACCGTAGCCGGCCGCGACCGCATCGTTTGAGAAGAGCCGGCTCTCGACGCTCGAAAGGGTCGATTGAGCGCTGCCGCCTGAGCCGTGAAAGCGGAAAATGATACCGGTCGGGTTCTGGGGAATGTAATACAGGACATCAACTCCGTTTATGGTCTCCTCGGTATAGCTCCAGGGCGGCGCGGGTTTGTAAGTCGCGGTGAGGGAGATATTCTTGCTCCGCGGATTCACGAAAGACGACGCCGATGTGGCATCTTCGACAAGCGTCGTATCGCCGACCCATCGGTCGAAGACCATGTTCGTCGGGCTCGGGTCTGCCCAAATATTCGCTCGGCGTTCCCTTACGCGGACGGGAACAGTGCTTCCATTGGTAACGGTCAAGTTCGTTTGGGCCAGGCTGATCGCAGGAAACGTCAGGAAAATGAGAGCAAGCGTGGCAGGGAAGAGGCTTGATTTACGCAATATCATAGGTAATTTGGACGTTTTGGGCTTTGGTAAAGTCCAAGTTATTCTCGGAATTCCATTTTCGTTTGCAAAAAGTTGGGCGCTGGTAGAAAGTTGTACGTGTAAAGGCTCGAACCTTGCAAAGGAGCCGAGGCCTCAGAATAATGTCGTTGCCGGGCAGAATAAGAAAAATGGTCTTAACATACGCCCGTTTTTCTAATATACTTATCTGTCTGACAATAGGTCGCGTTTTGAAGAAATGCTTACTTGAATGCAGGTCTTTTTCCGTCCAAAATTTTGTGTCAATTGTGGGGAAAAGATCATTCGCGACGAATGGAATTTATGGACTAGCGGAAGGTTTTGTGAGCTTTGCGAAACGGAGTTCCGCGGCCGCGAGACAGCACGGCGAGTGGCGGCTGTGCTAGCAGTTTTGGGGATAGCCGCGGTCGGGTTTGCTTTTGTCATTCCACAGAGACCGTTAGAGACGAGACTCGTGGCGGCAAATGCCTCGACGGGCGGGCCAAAAGCCCTTGTCAGCCGGACTGAACCAGCGAAACTCCCCGCTAACCAAGCCAAGGAGCAGGCAATTGCGCAGAAAACGCCGGAGTCTTTGGCGCCATCCGAGCAAAAGCCCGAGGTTGTGGCGTCAGAACCGACCTATATGTGTGGTGCCGAGACGAAAAAGGGCACTCCCTGCACTCGTAAGGTCAAGGGAAACGTCAGGTGTTGGCAGCACAAAGGGATGCCGGCGATCTTAAATTCTGCTGAATTAAGGGTGCGGTAATCTTACATTTTCAAAGTTTTGTTTTATCTTAGGTATGAGCTGGTGATCTGCCAGCCAAAGACGAAATGAACCCGTTGTCCCCAAATACAATGATCCAGGATCGCTACCTGGTCGTTCATATGATCGGCAAAGGCGGAATGGGCGAGGTCTATCTCGCTGTCGATCAGCGGCTTGGCAGCGCCGTTGCCCTCAAGAGGACGAGCTATGCAAGCGATCCGGCCCTTGCCGGTGCGTTCGAGCGTGAAGCGCGGATCCTTGCACGCCTCCGGCATCCGGTCCTTCCGAAAGTCAGCGACCATTTCGTTGATGGCGGGAATCAGTATCTCGTGATGGAGCACATCGCGGGCGACGATCTTTCGACGAGGCTCGAGGCAACGAATAAGCCGTTTCCTGTCAGTTGGGTGATGTTCTGGGCCGACCAACTGCTTGACGCGCTGACTTACCTTCATTCGCACCAGCCGCCGATAATCCACCGCGATATCAAGCCGCAGAATCTGAAGCTGACGGATGAGAATCACATCATTCTCCTAGACTTTGGCCTTTCGAAGGATTCGCCGAATCCGACACGCGGCAACTCAGGGCAATCGTCCGGAAGTGTTTTCGGCTATACGCCGCATTTTGCTCCGATGGAGCAGATCCGGGGCACCGGGACCGATGCTCGAAGCGATATCTATTCGTTGGCGGCAACGCTTTACCAACTTCTTACCGGGATCAAGCCGGCGGATTCGCTCTCAAGGGCAGATGCCGTCCTCAATGGAAATGCCGATCCGGTCGTTGCCCTTAATGAGGCAAATCCGGAGATCGCGGCGCCGGTCTCCGATGTTTTGATGCGGGCTCTCGAGATCACGCAGGATCGGCGATATAAGTCGGCTGCAGATATGCAGCGAGCATTGAGGTCCGCTTATGCGGAAATGAAGGACGCAATGTCGGCAAAGACCGTCATGGTGCCGACGCCAGTGATCCCGGACGTGACCCCGAGTATTGAAACGGTCTCGTCAACGCCAACTCCAGCACCGCCGCCGCTCGACGCCACGCTCCAGATGGATGCGCCGCCTCTGGAGGCGACGATGCAGATCGACGCGGCTCCGGTCGATTCGGGCCCACGACAGGCTGACATCAAGACTGAGGTGTTTCTCGCCCATCAGCTCGATGTGCCTGAGAAGGTCGAGTCCGTGTCGAACGGTGAACCTAGCTATCAGGCCGATGCGACCGTTCCGCTGATCTCTTACACACCTGAAGATGTTCCCGACGTGAAGGAAGAGGAGGTCGTCCCCGTTCCGGCAGAAAACGTGATGCCTTCGGCGGCTCCGGAATTCTTTACCTCGCCGAACATCCAAACCGATGAGCCGAAAGAGGAATTCGGTGCGACGGAAACATTTACGGCCGATCAGGCCGCTGAGGTCATGCCGATCGCCGAGGCTCCTGCACCGCCTCCTCCGGCAACACCAAATGCGCCGGTAAAAGCAAAGAAGTCCGGTTCGAAGAAGGCGGCCGCAATGCTGGTCCTGCTTGCCGGTTTCTTTATTGTCGTGCTCGGCGGAGGTGCCGCCGCGTGGTATTTTTGGCCAACGCTGATGGGCGCGACCGGTACAAATGCGACGCCGTCGCCGACTCCTATTGTGGAGGAAAGCCCGTCGCCAAGTCCGGCCGAGACACCGTCCCCAACGCCTGAGGCGACGCCGGATGAATCGGCAAATGCAAATGCGAATAGCTCTACCGAGTTGCCGACGCCAACGCCAACACCAGTGCTGACCGTTGAACCTCCGATCGAACGTCAGGTGGATACGCGTCCTCAGCAGGATATTAAGAAACGGCCGCAGAAGACTCCTGGACAAAAACAGTCTCAAACGCCGAAACCCCAAAAGCCGAGTAGCGGACGCACTGACATCTTGCAGTAGCGAACCCTTTTGAAACTATGAAGCCCGTTCACATACAGAGAATCGCAGCAATTTTATTGGCCGTTCTGGTTGCGTCCGTCGGCATTGTCTCAGCCCAATCGAAAAAGGATAGAAAGCGCGCCCAGGAGCTTATTGCGGCAGGCGATAAGGCATTCCGTGCGAGGAACTTCCGCGAGGCAACTAGCGATTATGGTCAGGCGATCCTGATAGTTCCGAATAATCCGTATGCTCACTTCTGGAAGGGATATTCCCACTACAATCTGAAGGAGAATGCCGACGCTCTGCGTGAATTCGAGATCGCTTTGAGTCAGGGCTTTAAGCCGCTCGACGTTTATCGGGTTCGTTGGTTTCTTCATTATGAGGCAAAGGACTACGACGCAGCGTTGAGTGATCTTCGCAAGGCGATCGAGATCGATCCCGACAATCAGGAGTTCAAAAAAGGGATGGGCGAGATCTTCTACGCGCAGGGCCGATACGGGGAATCCCTTCAGATATTTCAATCCGTCGTGGTTAAGGAACCAAAGGATGGGGATGTTTATTTCAACATTGCGCGTGCTCAAGGGGCGTTAGGCAGTGTTCGCGAGCAGGGAACGGCGGCGCAGGCAGCGTTGGCGAACAACACCCATATGATCGGTGAATCGTATTTCCTGCTTGCTGATTCGCTTCAAAAGCAAGGACAAAGCGAGGCAGCGATCGACAACTATCAAAGGGCCATCGCGGCAAAACCGGAGAATTATCAGGCGTATAAGAATCTAGCCGATCTTTACCGCAGCCAGTCTAACTTCAAGGCCGCTATCGAGGTCGCAAAGAAGGCGATTCTTAAATTCCCCGAAGACGGCAGTTTTTATACCGACGTCTCATGGTATTACAGCCTTGATAACGAACCTGCCAGAGCCGCAGAAGCGGCTCGAAGCGCGACAAAGCTGCTTCCGAACCAATATTTGGGCTATACAAACCTTTGTCGCTCGTTGAATGATATGAAGGACTACAGCGGGGCCGTTGCCGCTTGTAATACGGCTCTAAAGCTGAATCCGGGAGACGGCGAAACTTACTTCTACCTTGCTCGGGCATACGACCTCGCCGGCCGCCGGTCGGAGGCCACACCCTTGTACTCGAAGGCGGTCACCGGACTCGAAGACTTCGTGAAGCGAAACCCGAATTATTCGGACGGCTACTACCTTCTTGGGAACGCATATTTCGCTGACAACCAACGCGACAAAGCGATCGAAGCCTATCGGAAGGTCATCGATCTTAATCCCCGATTTACGCGGGCAAGATTCAATCTAGCGATGGTCTATCTCCAAAAGAGGGACAAGACGTCGGCTCTGGAACAGTACAATGCGTTGCTTCCTTTGGATCAGGGGCTTGCGCAGAGGCTGAAGGCAGAGATCGATAAATCCTAAGGCTCAGTATCGGGAGCTTTTCGGGGTCGAGACGACCACATTCTGGAACTTAAGAACGACCTTGACATCGTTGCCGCGGCCGTCAAGTTTCGCGGGCACGAAAGGCGTTGACGCACGGCGGTCTTCGAGCGCATGCTCGAGGTCCTGGACGGCCTGAGGATCCTTTGCCGGCTCAACAACATCCGTGATCTCGGCAAGTCCGTTCCCAAACACTCGGGCGACGACGACCATTTCATCATTCTTCAAATTTGCACCCGAGAGGCCTTTTGTCATCGCCGCAAGAGCACCTTGCGGATTGATGCTGGGTGATTCGGCTGAATACGCCATCCGTTGCCGAGCGAAATCAGCAGCGGAAACCGAGTTGTGGTCCGATGCCGTTCCAAAAGGTACAGGCGGCATCAACGGTGCGTTTGCGGCTATCGAGCTATTCTCACCGAGCACTCCCGATAGCATATAGCTGAAAAGAGCGAAACCGACGAGGACGCTCGCAAAAGAGCTCCCAACAAGCGGTAAGATATTCTGCCGCCACGCAAAGCCTGAAAGCCGCGGGAAGGCGAACATAGCAGGCCGAGCGGCTGAAAGCGCGTTGTCCTTGAGCTGTGTTTGAAGTTTGCTAGGGATATTCACCCGCGGCAAGGCCCGTAGTGCCGCACGCATTTCCCGATACTCGAAAAGTTCCTGCCGGCAGATCGGACAGATGGTAAGGTGCTCCTGCAGAGCATCCTCAAGGCCCGAAGCCAAGCATCCGTCCCCGTAAAGAGAGATATCGGATCGAATGTCGCTGCATTTTAGTGCACTCATTTTGAAACATTCCCATCAGGAAAATGGCAGGCTGACCCCGGTTGGCGTTCACGCTGAACGACAACACGATCCCTTACGGCATTGCCATGAACTTGTCCTGATGTCATTCGGCCTGCGTGTCGTCGAGATTCGAAATCGATTGTTGCTGGTCGATCAAATATCTCTACGGCTGCGTCCGATCGATACAAGGCGTTGTTCACTTGGCTAATTCCTTCCGGACCGCTTTTTTGACCTCTATCGTTGGCACCGATCGTTGTGTACAAAAAATAAACCCGGGGTGAGTCTGCCATTTTCTCTGATTGTCAAAAATCCTTTAACCTGCTTCGCAGCTCTTCTCGAGCCCGAGCTATGCGCGATTTCAATGTACCCATGTTGATATCGAGCGCCGCCGCGCATTCGGCGTATGTCAACCCTTCGATGTCTGCGAGCACTATCGCCTCACGATAGATCGGCTTCAAGGTCGAAAGGGCACGAAGGAGAGCTGTCTCCCGCTCACGTTTGAGCGTATCTTCCTCGGGCCCGGCGGTAATATCGGCGATCGTATCCCCGATATGGACAGATGAGTCACTGATCTGTTCATCAAGCGAAACCGTTCTGTCGCGCCGTCGCCTCCGCCACCAACGGGACCTATTTCGAGATTGGTTGATCGCGATGCGAATCAGCCATGTTTTCAAACTCGCGTCACCGCGGAAGCCGCCAATACTCCGAAAAGCACGCAGAAACGTCTCTTGAGTAAGGTCTTCAGCTTCCTCTCGATCGGCCGAGATCCGCAGAGCGACTGCAAAGATAGAGCCGGAAAAACGTTCGACGAGCGTATCGAACGCTGCGGCGTCACCTGCCTTTAGCTTGTCAACAAAACCGTTCTCGGTGTGGCGACCTTCGGGAACTGTGGTAGAAATTGCGCGGACCAACTCTTCATCGCCAAAGGTAGTTGCCTTGCTGAAGAACATTCCGCTCATTTACCTCAAGTCCAAAGAGCCATTCCTAACAATGGGATATGCACCTAATTCGACATATCCGTAACAATTGACACCGTTGGCTCTGAATTTGTTCCCAACGAATTGGAAATTTTTTCTTCCGGTGTCAATTTGGGCTATTTTCCCGTGCTTATTTGCTCTTGACCGTAATTTAAGCTAAATTAGCACTTTTGAAAAATGCCCGTTTGGGCAATTATACAACGAACCTGCAGTATAGTTTTGCAGTTTTTTTACTGAAGATGGCAAAGAAGAAAAGACGGTTTGGCCCGGTTGAAGGAGTCGAGAACCAACAGAAGGACGTAAAATACGAAGATCGATTCCAGAGGACCGTTGGCCGCGGCGTTGAAGGATTCGGCAAAGCGGTCGAAGGCCGCGGCCGGACGATCCTTTACATAATCGCTGCACTGGCCGTTGTGGGCGTGATCGTTTTCGTCATTGCCTCCTGGTCGCGGCGTTCTAGTGCCGAAGCTCAGACGGCTCTGGGGCAAGCGATCGAGATCTCGGAGGCCCGCGTTACCTCGGTTCCGTTGCCGGCAGGTTCAACAGAAAAGACGTTTAAGACCGAGAAAGAACGTGCCGATGCCGCGATCGCCGCTTTTCAGAAGGTTGTCGATACAGGCAGCGGCCCCATTGCCGAAAAGGCAAAATACTTCATTGCGATGAATAAGCTCGCGATCGACCGGCCAGGTGCGATCGCCGACCTCGAGGCTTTGTCGCAAGGCTCGTCAGACACTGCATATTTAGCGAAATTCGCCTTGGCGCAGGTCCGCACGGACGACGGACAGTACGACCAGGCTGCGAAGTTGTACGAGGAGCTTGCGGCGGTCGATAACCCGGTCCTTTCGAAAGAGACGATCAACTTCAACCTGGCAGGCGTCTATCAGAAGCAAAATAAGAATAAAGAAGCCGCGGATATCTATTACAATATCGTTAAGGCCGCGAGCGAAGCCAAGACGCCAGATGGCGAACCGGTCCAGCAGACCGAGACGGCTCGATCGGCTCGTGAGAAGCTGACGGAGCTTGCACCGGATCGTGCAAAAGAGATCGCCGAGCCTGCAGCGGCGAATCCGTTCGGCGGCTAGACCGGGGTCACCAGGGGTGATGTATGCTTACCACTGCACGCTCGTCGTAATGACGCCGCGTCGTGCTCTCAAGAGCTATAAATGAGAGAAACCATACCCGTATCAGACGAGACCTGCAATGAAGGAAAACTTCAGGAAGCGGTCGGGGTGCGGGCACCATTTAACTCCTATATCACAGCCTTTTTGCTAGGAACTTACGCGTGTGCTCTGGCCTTTTACGCAGAGTACACGACCGTTGGGTTCGTTTTGTTCATCCTTTCCTGGGTCGTCGTCCCGTTCTTTGCTGCCTCGGACCACATTATTTTCAACGGTCGCCGCATATCCCGTACCGGCATCCTGCCGACTATTTGGGCGAGGCTTCATTCACGGCGGACATCCCTCAGAATTAGCGATATCGAGCAGGTAGATACTCAGGCCGTGCGCGTTCTGCGTCGCGGAAATCGGGTTCACTATCGGTATCGAACATGTGTGCACGGCCGCGGTATCTCGCTCGGCTTCACGTCGCATGGCGAGAACTTCCGTCGACTCGTTGCCGCCCTTTTGCCAAAGCTCAGTGAGGAAGTGCTGGACGCACGTTCGCTCGATCTTCGGGCGTATCCGATCGATCCCAAAGAAGCTTTGATGAAGGCGGCGTTCGCCGGAATCCCAAGCTCGGATGTGCTGCGAGACACGGTCACGACACGTCCATCGAAAATGCGTGGGCGGGTTGAGGCAGTACTGGATATCTCCGAGGATGGTGACGACAGGGTTCGGTATCTTGCGGACCTCGGAAACGAATTGCGTCTCTCGGGGCATCTTGTCAGGGCACTAGAGTGTTTTCGGCGTGCTCTCCTGATCCAGCGTAAAGATGGGCGGCTTATCTACGATTTTTCAAGATGCCTGCAATCGCTTGCCGCGACCGAACGCAGTTCAAAGCTTGCGAGACGTTCAGTGGCGGCATTGAAGCTCGCCGAACGCTACGCGAATGAGGATGCGACGTTGCTTGCCCGCATCGGCGAGTCATTTGCTCAGACCGGCGACTGGCGTCGCGCCGAAAAGGCATTCAACCGTGCGGCAGAAGCGGGCGGTGACACATTCCTTGCCTCACGAGGGCTGGCCGAGACAGCATTGCGTGACGGCAAGATCGCACACGTCATTCATCGATTCCTCGCGGCTGCGAATTCGACGCTGTCACCCGCGTTGCGACGTTGGTCCCGGGACGAGGCGAATTATTACACGAATCTCAATTCTGATGACACGTATATGGAAATGGAGGTCGGACGCGTCAGTTTGCTTGACTCGCTGCAGCGAACGCGCCGGACACTGCTGCGTATTACGTCGTTCGGGTTCTTTGTCCTCGCAATTGGGATTGCGATCGCAGACGAGGTTGTTGTGAGTGCCGGTTGGGCGGTTACAGCGATCGCGTTGTCGATCTGGTTGGGATTGAAAATAGCCTCAAGTGTTTTGGCCGAGCGTATCGCCTACGACGATGTCGCAGGCGAAGACTAGCTCGGCCAATTATTACCCGTAGCGTTCTTACGCTCGATTCAGCATTCCGGTCCAGCGATACTCAGGCTGGTCAAACCCTTTCTCAAGCTTCTTCAAGATGAAATCGGTCATGTTGTCAACGATCCATCGGTGATTGAATTCGCCAACCGACGCAAGCTCGGCGTCCGGTGCCGGATTCATAAAGTCAATCGCGTACGGGATATTGTCCTTGATCGCGAACTCGACCGTGTTGAGGTCGTAGCCTAACGCTGTGCAGAGCGTAATTACATCGCGTTCCACGCGGGCGTGCAGTTCGGGCGAGAGATAATTTTCAATATTCACGTACTGCATTCCCGAAAGGTACGCTTTTGACGGATCGTACGGCATGATAAGGACCTTTTCTTTACCCACGCAGTAGCAGCGTACGAACTGGTCGTATTCGATACCTTGCTGCAGCGTCATACAAAGCGTGCCTGAATCGTTGTACTCGCGAAGCAGGTCTTCCTCGGAATGGAGCTTTGATACGTTCTTCCAGCCGCCGCCGTCATGCGGTTTCAGGAATGCGGGGAAACCGATATAATCGACGATCTCTTTCCAGTTGAGCGGAAATTCGAGGTTGCGGAGCGATTCGCTCGTAATGTCCTTGATGTAGCTCTGCTGCGGAAGAAGAACCGTCTTAGGTACGGCAACGCCGATCTTTTTCGCGAGCGAAAAATTGAAGAACTTGTCGTCAGCAGACCACCAGAAAGGGTTGTTGATGATATAAGTTCCTTCGAGTGCCATGCGTTTGAGCATTGCCCGGTAATAGGGAACTTCGTGCGAAATGCGGTCGATAATTACGTCGTAGCGTTTCGGTTCGTCCTCGCGGATGCCGCCAACCGTGATCATTTCGGCGGTAACCTTCCCGCCACCTTTTTCGTTGATCGATGCGATCATCGACTCAGGGAAGGTAACCTCTCGTCCAGCTAAAATTCCAACTTTTTTCATAAAAATATAAAGTTCTCGGCATTGAGCCGAGTCATTAGTTAGTTTGATTCAAAACTGAGATTCTATCGGAAACAGCGACGACCTGCAAAGATTCGGCCGGAGGTGCGGTACTAGGACTTATTCGGTTCTGGAAGTAGGTCGTAATTTCCCATTTCGCGGTTATAGCTGTCGAGTTTGCCCATTTCATCTGCGGTCGCATCGAGCATCTGCTTTGTCATCGCGATCGAATCGGAAAGCTGTTCGAAATCAAGCAGCGAGAATTTTTCGGGCGTCGTGATCGTTACGATCTCGTCGTTCAAGTAGCTGAAGAAATTCTCGATCGATTGAAGCTGCCCTTCGACAAGCTTCACGCTGCGTTCGATCTCGTCAAATGAAGCAATGCGGCGCTTTAGGATCTCGACATTCGTCTGCTGGATGCGGCGTGTCTTGTCATCGCCTGCGGCTTCCATTGCGCGAAATGCCTGAGAAAGTTGATTGTGGACGGCTTGGCGATTGATCGTCTTGAGGTGCTGCTTTCTGCGGCGGTACGTATCGAGAAGGTCAACAAAATCTTCCCAACGTTGATCAAGCGCCTGCAGATTCGACGGTAACTGGCTTGCACCCGTAAACTTACGATAGTTTTCCTGGATCTTGTTCTTGAGCCAGCGAAGATATTCAACCGCTTCGCGTTCGCGTGCAGTGAATGATTTGATCAGGCCTTCGCGGTTTGCGACGTGTGCAGCGAGAAGCCGTTGCTGATGGCGGCCTTCGACAAGGCGGCGATAGGTCGGCAGGTTCGGTACCGTTACGAGGTAGATCGCCTCAAGGACAAGTGCGATCAGAAGCGGGATCACGCTCCCGGTAAAAGCCGCGGCGGCAAGGAAGCCCGCGAGCGCCCAAAAATTGAAAGGTTCCTTCAAAGCCTCCTTTGCATAGCTTTGGTTGAACCTTTCTACGTCCTGCCGGTATTTGGCAATATCAGCCATAATGTGGGCGCTTTCCTATTTCGTACCTTATTTCGAACCTTCAGCCCCGGATTCGTTGACCAAAACGTCGTTCAGAACTTCCGCCTCGGTAGCCGCAGGCTGGCCGGACTCGATCTGCTTGGACGCGGGCGGTGTGCCTGCACCAAGCATACCCATCTGCTGCTTATATTCAAGGAGTTTGTCCTGAAGCTGAATATCCATCGCTTCGCGCTCGATATCCTGCATTTGCGCATCCACGGATGAGGCACCGAGCTGTAATTTTGCCTCGGCTGCGGCGACGCGGCGATCGATCTTCTCACGCATTTCGTTGAACGTGGATGCATCGTCGCCGATATTGAAGGAATCCATCGTCTGAGCGAGCTGTTCCTGCAATTTCGCCTGTTTTGCGGCAGAAATAAGCTGCATCGCTTCTGCGGTGCGCTTTTTCATATTCAGGACGTAATTGTCGCGAGCCTTGAGGGCCTGTTTTGATGCGACGCCGGCATGCTCGGCCTGGACCCCAGTGCGGTCGAGATCTACCTGCGCCTGTTGAAGCTGTCCGATGTATGCGGTCGCGATATCGTCGCGGCCCATTTTTACGGCAGCCTTGATCTTCGAATCGAGTTCGACAACCTGAGCCGAAAGGTTTTCCTTCTGCTTGAGTAGGAGCCGTTCGGTAGCCATGACCTGGGCTACCGAGTTGTTCAGCTCAGGCACGCGGTCGCGCATATCCCTGATCGTCTGTTGTAGAACGAGTTCGGGGTTCTCGATCTTGTCGAGTGCCGCGCCGGTGTTCGCACGGAAAACTCTTTTTATTCTCTGCCACAATCCCATCTTCGATGTGCTCCTCAAGTGTAGCCAGGGACTTGTGCCCTTGGCGAAATGCCTTACGTCAAACGCGACCGTAAAGTTGCAAATACAACGGTAAAGTATAGCAGGAAATGCTCTGACAGTGAGAACCATCGAACAAAGAGCAATGGCAAAATGACACATCTGCTCAAGTCGGGCCGGCATCGGCAGGTGGCTTGCCATCGGTGCAAGCAAAGAAAAGTTCGTGCGTTCATACTATTGAAAACGATGTTTCGTGCATCGAAGTCGAAAAGGCAAACGTGGTTTGGAGCTGTAAAGCGTTATGCTGCAATATTTAAGAATGTAAGTTGAGAATCTCATGAAAAAAGCGATCTCGTATCTCCTTCTGTTTTCCATCTATTTGGGTATGTTTTCTCCGATCGGTAACTCGTTAAAGGCACAATCACCCTCCGGGTCTGCAACCGGACAGGATCAGCCAGCGACCGGCCTGAGCTTTCGCTTGAGCGAGGGTGAGGAGACGGCCGAGACCCGTGAGACACCGCCTCCGGCGAACGCGAACCCGCTTTCTACGGACGAGACGAATGGACTCATCGGCAGGCTTCCGAAGATGGGCGTGCAGGATGACGATCAACAGGATGCCGCGCTGAGGGCTGGTTCGCTCCCGGCGCCGAAGAAGGGTGAGAAGATACCGGTTCCCTTTCCCGGTAATGGCGATGCGGATCGGCCGCAGATAGATACTACGAAGGAGCTGGCGGTTGTACGCTACGCGCCGCAGGGCAAGGTCGAGCTTGCGCCGGATATGAGCCTCACATTCTCGGAACCGATGATCGCGGTTAGTTCTCAAGAAGAGGCGTCACGGTTCGTGCCCGTCGAACTCACGCCGCAGATCGAAGGCAAATGGCAGTGGCTCGGGACGCGCACATTGAGATTCGAGCCCGCTAAACGCCTTCCGATGGCAACGGAGTTCAAAGCTCGGGTGCCCGCGGGCACCAAGTCGGCGACCGGCAAAGAGCTCAAAAAAGACGTCATTTGGACGTTCTCAACGCCTGCTCCAAATGTAAAAACGCAGATCCCGAACCATTATTCCGGCCCGCAGCGTCGAGACCAGCTAATGTACATCGGGTTCGATCAGGCGATCGATCCTGCGGCGGTACTTGCCAAGATCTCGGTCACCGGTGCCGGCCGCACACTAAGAACGCGTCTGGCAACCGCGGAAGAGATCGCTGCGGACCCGTCGATCAATGATGCATCAAAGCAGGAACAGCCGGGAAGATGGCTCGCATTTCGCGCAGTTGATTCTGACGGCGGGACGGATGCGCTTCCGAGCGATTCTACGATCAATGTAACGGTTCATGCGGGAACGCCGTCGGCAGAAGGGCCGCTTAAGACGGAAAAAGATCAGTCGGATCCGTTCAGGACGTACGGAGCGATGAAGTTCATCCAGCATCGCTGTAATTGGGATTCGCCGGTTAAATGTTATCCGAACGCAACCTTCTCTTTGCAGTTCTCGAACCCGATCGACCTTGAGAAGTTTGATAAGTCGATGGTCCGCATATCTCCCGCAATCGAGAACGCAAATATCTATGCGTCGGGAAATTTAATATACGTCGAGGGCTGGAAAACGCCGAACACGACCTATCACGTGACGATCGACAGATCGCTACCCGATCGGTTCGGCCAAACGCTCGGAAGCGACACAACGGTGGACTTCAAGGTGATAGATCCGCCACCCTCGCTGATGGCATCCGGAAAAATGATGCAGATCCTCGATCCTTTCGGGGCGAGGGAATATTCCGTCTATTCGATCAATATCAAGTCGCTGAGCGTCAAATTATACGCTGTACAGCCCGAAGACTGGCCCGCATACACGAAATACCTTCGCGAACAGAATGCGTCTTCCGGCCAAAAAGCTGCGTTGCCGGGCGAACTCGTGTCGAGCGAGCAGGTCATGGTAAAGGCGGATTCGGCGTCGAAGATGGTCGAGACGCGCATCGGCCTCGATAAGGTCTTGAAGGGTGGTTTCGGGAGCGTGATCGTCGATGTCGAGGACACCGCTCGAACAAGCGACAAATATCAGCAGCGTCGAAAGGTCGTCTGGATCCAATCGACGAATATTGGGCTCGATGCGTTTATCGACAGCAACGAACTTGTCGGGTTTGCGACCGACCTTAGGACCGGCAAGGCTCTCTCGGGGGTCAATTTTCATATCGCACCGAACGGGCGGAATGATTCGCGGACGGCCGAGAACGAGAGCAGCTGGTTCGGCGATGCGTGGGCGTGGATATCGAGTTGGGGGACGGGCGATCCGCATGCCGCGTCCGCAACGGACGAGCACGGCGATGCTCTCTTGCTAACTTCCGTACCGGAGACCGAAACTCAACAATCTTCCGCGACCGGCATTGCACGTCTGCCGCTGCCCGAAAAGCGGTCCGAGACAGAAAATCTTCTGATCGCACGCCTCGGAAAGGATACGGCTTTCGTGCCCGAGAATTCTCAATATTACTGGCAGGCGAGGGGAAGCTGGTACGAGCGGAAGGCGAACAAGAGCGTCTCATGGTTCGTTGTTGACGACCGGCATCTTTACAAGCCGAACGAGGAGATTTCTGCAAAAGGTTATGTTCGTTTTGTGGACGGGAGCGAACTTGGCGATGTCGAGAAAGCCGCGGAGATCACGGCCGTGGCGAAAAAGGTCAGCTATGTGATCAAGGACTCGCGCCAGGCCGAGATCGGAAAAGGTACGGCCGATCTGAACGCCTTCGGAGCCTTCGATCTGAAGGCAAAGCTGCCGGACAACGCGAATCTCGGTTACGCGAATATCGAATTCGAGCTGCTCGATAAGGACGGCGATGAGATCGAGTCATATTCGCACAGCTTCCAGATCCAGGAATTTCGTCGACCCGAATACGAGGTTACGGCCAAGATGGAGACCGAAGCCCCGTATATGATCCAGGGCTCGGCGAAGGTGAGCGTGAATGCGAAATACTTCTCGGGCGGCGGCCTCCCGAAAGCTCCGGTCAAATGGACCGTTACGGCAACTCCGACGAATTTTACGCCGCCGAACCGCGATGATTTCACATTCGGCGTTTGGACGCCGTGGTGGAGGAGTTTTTACGACGAGGACGATGACGAGGAGACGAAAACCTTTGAGGGCGTTACCGATAAGGACGGCCGGCATCTGCTGAAGATCGATCTTGATGCTGCGAATCCGCCTCGGCCATATACCGTTTCTGCTTCGGGAGCGGTTACTGATGTGAATCGGCAAACGTGGGCCGGCAAGACGAGTTTTATCGTTCATCCATCTTCGCTTTACATCGGCATCCGAAGTCCGCGAACCTTTGTTCAAAAGGGCGAGACGATCAAGATCGAGTCGATCGTTACCGACATCGAGGGCAAGATACAGATTGGCCGACGGGTCGATATCAAGGCTGTGCGGCTTGTTTGGACGAACGAGAAAGGGAAATGGATCGAAAAGGCCGTCGATCCGAAAACCTGTACGGTCGAGAGTGCCGACAAGGCGCAGACGTGCAATTTCGTAGCCAACGAAGGCGGCAGATACAAGATCACGGCTCGTGTGGTCGATGATCGCGAGCGGCCGAACGAAAGCGAGTTGACGATCTGGGTTCCGGGCGGCGAACGTCCGAAGGATCGCGATCTTAAGCAGCAGAATGTCGATATCATCCCTTCGCAAAAGGACTACAAACCGGGCGACACGGCCGAACTTCTCGTGCTCTCTCCGTTCGCGCCCGCAGAAGGCGTTTTGACCTTGCGGCGGAACGGCATCGTCTCGACGCAGCATTTTAGGAGCGAGGGCAATTCCGTCACGCTGAAAATACCGATCCTCGACGCATATCTGCCGAATATCACGGCGCAGGTCGATCTGGTCGGCGTTAGCGAACGCGATCCCGGCGATCTGAAGCTTAAGAAGAAACTTCCGCCGCAGCCCGCTTATGCGTCAGGCAGCATCGACCTGAAGGTCTCGACGGCGTCGCGACGGCTCTCAGTAACGGCCGAGCCAGCGGACGCAACACTGGTTCCCGGCGGCCAGACGAAGCTTAGCGTTGCGGTAAAAGACTTTACCGGGAAACCTGCGGCAAATACTGAAGTGGCAGTGGTCGTCGTTGATGAGAGCGTGCTTTACCTCGCCGGCTACACGCCGCCCGATCCGCTCGCGAATTTCTACAGAGAGCGTGAGTCGGACGTTACCGACCTGCATTCAAGAGACAACATCGAGATCGCCAACCCCGAAGTTGTTGCTTCGCTGATGGCTGCTGACAACGTTACGATCGACCCAAACGAGTCGAAGCTGCAGACAAATATTACTGCGAGAATGGTGGAGGCTCTGCCAAAAGGAACGACGTTTTCGAGCCTGTTGAAAAACCCATCAAGTCGCGGAATTGCGGGTGTTGCTGCAGAGATCGATAGTGCAAGCGGTGGCCTGGCGGACGTTTCGGTTGTGGGCGACAAGGCTGCGATCACCATTCGGCAGAATTTTGCTGCACTCGCGGCGTTTATGCCGAGCGTGCGAACGGATTCGAGCGGCAAGGCGGTTGTCGATGTGAAGCTGCCGGATAATCTGACGCGATATCGCATCATTGCGATCGCTGCGGACGACGGAAAGCGTTTCGGCAAGGGCGAATCTTCGATCACAGCTCGCAAACCGCTGATGGTGAGGCCGAGTGCACCGCGATTCTTGAACTACGGCGATAAGGCCGAGATCCCCGTCGTCATCCAGAATCAATCCGACAAGGATATGACCGTCAACGTGGCGATGCGCGCTTCGAACGTGAAATTGCTCGAGGGCGATCCTGCAGCGGGAAAACAGGTCGCCGTCCGCGCAAACGACCGCGCGGAGGTTCGGTTTGCGGTCGAGACCGAGAAGGCCGGGACCGCGAGATTCCAGTTCGCGGCAGCGTCGGGGGACGATACCGATGCGGCCGAGATCTCGCTGCCTGTCTGGACGCCCGCAACCAGCGAGGCATTTGCAACCTACGGAACGGTCGATCAGAACGGCGCGATCTTCCAGCCGGTGAAGGCTCCGGCGAATGTCATTCCGAATTTCGGCGGGCTTGAGGTTACGACGAGTTCGACGCAGCTGCAGGAGCTGACGGACGCGTACATCTATCTTGCGAATTATCCTTTCGCATGCTCGGAACAGCTTTCATCGAGGATGATCTCGACGGCCGCATTACGTGATGTTCTGACGGCGTTCAACGCTAAGGATATGCCGAAGCCCGAGGACATCGAGCGTGAGTTCAAGACCGATATGAAGGCGCTCGCTTCCCGTCAACGCTACGATGGAAGCTTCGGGCTCTGGACAAGAGACGAGGATCGATATCCGTATCCGTTCCTGACGGTTCACGTCGTTCACGCCCTGGCTCTTGCGAAAGAAAAGGGTTACGACGTTCCCGAGGATTCGATCAACAAAGTGAAGCCGTATCTCCAGAATATCGAGCGGTATATGCAGAACGCGTGGTATTCGGATAGACTGCGTTGGACGATCTCGGCATACGCACTTTACGTTCGAGCAAAGATCGGCGACCGCGATGTTCAAAAGGCAAAGAAACTCTTTGCCGAAGCGACCGTCGATAGGATGCCGTACGAAGGCTTGGGCTGGCTGCTCTCGGCGTTCGGGAACGATCCTGAGTTCGCGAGCGAGAAGGCCGCGACGCTTACGTTCCTCAACAACCACGTAACCGAGACCGCTTCGACGGCGAATTTCGTTACCGATTACGGCGACGGTGCGTGGCTGATAATGTACTCGAACCGTCGTGCTGACGGCGTGCTCCTCGAGGCCCTGATCAAGACGGATCCGCAGAACGATATCATTCCGAAACTCGTTCGCGGCCTGCTCGATCATCGCGTCAAAGGTGCGTGGTCGAATACGCAGGAGAATGTTTTCATCCTGCTCGCGCTCGACCGCTATTTCGCGACCTTCGAAAAGGTTACGCCCGACTTTGTGGCGAAGATGTGGCTCGGCGATACATACGCGGGCGAGCAGGTTTTCAAGGGCCGATCGGTCGATTCAAAGCTCTTGAATATCCCGATGACATATCTCTTGAAACAAGGCGGCACGGCCGATCTGATCGTAGATAAGAAGGGTCCGGGAAGGCTTTATTACCGCATCGGTATGAAGTATGCACCGAGCAATCTGAAGCTCGATCCGGCGGATCACGGTTTCACGATCTTGCGTTCGTACGAACCGGTCGATAAGCCTGATGATGTGAAGCAGAACGCGGATGGATCGTGGACGTTCAAGACGGGTGCGCGGGTACGCGTGCGTCTGACGATGATCGCAGAATCGCGTCGATATCACGTCGCCCTTGTCGATCCGATGCCGGCGGGCCTCGAAACATTGAATCCCGACCTTGCAGCGACAGAAGAGGTTCCGGACGACGCGAAACGCCAGCCCGTCATCGGCGTCGGTTCGCGTAGCTACGGAAGCTGGTGGTGGTGGTATCGGGCGAATTGGTTCGAGCATCAGAATTTCCGCGATGAACGAGCCGAGGCCTTCACATCGCTTTTGTGGGAAGGCGTGTACAATTACTCGTACGTAACGCGGGCAACAACGCCCGGTCAATTCGTGGTTCCGCCGGCAAGGGCCGAGGAGATGTATCATCCCGAAACCTTTGGCCGCTCGGGCACGGATTCTGTTACGATCGAGTGATTATGAAGGCTAAGTTTATCGTCCTTTTCGTAATTTCGGTCCTTGCCGCCGCGTGTTCGACGGCAGGGACCGATACCGCCAACAAACCCGCTCCAACGAACTCGAATGTGTCGGCAGCGGATGCATTATCCAACAACTCGCAAAAGGGCGCGGCCGATGCGAACGCCGCTCATTCGGCAGCGATCGCGGCCGGCGAACCGACGCTTGCGCAGTGCTACCAGTCGAAGGTCGCAGGCAAGGTGCTGGTCCGCGAACAGACGTTCGTTTTCGATCACAAGCCGTATGAAAAGTCGTGTTTCGTGACATTCGCGAATCCCGACGAGATGGTCGATAAAACGGATGTTCCGCGAGGTTCGACATTCCACATTTTTACGAACGGCGAGGATATGTTCGAATTCCCGGATGCGTTCAACGGCCAGACGGCGTGCTGGGTCGAGGCTCTTTCTTTCGACGATCTGAACAATGACGGCCAAACCGACGTGATAATGGCCGGGCGATGTCTGGGAGCGAAAGATTCGTACCCGACGAATGCGATATTCGTGAATGTCGGCAAGGGATTTTCGACCAACGAAGAAGCGAATGCCGAGCTTGATGACCTACAAAACATTCAGCAGATACGCGAATTTGTCGGCAAGAATCTGAAGCGGTTCTTTTGACAATGAAGAGGCCCGCGCGTGAGCAAGGTCGATTACATGCAAATCACCGTGCCCTTGCTGATCGGCGAAGCTCAGCTTCGCCGTCATCGCGAAACTCTTTGTCGCGGCTGAGTAGCTCGATGAACGGCGGCTGAGCCGCCAGGTTTTGTCTAGTTTCGCGTCGGAAAAGCAGAGCTTTTCCGCTCGGCGAGGGGCAGAAGAGCTACGCCCTTACTATTTGCGCGCGGGTTTTGTCCGTTTTGTGCAGTTTGTCCGTTTTGTGCATTCTGTGTCGTTTTGTGCATTCTGTATCATTTTGTGCAAAGTGTGCTTCAAACGCGTCGGCGAGTTCGTTATTATCGTTAGCGTCAGGAGTGGCTGACGGTTGGTATAACGCGAATTGTGAAAGTTTACGAAAAGACAATTGAGATCCTGCGGCTTGAGGCGACTGCCATTGAGAGCGTGGCGGCGAAGATCGGGCGTCATGCGGTCGAGAAGGCGGTCGAGCTGCTTTTGAATTGCGCGGGCAAGGTGATCGTTACGGGCGTCGGAAAAAGTGGCGTGATCGCGCAGAAGATCGCGCAGACGATGACGAGTACGGGTACGCCCGCGGTCTTTGTTCATCCTTCGGACGCGATGCACGGCGGACTTGGCATCCTCGCAAATGGCGACGTAGTTCTCGCGCTTAGCAATTCGGGCGAGACGGAGGAACTTGTCGCGATGCTGCCGGCGATCGCCCGGCGCGATGTCGCGATGATCGCCATTGTCGGGAACGCCGATTCGACATTGGCAAAGAGTTCGGATGTCGTCCTTGAGGTATCGATCGACAAAGAAGCGTGTCCGCTTGACCTTGCACCGACATCCTCGACGACCGCTGCGCTTGCGTTGGGCGACGCGATCGCGATGACGCTGATGGAAGCAAAGGGCCTGACCGAAGCCGACTTTGCCGTGAATCATCCGGCGGGACGGCTTGGAAGGCGGCTGACCGTTCAGGTCGGCGACCTGATGAAGGAAAATCCCGCCGTTTCGCGAGACGCCGGCTGGATGGAGGTCGTCAAAGGGATCTCGACCTACGCGCTTGGTGCCGTGAATGTCGTTGACGAGAGCGGCAAGCTTTTGGGCATCGTAACCGACGGCGACCTGCGGCGGACGATCGAACGGACGGCTCCGAACGACCTTGCGGCCCTCACCGCGGAATCGATGATGACGGCCGGCCCGATAACGACAAGCTCGGACACGCTTGCCTTTGAAGCCTTGCACGTTATGGAAGATCGAGCCTCGCAGATCTCCGTGCTTCCGGTCGTTGACGGCGAAAAATGCGTTGGACTCATCCGCCTGCACGACATCGTCCGCAGCGGCATTTGACGTTCCGGGCGAACGCAGCTCGCATAAGGCTCATCTCACGAGCCGAATTGTTATGAAACGGATCTATCTCAATACAGCCTTTCTTTTGATCGTTCTCGCCGGCATGACCGTCAACGCATCGGCTCAACGGACGGAGGTCACGCTGACGCTCAACGAGCAATTCTTCGATGCGTTGATCGATGCGACGTTCAAGAATTTCGACCCGCCGGCTTTCCCGATCGGTGCCGGAGCGGTGGCGGAGAATCGGCCGTCATTCGCGGAAACCTTGATGCCTTCTGCATTTGGGCCTTCGGCGGGCGAGGAAATGCTCAACTGCGGCGAGATAAAGGTCGTACGCGAAACGGGCGGTATGCGAACGGCAGTGCGGCTCGGTGACGGAGCGATGCGCGTTCCGCTGGCATTTTCAGGCTCGTATTCGATGCCTTTCGTCGGATGCGTGGATTTCGCGGGCTGGGCAGATTCGGTCGTGAATTTGGAATTCGACCCGGCGACGCGCAGGCTTCTCGGCCGCGTGAAGGTCGAGACCGTGAATATGAACGGAACGAACGGCGTCGGCGGCAGTTTGATCGCCGGGCTGATTCAGGGTTCGGTGGATCGGAAATTCAACCCCATGGAGATACTTACCCTCGACAAGGTCTCATTTGGCCTGCCGATACCAAATACCGGCAAGCTGAAAATGAACGCCGTCGGCATTCGCCCGGAAATACGCCCGGGTGTGATGAACATCCACGTCGCGTACGAATTCGTAAAAGATACGGGGAACTAGGGCCTGCGTGTGCTGAACGATTCGCTGGGGAATGGTGTTTGGCGTCGAGACATGCGTTTTAGCCTAGCCATGCCGTTTACGGCGTGGAATGCGGTCGCTAGAATTCCACCGAGGGCGTTTACGCCCTTCTGTTTCAGGCGAAGCCCGTGAACGGGCTGGATAAGGGTTGCTCGGCCCGTCCCCCGCCATAAATGGCGTGGCTATGCGAAGCCGTTGATTGAAGGAATATGCAGATATTCACGTCCTTCTGTTTCAGGCGAAGCCCGTGAACGGGCTGGATAAGGGCTGTTCGGCCGTCCCACGCCATAAATGGCGTGGCTATGCGAAGCCGGTGATTCGGTTCTTTCCAGCTCCCAAACCTTGCAGTTGTTCCGATTCGCTGGGGAATGTTGTTTCGCGTCGCGACTTCCTGCGGTTTGGCGAGGAGCTTAATACTAACGATGGGGAGTTGACAAGAACGTATTCCTACAAGGACGGAAGAAACCCCACCGGTTGAAAATCTCACAAAACCGGTACAACCGTTTAAGATCATTCAATAGTTTAGGAGAATTGAAATGGTACTCAAGTTTGCAGGTTATTTGATGTTGTTTGTTTTTTCGCTGGTTCAGATACCGTCTTGCAAGAACCAAAATAGCATCGGTAAGCAAGATGAGGTTAAAGAAATTTTCAATCGTGATAGCAAGGTTGAACTATTGTTCTTTTATAAGAAAGAAGCAACGTATGAACAAAGAAAGTATTTTGATGAGAATATTTTGATGAAGAACACCGATAGAGGTCAATATATGCGAGAAGGCGTAAAAGCCGTTTTTGGGATCGATAAGGATGGTTATATTGGTTTCGGCATTACATTTCTTCGAGATGCGACGAAAGAGCAACGAGAAGACATTAAGAAAATTCTTACTGAATCGCCGTTAGTTTACAGAGTCTTTGAGGACGTCGTGCCGAATGAAATAAAGCTGGAGTAATGCTCTATGAGATGAGTAAGAAATTCGATCCGCCAGAAAAACTCGGATGTTCATTGTGCCTTCGCTGGTGGGCAGTCCGCGCGTGCTGACCGATTCGCTGGGGAATGTTGTTTCGCGTCGAGACATACGTTTTAGCTTAGCCACGTCGTTTACGGCGTGAAATACGTGAGCTAGAATTCCACCGAGGGCGTTCACGCCCTTCTGTTTCGCGGAAGCCCTTGAACGGGCTGGATAGAGGTTCGTCGCTCAGTACCACGCCATAAATGACGTGGCTATGCGAAGCCGTTGATTGAAGGAATATGAAGATATTCACGCCCTTTCTGTTCCGGCAAAGCCCGTGAACGGGCTGGATGGGGGTTGTTCGGCCCGTCCCACGCCATAAATGGCGTGGCTATGCGAAGCCTGGCGATTCGGTTCTTTCCAGCTCCTAAACCTTGCAGTTGGTCCGATTCGCTGGGAAATGTTGTTTCGCGTCGAGACTTCCTGCCGTTTAGCGAAGAGCTTTATGCGGACGGCACGCACCGAACCACCGTGGGCAAGTATTCGCAGACCGACAAAGACGGCGTCCGACAAGGCTTCACGGGTTATCAGAAGGACAAGGAAACATCGCTCGACTTCGCCGAAGCTCGAATGTACGAAAATCGATTTGGCCGCTTCACCGCCGTCGATCCGCTTCTCACTTCTGGCAAATCCGCGAATCCTCAGACGTTCAATCGGTACGTTTACGTCGGCAACGGTAATGAGGGATTTATCGAGTACGGAGTTGGATTGGATGCATCTGTCAAGGGAGGTAAAGTCCTATGCTAAAAGTCAAAGCGTGGTTAACACATAAAGGGGTTCGCAAAGCTCCCATGCACAGTGGTTATAGACCGGCCGCTTTCTTCTTTCCCGACCACCCAACGTCAGCTGCTATCCGTCTGTTGGATCGGGAAGAACTCTTGCCCGGCGAAAGGGCGATCGTGGAGATTATGCCTGTGTCCGAGTCTCTTGTCGGAAATCCTTCGCCGGGTACGATAGTCAAAATTGGCGAATCTCCTCGGCATATTGTCGGGCAACTTGAGATTATCGAGGTCATTAGAACCCCGTTTTAGCAGGACTATCCCCCGAACATAAATAGCAATTTAGCTCATACTCCCTAAATCACCATTCTTGTGTATCATCGGGGAAGCTAATAATGCACGCTATGGTCGCCCGTTTGCCTCATCACCCGTTAGAAATTTCTTTAGGTGGTGGAAGCCGCCATTACCTTGAGAATGCAACTTTTTAGATTTTGATCAGGAGGAAGAACTCTATGGCTGTCTGGCAATGGGGAGTTTGGATGGTACCACGCGAATCGATATTGAAGCGATTTGAGCGGATTCCTGAGTACATTGATCAGGACTGGTTCGAATCCGTAAATTGGTGGGCCGAAACGGACGATGAACAGATACGAGAGTTTTTTGATCGTATTCTTCCCCGATACTATGCTCCTTGGGCAGAGTACACTGAAATTTGGGGAGATATTGATAGTGATGACGTTAGTCTACACGTTAGGGATAGTATTGTTGCCGATATTTCGATACGGGTTGATCTTCGTCACCTGAACGTTGAGTTTCTTAAGGCTTTGGTTAATTTTGCCAGAGAAAGGAGTTTTGTTTTTGTTTCTTATGAATTCGGCAGATTTATCAGTCCGAGCTTACGACAAATGCTAGATGAAATAAATAACTCAAAAAAAATGCTTTTCATAAAGAACCCTTCTGAATTCTTCAAGCAATCTAGATATCTAGAGGAGATCAACAAGAAAAATAGAGAAAAGACAAAGTCTGAATAGGTCGATAGTTCGATATCCATAAGATCGGACCATTTGACATTGACCGTACCGGGCACGACCGCTGTTCAAAGCTACAGATACGATTCTCTGTACCGTTTGACGGAAGCAACCGAGAAGACTGGCTCGACGCAGAATTGGTCGCAGAGTTGGGAGCATGATCGGTATGGGAACCGAATCGGGTTTGCACAGAACATAGCGGGCGTCACGACCCCTCCGAATCCGTCAATCGATCCTTTGACGAATCGTTTTAATACGGGGCAAGGGTTTACGTATGATAAGAATGGCAATGTGGTTCAGGATGTTGACGCTGTAACAAGCGAGGCCAGGACCTTTGTTTTCAATGGCGATAACAAGCAGATAGAGGTAAAGGATGCGAACGGTACGGCCATTGGGAAGTACTATTACGACGGTGAGGGACACAGGGTCAAGAAAGTCATCGAGGCAACGGGTGAGACGACGGTTTTTGTGTATTCGTCAGGGAAACTGGTGGCGGAATATTCGACCGCGGCGCCTCCGCAGAATCCGACGACGAGCTACGCCGCGACGGATCTTTTGGGCAGTCCGCGTGTGCTGACCGATTCGCTGGGGAATGTTGTTTCGCGTCGAGACATACGTTTTAGCTTAGCCACGTCGTTTACGGCGTGGAGTATGTTAGCTAGAATTCCAGCGAGGGCGTTCACGCCCGCCTGTTCCGGCAAGGCCCGTGAACGGGCTGGATGGGGGTTGTTTGGCCCGTCCCACGCCATAAATGGCGTGGCTACGCGAAGCCGTTGATTGAACGAACATGCAGATGTTCACGCCCTTCTGTTCGGGAAAAGCCCTTGAACGGGCTGGATAGAGATCGTCGCTCAGTCCCACGCCATAAATGGCGTGGCTACGCGAAGCCCTTGATTGAACGAACATGCGGCGGTGACAATATAGCTATGCGAAGCCGGTGACAAAATAACCTACCCCAACGATGCGGTTGAGGAAGATCGCGAGGTCGCGGTGCCGGTTTGACTCGCTAGGCAGCGGCGGATCGTTTGTTCAGGATCCCGAGATACTGCACCCACGGGCCTACGTTGCCTTCGTACTGCCTTGCCATAAAGGTCGCGATCTGGTGAATGTGGTTCAGATCGTGAACGGCCCAGGTGGCGAGAAGTTGTTCGAGCGTAACGCGGCCGAGCTCCGGATGAAAGCCCTCGAGAGCGAGATGCTCTGGCGTGAGTTCCCAGCTTAGGAGTTTCTCGATGCTGACGCTCCGAGCGTGAGCGAACTCATCAAGCAGTTCCGTGAGGCTTTTACCCGCCGAACGTTCGAATTGAGCCATTCGATCGAAGGTCTCAAAGGCTCGTCCGTCCCGAGCAAGAATTATCTCTGCACGCGGTATCCAATCCGTCTCCTCGCCATGGATGAGATGGCCGAGGGTGTCGTAGGGAGACCAATCGTTAAATCCGCCTCCGAACTGGGTCCATTCGGGTGAGAGTTCTGCTAAAAAACGCTCGAGGGTGTAAGGCGTTTGACGCAGTATTTCGACAGTTTTTTCGATCTCGAATTTCATACACTTCGCACAATATACTGACTCTTTGGTAGAATCAAGCGTTTACGACAAATGACAGCTCCACTTGTTGCGATCATTGGCCGCCCGAATGTAGGTAAATCTACGCTTTTCAACCGTTTGACCGGCTCGCGGAGAGCCATTGTCGGGGATGAACCGGGCATTACACGCGACCGAATGTTCGGCGAAGTAGAGTGGCGCGCACACAATTTTCGGCTCGTTGATACGGGCGGCATCGTGCCGGATGACGAGGCCGTGATCCCGGCAAATATTTTCAAGCAAGCGTCGTTCGCGATCTCGGAATCGGCGGCGATAATTTGGGTCGTCGACGCGCGTGCGGGTGCAACGCCGCTCGACGAGGAGATCGCGGTCCTTTTGCGTGCCACCGGAAAGCCCGTCTATATCGCGGCAAATAAGGCAGAGACACGCCGAGTCGAGGACGAAGCAGGCGAATTCCATCGATTTGGTTTCACGGTCGTGCCCGTATCGGCCGAGCACGGCAACGGTGTCGGCGACCTGATCGACGAGATCTTCGAGGAGATCGAACCGCAGCCTGAAGAAGAGGTGCCGGAGGAACGCGAAATACGGCTTGCGATCATCGGCAGGCCGAATGTCGGCAAGTCCTCGCTCTTGAACAAGCTCTTGGGCGAAGAGCGTGTGATCGTTTCGCCGATCGCCGGGACGACGCGTGATTCCATAGACACGCATCTCGAGTTCGAAGGAAACAAGTTCCTGCTGATCGATACGGCCGGAATTCGACGCAAGGGCAAGACGACCGAAATGGCTGAGAAGCTCTCGGTCATTATGGCCAAAAAATCGCTCGAACGCGCCGACGTCGCGGTGCTTGTGATCGACGCTGTCGAGGGCGTTACGAATCTCGACGCAAATATCGCGGGTTACGCGCTTGATTCAGGATGTTCGATCATCATTGCGGTAAATAAATGGGACGCTCTGGAAGAGAAAGAGACCAATACGATCTACGAATTCGAACGGGGTTTGCGGCAGGCGATGAAGTTCCTCGATTGGGCTCCGATGGTCGCGATCTCGGCTCTGACGGGCCAGAGAGTGACGAAGATCCTGCCGCTTGCGATCCGCGCTTACGAGGCACGCGACAGGAGAATTCAAACGTCGCGCCTTAACCGATTCTTTGAGGACGCGATCACGCAGCCGAAAGGCGGGACGGCTCCCGCACCGGTGAAAGGCGGCTTTTCGCGTTTAAAAGTGCAATTTTTGACGCAAGCCGGAGTTCGCCCACCGCTCTTCATTTTGTTTACATCGGGCGGCAAGGCGGGACTTCATTTTTCGTATCTGCGATATATCGAGAATCGAATGCGCGAAGAGTTCGACTTTTTCGCAACACCGATCCGCCTTGTCGAAAGGCACAAAACGAAAGGCAAGAAAGGAGGCGCTTGAGCTACCTCTAAATGGATCTACTCATCCTCATTTTAAGGCTGGTTTTCGCAGGCGTTTTTGCCACCGCCGCGATCGCAAAGGCGAGCGATATCGAAGGAAGCCGAAGGTCGCTAAAAGGCTACGGCATTCCTGAGAGCACGACGCTGGTGTTCAGCGTGTGGCTCATCGCCGTCGAACTTATCTTGAGCGTCGGATTTGTTTTTGTGACGACGGCGTGGGGTGCGGCGGTCGCGTCCGTGATACTGCTTGCGATGTTCACGGCCGTTCTTGGCTATCAGCTTGCGAGAGGGAATCGTCAGAATTGTCATTGCTTCGGCCAGTTGATGTCGGAGCCGACGGGTGCGGGTGCGATCGTCAGGAATATCGCGCTGCTTGCCGGCGTTGTCTTCCTCGCGTTTCGCGGTATGGACGGGCAAGGTGCGGCGTATTCCGACCTTTCTCGGATCGATGTGGCGATCATTCTCGAAGTCGCGATATTCGCGGCCATTCTGCTCTGTTTTGTAACGCTTCGGCGAATGATCCTCGATGCACAGCTCGAAGTTTCCGATCACGATCACGAACACGATCATAGCGAGGTCGAACGCGATGCAGGAGCGATCACCGACACGCTCCCGATCGGTGCCGTTGCGCCGAGGTTTACGCTTCGCAGTACGGAAGGGAGCGACGTTTCGCTCCAAGCGTTGATCGACGAAGGTTATCCGATACTTCTGTTCTTTGTCGGGCTCACGTGCACGCCGTGTGAATCGATGGTCGATGATTTTCACGCTTGGCAGGAAGAATTGCGGCAGGATTTCAACCTAGTTTTTGTAAGCAGCGGCGATGCCGCGGCGAATGAGGCGAAATTCGGCGATGCGGGCGAGCTGATCCTCTTGCAGGATAAAAGGGAAGTTGCCGACGCGTATTTTGCACGTTGGACGCCGTCGCTTATCGTTCTCGGCCCGAGCGGAAAGGTCGTAAGCAATGTTGCAGCCGGCGATGCCGCGATACGGAGTCTGATCGAGCGGGTAAAGCGAGCGGACTTTTCGGATGATTTCGTACAGCTGCCGATCGCCGGTGCGAGCCACTCGAATTTTGTCGGCGAAAAGATCGCACCGTTCTCGCACACTGCGGCTGACGGCACGGAGATCTCGAATGCGTCGTTGGCAGGAAAACGCACATTGCTGCTTTTCTGGGGCGAAAATTGTCCGCATTGCGTGTCGATGCACGACGGACTTTTTGAGTGGTTTGCGGGTCGCTCGAACGGTGACCCGGAGCTTGTCGTTTTCACGGACGACGCGTCGCTCGAAGATCGATTGCCGGGACGCGTCGTCGCTGATGAAAATTACACTGCTGCCGGAAAGCTAGGGATGTACGGCACGCCGTCGGCTGTGCTGGTGAATGAGGACGGTGTTTTCGAATCGGAAACGGCCGTCGGGCCAGCAAGCATCTGGGCTCTCCTGGGCCGAAATAATGTCAACTGAAAACCTGAAGCCAATTGAATGGAATGTTGCGGCTTCCGACGGCAAGGCGCGTGCAGGCGTGCTTCGGACGCGGCGTTCGGTGATCGAAACGCCTGTGTTTATGCCGGTCGGAACGCAAGGGACGGTCAAAGGCATTCGCTTCGAATCGCTAGAAGATGAGCTCGATGCTCGAATTATTCTCGGCAACACATACCACCTTTTCCTGCGTCCGGGTGTTGAAGCAATGCGGCATTTCGGCGGTTTGCATAAGTTCACGAGCTGGAAGCGATCGTTCCTGACGGATTCGGGCGGCTTTCAGGTGTTTTCGCTGACAGACCTGCGAAAGCTCACGGAAGAAGGCGTGGAATTCCGCTCGCATCTTGACGGCAGCAAGTATTTCCTCTCGCCGGAAGTTTCGATGGAAGCTCAAAGTGCGTTGGGCAGCGAGATCGTGATGGCGTTCGACGAATGTCCGCCGGGCGATGCCGATCATCAGACGACGAAAAAGAGCCTTGACCTGACGATCCGCTGGGCAGAGCGGTCGAAAACTCGATTCGGCGAACTGCAGGATGAGAATGCCGACTGCGGACGGCTAGAATCTGCCGACGGCCTTAGCGGGCGGCAAGCGCTATTCGGGATCGTGCAAGGTGCGGGTTACGACGATCTTCGGCTTGAGAGCCTCGAAAGAACTGTAGAGATCGGCTTTGACGGCTATGCGATCGGCGGATTGAGCGTCGGCGAAGAAAAGAGAGTGATGTACCGCGTGCTCGAGAACCTCGCGCCGAAGATGCCGCAAGATTCACCGCGTTATCTAATGGGCGTCGGCACGCCGGAAGATATGCTTGAGGCCGTTGGGCACGGCGTGGATATGTTCGATTGCGTCATTCCGACGCGGAACGGCCGAACGGGAAGTGCCTTCACGTCGCGCGGAAAACTGAACATTCGGAATGCCAAATTTCGTCTGGATGACGGCCCGCTCGACCCGGAATGCGGCTGCTCGG
>JABARP010000020.1:79746-84276 GCA_019186825.1 Pyrinomonadaceae bacterium
CGGTGTGCCGGCGATATTCGCTCGGATATTTGCGGCATTTGCAGCAGGCGGGCGAGATGACCGCTGCAACGCTCATCTCTCACCACAATGTCGCGTTCTTCCTCGAACTTATGCGGCGGGCTCGGCGGGCGATCGTCGAGGGGAGATATGCGGCCTTCCACCGCGAAACTCTCGAAAAAATGGCGTCCGAGGGTACTCCCGCCGTTTGATAATCGCGTTTGACTTGTATATTATTTGCTTTTTGTCTTTAGACGAAACGGTCTTTTTTTATAGATGAACAGCTTGCTTTTTTTCTTTCAGGACTCTGGCGGTGCCAGCGGGATCTTCGGCTTATTGCTTCCGCTGCTGCTGATGGGCGGCATTTTTTACTTTCTCGTGATCCTGCCGCAAAAGCGGCAAAAGCAACAGCTTGCCGAGTTGGTCGCATCTTTAAAGATAAATGATGAGATCGTAACGAACGGCGGCATCATCGGCCGGGTAAAGGAAGTTCGCGAGACGAGTTTCGTTATCATGAGCGCCGAAAAGAGCTTGATCGAGGTCGGAAAGGCTGCCGTCGTCGGTAAGAAAGCGGAAGGATAATTCGCGCTCGATTTTGGATCATTCGTATTTTAACCAATGAATAGAACGGCTTTGTGGATCAGGACTGGCGTAATTCTCGCCATTACACTGGTCGGAGTATATTTGGTCTTTGGCCCGCGTCGGATGCCGACATCGGCTGACTTCACTTGGGAAGGTATCAAGGCGAATCTCGCCGAGAACATCAATCTCGGCCTCGACCTTAAGGGCGGATCGCATCTTGTGATGCGTGTAAAGCTCGACGATTACCTCAAGACGATGACCGAGAACAACGCCCAGGCGGCTCTCTCGGCGATCAACGACCATACCGACCCGAAAATTCCGGTTGCGAGCAATGCGACGGTCGCGGAGAACGGGAACTACAATTTCAGCATCACGCTTGGCGATGGTGCCGATCCCGATGTCGCTGTTGAGGCCGTAAAAAAGAAGGTCGATCTTCAGACCTGGAACGAGACGCGTTCTGGTTCGACGATCACGTGGACCCTCGGTGCGGCCGCTCAGAACACATTGAAGGTCGATGCCGTCAACCAGGCGAAAAAGATCATCGAAAGCCGTATCAACACTTACGGCGTCAAAGAACCGACGATTCAAAATCAAGGCTCGCCGACATCGGGCCAGATCCTGCTTCAGATGCCGGGCGTTGACGACCCGGAGCGTGTAAAGGCACTCATCGGGGCAGAATCGAACCTCGCGTTGATGAAGATCGTCAGCGCCGCAAACCCCGCACCCGTAACCACTTACCCGACGATCGAAGCGGCAAAGGCATCGCTTGGCGGCACTGTGCCGGCAAATCGCAAGATCTTGCCGTATGCGGAACGCGACGAACCGACCGCAGCCGCCGGCCAGACCCCGGATCAAAAGGCTCCGACGAAATACGTGGTCGTTGAGTATCCTGCGGTCGTTGACGGCAGCGAGCTACGAAATGCCGAGGCCGTCTCGCGAACGGGAGCACAGGGTGATTATCAGATCACGTTCCAGTTCAAACCATCCGGCGCGCAGAAGTTCGGTGATTGGACGGGCAAGAATATCAACAATTACATGGCTGTCGTCCTGAACGACGAGGTCAAATCCGCGGCGTTCATCAAGTCGCAGATCTTCGACAGCGGCGAGATCTCAGGCAAATTCACAAAGGAATCTGCCGAGGACCTTGCGCTGACGCTCAAATCGGGTGCTTTGCCTGCGAAGATCGTTTATCAGGAAGAGCGAACGGTGGGCCCGAGCCTCGGTGCCGACTCGATCCGTTCGGGCGTCGAAGCATCGCTCGGCGGCCTCGCACTCGTGATCGTGTTCATGCTCTTTTACTATCGCGGTTCGGGCGTCAATGCGGTGGTCGCGCTTGTGCTGAATATGCTTTTGACGGTTGCGGCCCTTGTGCTCATACGTTCGACGCTGACGCTTCCGGGTATCGCGGGACTTATCCTCGGTATCGGTATGGCCGTTGACTCGAACGTGCTTATCTTCGAACGCATACGTGAGGAATTAAAGGCCGGGTTTGATATTCCGACTTCGATCGACCTCGGATTCGACCGCGCTTTCGTGACGATCATCGATACGCACATCACGACGATCATTTCGTCGATCATCCTGTATATGGCCGGCGGTGCAGGCCCGATCCGCGGATTCGCGGTAACTCTTATCCTTGGCTTGCTCATCAACCTCTTTACGGCCGTCTTCGTGTCGAAGACGATCTTCAATTGGGAAATGAACCTGCGGCCGAAGATGAACAGGTTGAGTATTTAAGGTTTTTTGGCGTAGGGGACGGCGGCCGGGCCGCGGCCTCCTGCGAATAGTGTTAGTGATTCAAGATGTTAAATCCTTTTGACAACATCCATTTCGACTGGCTTCGCCGTCGTCGGTTATTTATCGGTGTTTCTATCGCGATCATGCTCGCGGGCTTGTTTTCGGCAGTGGGCCGCGAACTGGTTCCCGGCGGCACCGATTCCTTCAACATGGGCGTCGATTTCCAGGGCGGAACGATCGTAACCGCGAAATTTCGCAACCGGCCGAGTGATGACGATATCCGTACGGCGTTAAATAACGCCGGAGTGGGCGACCCCGTCATCCAGTCCACGAACAAGCCCGACGAGGTTCTTATCAAGATCCCGCTGCTTGAGGCAGAAACGAACCCGAATGGTGCCACCGAGCAGGATCATACCCTGCAGGTGCAGGCAGGCCGCGAAGAGGTGAAAAAGGCCCTCGATACGTTTGGAAAGGCGGCTGAGGGCGATGCAACGCTCGATTCGACGCCGGATGCCGCGTACAAGATCATCGGTACGGACTCCGTGGGTGCCATCGCAGGATCACAGCTCCGAAACCAGGCAGTGATCGCAACGCTTCTCGGCCTTGTCGGTATCCTTGTTTTCATCGCGTTCAGATATGACTGGACGTACGCTGCGGGCGCGGTTATAGCCGTTTTCCACGACGTGATCATGGTGCTCTCGTTCTTCTCGATCTTTCAATGGGAAGTTAACCTTACGGTCATCGCGGCCATACTGACGATCGTCGGCTTCTCAGTGAACGACTCGATCGTTATTTTCGACCGTGTGCGCGAGAATGTGCCTCTACGACGGAACGATTCGCTTTTTGAGATCACTAATGACTCGATCAACCAGACGCTTTCGCGAACGGTCATTACGGCCGGCCTTGTGATCCTGTCCGTGCTTGCCCTCGTGCTGTTCGGCGGTGAGGTGCTGCGGAGCTTCTCGCTTGCTTTGCTCGTAGGCCTAACACTTGGTACGTACTCGACGATCGCGATCGCAAGCCCGATCGCCATTTGGTGGCAGGCAAAGCTAGGTGATTCCAAGATGAAGGAGGCTATCGCTCCGGCATCCACAAAGGGCGAGAAGCTTGCTTCTTCGGCACGAAAATCGGTAACGCGACGCCCTGTAACCCGCTAGCTCGGATTAGGATGGGACGGTCGGAAAGGTTTTTCGTAGAGTTGCTGATTTTTTTCGTAGAAAACACGCGAGTTCATCTTGACTTTAGGGTTCTAAACTTTTAGACTTTCCTTCGTTGCTGGTCAATTAGAAAGTTTGTTTAGCTCGGATCCCAATTCGCAGTGAATGCGATAGGTGTCGGCTTTACCGTATTACGAAGTCAAGCGGCCGGCTCGACGCGCTTGTTGACGCAGCCCTCGCTTTACTCGAAGCCAAATTGGACCAAACAGCTAAAAACAACCTTGTTTCGTTACGGCGGCCCCCTATTTTATCCGCTGCAACGAGCAGGAAGTCGGCTTCATCTAAATTTTGAAAACGTTTCGTGACCGTTGACCTCGAATTTGGCACCAAGAGGCAGAATGGAGGATTAAGATGCTTGATCAATTAGTTGAATCTAAAAACAACTCGCCGGAAAACCGACGCAAGGGAGCCCTTTTCCTGGTCTTCTTTGTTTTGGTCTTTGCAGCGTTGGTGGCGGGCACGACCGTTAGCCTGTTCGGCAAAGATTACGGGATGGGAAGCGGAGATCTCGAGCTTACCGCTCTTGTCGCCCCGCCGCCGCCCGATGAGGCTCCTCCGCCGAAAGAGGAGAAACAGCCGGAACAAAAACGCGCGCCTGATGTCGATATACGTAAGGAGCTGATCGCGAACATCAACTCGACGCCGCCGGAAAAGGCTCCGCCGATCGAGACGACCAAGAAGAACTTCGTCGCGATGCGTGAGAACGTTAAGACGATGCAGGGAAATCAGGACGTTACCAACCTGGCAGCAACGGTTGCACGTGGCCAGGGTGCGGTAGCGGGAACGACGACGACCTTCGGCGACGGCAAGACACCCGGTGGTGCAGCAGATGGCGACGACGACCTTGAGGCTCCGCCGAAAGCCACGCCGAAGCCGGCTCCAAAGACCGTTTCAGGCGGTGTTCTGAATGGTAGGGCCGTGAACCTTGTCCAACCGCGGTATCCCGCGACGGCACGTGCAATGCACGCTGCCGGAACGGTTACGGTGCAGGTGCTGA
>JABARP010000020.1:84286-113867 GCA_019186825.1 Pyrinomonadaceae bacterium
CGGCAACGCCGGCAGGCGGCAATCCGCTGCTCGTTCAGGCAGCTGTTGATGCGGCCCGACGCTCGAAGTTCAGCCCGACACTGCTTTCGGGGCAGCCGGTAAAGGTTTCCGGTGTTATCCGGTATACGTTCAATCCGTAAGATACGGATCGTTGGCGAGATGAAACGCGGGACGCCGCTCCTGACGCTATTAGGCGCGGCTCCCGCAAATTTCTGCAAAATACAGAGAGTAAAAATATCTTCGATTTCTTTTTGGAGGAAAAACAATGACACTTTTTATGATGTTCGAGGGAGGCATTTCATTCGGCCTCTACGATATCGTGCACAGTTTGACGATCCCCGGCTGGGCCGTGATCATCACTCTTCTTATCCAGTCGGTCTATATGATCGCTGTCGGTATCGAGCGATGGCTCACGTACAGCAAGGCTAAAGCCCAGTCCCGTCAGTACGCGCCGAAGGTCGCTCAGGCCCTCAAGACAAGCAACATCGATGAGGCGATCAATATCAGCGACCGCCACAAAGATTCGCACCTTGCGATGGTTGTCTCCTCGGGCCTTAAGGAGTTCTCGGCTCATCAGAGCGGATCTGAGATCACCGATCTCGAAATGGAATCGTCCAAGCGTGCTCTCGAACGTGCGATCGCGGTCAAGACGGCTGAACTCAAGCGCGGCCTTTCGGGTCTCGCAACGGTCGGCTCGACGGCTCCGTTCGTCGGACTGTTCGGTACGGTTATCGGTATCATCGGTGCGTTCCAGGCTCTCCGCTCGAATGAGACGGCAGGTATCGGCGCGGTCGGCGGTGCTATCGCAGAAGCCCTTGTTACAACGGCTGGCGGTATTCTCGTGGCAGTTCCGGCTGTGTGGCTTTTCAACTATTTCACGAACAAAGTGACCAGCTTTGGTGTCGAAATGGAGAACTCGGCCTCTGAGCTCGTTGATTACTTCATCCGCCAGCGCGGTAAGAGTCTCAAAAGCTAAGAGTTAGGTAGTTTCGGCTTTGTTCGAAAAGCCCGTATTTAGGAGATAGTTAATTATGGCTGTAAAGGTCGGGGGATCCGACGAATACAATTCGGATATTAACGTCACTCCGATGGTGGATATCATGCTGGTGCTCCTGATCATCTTTATGATCGTGACGCCGCTGCTGCAGTCCGGTGTGACTGTGAATCTACCACGCGATATGATCAGCCCTGATGAGGATCCGGATATCGTAAAGGAGTCGTCGGTAGTGGTTGCGATACCGAATTCCAACAACTTTTACATCGGCAAGGAGCAATACCCGCTCGATCAGCTTGGTGACATCATCAAGAAGAGAATGGAGGGTAAGGCACCCGCTCAGCGTATCGTGTATATCAAGAGCGGCATCGATGTGGATTACGGGACGGTAGTTCAAGCGATCGATACCATCAGAAGACAGGATATCGATAAGGTCGGACTGGTGGCAGATAAGAAGAAGGGGGCTCCTGCCCAAGGGCAGGGAGGCTAGAGCAAAGGCCTAACCTCTAACTTTCTACACCAAAGGAGTTTTATATGGGAATGTCTTCCTCCAGTGGCAGCGATGGCGCCACACCAAATATTAATGTGACACCGTTGATCGACGTGCTGCTCGTGCTGCTCGTGATCTTCATGGTCATTACTCCGCTAAAGCCGAGTCGCTTCGAGGCAAAGGTGCCGGCAGAGCCGAAGAACCAGCCTGACGTACAGGTGCAGGCCAATCCGCTCACCCTTGTCGTCGCGATCAATAAGGATACCAAGGAAGTGACCTTGAATAACGAACTTTACGGGAACGTTACCGACACTCAGAAGCTTATCGACAAGCTTCGTGAGGTCTTCAAGGCCCGCGCCGATGCCGGCGTCCTTAATGAGAACACAAACCAGGTCGAGCGGACATTGTTCGTCAAAGCGCCCAAGAGCGTGAGATATGGCGATGTCGTGCTGGTGATCGATGCGGTGAAACAGGCCGGGGCGTCGCCCATCGGCTTGCAGATCGACGATCTGGCTAACTAACAAAAATCGGAACGGGGCGTTGCCTTTGCCCGGGTATTTCAAGCGGGTCTTTTTGAGGTGTAGTTGCCCTTGTATGAAAGGGTTTCGTCCCGGCTCTTGTTAAACTGGAGTGTAATAATGAGAATCTCTCGTTTAGGAGTTCTAGCGGTGGTCGCAGTGATGGTCTCACTCGGCTCCGGCTGCTCCTTTTACAATCGCGTAATGGCGCGTAAGAACCTCGTGGACGGTGCCAAGGCCTACAAGGACCGAAAGTTTCCCGAGGCCGAAGAGCGTTTTAGGTATGCTGCATCGCTTGACCCGGAGGGTGAGACCCTCGAGGGCCGTACTGCTCAGCTTTCCCTTGCTCGCACCCTCCATTCGGAATACATCGGCAATCGTTCGGACAAGGGAAAGGCACAAGAGGCGATCGATGCCTATAAAAAGAGCCTTCCGCAGTTTCTGAAAGAGCTGAAGGAGACCGAGGCGGCATACAATGCCAACCCGACTTCACCGGACACTCAGAAGATGTATCTCAATTCATTGTCGTCGGTGAACTCGAGCTCAAGCGCGATCGCAAGCCTCTACGACAATATCCAGCAGCCCGACAACGCCCAGGCATGGCTTGAACAGGTCTCTAAGGATCAATCGTATCCGGCAACGGCTCGAGCTCGTGCTTTCAGTGCTCTGGCCGCAAAGCAGAATACTTGTGCGAACGAGATCTCCGATACGCCCGCGACGAAGAAGACGGTTCCTGCCGGTGACGGCAAACAGGCCTATCAATTCGTTAAGCCTGCAGACCCGGCTCAGTTCACGAAGCTCCAGCAGTGTACTGCTGACGGTATGGCGATCATTGACCAGGCGATGGCTCTCGAGCCGCAGTCGGTCAAGGATGCCGGTTCGCTGAACCCGGATTCGATGTCCGATGTCGAACTTGCTCTCACGTCTGAATTCCTCAAGATCTTCCAGTCGGTCCGCTCCTACAAGGTCGCTTTGATCAACCAGCAGGTACGTATCGCCGAGATGAACGGCGATAATGCCGGCCGCGACAAGCTCAAAGCCGAATACGAGACGGCGAAGGAAGCCTTGAATGCTCTGGGCGATAAGGTTCAGAAGATCGATGACGTGATCGAGGCCCGTGCTGCCGCCAAGGAAGCCGCGGAAGCTGCAAATGCAGCCAACGCGAACGGCTCTGCGAACGCTGCAGCGAACGCTAATAAATAGCTGGTCGTTCGATTTTTCTTTCAATTTAGCAAGGTGCCCATTTACAATCAGATGGGCACCTTTTTTGCACTTCGACGTGCGAGAGCCGCTACGGCCTCGCGAAGATAGAACCGTATGATCCGGATCGAAGATGTTATCGAGACCGTTACGAAGAATCGGCCGGACGCCGACGTCGATCTGATCCGACGCGCCTATCTTTTCTCCGCCCTCCACCACAAAGGCCAAACGCGAGCTTCCGGCGAACCTTATCTTGTTCACCCGCTAGCAGTGGCGCAGATACTTGCCGAGATGCGGCTTGACGAGGTCAGTGTTTCGACCGGCCTTCTGCACGACGTTGTCGAAGACACACTCGTTGATCTCGACACGATCAAGGCCTACTTTGGCGAAGAGATCACACACCTCGTCGATGGCCTGACGAAGATCGCACATATCAGCGACCTCTCAAAGGCCCGTCAGCAGGCTGAGAACGTCCGCAAGATGGTGCTGGCGATGATCACTGACGTCCGCGTTGTGCTCATTAAACTCGCCGACCGCCTCCACAACATGCGGACGATGGAATATCTCCGACCGGAGAAGCGGGCGCGCATCTCGCAGGAGACGCTCGATATCTACGCTCCTATCGCACACCGTCTCGGAATGGGTAAGATGCGTAGCGAGCTCGAAGACCTTTCGTTCAAGAATCTTCATCCGGACGAATACAAACGGCTTTCTGACATTGTCGAAGCTCGGCGTCCCGAACTTGAGGCGACGCTCGCCCGCATAAAGGAGACGATCGAGACAAAGCTTCGCGAATATGACGTTCCTTTCGTTTCGGTCGAGGGCCGCGTAAAGCGTCTCTATTCGCTTTGGAAGAAACTCAAAAAGCAGAAGATACACATCGAGCAGGTCTATGATCTGATCGCCGCGCGCATCATTACGCCGAATGACCGCAAGTATTGCTACCTCGCTTTGAGCGTTGTGCACGATATTTGGACGCCCGTACCCGAGCGTTTTAAGGATTGGATCGCGATCCCACGGGACAATCTGTACCGTTCGCTGCATACGTCCGTCATCAGCGGCAGTGGACAGGCGTTCGAGGTGCAGATACGTACCGAGGAGATGCACCACATCGCCGAAGAAGGCGTTGCCGCGCACTGGAAGTATAAAGAGAGTGCGCTGGGGTCGAGCGAGGACGACGAGAGCTTCGACGAGCTGAGAAAGACGGTCGAGAAGCTGCTTCTTCCGCTCGTTGAGACAACGGAATCGAACGAGAATTCCGAAGACTTCATCGAGTCTCTGAAGCTCGATCTTTTCCCGAAGGATGTGTATGCGTTCACGCCGATGGGAAAGGTCATCCAGCTTCCGCGAGGCTCTACTCCGATCGACTTCGCGTATGCGATTCACTCGGTCGTCGGCGACACCTGTACCGGTGCGAAGATCAACGGCCGCATCGTCCCGTTACGCACAGAGATACAGAACGGCGACGTTATCGAGATCCTCACAACGCAGAATTCAAAACCTTCACGCGACTGGCTCAATCACGTAGTTACCTCAAGGGCCCGCAACCGAATCAGACATTGGATCTCCGAGCAGCAAAGGCAGGAATCTGTCGAGATCGGGCGAAAACTACTCGAACGCGAGGCCGAACGCTTTCGTATCTCTGCCAAGAAACTCGTAAATAACGAGGCCGAGATGAAGCGCATTGCGAACGACTACGGCCTAAGCCGCTCTGACGATCTTCTGGCCTCGATCGGTTACGGAAAGACCTTGCCGCGCAATGTCCTATCGAAATTCCTCGGCACCGAGAAGTTCGAAGAACTCGATCCTGAAAAGAAGCCCGCGACACGCATTTCTGCAGGCGTAAAGGCGGTAAAGAAGTTCATTGGCCTTGGCGAGGATGCGATCACGGTCAAGGGCGTCGAAAACCTGCTTGTAACGCGTGCGCGCTGCTGCAATCCGCTTCGAGGCGAAGAGATCATCGGGTATATCTCGCTCGGGAAAGGCGTTGTCGTCCACAACAAGCGGTGCAAGAACGTGAGGCAGTTGATGGTCAACCGCGACCGTATCGTCGATGTCGAATGGGCGAAGGGCCAGGCAAGCGAGATGCAGTCGGTCCAGCTCCTTGCAACCACCGAGAACCGCACCGGAATGCTTGCCGGCATCACGAATGCGATCGCAGAGATCAAGACGGGCATCCGCGATGCTCGTGCAAATGTCTCAAAAGAAGACATCGGCTTGATCGAGGTAACGGTCGAAGTTCACGATAAAAAGCATCTCGATAAAGTGATGAGCGCCGTCAGAAGCGTGCCCGGAGTGATCGCCGTCGAACGCACCAACGTGTAAAATCCTGCCCTTAAACTTTCCTTTTAAGCTGAGTTTTGTTAGTATTTCGCTTTTGCCCGAACGTTAAGGTTTTGGGCCTTAGGAGAGCTATGATCGAGGTAGTTGCAACAGAGAAGGCACCGGGTGCGATCGGTCCGTATTCGCAGGCGATAAAGGCGAACGGAATGGTCTTTTGTTCAGGCCAGATTCCCATTGACCCCGCAACCGGGAACTTCGTGTCGGACGATGTCGTCGAACAGACCGAACAGGTCTTTAAGAATCTCGGCGAGGTTCTTGCAGCGGCAGGAGCGAGTTTTGAAACGGTGGTGAAGACCTCGGTGTTTCTCGCGGATATGAATGATTTTGCGGCGATGAACGAAGTTTACAGCCGCTACTTCGATACGAATAAGCCGGCTCGGGCAACCGTCCAGGCCGCCAGATTGCCCCGCGATGCACGTGTTGAGATCGACTGCATCGCCATCGTCGCCTAAGAAACAAAACAAACGCCCCCATTTTTAATGAGGGCGTCTGGCAACCAAAACAGTGGCCGGTTACTCAAATATGAATTATGCGGCCTTTACGATCTTCCCGGATTTGATGCAGCGAGTGCATACCTTTATACGTCCGGTACCGCCGGTAGGCAGCTGAACGCGAACCGGTTGAAGGTTCGGATCAAAGCGACGGCGAGTTTTATTGTTCGCGTGTGAAACGTTGTTACCAAATTGCGGACCTTTTCCGCAGACATCGCAGCGTTGAGCCATAAAAGTTTAGAGCCTCCGTATCATTACGAGGAAATATTGCAGAGTTCGTTAAAAACTCAAAAACAGATTTTATACCAGAAATGGGACCTAAGAGTCAAGTTATGTTAAAAACCGAAAGGTTGAAAGGAGCGAATCCGAGAGTGGAAAAATTTGGAAGGATCTTTTTGGTCGCGGCGTTGTTCGCGATCGCGTCTGTCGTTTTTACGGCGTGCGGCGGCGGCACGGGCAGCAGCAACAGCTCGGTCGATGGCATGGACCCGAATGAAACGGCAGCGACCGTCAACGGCAAGGCCATCAAGTACGAGGAAGTCGAACGCGTTTTCAAGATGCAGGCACAGGGGCAGGACGCCCGCATGTCGCCACTTGAGCTCGCGAACGCGAGGCTGCAGGTGCTTTCAGGCCTGATCGAACAGGAAGTTCTCTTCCAGAAGGCCGAGAAGGAAGGCGTTGTCCCGACGGAAGAAGAAGTTACCGCCGAGCTGAACAAGCAGAAGACGCAGAGCGGGAAGTCCGCCGATCAGCTTGATAAGGAGATGAAGGCCGCAGGAATGGACGAAGCCACCGTACGCCTCCAACTCAAGAAGACGATCGCCGTTCAGAAGCTTTTTGACAAGATCACGGGCAAGATTGAGCCGCCGAAGGATGCCGAGATCGAGAAATTCTACGAAGGCAACAAAGAAGCTTTCGTGAAGAAGAAAGGCGTGAAGCTCGCAGCGATCGTCATCGACCCTGCGAACAACGGTGAAGGCGATGTGACGACTGATAATGCTTCGGCGATGGCACGCGGCGACGAGATCGTAAAGCAGCTCCAGGCGGGTGCTGATTTTGCGAGCGTTGCACGCGAGAAGAGCGAGGACCAGAGCAGATTCCAGGGCGGCGATCTTGGCTACGCCTCCGAAGACGACCTTCGACAGACATTCCCCGGCGATGTCGTCGAGGCTTTGATGAACCCAAAGACCGAGATCGGCAAGCTCTTCATCACGAGGGCACAGGGTAAGTTCTTCATACTTAAGTTGCAGGAACGCAGCGACAAGGATGAAGCTCTCACGCTCGAAAGCCCGGGAGTTCGGCAGCAGGTTACCGAGGCTCTTATCAGTGCACGCAAACAGCTTTTGCAGACGGCGTATCAGACGATCGCGATGAACGAGGCTAAGATCGAAAATATGCTTGCACGCAAGGTCGTTGCGAATCCCAATGAGCTAAGCGGTGCACGTCCGGCAGGAATCGCAACACCGGCTGCGGCCAACGCGAACGCGAATGCGAACGCTGAGGCAACGCCGGCAAATGCCAATGCGGAGAAGGCAAACACTTCGAACTCGAACGCTAAGCCAGCCGCCAACGCGGCAAAGCCGGTAGCGAATAAATAGTCTGCTTTTGCGCGGGCCGCAATATGGCCCGAACGCGATGCAGTCCTTTGTGATCCGAAAGGTAGAGGCGAACCGCGACGGTTTTCTTCTACCTTTCGCTTGTTGACGACCCAGGTGCTTTTCCGTCTCTCAAATATCTCAAAATCTTTTGGCGGCCACGCGATCCTCCGCGATGTTGCGTTTCAGGTGAATCCCGGCGAGAAGATCGGACTCGTCGGACGTAACGGCGCCGGCAAAACGACGCTCTTCAACCTCCTTACCGGCCGCGAAGCTCCCGACACAGGCGAGATCGTGAAGATGCGCGGCCTGAATCTCGGGCTTCTCGAACAGCACGTCGATTTTTCGGGAAACGAGACCGTTCACACCGCAGCACTCTCTGCCTTCGAGCACATTCACGACATCGAGAATGAGATGCGGCTGCTCGAAAAGCAGATGGAGACAGACCATTCCGATCCGGTGCTTGAGCGCTATGCCGAGCTGCAGACGGCGTTTGAACAGGCGGACGGCTTCACTTACGCCGCACGCGCGGAAGCGATACTCCAAGGCGTCGGATTTTCGAACGAGCAATGGAACCTCGAAACGAAGACGCTCTCCGGCGGGCAAAAAAATCGGCTCGGAATGGCGAGGCTCTTGCTTTCGAACTCTGACGTTCTGCTGCTCGATGAGCCGACGAATCACCTTGATGTCGATGCCGTCGAATGGCTCGAGGAATACCTGACGAATTACGCCACCGCATACGTCATCATCAGCCACGACAGATACTTTTTAGATCGCACGACCGATCGCATCATCGAGCTTGAGAACGGACGCGCGGTCTCGTACAAGGGCAACTATTCGAAGTTCCTCGTCGAGCGTGAGCTTCGACGCGAACAGCAGCGTCGAGAGTACGAGAACCAGCAGTCGATGATCGCGAAGACCGAGGAGTTCATTCGCCGTAACCTCGAAGGCCAGAAGACAAAACAGGCAAAGTCCCGACGTAATATGCTCGAACGCCTCGAGCGCGTCGAGGCAGTTAGGTCAGAGAAGAGCGGCGGGAATTTTAAGCTGAAGAATGTCGAGCGTGCGGGCAACAACGTGCTCACGACCGAAGATCTTTCGATCGGCTACGGCAAGAAGGTGCTTGCCGAGAAGCTGAATATCTCGCTGCATCGCGGCGGTGCGTTAGGCATCATCGGCGGGAACGGGACAGGGAAGACGACACTGCTAAAGACCCTGATCGGCGAGATCCGCGAACTCGGCGGGCGTCTCACCTGGGGAACGAAAACGAATATCGGCTACTATTCGCAGAACCTCGACGATCTGCACGAAGGCAACGACATAATTTCCGAGATGCGGCGTGTCGCACCGACGGCGGAGAACGTCGAGCTGCGGTCATTCCTTGCGCGTTTTCTATTCTTTGGCGACGATATCGAGAAACGTGTTCGCGATCTTTCGGGCGGCGAAAAAGGCAGGCTTGCCCTCGCAAAACTGATCTATTCACAAAAGAATGTCCTCATCCTGGACGAGCCGACCAATCACCTCGATATTCCGGCTCGCGAGGCCCTTGAAACGGCGCTCGACGAATATCCGGGGACGATCATAACAGTCAGCCACGACCGATACTTCCTTGACCGCATCGCGACACAAATGCTCTCGTTCGAGGCGGACGGCAGCGTGCTTGAATATAACGGGAACTATTCGGAGTTTCATGATTGGAAGCTCGCGATGGCAAAGAACCGCGTGACGAGCGACGAAGTAAAAGACGTCGTCGCTGATGCTGTCGTCGAGCGAACCGAGAACCCTTCGAAAGCATCAAAGCTCTCGAAGAATCAGATACAAAAGATCGAGGATCGGATCCGAGAGATCGAGGGCGTTGAGATTCCGCGATCCGAAAACCTTATCAAGACGACGGCCGAGGAAATGGCTTCGCCGACCGTTAGCTCCGACCCTGAAAAGCTTCGTGTCCTTTCAGAGCAAACCGCTGCGGCCGAGCAGCGTATCCGAGACCTGTATGCAGAATGGGAAGACCTTGTTGAGCAGATCGGGTGAAAAAAGCCGCTTTATAGCTTTCTGCACGTCCGCTATTTTCGTGATCCTCGTTGGCGGCCTTTCGCTTGTATCCGCACAGGAAAAGAATATCGACGATCTGAAGAAGGAGTTCCAGGTCGAGGTGCAGAACACTCCATGCGATTCTGCTCTGCGAAAAGAAGCGGTCATCGCTCTTTTCAAGAAAATGGGCGCTCCAGCCAGCGCAATAACAACACAGAAATTCGATAAAGGCGAGAACATCGTAATAACAAAGGCCGGACGATCGACGGAAAAGATCGTTGTGGGAGCCCATTACGATAAGGTTGATGACGGATGCGGCGCGGTCGATAACTGGTCGGGAATCATCATACTCGCGAATATCTATCGAAAGATCGCCGCGAGCGATACGCAAAAGACATACATCTTTCTCGCATTCGATTCGGAAGAGAAAGGCCTTTTCGGGTCAAAACACGCCGCGAAAGCCCTTAAAGAAGATGACGCCGTGCCGGTCTGTTCGATGGTGAATTTCGATAGTTTTGCTTCTGCAGCACCACAGGCTCCATCGAATATGGCGAATACGAAGCTGCTGGATGCCGCCAAAAAGGTCGCAAAAGAAGTTGAGTTTGCGCTCTACTCAGACCCGATCGACAATGCCGATTCGGACTCGTCTGCATTTAATGACCTGGGAATTCCTGCGATCTCGTTTGACGGGCTGAGCAGCGTCGATCTGCGTTATTTGCATAACACAAACGATCGAATCGCGAGCGTCAAAGTCGAAAGCCTTCTCACGGGTTACGCGTTCGGGCTGCGGTTCGTCGCGTCGCTCGACAGCCTTGCTTGCGACAGTTTCTACAAGAAGAAGCGGCAAGACCGAACGAAGTAGATCACCGAGAAAAGAGAATTGTTACCGCTTCCTAAGATTCAAGCCTATAGTTCGGAGCCTCTTTTGTAATGATCACGTCGTGGACGTGCGACTCGCGAAGGCCTGCGGACGTGATCCGCACGAACCTTGCGTTCGTCTGCAGCTCAGCGATCGTCCTGCAGCCCGTATATCCCATTCCGGAACGCAGGCCGCCGACGAGCTGCGTTACCATATCGGCGATCGTGCCTTTGTACGGGACACGGCCTTCGATGCCTTCGGGAATGTATTTTGATTCGGCGGACGTTGCTTCCTGAGCATAGCGATCGCTCGACCCTTTCTTCATGGCGCCGATGGAGCCCATTCCGCGATACGTCTTGAAGTTTCGGCCCTGGAACAGGATGATCTCACCGGGTGCTTCTTCCGTTCCGGCAAAAAGCGAACCGATCATCACCGAATCCGCACCGGCAGCGATGGCCTTAGCAACGTCGCCGGAGAATTTCACGCCACCGTCGGCAATAATGGGTACGCCGGTGTTCTCGGCAGCCTTGACGCATTCGGCGATCGCCGTGATTTGCGGGACGCCTGCGCCGGTTACGACGCGCGTTGTACAGATAGAGCCGGGGCCGATGCCGACCTTTACGGCGTCCGCACCTGCTCTGATAAGGCCTGTTGTGGCGTCCGCGGTAGCGACATTACCCGCAACGACCTCCACGTCCGGAAACCGATTCTTGACGGCCTTAACGGCCTCGAATACCCGTGAGCTATGCCCGTGAGCGGTATCAACGACGATCGCGTCGACCCTTGCGTTGACCAGTGCCTCGGCACGCTCCAGAAAATCGCCGGTCGCACCGATCGCGGCCGCACAGCGGAGCCGTCCAAGCGAATCCTTAGCCGCATGCGGGAAATTTATTGCCTTTTGGATATCCTTAACGGTTATCAGGCCTTTTAGGTGGCCGTCGTCATCTACAACGAGCAGCTTCTCGATGCGATGCTTCTGGAGCGTTACCTTCGCGTCATCAAGCGTCGTTCCAACCGGCACGGTAACGAGCGGCTGCGGCGTCATAACTTCGGAGACCGGGATATCGAACCGGCCTTCGAAACGCAGGTCGCGATTCGTAATGATGCCGACGAGCAGGCCGTTCTCGTCCGTTACGGGCACGCCGCTTATCTTGAATCTGCCCATAATGACGAGGGCGTCAGAGACAAGGGCGTCCTTATTGATCGTCACGGGATCGACGATCATTCCGGACTCGCTGCGTTTTACTTTATCGACCTCTTCGGCTTGCTGCTCGATCGAAAGGTTCTTGTGGACCACGCCGATGCCGCCTTGCTGGGCAAGCGCGATCGCAAGTGCCGCCTCGGTAACAGTGTCCATCGCGGACGAGCAAAGCGGTATATTCAGATCGATATTTCGCGAGAATTTAGTGCGTGTATCGGCATCCGACGGGAGTATTTCGGAGTACGCGGGAACGAGTAGAACGTCGTCGAAGGTCAGGCCTTCATTGATGGCTTCGATATCCATAAGCAATTATACAATCGTAAACTTGTGCGTCAAAAGCAGGCGGAAAAGATTGTGTTAGACTGCTATGACAAGTTGTTTGAAGAACCTCGATAGGGAGCCAAAAGAAATGAGAATTGTCCACAGAGCCTTGCTTGTCTCGATCGCATTATTTACGGCGTTTGCGTGTTCGGCGGCCCGATCCGAGGCCGGAAGTACATCGGAGCCGGTCAACGCCGCACCGACGGCGAAAGCACCCGAGGTAGCGACCGGAGCGGTCGAGAGCCCCGCCGAACCCGTCGCCGATCCCGTGAAGGAACCGAAGACGATCCGCGAATTCTTTATGCTGCTGCCGACGAAGTACTTCAACCTTGAGTCGTGTGAGGCCGCAAAGGATAAGGGCTGCCGGAAAGCGAAGCAGGAGTACCTAAAGACCTTTCTCGAGATCGAAGACACTGCGAACGGCTACCTGAAGGCGAGTTGTGACGGAGCGCAGAGCTGCCTTGAGATGGCCATTTTCAAGAAGCCGGACGGCAGCTATCTCATCGGGCTGCGAAGTGATTTCGAGATGGGCAGTGATTCGTACTTTATTGATTACAACAAGGGTGCGTGGAACGACGTTGGCAAGAAGATCGTCGAAGGATTTAGCAAAGACAACTTCTACGCGTTCCCGCGCAATGGCACAACCGTCGAGGTTTTTGAGAAGCTTTCTCCGGACACGGAGCCGACCAGTGAGCTAGGCAAGGGCCGAAAGCTCTACGACCTCGAGTGGAAGGGCGGAAAATTCATGAAAAAGAAATGATCGCCAGCCGGCGGAGCGTCTCGACTACTGAGGATTTACGTTCGTTGCAGTTGACGGCTTGCGAGCGGGAGCAGTAGGCCGCGGTGCAGCGTTCGCATTGGCAGCAGATCTCGCGGTTGCCGCTGGAGTCGTAACAGGTTTTGGCGTCGACGTCGTCTCGACCTTTGGAGTTGCGACAGGCGCAGGCGTGTTCACGGCCGGCTGTGTCGGTGCTGCGGGTTGAGAGGCCGAAGGTTCAGCAGGCGGCTCGTTGCCGATCGACGCGTTCGCCCAGATCGAGGGCAGCGTGTTCTTGTCGATCTCGAACTCAATGACGCTGCGTTTCGGATTCGCCGGCGTTGACGGAAGCGCGATCGGCTTTCCGTTGATCGCAAGCTTTACGACCGCCGCGAGCGACCGGGAATAGCTCAGCTTCAGGCTTTCTTTTGGCTCAAATGTCGTTGTCTCACCTGCGGCGACAAGCTTGCTCTCGTTGCGGCCGCCATCGAGCGATGCCGTCAAAGAAACAGGGTCCGTTGTTGCTGAGAATTCGACCTTCAGCGTTGCCATGTCGGGAACGGCGGGCTGAGGAGTTGCAGCGGGCACAGCGGTGTTCGTGTTTGTATTCGGTGCGGTTGACGAAGCGTTCGCGACCGGTTGAGCCTGTCTGTTCTGAAGATAATTGAGGCCGAAAAGGACCGCGGCGGTCACGATCGCAAGGATCACGACGGCTCCGATGATCGTCGGCAGCATCGAGCCTGCGGCGCGGTCGTCGGTCAGGACTTCGGGTCGGTACTTGCTAAGCGGTTCGTCTGCGGCAGCCTGTTCGCTATCGGCGTTCACAATGCGGGCGTAGTCTGCGAGAGCCGACTGTTCGTCCACGCCGACATACTTCGCAAAGGATTTAATGAATCCCTTGTTGAAAATGCCGCCGGGAAGCGTGCGATAGTCATCAACCTCGATCGCTTGAAGGTAATGAGGTGAGATGCGCGTCGCTTCGGCAACCTCGGTAATAGAAATACCTCGTTCTTCGCGGGCGAGCCGCAGTTTTTCGCCAAGTGATTGTGACATTTCAGACAATAGCGCCGACGGGAGACCAACCGTTCGTAAAACTAAAATTTTAGGCGCTTAAAGGTGCGATGTCAATTTAGTAACCCTAGGGGAACGCTTGAAGCGCGGCCTCCTATCGTGATAATTTTGGCTATCGAATCGTCGTGGTATAAAATCCAGCTAGCTTAATTTTAAGTGAGGAGCAGTCAATGAGTTTAGAGGCACTCGGAATGGTCGAGACCAAAGGTTTTGTCGGTGCTGTTGAGGCAGCCGATGCGATGGTCAAGGCCGCTAACGTCCAGCTGATCGGTAAGGAATATATCGGCGCAGGATATGTAACGATCTTCGTCCGCGGTGACGTCGGAGCCGTGAAGGCGGCCACAGATGCCGGAGCGGCAGCCGCGCGAAGGGTCGGTGAGCTTATCAGCGTTCACGTCATACCGCGCCCGCATTCCGAAGTCGAGCGCGTTCTGCCAAAAGGCGGAGCCGTGGGCTATAGCCCGGACGAAAAAGCACTTCGCGGCGGCGGAAAGTCACTTACAAGCGGTGACGGCGGGACATCCGCGGTCTCGACCGAAGGCAGCAAGAGCCGCTCGAAATAGCGTTCCAAGCGCAGTTTACGCTCTCGCGTGATCTTAACGCGATCCGCGAGAGCGCGATTCCCCTGACACTTTTCTAACGATCCATGGCCGACAAGGACCTTCTCGCACAACAGGAAGCCCGTGATGCAGTTGATGCTGCCTTCGCGGCTTTTGGTGTGCTAGGGACGTTCGATCAGCAGAAGATCGACGCGATCTGCGATGCGATGGCGAAAGCAGCATTGGCGGATTGTGCTCGGCTCGGCCAAATGGCTCACGAGGAGACAGGTTACGGCAACGCGGCGGACAAGTTCGAGAAGAATCGCTTTGCGGCCGAGGACGTCTGGAACTTCTTTAAGGGTCTGAAGACGGTCGGGGTCGTAAACGATTCGAAGAGCATTGTCGAGATCGCAAGTCCACGCGGTGTCGTCGCGGCGATCATCCCTTCGACAAATCCGACATCGACCGCGATCTTCAAGATCATCATCGCGATCAAATCCCGCAATACGATCGTGCTTTCGCCGCATCCCGCTGCTGCGAAATGCATAGCCGAGACAACGAGGATAATGCGCGATGCTGGCGTTGCAGCCGGGCTTCCGGCGGATGCGATACATTGCCTGACGGTTTCGACGATCGAGGGAACCGAGGCGCTGATGAAGCACAAACGCACGGCCGTCATCCTTGCGACGGGCGGAACCGGGCTTGTGCGTGCGGCATATTCATCGGGCAAACCGGCGTTCGGCGTCGGCCCTGGAAACGTGCCTGTGTTCATCGAGCGTTCTGCGAACGCTGCAAAGGCCGTTGCGGACATCCTTACCGGTACGTGCTTTGATAACGGCACTATCTGCGCAAGCGAGCAGAGCGTCGTGGTCGATGCGCCTATCGAGGCTGCGGTTCGGGCAGAATTTACACGCCAAGGCGGCCATTTTCTGTCATCTTCGGAAGCAGAAGCCGTAGGGAAGATCCTTTTGACGCCGCAGCGAACTCTTAATCCCGGAATTGTTGGGAAACCCGCGACATATATCGCGCAGCTTGCCGGCGTGAACGTTCCGGCAGGAACGCGCTGCCTCATCGCAGACTGCGGCGGCGTCGGACGCGATTTCCCGTGGTCGGTCGAAAAGCTTTCGCCGACGCTCGCATTCTTTGTTGCGAACGGCGTCAAGGAAGGTGCCGCGAGATGCGAAGAGATACTTCGCTTCGGCGGTATGGGGCACACGGCAGGAATGCACACGCAGGACCGTCAGATGGCGATCGAATACGGGAAACAAATGCCTGCGGCACGCGTCATCATAAATTCGCCTACGACGCACGGCGCGATCGGATTTTCGACGGATCTTTCGCCGTCAATGACGCTTGGATGCGGTTCGTGGGGCGGCAATGTTACGTCGGATAACGTTTCGCCGATACATTTGATGGACATCAAGCGTGTTGCGTTCGAGACAAAGCCGATAAATGGAGGAGCGTTGGCAGCAGCGCCGAGCGTTGCGGCGACCGCGAATGCTCCGGCGGTTCGTCCAAAGCCTAAGCGGGAAGATATTGCGAAGATCGTCGATTCATTCTTGCGAAGCAGGCCGCAAACCGAAACTGTCGAGACTTTACCCAAGCCGCCTGCCTCGCGTCCGGCTCCCGAACCAGTGACCGAACAGCCGCAAGCGAAAGAGACGATCATCCACCACGTTTATGCCGAGCCTGTCGTAGAAAAAGGCCCGCCGACGCCGGTCGATTTTGTCAGCGAGGACGACGTACGCCGGGCGATCGACCGCGGTGAGAAGATCTACATCAATAAGAAGACGATCCTGACGCCTTCGGCCCGTGATCTCGGCCAGGAAAAAGAGGTCTTTGCAAACGTTTAGCTGAATGGAAGCTGTTGTCGAAAAGCCGTTGTGTGCGTCCTGCGGAGCCGAAGTGCGCGAAGGGACGAGGTTTTGCTATGCGTGCGGCAAGCCGGTGAACAGTGCTGCGATCGAGGTTCCGTCAGAACCTCTTGCCGCCCCCGTGGCAGCCCCGTCGGACGAGATCGATGCGAAGGCCGAGCTTGCGGCGGCGTTCGAAAGGGCAGAAAAGCAGGCTGCGGCTGAGGCCGGTACCGCAGAAGAGAGGAGCAGCCGTGTGCGTGCTGCCCGCGAGCGGCAGGCGTCGCGTGCGGCGAAAAGGAAAACCGTTCAAACCGAATGGGGAGAACCTGCCGATGCCTCGGGTATCGGGTTGATGCTGGTCTCAGTCGTAATATTTTTGATCACCGCGATCATCGTCGTTTACCTTGAGGTCTTTAAGTAATGGTCGCAGCGATCGCAGTTGTTTTTGGGAGTATCTTTGTCGTAATGGGGCTTTTTGCCCTCGTTCTTCTTGTTCGAAAGAAGAGAAGAAGCTGATCTTGGGAGTTTAACTATGCAGGCTTTGGGAATGGTTGAGTGTTTTGGCCTTGTAGCGATGATCGAGGCTGCGGATGCTATGGTAAAGGCCGCGAATGTTACTCTTGTCGGATACGAAAAGATCGACGCGGGCCTTGTGACGGCGATCGTACGCGGCGAGGTCGGTGCCGTAAAAGCGGCTGTCGATGCAGGTGCTGCCGCGGCAAGAAAGGTCGGGCAGGTTACCGCAACCCACGTAATTCCGAGGCCTCACGAGAACGTTGACAACGGTATTCCCGTGCTTGTTACAGGCGACACCACGCGCAAGAAGATCTCCGGTACGGTTCCGGAAAAGTAACCCTTTCGATCCTCGAACTTAATTCCTAGGTGTTTTTGTTACGTTTACGGGCGGAGCCAGTGTAGGCGGCCCGGCCGCATTCTCTGCGGTTCGGCCCGCACGGGTGACAGGGATCCGCTTTTGCCCTTTCGGCCCGTCAGCGACGACAACTTTGATCGAACGATACGTTCCGTCCTTACGATCATTTGTCGGAATATAACCGATAGAATACTGCGTACGCAGCTCGCCGGAGATCTGCCTTGCGATGGTGGGAAGCTCGCTCACATCCGCGGGAAAGTAAGTCTTGCCGCCGCTTTCGTCCGCCATTCGCTGGAGGAATGCCCTGGCCTTTTCCTGAGGGCTCTTCCCGATAAAGCCGCCTTCCTTACTAAGTTCGCCCAGGAAGCCGACAATGTAGATCTGCACATCCGATTCGCGAAGAAGGTCGAAGAGCTGTTTTTCGTTGTAGTAGCTGTCGCGGTCCTCGCCGTCGGTCACGAGAATTAGTGCCCGGCGCTTGCGGTCATCGGCCTTTTTGGAAGCTTCGTACTTATCGACATTCTCGACCGCCAGGTAAACCGCGTCGATGATAGCCGTCTGCCCACCCTCGATGAAAAGGTTATCGAGAGTGTCGCCAAGGTCCTGCTTGTTACTGGTAAACGGCTGCTCGATCGTGATCTTATCCCGGCCAATGAAACGTATGATCTCGGTCTCGTCGTCGGGCTTATTGGTATCGATAAGGATCTTGCTTGCCTCGATGACCTTGTCGAGCTGGCTGCGCATCGAACCCGAATTGTCGAGCACGAGGGCGTAGTTTGTCGGAACTTCCGAACGCGAGAAGAAGTCGATGGTCTGAGGAACACCGTCTTCAAAGATCTTGAAGTCCTTTTCGGGAACGTCGTTTATTGTGCGGTTGTTGCGGTCAACCACGCGTACGTTGAGGTTGACCAGTTCGGCCTCGACCTTGATTACCTCGTCCGAGTTGAGGACGTCCGGCGTCGGACTAGGTGTCGGCGTTTTAACTGCCGCCGGAGGTGTCGGCGTCGGCATAAATCCGGGCGTTTCAGCCGCATCTGCCGAAGAGGAAATTGTTGCAGAAATACTCGCGATCGCAAGAAACGCGATCCCCAAAACCGACGGTTTTAAGCCTTTCATCAAGAATCTTCTACTCACCCTATCGATAATCAGACGCCGGCGAAGCATAGTAGCCTTCGCGAGCCCGCACACTTAGACGCGGCAAACCTCTCGGGCGTTTGACCTTAACTTTGACCTTACGCCATTTACCGTCAGGTACAAAATCTTTAGGCGTGTAACCGATAGAATATTGGTGCCGGAGCTCGAGTGCGATGCGCTCAAAGATCTCGTCCATTTCAACGTCGGTCTCAGGATAGAACGATTTGCCGCCGGTCACGCTGCTGATCTCGTCGAGAAATGCCTGTCCCTGCAGCCCGACCTCGCTTGCGGCATCGTTTCGCCCCTGAATCCCGATGGCATAGGCGACGACGTCGGATTCCTTGAGCAGTCGGCGAACCTCGCCGAAATTGTAACGCGACGCGTTATCCTGGCCGTCGCTGATTATCAGGACCGCCTTTTTTTGGTGCGAGCCACGCATTACCTTCTCAACGCCGAGATAGACAGCGTCGTAAAGAGCAGTGTCCTTCTTCGGTTCGACCAAGGTGAGCTTTCGGAGAACGGCCTCGCCGTCGCGCGAACGGTCGAGCAGAAGCTGAGCTTTGTTGTTGAACGCGATCAGGAAATATTCGTCCATCGGGTGGCTCGTCGCGATAAAACGCGAAAGCGCGTGGCGGGCCTTCGAGATCTTCGAGCCGCTCATCGAGCCGGAAACGTCGAAGATGATCGAGAGCGAGACCGGAGCATCGCTGTCGCTGAAGAACGTAATGTCCTGCTTCTCATCCTGGTCGATGATCGTAAAGGCGTCCTTCTTGAGGCCGGAAATATAGCGTCCGTAAATGTCAGTAACCGTTGCAGTTACCGTTACGAGGTCGGTTTTGACCTTGATCGGGCCGTTGTCGGGAGGCGTTGGACGCGGTGCCGGAGACTGCGCCGAGATCGCAGCGGCTGAGAATGCGATTACGAAGAGAGAGGCAAGCAGGGTCGCAAAACGCGGGTGCTCAATGCCCAAAAGGTTACGCATACATGCTCAATTGGAACAATTCTATTGTAGAGATTCGCGAAAATCCGTTCAACGTATATTTTCAGATGCCGCAGGATGCCTGCAGGTTGTAAAGAGTGGATAATTTCCGCGGGCGGCTTGTCCGCATGCCTGCCAGGGAACATTCCGGGCCGTCAGACGTGTTATAATTCGCCCTTTGAATGCCCCAAGGGCGGGGATCTTGTCCCAAATCGAATCGTCTTTTATGCCTGAATTCATCTGTCGGCTCGGAACTCCGTCCGGCGAAGTAGTTACAAAGATCGTTGAGGCCGTAGGTGCTGCCGAAGCAAAACTCCGGCTCGAGGCCGATGGATTCCGCGTTTTTGCGGTTTCGTCGGCTGAGAACGGCCTGTCTTCGGTGCTTGGGTTTGGAGGTTCGGGCAAGCACACAAAGGTCAAGCAGGCGGACTTTCTGCTTTTTAACCAGCAGTTTTCGGCACTATTGCGGGCGGGCATTCCTGTCCTTCAGGCGATCGAACTTCTCAAGACGCGTTCGGGCTCTGCGAATCTTCGTCTGGTTCTGGGCGACGTCGAGGAGCGGATCAAGAACGGCGAACCGCTCTCACAAGCGTTCGAAGAGCAGGGAATCTTCCCGAAGATCTATACGGCGTCGATCCTTTCGGGTGAAAAGAGCGGAGCCCTGGATGACGTGCTCGCGCGGTTCGTAACATATTTGCGGCGAAGCGTCGCGATCACACGAAAATTACGCGGAGCCCTCGCATATCCCGCTTTCCTGCTGATCGCGGCGACGATAATGGTTGCGTTCCTGACGCTTTATATCGTGCCGCGGATGTCCGACCTTTTTCGGAATCTGAATCAGAGCCGCGAACTTCCGGTGCTGACGAGAGCGGTAGTTTACATCTCGGGCGCAATAGTCTCGAATATTTGGTGGGTTTTGCCGCTTGTGATCATTGTTGTGCTCGGGCTTGTGTTCTGGTTCCGAACTCAGAATGGCAAGCTGATGCTGCACAAGGCCGTTCTTAGCCTGCCGATCGCCGGACAATTGGTCAGGAATATGGCGACGGCACAGCTTTCGCGTTCGCTCTCGACGCTGCTTTCCGGCGGCATCACCGTTCCTGAAAGCTGGGACATCTCGTCGCAGGCTCTCAATAATCTCGAGCTGCGGCGGAAGAGCCAGTCCGTTCTGCCGTTGATCCGCGAAGGCCGGGGCTTTACAGAATCGCTCGAGACAGCGAATTGGATACCGCCGCTCGGGCTCGATATGATCGGGATCGGCGAACGCTCGGGCAGCTTGCGCGAGATGCTGGATGAGGTCGCCGCGTTCTACGACGCGGAGGCGGAGGTTCGGCTTGAACAGCTTACGACGCTCCTTGAACCGCTGATCCTGCTCTTTATGGCAGCCGTGGTCGTCGTTATCCTGCTCGCGATCTATTTGCCGATCATCCAAATGATCTCGGCCGGGCCGTTCGGAGGCAGGCATTAGGCATCAAAGGTTTTTATGAACGTCGAAAGCAACAACGTCGCACCCGTTTCTTCGCCGAAGATCGAACTCTCGGACTTCCTCGAAAATGAACCGCCCGAGGTGATCGAGGCAAAGCTGCGTGCGAAACGCTATCGGATGCCGTACATCGACCTTCTGCCGCCGGACGCTCCGTCGCCGGTCGATCAGGACGAGCTTGCGAAGATACCGGTCGAGCTGATGCTGCGGAATCAATTCGTGCCGATCCGCCGCGAAGGGAACGCGATGCACGTCGCGATGGCGAACCCGACCGACCTCGAACGCCTCGACGAGCTCGAGAATGTTCTGAATGTTCGCATCATCCCGCATGTTGCGACTGCCGGTGCGATCGACGTCGTTCTGCGAAAAGGCGATGCCACACAGCGCGTGATGCAGGAGGCCGCGTCAGGTTTCCGTATCTCGCTTGTGAAAGAGACCGAGCAGGGCGAAGAGGTTCTCGACCTCGACCGGCTTGCGTCCGACAGCGATATGTCGCCGATCATCAAGCTCGTCGATACTATCGTTTACAACGCCATGGAATCGCGTGCTTCGGATATTCACATCGAGGCCGGCGACCGCGACGTACGCGTAAAATTCCGCATCGACGGAGCCTTGTACGCAAAGGTCGATCCGATCGACATCGCCTATCATCAAACGCTTATTTCGCGTATCAAGGTGATGTCCGAGCTTGATATCGCAGAACGTCGAATACCGCAGGACGGACGTTTTCGCGTGCGTTATAAGGGCAGGACGGTCGATTTCCGCGTGTCGATCCTCCCATCCGCCTATGGCGAGAATTGCGTGATCCGTATCCTCGACAAGGAACAGATCTCCGAGGAATTCAAGAACCTGAGCCTTGATGTCGTCGGATTTGATGAGGAAGACCTGAGGCGATTCCGCATCTACATCAAAGAGCCTTACGGAATGGTGCTCGTCACGGGGCCGACCGGTTCGGGTAAGACGACGACTCTTTACGGTGCCCTGAACGAGATACGCGCCGAAGAGGACAAGATCATCACGATCGAAGACCCGGTCGAATATCAGCTGCAGGGAATTATGCAGATCCCTGTCAACGAGAAAAAGGGATTGACCTTCGCACGCGGGCTTCGTTCGATCTTGCGTCACGATCCGGACAAGATCATGGTCGGCGAAATTCGTGACGAAGAGACGGCGCAGATCGCGATACAGTCCGCGTTGACGGGCCACCTCGTGTTTACGACCGTTCACGCGAATAACGTTATCGACGTTATCGGGCGATTCCTGAATATGGGCGTCGAACCGTACAACTTCGTTTCGTCGCTAAACTGTGTGCTTGCGCAGCGTCTCGTACGTCTGCTTTGCTCGACCTGCAAACGCCCATACACGCCTTCGGTCGAAGATCTCGCCGATTCTGCCCTCAAGCCCGCCGATGTCGAAGGCCATACGTTCTACCGAAACGTCGGATGCGATGCCTGCAACCACACCGGCTATCGCGGCCGAACCGCCATCCACGAACTGCTCGATATGTCGGACCGCATTCGCGAAATGATCATCGAACGCCGCCCCGGCTCCGAGATCCGCCGCCAGGCCGAGCAGGAAGGGCTTTCGTCGCTTCGAGAATCTGCCGTCAAGAAGGTCTTTGCGGGCCTGACAACGCTCCACGAGATCAACCGCGTAACCTTCGTCGAAGAACTGCGGTAGGCACCTCTTGACAAGTGTGTTAGCATTGTAAATTGCACAACGTGTGTTGTGTCCGTTGGAGCTTGGTGGAATGTGTGTTTTTACGATTGCACTAGTTGACAAGCATTTGCAGGATGTGGTAGGGTTCTCAAAAATTAAGGAGAGGTGTTCCTCTATGTCCTCACTGACCTCGTTTTCTTTGCGCAAGACCTTCAACCTTCTTGTATTGCTGTTTTCATTTCTCGCTGCCACGCCTTCTGCCTATGCTCAAGCCGCGCAGTACACCGCGGGCAAAGCGGATCAGACGCTTAAGGGATCGGGGCGGATCAATCCAGCGACGAATGCGATGGAGTTTACGCTGCCGCTCGGAAACTATCCTGGACGTGGGATAAGCGTCCCGATAACGCTCAGTTATTCGTCGAAGTTGTGGCACATGGATTACGTGAGCTCCAGCGTATCGAACACTGGAAATTGTTTTTCGTTAAGCGTCGCTACCTTCGGGGACCAGTCGGCATCCGGTTGGACGACGAGCCTTCGAATTCCGTATATCGAGTATAAGAATGAGCCTTACGACGTTGAAGGCAACGTTTATCGGGATGATGTCGATCTTGCGTGTAATCCGAGGGGCGGTGGAACCTCATTTATCCAGAGGTATGTGAAGCGAATTCTTCTCCATTTACCAAGCGGCGAAACTCACGAGCTTAGGGCGACAGACACGATTCAGGGCACAGCGAGCTTTGAAGGGACGTTCTATTCGGTCGATAGCTCAAATATCGTTTATGTCCAGGACACGGCCAACAATATCTTCAGGGCGAAGATGCCGGATGGCTCGTATTATGACTTTAACGGCACCACGCACCTCGGAACTCGATATACTGACCGAAACGGAAATTACACTGAGTTCCATTCGGGCACTTATACGAATGGTTACTGGGCCGATACGCTCGGTCGGGAGATTCCGGTGCCGATCGGACAGGCGGCCCCGACGTCAGCCGGCACCCAGACATACGAGATTCCCGGGCTTGGCGGGCAGAATCCGATCGAATATACGCTTCATTGGAAACAGCTAAAGGGATCGACAGCGGGTGAGAGTGCTCTTACAGATTTTAACGATTCACTAAGATACTATTCGAACTACTCTTTTGCAAATAACACATGGCAGACACGCTCACCGGGAACATATTTGTTCGAGGGCGAGTATAGCTCGCGCATCACTCCGACAGATGACCAGTTCAATCCCATCCTTTTGACGGAGGTCGAACTGCCGACGGGCGGAAGTTATAAGTTTTCTTATAATGTTTGGGGGGAGATCGACCGGATCGAATATCCGACGGGCGGCGTCGAGACCTTCTCTTACGACACTGTGCCTGCGAATGCGTTTCTTGACGGGCCGTACGACCTGGCGAACCGTGGAGTTGTGAATCGAAAGGTTTATGAATCGTCAACAGATTCGACACCCTATGAGTGGACATACTCTTTCCCATCGAACGGTTCAAGACACGTAACCAATCCGGACGGAACACAGATCGAGACCTGGTACCATCAGTCGTCCTCATTCGTGAAATACGGTTTTGACAGCGTGCTTGCGGGCATGCCTTATCGCCAGTTGGCGTTTACGAGCGACGATCACATTGTTTCGCAAAAGCTGACACACTGGACAAAAACCGGAATAGGCACCGACGGAGCCGAATGGCATCCTCGAGTCGATTACGAGGAAACGATAGTTTACGATTCATCGGGCAACGGCATATCCGCGACGACCTTGCACGAATATAACGGCGACCTTAGCTACAAAGAGACGCCTGTACTCGAAAACAAAACCACGAGTTACGCATTCGTCTCGGCGGCCAGCGGCAGTTCGCTCACGCCCGGAGGCATCAGCACGATGCCTTCCGTCCCGTCGGCCACGCCGACCACCACGATCCGTGTTTCGGAAGTGACATATCTGATCGACGACCCGAATTACGCCGGCGTAAAGAGCTATTACACCGCCCAGAATATAAACGGCCTTGTCACGGTCGCGAAGGTCAAGGACGGCTCGGCTACGGTCGTCAGTCAGAGCGAGATGGTATATGACGAAACTGGCAGCAGTCCTGGATATCGCGGCAATCCAACAACCGCAAAGGTGTGGGATAGCGCGAAAGGAGCGGTTTCGAGTTCCACAAACTTTATCTCGACCCATGCGGCCTTCGACAGTTACGGCAATCAAACGAGTTCGACCGACGCACTTGGAAACACAACCACAACGACGTTCGATAGTACGTATCACGCCTTTCCGATTTCAGTTACGTCCCCTATTCCGGATTCAACCGGAACCTACGGTTCATCGAGCGCTTTTACGACGAGCGGTACCTTCGATATTTCAACGGGCCTTCCGCTAACGACTACGGATGCCAACGGCCTTACTACCGAGATCACTTACGACACAACAACTCTACGACCGAGATACAAAAAGTTCTATAAGAACTACGGTATTGCGGGTCAAACGCAAGTTGGTCCCACGAACGAAACGATCTACAACGACGAAAGCGGCAATTACTGGGTAAAGCAAAGGAACCAATTGGATTCCGTTCCCAATTATGCCGAATCGATAACGTACTTCGACGGCCTCGGCCGAGCCTGGAAAACTGAGCAGGTCAATTCTAATGGCAACATCTTTACCGAGAAGGAGTTTGATTCTGAAGGGCGTGTCCTAAGGGTTTGCAATCCTTACCGAAGCGGTGAGACAAAGCAATGGACGAGTAATACGTATGACACAGCGAGCCGCGTGATCTCAGTAACATTGCCCGACAGTTCGACGATAGCTACAACCTACGGGCTTTCGACGTCATCTCCGCTAGGTGTGAAGAAGACGATCACCGATCAGTCCGGCAGAAAACGCAGTGGTATCACTGATGCAGCGGGCAATATGGTACGCGTTATCGAGGACCCCGACAACGCGGCTTATGTTACCGACTATGTTTTTGACACGCTTGGCAATCTTAGAAAGACGGCTCAGGGTGGCCAATACAGATACTTCATGCACAGCAGCCTTGGTAGGCTGATGTTTGCCAAGCAGGTTGAGCAGGATGCGAATTCGAACTTTTCCGGTTCAGGATATACCGATCCGATCACTTCCAACAACCAGTGGTCCGTGAAGTACCTCTACGACGACAATGGAAATATCATTTCGACGACGGATGCCAAAAATGTTACGACTACGGCCTCGTATGACTCCATCAACCGCCTTAAGGTCAGAGATTATTCGGATTCGACGCCGGATGTGAGTTTCTATTACGACGGCAAAGGGCTCTCTTCCGTGCCGGATTATTCGAATGGCAAGACGACAAAGATTACGAGTAGCGTCTCGGAGAATCGGTATCTTACCTTTGATATATTTGGGCACAACTTGACGGCTCGGCAGACGACGGCGTCGGTGAATTATGACACTGCCTACACATACAACCTTTCGGGAGCTTTGATCGAAGAAACTTATCCGAGCGGAAGAGTGGTGAAGAACACGATCGATTCTGACGGTGCACTTTCTGCGGTCGAGACGAAGCCCGCGGGTGGGAGCTATTCGGCGCGGGTCAATACATTTGTTTACAACTCGGCCGGTGCGGCTACTTCGTTCAAGTTCGGCAACAATAGGTTCGAGAACTTTGCGTACAATGACCGTCAGCAGGTAACGCAGATCGGGCTTGGGACTTCGAGCACGGACACGAGCCTTTTGAAGCTCGAATACAAGTACAACACCGTCGGCAACACGGACAACAACGGCTCGATGCTGGAGCAGAAGATCACGGTGCCGACGGTCGGCGGAAGTTCGGGCTTTACGGCGACGCAGACGTATGCCTACGACGGTCTAAATCGCCTTACATCGGCAACGGAAACGATCTCCTCGACGCAGACGTGGAAGCAGGAGTTTTCGTATGATCGATACGGGAACAAGAACTTTGTGACGGGTTCGGGGCATACGACGACATTAGGGGCTTGCCCGGCGGCTCAATGCAACCCGTCGTTCAATACCGCGACAAATCGATTTTCAAGCGGTCAGGGCTACACATACGATGCTAACGGCTCGTTGACAGTCGATGCGACGGGCCAGCAGTACACGCTCGATGCGGAGAACAGGCAGACGGTGTTGAAAGATGGTTTGGGAAATAACCTTGCCGAATACACCTACGACGGCGAGGGGAAGCGTGTGAGGAAACTCATTTGGAGTTCGGGCGTTGTTACGCATTTCGTTTATGACGCGGGCGGTACTCTCATTGAGGAATGGACGACGACTCCCGCTCCCGAAGGCACAAAGGATAAACCGTCTGTTTCGACCACGAGTTATGTTTACGCGGGTTCGCGTTTGATCTCGACGGAGACGGGTTCGGGGACGACGTATGTTACGGTGGACCATCTCGGCAGCACGAGAGTAACGACCGATGGCGGCGGCAACGTCACTTCCCGCAAGGACTTTATGGCGTTTGGTGAGGAGGCGATTACGCCGGAGCGCAACGTCGGCGTGGGCTACGGCATCCCACCCGTGAGGCAGGATTATACTGGATACGAAAAGGAGGCGGAGTCAGGGTTGGAGTTCGCCCAGGCAAGGTTTCAGAATCCCGTGCACGGGCGTTTCACAAGCGTCGATCCGCTGACGGCCTCGGCGACCATCAAGAACCCGCAGACCTTCAACCGCTACACCTACGCGCTAAATTCACCTTACAAATTCACCGATCCGTTAGGACTTTTGCCAAATAGCTCCGGCGGGTGCAGTGCTGAGTACTCGAGTTGTGATGAGAATGGCAATGGAAAAAACGTTGACGAGCACGCCGACCGAATTTATCAAACCCAGATTGCCCGAATAGAGGCTCAGCAAGCCTTTGCCCACGGCGACATAGAACGAGGCTGGCAAATTATCCGCGAATCGGACGGGGAACTTATGGCCCTCGACCGAAACGGCAACGCGGTACCAGATCCTAACGAGCCGACCGTTACAATCACAGCAACTGTCAATCCGCCGGATGACGATATTCCCGGAAATGAAAATGTCGGTATTACAATCGTAGTTTGGGATGCTGTGATCGGGCTGTCAACGCGAATCTTGGGCCATGTCTCGTACATAATTGACGAAAAATCATACTCGTTTGATGCCTCTGGGTATCATCCCCAGGACATAGGTGAATACCTCAACGAGAGTTTGAAGATATCGGGAGCAACATTCTACATCTTGGATTTTGGGTCAAAGGCCCTGAATGACAAATTCAAGGATCTGATCAAGGGGGAATACACAGGGGATTATAGTACTTATACTGGGTTTAATAATTGCAGCAGCGCTTTTGCCAGATCGATCAATGCGATGCGGAATGAGCTTGGCACGTGGACTATCCGAAATACGCCGGCTGGGGTAAAGAAATTTATCACTGGATCGCTTTCTAAGTACAAATTTGGACAATATCGGAAGGAAAAACTATCCCCATAAGGCTTCAGAGGTTTAGAAGGTCGCGTTTCAGCCGTGAAATGAACGATTGGGTGCTATTTGGGAGGCTATATGAATTTCAAATTAATAACAGTGGTAATAGTTGCGCTCTTTGGTCTTATTGTTCTGTTTGTTATTGGGCTGTTGATCTATAAATTCTATACTTACCGAACCGACACCATACTAGTTAACGACTTTGTAATTACTGATCAATGGCAGGAAATTGAAGTGAAACATCTGGTACCTCCTCTATCACAAGACCGAAACAGCATCGTTATTGCAGTTCCAGCGTCTTTTGAGACCTTTGATTTTAGGCGAGGAATTGTTGCTCCTGACGGAACTGTGATCGAGCCAGAAGTCGAAGCAATTGATACAGATGGCAATTCGCATTTGTTCAATCGAACTGCGGCGCGACGAACTTCCAACTACGAAATGACTGTATACAATCCATATCCCGAACTCCAAAAAGGCATTCAGATCGAACGGATTCGCATCAGGTCAAATCATGAATTTCGGGCCCCGGTCATTCTATGGTCCTCATATGACATCAAGGACCTGCCATAGTCTGGTTGATGAATGCTGAGGCAGGATACTGAACGAAGTGAACTGTCTCGACAACGGAATACGTCGTTTGACATCTTAGGGAGAGTGACGGGTCATAGGCAGACAACGGGCGGGACGGCTTACAGCACGGCTTATACATACGATCTTTCGGGGGCGTTGATCGAAGAGACTTATCCTTCTGGCCGTAAGGTGAAAAATACTTTGGATGCGAACGGCGTGTTGTCGCTTGTTGAGACGATGCCATCGGGTGGTTCGTATCAGACGCGGGCGAATAACTTTACATACAATGCCGCGGGAGCCGTAACCTCGATGCAGTTGGGCAACGGAAATTGGGAATCGACGCAGTTTAATCCGCGCCTTCAGCCCGTGCAGATAGCGCTTGGCACTACGCAGAATGCGACCGATCTGCTAAAGCTCGAATACGGTTACGGCACTACGGCGAATAATGGAAACGTGCTGTCGCAGAAGATCACCGTCCCCGGCCTCGCACATCCATTTGAGCAGACATACGCCTACGATCCGCTCAACCGACTTGCGTCGGCCACCGAGACCTATAATTCAACCCAGACGTGGGCACAGGTCTTCGGCTATGATCGCTACGGCAACCGGAATATAACAAGCGGATACGGAGCGACAAGCCTGACCTTCAATGCTGCCAACAACCGCATCACGACCAGCGGATTTTCTTACGACAGTTCCGGCAACACGACCGCCGATCCGAGCGGAAAGACTTTTGTCTATGATGCTGAGAACAAACAAACCTCGGTCGCAAATGGCGGCATGACCCTTGGAACTTATTTCTACGACGGCGACGGAAAGCGTGTGAAGAAGACCGCCTCGACAGGAGACAACATCATTTTCATTTACGATGCCGCCGGCAAGCTCATCGAGGAACGCGACCTGTCCGGTAATCTCCAGACGAGCTATGTTTACGCCGGTTCGCGTTTGCTTAGCACTGAGACTTCATCCGACACGACCTACCTCACAATCGATCATCTTGGCTCCCCACGGATCAACACCGATGGCGGCGGGAATGTTACGTCGCGGAAGGACTTTATGGCGTTTGGTGAGGAGGCGATCACGGCGGAACGCAACGTTGGGGTGGGCTACGGCATCCCACCCGTGAGGCAGGATTATACCGGTTACGAAAAGGAGGCGGAGTCAGGTTTGGAGTTCGCA
>JABARP010000015.1:0-1356 GCA_019186825.1 Pyrinomonadaceae bacterium
GGAAATATGCTTGGCGGCCTCGGCGGTATGCTGGGCAGCGGTTCGGCGATCGATCATTCGGATGACGATGCGGTTGACGCACCGTCAAGGAGTATCAGGAAGAAGAAACGACACAAAAAGCGACGTTGAGGCTTTCAAAGACAAGAGAGATCAACCTCTCGACTTATAAATTATGTTGGCAATAAGCTTAATGAGAATTGGCGCGAAAAAGCATCCGTTTTATCGCGTCGTGGTTAAGGAAAAGCGTTCAAAGCGCGACGGCAAATATCTTGAGAATCTCGGAACGTACGATCCGATGCAGGATCCGGCTGAGGTGAAGCTCAATCACGAGCGCATACAGTATTGGATCGGCGTCGGCGCACAGCCGACCGATACGGTCAAGAGCCTGATCAAGCACAATCCCGTTATGACGGAAGAAGAGCGTGCTGCTGCTGACGCCGCCCGCGTTGCGAAACGCGCTGCAGCCGAAAAGGCAAAGGCTGACGCTCGTGCAGAGGCTGACCGGATCGCTGCCGAAAAGGCCGAGGCTGAGAAGGCTGCTGCAGAAGCTGCTGCCGCTGAAGCGGCCGCCGCGGCTGAGGCTCCGGCTGAAGCTGCTCCTGAGGCTGAGGCTGCACCTGAAGCCGAAGCTGCACCTGCCGCTGAGGAAGCCGCTGCTGAATAGGCCAGAGCTTTCTATTAGGCCGCTCAAAGGGTTAGGAAAACAGATGAAAGAGGCAGTTGAAAGGATAATCACGGCTCTCGTCGGTGAACCCGATGTTGTGGAGATAACCGAGATCGAGGACGGCAAGAACGTCCGCCTCGAGGTTCGCGTTGCTCCGCACGATATGGGACGGATCATCGGCCGCGAAGGCCGTACTGTGAAGGCGATCCGCAACATCCTTTTTGCTGCCGGCCAAAAGCATAATAAACGCTTTCATCTCGACCTGATCGAGGATTAGCGTGGCCGAGGAAGTCGAACTTGTCGCGATCGCGCGTGTTGCGCGTCCGCGTGGCTTGAAAGGCGAGGTCATCTGCGATCTGCTGACGGATTTCCCCGAACGCTTTGAGGGGCTCGAGGACGTAACCCTCGTGCTCGAAAGCGGTGAGCGGCAGGCAGCAAGGCTTGAAATGCATTGGCCGCAGAATGACCGCGTCGTTCTGAAATTCGGCGGGATCGATTCGGTAGAGATGGCCGAGAGCATCAGAAATGCTGAGGTCTGCGTTGCTGAATCCGAGGCGGTCGATCTCGATGCGGAAGATTTCTACGACTGGCAGCTTGAGGGCTGTAAGGTCGAGACGATCCACGGAGAGTTTCTCGGCGAGGTTCGCGAAGTGATGCGGACAGGCGGCACGGACATTCTCGTTGTTGCCGGT
>JABARP010000015.1:1366-100742 GCA_019186825.1 Pyrinomonadaceae bacterium
GTTGCCGGTGAGGGGAAGGATTATTTGATCCCGTTCGCTTCTTCGATATGTGTCGAGGTGCTGCCGCAGAACCGATATATTCGGGTCGATCCGCCGGAGGGGTTACTGGAGTTTTAGGTGAAGATCGATGTTTTGACAATTTTCCCTGAATACTTCGATTCGATCTTTGAATTCGGCATCATACGCCGAGCAAAATTGGCAGAGATCGTGGAGATAAATGTCCACGATATTCGCGAATTCGCTGTCGATAAGCACAGGATGGTCGATGATCGGCCGTTCGGCGGCGGCGACGGAATGGTCCTAAAGCCCGAACCGCTTTTTGCGGCGATCGAGCATTTGACGGGATCTTCCAGCCGCGAAGACTACGCTCCGGGAACGCGTGTCGTTCTCCTGACGCCGCAAGGACGGCCGTTCAAGCAGCGTGTTGCAGCGGAGCTTGCGGGCGAGGTCGAGCATCTCGTACTCATTTGCGGGCGATACGAAGGCGTTGACGAAAGGGTCAACGAGCGGCTCGTTAGCGAAGAGATCTCGATCGGGGATTATGTGCTTTCGGGCGGCGAACCCGCGGCATCGGTCGTCGTGGATGCGATCGTAAGACTGCTTCCTGGTGCTTTGGGGAGCGAGACATCTGCCGAGAACGATTCGTTCTCAGACGGGCTGCTTGATTGCCCGCATTACACAAGACCTGCGGAATTTCGCGGGATGAAGGTCCCCGAGGTTCTTCTGAACGGCCACCATGCCGAGATAGAAAAATGGCGCCGAAAAATGGCGCTCGAAAAAACACAAAGGGTCCGCGAGGACCTTATTATGGGAGAGAATGGTGAAAGTGAATAGATAGTTGGAACAAATTTGGAGACTATCGATTGACCTCTGGCCGCACAACAAAATGAATAGACTGGATATAGTCGAAAAGACTCAACTTAAAGAGAACATTCCTGCATTTCAGCCCGGCGATACGCTTCGCGTTCACGTCCGGATCAAAGAAGGCACAAAGGAACGCCTGCAGGCGTTCGAGGGCGTTTGCATTGCCCGCAAACATGGCGGCGTCCGCGAGACCGTAACCGTGCGAAAGGTGAGTTTCGGCGTCGGTGTCGAGCGTATCTTCCCGCTACACGCGACGGTCGTCGATCATATCGACGTTGTCCGCCGCGGTAAGGTTCGCCGTGCCAAGCTTTATTATCTCCGCAACCTCCGCGGCAAAGCGGCCCGTATCAAAGAGAGAGATACGCGTAGCAAGGCTCAGGGCGGCAAGTAGGTTGTTGACAGCTTACCGTCTGACAGCGTCTACGCACTAGGCCGATCTGGGTGGTTCCGATGTCGCAGTGAACGCTGATCGGGCCAACGGTAGTAGTACAGAAACGGTAGATGAGATTGGGGCGTCGCGAATTCGTCGTAGCATCGGGCTCGGCGATCGCGTACGCCCTTTTGCCATCGTACATTGCAAGCGGAGAAACAAAGATGCACGGACTGATCGGAAAGATGATCGCGGTCGAAGGCAAACGTGATGAACTCATCAAGATCCTTCTGGACGGTGTCTCCGACATGCCTGGATGTCTAAGCTATGTCGTGGCAAAGGACCCAACGGATAAGAATGCGATCTGGATCACCGAGGTTTGGGACAGCAAGGAAAGCCACGCAGCGTCGCTGCAACTGCCTGCAGTTAAGGAGGCGATCGCAAAAGGGAAACCTTTGATCGCGAGTTTTGGCGACTATCACACAACGGAGCCGGTCGGCGGCCACGGCTTGAAAACGAGTAGCTGAACGCGCCCTTCGCCGTTTTGTGGATACCGCGTATAATTCATTGTCGTGAATGCATTTCAGCTGTCCGCAACTAAGGAAACTTTCACGATCGGTCTCGACTTCGAACACGTTGCCCGCGAGGAAGGGTTTCTTTTTGTTGCTGGCGTCGATGAGGTCGGGCGGGGATGCCTTGCCGGGCCGGTCGTTGCGGCTGCCTGCATTCTCGATCTTTCGAAGCCGTTGCCGGACGGGCTCGACGACTCGAAGAAGATCACGGCCGGGAAGCGTGCGGCGATCGCCGAAGAGTTAAAGGCAACGGCCATCGCATATTCGACCGGGCAGGTCGAGGCGGAAGAGATAGACCGCATCAACATCCTGGAAGCTACAAAAAAAGCGATGCTCGCCGCCATCGAAGCCCTTTCGCCCGCGGCAGATTATCTCCTCATCGACGCGTTACAGTTAAAAGGTACTAGGTTGCCGCAAAAGGCGATCATAAAGGGCGACTCGATCTCTGTTTCGATCGCGGCCGCTTCGATTATCGCAAAGACGTATCGCGACGCACTGATGTGCGACTATCACAACGAGTTCCCGCAATACGGATTTGACGGCCACAAAGGTTACGGTTGTGCCTCGCATTTTGCCGCCCTGAGGGAGCACGGGCCATGCCGTCTGCATCGGTTGAGTTTTCGCGGTGTCCTCCCGGATGCGCGTCAAGGCGACGCCGAGACGCGATCCGAGTCTCTCATAGGCCTTTTCATCAAAAATACCTGACCGTATAAGTAAGCTTTACGCCGCGTCCCATCTCGGGTGAAATATCCTTGATGAAAGAGACGTGGTTGAAGTACAGCTTATTGTTGAGGTTAAAGGCACTTAGGCTGAATAGATGAGCCAGGTGCTTCTGCACGAAGACGTAGCTGGCCGTGAGATTCACAACGCCATAGCCGGCGGTCGGCGTTTCGTCCGTAAAGGTGCGCGTTTGTTTGGCGACCGCAACGAATTCCGGTTTGACGCTGAACGAATTGTAATGAAGATCGAGGCCGATGCGTCCGCGAAGCGGCGGGATCCTCGGAAGAGCGCGACCATCGGAAAGTTCCGCCTGTACATAATCGGCTCCCGCGAGGAGGGCCGCAAATTTCGACAGCTTTACCTGACCGTGAAGCTCGAGTCCCCAGAATCGACTCGTCCCTTGCAAGTACCTTGCGATCGGAAATCCGCTGTCAGCGTCGATGTCGCCGGTCGGTGCGAGGAAGATATAATCCTGCAGACGGTAATAGTAAAAGGCGGCTTGGCCCTGAAAACGGCTCACGGTCTGTGAGAACGAAAGGTCGATGCCGTCGCCGATCTCAGGCCGGAGGGCGTTGTTCCCGATCTCGTAGGCAAGCGTCCCGTCGTGCGGGCCGTGATTGTAGAGCTCATCGAGCGCCGGCGGGCGGTACGAATGCTTGTAGCTTGCAACGAATCGGCCGCCTTCCCAGGCGTCGTATTTCGCGCTTGCAGCGCCGGAGAGTCCCGAGAATTTTCTATCCGGAAGGAGCGGATTTCGCGGGTCGTAGCGTCGATGTTCGATACGGCCTGCGAACTCGAGCCCAAGTCGTCCGAACTTAAGTTCTTCGAACACGAATCCTGCATACGAGCCTTCCTTTACCGGGCCATCGATCAGCATCTCGTCACCGACGGTCGAAAAATCGCGGCCGGAAAATTCAAATCCGAACTTGCCGTTCAGATTTCGATACGGTTTTTGTTCGAAGATACCGCGTACCGAATTCGTATCGTTGCGGAATGTGGTTCCGACCTCGGAATCAGCGATCTCCTGGTGCCGATATCGCGAAATATCGACCGTAAAGCGTATCTTCGAAAAGGGAAGTTCGCCGTCGTTGTAGCCGAAACTGAATCGCGTGTCGTTCCGGTGCATACGAAGCGAACGCAATTCGGGCGAAGCTTCGCGGATGTCGAGCGGAATGCCGTAGCGATTCTGCACGTATGAGAATGAGCCGTTGATGAACGCCTTTTCGCCGTAATAGCCAACACCGATCGTGCCTCCTGCCGAGCGTGTGAAGGTGTTCAGAACCTTGCCCCAGTTGCCGCCCGCCGAATATGCGCTGGAACGTTGTCCATTTGCGTTCGCCCAGACGAGCCACTTCTTATAGCCGTATTGGATGCCGCCTGCGGCCGACGCAGATGCTCCAGGTACACCACCAGAGGTTGAAAAATAGCCGCGAAGGCCGGGATGCCATTCCTCCTCACGGCCCGATACAGCGTTGACCACGCCGCCGATCGCACCGCTCGAATAGAGGAGAGTTTCAGGCCCTTTGATGACCTCGATCCGTTCGACCGAGAGCGTATCGACAGGTTCGGCGTGGTCGCCGGACTGTGCTCCAAGCGAGCCGACGCCGACGCCGTCTGCGGTCACCTTTACGCGGTCACCGTCGAAGCCGCGTATCACGGGCCGCGATGCCCCCGGGCCTGCGGAACGTTTTGCAACGCCTGCTTCACCCGCCAGAACGTCGCCAAGGCCAGTCGTTGGGCGTGCCGTGATCTGGACGGAATCGAGCGTGTTTACATTCGAAAATGCTACCTGCGGAGTCGCATCTTCGCCGGAGACGGTCACATCCGCAGCGACACCCGCAAGCTTGATGTCGAAATCGACCGTCGTTGTTTCGCCGCTACGGACGATGGCGACGCTTGTAACATCCTTGAAACCTTCGATATGGGTTGTCAGGTGATATGTGCCGGCGGCGAGGCCGGTGAAGCGATATGTCCCGAGGTCATCGGTCGCGGCTACGCGTTCGAGTTCCTTTATGCGTATAGAGACGTTATGAACGACCGCCTTGTCGGGCCCGTATGTAACGGTGCCGGAGATCGTTCCTGTTGATTGTTGAGCGAATGCCGAGCTGCAAAATAGCAGTGCTGCGGCGATGAGAAGAATAAACCTTTTCATTTTTTGAACCTTTCTGATCTTCGATTGAGAACGGAAGGCTCCGTGCATCGTACTCTGGCACGAAACGTATCCTTTGCGAGGGCTGACGGGCTCGACCGCGCGTATTCGACGTGCACAAGGCGAGTCGATACACTACGAGCAAGAATGGGCGCCGTTCAGCCGGTCAATGTTTCTATTTGATCGAGAGCAGGCTAGTTCCGGTGGGCGGAAGAGAAGGTCAGGCGGACGAAATCGTGGCCGTGTCTCCGGGAAAAAGAGCGGAGATGCGTCGGTCTGTAAGGCGTCGCCCGCTGGCAACAAAAAGCCGCCGATGAGTCCGTTGTGCTGAACCTTGTCATGGGCGAACGACGCAGCTTGACGATCCTTTTCTCGGGTATTCGAGCAGAGAACCAAGGTTTGGCAAGGGTCTTCGCTGTCATGGCCGGAGGCGGTCATTTCCGCTTCCGAATGGTGATAGACGACCGCACAGATAGCTCCGTGCGAAGCGAATTCAGCAAGCAGAATAAAGAGAAAGAGCCCCGCAAGGAGCCGCATCCACTTAATATTCTTTTCGTTGAACCGCATTTTGAGATCTTATCGTCCGCGTATTGATACGCATTCTGCACGAATAAGGTTGCAAGCCGCGGCTTTGCCCCGAAATTGACGAGCAGATAAGATGAAATTTTACACGTTTTGAAACATAGAGTTAACACGAGGCAGATAGATTCAGAATAGGCATTCAGATGCCGAACGACGTTATGCATCAGAGAATTCTCGTCGTTGAAGACGACGCGGACATTGCAGAGAGCCTCGAATATAACCTTCAGCGTGCGGGCTTTTTGCCCGTCGTTGCAGAATCCGGCGAAAAAGGCCTGCATCTAGCGCTTGATAAACGGAACCGTCCAAAGCTGATCATTCTCGACCTTATGCTACCGGGTATGAGCGGGATGGAACTCTGCCGCAGGATCCGCCGCGAGCCGACTGCAGCGGAGACGCCGATAATCATGCTCACGGCCAAGTCCGCCGAAGCGGATCGGATCGCGGGCCTAAATATCGGGGCCGACGATTATATCGTCAAGCCATTTTCGGTAAAAGAGCTGATCGCACGCGTGAACGCCGTTCTCCGCCGGAGCGAAAAGGACACCTCGCGCGTCTATTGCGACAAGAAGCTCGCCGTCGATCTCGATGCCTTCCGTGTCGAATGCGGCGGCACGCCGGTAAAACTCACGCGAAAAGAATTTTCCCTGCTCGAACATCTGATCAACAACATCGGCCGTGTAGCGACACGTCAGCAGCTGATCGACAGCATTTGGGGATACACCTATATGGGCGATTCGCGGACGCTCGATGTACACATTCGACGACTCAGGCAAAAGCTTGGGGATTGCGGTTCGGCGGTCGAGACTGTTATCGGTACGGGTTATAAGTTCGTGGGCTGCAAGTAGATCGGCAATGAAAGAGAACGGACACCGCGAGATCCTCGCTACGATACTCGACACCACGCGCGAGTGCGTGATCGTCGCCGGAGCGGATTCGCGGATCTCAGGCTGGAACGAGGCCGCGCGGCTCGCGTTCTCGCCGAATCTTTCGCCCGAAGGCCGCAGGATCAGCGAGGTCTTGCGTGACCTGGATCTTCACGAAGCATTCCGCCGGGCTCTTGAGGACGGCGTCGAGTCGGAAATTCGGCTTGAGACGAATGGCGGAGACCGCAAGTTTGACGTTCACGTATCGCCGCTCGATCTTGGCGGCGAACGCGAGGCCATCGCATTCTTTTACGAAACAACGCGGCTCGACCGGCTTGAGGTCGTCCGGCAAGAATTCCTCTCGAATATCTCGCATGAATTGCGCACTCCATTGACGTCGATCCTTGCGTTCGTAGAAACGCTCGAGGACGGCGGCATCGACGATGAGGGCAATAGCCGGCGATTTCTCGGCGTGATCCGGCGGAATGCCGAGCGGATGAATAGCCTCATCGCGGACATTCTAGAGCTTTCGCAGATCGAGGCCGGACGAGTCGCCGTCGAACCGAAGATGGTCGACCTTGGCTCGCTGGTGAACGAGATCTTTACGGCACTCGGCTCAAAAGCAGATTCGCGCGACGTCACACTCCGTTCAGCGGTCGGCGAGGGCGTGCGTGTTTTTGCTGACGCACGGCGGCTAGAACAGATGCTCGTCAATCTGATCGACAACGCGATTAAGTTCAACCGAACGGGCGGTGAGGTCAACGTTTCTCACGAAAGGCAGGGCGATATCGATCTGATAAGCGTATCGGACACCGGTGAAGGAATATTGCCCGAACATCTGGCACGCATCTTCGAGCGATTTTATCGGATCGACCGTGCCCGTTCGCGTGAGATGGGCGGCACGGGCCTAGGGCTTGCGATCGTCAAGCATCTCGCACGGCTCCACAATGGCGATGTGTCCGTCGAATCAGAGCTTGGGAAAGGTTCGACGTTTCGGATCGAGCTTCCTGCCCCGGCAAAATGACACTCGCAAATTCCCCTGCGTTGTGGTATCCTTACAATACTTTCTAAATTATCGTTTGCCCGCCGAAGCTTGTAAATACAAGGTTTGACAGCATTTGTCACACGCATCGCCCAGTTTGAGGAATGCGGAAAAAAGCGGCAGTGAAGCTCGAGATCGGAAAAAAAGTTTGCTATCCCGGACAGGGTGTATGCTCTGTCGAATCTCGAACTGAACGAAATATCGGCGACAGCAAGATCAAAGGATTTTACCTGCGTGTCGTCAGCGATAATTCCTCGATCTTCGTTCCTGAAACAAATGTCGATTCGGTCGGACTCCGGCCCGTTATCACGGGCTCGCAATGCAAACGGCTGATCACGCGTCTTGCAGAGGATTTTGAATCCGCCTCGTCAGATTGGAAATCGAGATCGCGTGAATTTATGCAAAAGCTGCAATCGGGCGATATCTTTGCGACGGCGGACGTGCTTAAGAAGCTCACCTACCTAAGCCACGAAAAACGCCTGTCTTTCCGCGAACAAACACTGCTTGAGAAGGCAAAGTTCCTCATCGTTTCGGAGATAACCAGCTCATCCGAGCAGGATCCGGCAGAGACCGAGGTGCAGGTGATCGCTCGTGTCGAAAGAGCGTGCGCCAAACACTCTGCGGCGCGTCCGCGTGCTGCGGTCGCCGGTTCTTGAGCGCAACGCCCGGATCGAAACGACGATCAGGCCCCGCCTTTCTTGTAACTTGTTCTTACTACGGTCTTTATATTCCCGCGGACGTTGAAATCGCCTTCGATCTCGAGAGCGAGCGGGTCGCAAGCCTCGACAAAATCATCGCGAATTACGTTTATCACATGCTCGTGGAATATCTTCACATGGCGGAAAGAATTGATGTAGAGCTTCAAGCTTTTTAGCTCGACGCAGAGTTTGTTCGGGATGTAGCGAAGCCGTATCGTCGCAAAATCCGGGAAGTCCGAGAATGGACAGATCGCGGTGAATTCCGGAATCTCGAACTCGACCCAAATCTCTTTGCCCGGGAATTCGTACGGGAAAGAATCGAGCGGCGTAAGGTTCATTTCCTCACGCGGTGTCGGCCGAATATCGAGGCCTTGTGTATTGCTGCCCTCAGGCTGCCTTTCGTCTAGCATATTTCCTGCGTCTTGAAGCGAGGTTGCGAACGGTCGCAAGGTCCGTTACGCCGTTGCTTCGCAACTGATCCAATAGGTTTACAAACACGTGGGCCGTTGCATACGCATCGGCGCCGGCCCGGTGATGGTTCGAGAGGTCGATCGAGTAGTGTTCGGCGACGGTCTTGAGCTTGTGATTCTCGATGTCCGGGAGCAGACGCCGCGAAAGAGCCACCGTGCACAGGCATTGATTCGCAAGCCTGTATTCGGGGAAGACGAGGCCGATCTCGTGATTGATAAAGCGCATATCGAACGCCGAATTGTGCGCAACGAGTACGGCATCGCCGATGAATTCGAGAAAATCATTCACGATGTCGGCAAAACGCGGTGCGTCTGCCACCATCTCATCGTTGATGCCCGTAAGTGCCGTGATGAAGGGCGGGATACTCGTCTCCGGGTTTACGAGCGTCTGAAACGTGTCCTTTACCTCAAAGCCTTTTACGCGAAACGCACCGATCTCGGTAATTCGATGCGGCTCTTTTGCTCCCGTAGTTTCAAGGTCGAAAACGACGAACTCGGTCTCGGCGATCTCGCCGTCGAGATGATCGTCCGCGACAAGAAAGACTGTGTCTTCGCGAAGTTCTAGGCGCGGGTCGCGTTCGATGAGGTCGCCGACGAGCAGTTTTGCCATCAAAGGGTCCGGCCGGCGGATCTTCATCACGAAATCGACGACGCTGACGGCCGATGCCCGGCCATTAAAGGAGCGCAGGAGCGAGATCGTCTCGTTTATTAGCAAAGAGTTGGAAATTAGGTTAGGATACCGTTTCACTTTCTCCTTGAGTTTAGCAAACTTTTGGCAGCAGTTTAATTACCGAGAGCATATGGACGCCGAAAAACGAATTCTCGATATGTTTCGCGAACGAGGTGCTCTGCTCGAAGGGCATTTTGTGCTTTCGAGCGGCCGCCACAGCCGCGAATATCTGCAGTGTGCAAAGGCGCTTGAATTTCCCGCGGATGCGAATGCTCTTGGACGCGAGATCGCGCAGCTTTTCGTCGATCAGGATATCGAGACGGTCGCATCGCCCGCGATCGGCGGCCTTGTGATCGGTTATGCGGTCGCGTCCGCGATGAACGTTCGGTTCCTATGGACCGAAAGGCAGAACGGCGAAATGACGCTTCGACGCGGATTCGAGCTAAAGTCGAGGGAACGCATTCTCGTTGTGGAGGACGTGATCACGACGGGCGGTTCAACGCGTGAGTGTATCGAGGAGCTGGAGCGGAACGGCGGGCAGGTCGTTGCCGCAGCCTCGATCATTGACCGCTCGAACGGAAAGGCAGACGTCGGCGTTCGAAGAAAGGCGCTCGTCGAAATGGACGTCGAAAGTTTCTCGGCGGAAGAATGCCCGATGTGCGCCGAAGGAATTCCTGCAATAAAACCCGGGAGCCGAACGACGACTGCGTGAGAAAGGTTTGCTTCCTTTCGATGGATGATCTCACGGGCTACGTCTTTGACGACGAGTTAGCGATCGAGCCGTTGGAGAAACTCGGCATTGCGGTCGAAACTCTTTCGTGGCGGCAAACTTCTCGTAAATGGAGCGAGTTCGACGCGGTCGTGATCCGCACGACGTGGGATTATCAACGTTTCCCGGTAGAGTTCTTGGGCGTTCTTGCGGAGATCGAGGCAGCGACGCGACTGTACAATCCGCTAAGCGTTGTTCGATGGAATTTCGATAAGATCTACTTGCGCGAGCTTGCGGAAAATGCCGTCAGAGTAGTTCCAACGCTTTTTGAGGCACAGTATTCTGCGGAGAATTTTGCGGCCTGGCAAGAGACGCTGAGCTCGCAGGAATTGATAATAAAACCGCGTGTGAGTGCGACGGCGGAGCACACATTCAGGCTTTGCGAATTTGACCCCGCAGTTTCCGAGAGCTTTGAGCATCGGCCGTTCCTTGTCCAGCCGTTTTTGGATACGATCGTCAATGAGGGCGAATATTCGCTCTTCTATTTCGATGGCGAATATAGCCACGCTATCTTGAAAGAGCCGAAGCAGCACGATTTTCGCGTGCAGGAAGAACACGGCGGGATCCCGACGCCTGTCGAGGCGACGGATGCGATGAAGGATGCGGCGTCGCAGGCCCTTGCGGCCGTTATCGAACCGCTGCTCTATGCCCGCGTCGATCTTGTGCGAGATGACCGAGGCGGCTTTCAGCTGATGGAACTTGAGCTGATCGAGCCTGCGCTATATTTCAGGATGTGCGACCGTTCGCCGATGTTCTTTGCGGAAAAGCTCGATCTTCGAATGAGGTGTTCATAAGAATGGCGATTCTTGTGCGTTAAGGTGTTTGTTGTCGATGAATTATAAGCTTCTGATCCAATACGACGGCACGGATTTCCACGGTTGGCAGGTGCAGGAGAACGCCCGCACGATCCAGGGCGAGCTTGAGCGCGTTTGCCGAATGATCGAGGACGCCGATGTAAAGGTTATTGGTTCGGGCCGGACAGATGCGGGAGTTCACGCCGAGGGCCAGGTCGCGAACGTCGTGATGAACAAACCATTCACGCCCGATAGTTTGCGTGCGGCGATCAACGGCAACCTCTGGCGTGACATCCGCGTGATGTCGGTTGAAAAGGCTGCGGACGACTTTCATGCGCGTTTTTCGGCGAAGCAAAAGACCTACGTGTACCGCATCGTGAACGCACCTGTGATGTCGCCGGTTTGGCGGCGTTTTGCTCACCACGAGGCAAAGCCGCTCGCGCTCGAACAGATGGTCGCGGCTGGAAGATTGTTCCTTGGCGAGCACGACTGGTCGGCGTTCGCTTCGGCGAACACGGAATCCGAAAACAAAGTGCGGCGGGTTACGGATGTAAGCCTTCGCTCTGTTTGGGACGCTCGGGCACGAGCCTCGCTCATCGAATTTCGCATCACCGCGACAGGCTTCCTGCGGTATATGGTGCGGTCCATAGTCGGTACGCTGCTTGATGTCGGACACGGCACAAAGAACGGTGATACAATTCAGACGGCGATCGTAACGGGAAATCGGACATTGTGCGGGCGCACGGCACCCGCGCAAGGGCTAACGCTCGAAAGCGTCGAATACGACTGATCCTCTCGATGCATATCTATCACATCGTTGAAAGAGAGGTTTGGGAGAACCTTAAGAGTGAGCTTTACAGCCCGCCGGGCCTCGAGCGTGAAGGTTTTATTCATTGCAGTTTTGCGGAACAGCTCACGGGTGTGATCGGGCGATATTATGCGAAAGGCGCCGAACTTGTCGTGCTGGAAATAGATCCGCAATGCCTGATGTCACGCGTCGTGAATGAACCATCGACGAACGAAGAGATCTATCCGCATATCTACGGACAAATAAATCTCGCGGCGGTAGTTGCCGTCGAATATCGGAAAGCATGATCGAAGCTTTTGACGGCATCGTCAAACGAAATTCCACTGAGGCGAAACTGCTCGCTGAGATCGATATCGAGCGCATGCCGCGGCACATCGCGGTGATAATGGACGGCAATGGCCGCTGGGCAAAGCTGCGAGGTAAACCGAGGATCTTTGGCCATCGCGAAGGTGCAGAATCCGTGCGTGCGATCCTCGACACTTCAGCGCGTCTCGGCATCGAGGCCCTGACGCTTTATGCCTTTTCGACCGAGAATTGGAAACGGCCGAAGGCAGAGGTTTCGGCGCTGATGTCGATGTTAAAGCGCGTGCTCAAGCGTGAGCTCCGCGAGGTGCACGGTAACAATATTCGCTTTCGCACGATCGGTGACGTTACGGCGTTGAGCGACGATGTTCGAGAGCAGCTTGCCGCTGCGGAAAAGCTTACTGCCAATAATACCGGCACCGTAATGAATGTCGCGTTGAACTACGGCTCAAGGGCAGAGATTGTGCGTGCGGCGAGGCTCGCAGCAAAGAGCGGCGAGATAACGGAAGAGAGCATTGAGGCGAATCTTTACACGAGCGGAATGCCGGAGGTGGACCTTTTGATCCGGACGAGCGGAGAATTTCGCATCTCGAATTTTCTTTTGTGGCAGATCGCCTATAGCGAGATCTATGTAACGCCGACGTTGTTCCCGGATTTTCGGCGGCGAGAGCTTTTCGAGGCGATCATTGATTTTCAGAAACGCGACAGGCGATATGGCGGTGTGAGCGCATCGTCGAAGTAAAGAATATGAAGACGCGCCTTTTGACAGCGGCGATCGCGATCCCGATCCTCATTGCGGCCATTATCCTGCCGATCTGGTTTCCGTGGGCAGTTTGGCTGTTCGTTGCCATCGCGGTTTTCGGGCTCGGAGCGGGATTGTTCGAATTCTTTTTGTTGACGAAAAAGCTTGAACTAAAGGCCGACGCCGGCATCGCGTATCTCGGAGCAGCGGCCCTCACGGTCTCGTTCATTTTTGATGCGCCGTCGAAAGCTCCGGACCTGCTCATCTGCGTGATCGTGGCGTTCGTCATGGCTGTTTTCATCTCGCAGGCGTTCCGATTTCAAAAGGATTTTACGAAGCTCCTTGCGGGGCTAGGTGTGACGATCGCGGGCGTTGTTTATCTTGCGTTGATAGGCGGTTTTTTGATCGCTGTCCGGATGGGATTTGACGGCGTCCTTTCTTCGAAGCTGCTTATATTCTTCTTTGCCGTGGTTTTTGGTTCGGATGCCGGAGCGTATTTTGCCGGTCGAGCGCTCGGCAAGCACAAGCTGGCTCCCGCGATATCGCCCGGCAAGACCGTCGAAGGCCTGATCGGCGGGATACTTGCCGCGGCTGGCTTTGCTGCACTCACGATCTGGCTTTGGTTTCACGAACTCGCCTTCCTGCCCGGGATCGCCGTCGCGGTCGTAATAGCCGTCCTCGGTGTGCTCGGCGACCTCGCCGAAAGTGCGATAAAACGAGGCTCCGGGGCGAAAGACGCTGCCTCGATCCTGCCGGGCCACGGCGGTTTTCTCGACCGTTTGGATAGTTTGCTCTTCGGTGCGCCCGTGCTGTATTATTTTGCTAGGTATTATTTCGGATGACAGCCGTTCGGTTCAATGACAATAATACGTAAGGCCCGATGCGCTGAACTTACAATCGCGTCGCGGCCCTTCGTTGTCATAAACTCGAAGGGCCTTTTTATTGGATGAATGCCCGAGCGAACCGTGTGTCTTGATCGCGTATAGGGCAAATTTTGATAACGCTTTTTAGTTTGAGAGCGTGCAAATATACTTATTAGCGGTCTTTTGCGGGCAATATTTTTTATGCTGGATAATCTTGGAAGTTTGGAACGGACGCATACGTGCGGGGAATTGCGAAAGGAACACGTCGGAAGCGATGTTGTCTTGATGGGTTGGGTCGCGAAGAAGCGTGATTTCGGGCCGCTGACGTTCATCGACCTTCGCGACCGCGAAGGCGTTACGCAGGTTGTCCTTAACGAGGAGACCTCTGCTGAGGCTCACGCAAAGGCGAAAGACATTCGCGCGGAATTCGTACTCGGGATAAAGGGGAAGGTCGTCGAGCGCGAAGGCACACACAACGCAAAGCTTGCGACGGGCGATATCGAGGTCCACGCGAGCGAATTACTCATCTTCAACGATTCAAAGGTTCCACCGTTCGAACTTGAAAAGGCCGGTTCGCAGAATCTCGCGTCCGAAGATCTGCGTCTAAAGTATCGTTACCTCGACCTCCGGCGGCCGCAGCTTCAGAACAATATCCGTATGCGTGCGAAGGCCGTAGCGGCGATCCGGCAATATTTTGACGGCCGCGGTTTCATCGAGATCGAGACGCCGATCCTGCTCAAATCGACGCCGGAAGGCGCGCGAGATTTTATCGTCCCTTCGCGGATCCACACAGGGAAGTTTTTCGCATTGCCGCAATCACCGCAGATCTTGAAACAGATAACGATGATCGCGGGCTTCGATAAATATTTTCAGATCGCGAGATGCTTCCGTGATGAGGATCTGCGTGCCGACAGACAGCCGGAGTTCACCCAGCTCGACATGGAAATGTCTTTCGTGAACCGTGAACAGGTCTATCACGAGATGGAAGGTATGTTCAATCACGTCATGCGGCTCATCGATGTCGAGTTTCCCGCCGAATGGCCGCGGATGACGCACGCTGAGGCGATGCGCCGGTACGGTTCGGACAAACCCGATCTACGTTTCGAGATGGAACTGCAGGATCTCTCAACTGCCTTAAAGGACACGGATTTTGCACCATTCCGAGAGACGCTCGATAAAGGCGGTGAGGTGAAATGCATCGTTGTAAAGGGCCGTGCGGACTATTCGCGAAAGCAGACAGATGAGCTTCAGGAATACGTAAAACGCTACGGTGCGGGAGCGCTTGCCTGGATAAAGGTCGGAGATGAGACGACATCGTCACTCCTAAAAGTGCTCGGCCAGGCGAAGATCGACGAGCTCGTTTCGGCCGCAGGTGCGGAAAAAGGCGATGCGGTTCTCATCGTGGCGGGTCGAAAGTCGGTCGTCGCGGCATCGCTCGGAGCTCTACGGCTGGAAGTTGCAAGGCGCGAGGATCTGATCGACCGAGCGGCCTACAAGCCGCTGATCGTGACCGAGTTCCCGATGTTTGAGCACGATGAGGAGAGCGACACATACGTTGCGGCCCACCATCCATTCACATCGCCGATGGACGAGGATATAGAGTTGTTCAAAACGGCGGTGAATGACCCGTCGCAGCATCATCTGCTCGGGCAAGTGCGTGCGAAGGCGTATGATGCGGTCATCAACGGCTACGAGTGTGCGGGCGGCTCGATCCGTATCCATCAGAAGGAAATTCAAGATCTGAACTTCAAGGCTCTTGGGATGACCGTGGAGAAGGCTCGCGAGCGGTTCGGGTTCTTCCTTGACGCGCTCGAATTCGGCACGCCGCCGCACGGAGGCTTTGCCGCCGGCATCGAACGAACTTGTATGATCCTTTGCGGCACCGAGAACATACGCGATGTTATGGCGTTCCCAAAAACCGCGTCGGCACAGGATCTGATGATGGATTCACCAGGCGAGGTGGACGAGTCGCAGTTGGATGAGCTCGGCATTAGCGTGGAATGAAGCTCGCGCATTGCGGCTATTGGAATTTTCGAACCATTTCGGCCAAAATTTCGTTTAGAGTTTTGTAATGCCGTCAAAATACGACACAAACCCACTTGATCCGGACTTTCCCGAAAAGGCGAAGGCTGCAGCGGCCGCACAAGAGCCGCAAGCGCCGGGCGGCGAGACGCGGCCGTTCGCCGGAGGGGAAAATTACGAGCAGGAGACGCGTGAATTCAGTGCGCGGGATTTTGGTGCGTATCAATCACCGCAGGGAGCCTACGCACCTGCGTATTACGCATCGACTGTACCGCCGGCTGTCGTCGAGGACACGCGAAAGCGACGCGTGGACAAGGTCGGGCTGCCGGAGAATATCGTTACGGCGGTGCCGTATATCCCGTGGTATTTTGGCCTTGTGGCCGGGATCATTTTGCTGATCTTGCTGCCGAAGAGCGAGGCGAAGTCCCGATTTCACGCGGCTCAGGGCGTGGCGGCGCACCTCGGCATCCTCTTTGTATCATTCCTTCTCGGCATTGTCGGTTCGGTCGCGAGTATGGCCCGCCCGGCGAACGGCATCTTTATGCTCGTTACGACGATAATGCTGCTTGTTTTCGTGTTCAAAGCATGGCGTGGACGCCCGATCCATATAGAGTTTATCGAGGGCTTGACCGATTGGTTCGACGACAAGGTTACGCCGGATCTCTTCAACAAAAAATAATGTCCGATCTCTCAGTACAACAGGAATATTCACCGAAAAGCATCTGTTTCGGCTGCGGCCCCGCGAATGAAAAAGGCTTGCGGATCAACAGCTTTCCAGACGGCGACGAACTCGTGATGGAGTTTCACGCCAAGCCCGAACATCAGGCCTTTCCCGGAATGCTGAACGGCGGCATCATCGGTACTTTGCTCGATTGCCACTCGAATTGGACCGCGGCGTATTTTATGATGAAGCGCGACGGGAAGAGCCAGCCGGATTGCACCGTTACGGCTGATTTTCACGTAAAGCTGCTCAGACCCACGCCATTTGATGCGACGATATATTTGCGCGCGCGAATTGTTGAATCAAAAGAAGATCGAGCGACCGTCGAAGCTGAATTGACCGCGAACGGTAAGGTTTGCGCGACCTGCCGCGGGACATTTGTAGCCGTCAAAGAAGGCCATCCCGCATATCACCGTTGGTAGTTCCCAAAGCGATCGAGAAAGACAAGATACGTTAGGACGCGTGTAGTTTTTCGATCGCTGCGTCATATTCTGACCGTAGCCCAAGCCTTTCCAGCCATGCCGTCTGCTCCTGCATCAGCCGCGGGAGGTGCAGCACGTCCGAGAGAGCGTAATCGACGAGTTCGCGGGTCCAGACGCCGTCCCAACGCGAATTGAACTTTTTCCGCTGAGACTTGTCCAAATCGACGGCAAAATACCGGTAGAGCGTGTCGGCGAGCGATGCTGATTGGTGTGCGCCGCGCGTCAAGACCTTCTCGGCGATCATCGTGTCGAAGATATTTGCGGTCGCTACGCCCACAGCATTCAAAAAATCGAGGTCGAATTTCGCATTGTGGAAGATCTTCGTTATCTGAGGATCGGCAAGGAGCGTGGCAAACGGGCCGAGCTCGACGCCTTCGCTGAGCGGCACGAGCACCGAAATCTCGCCGTCAGAGAACTGGATGGAAAAAAGCTTTCCGGTACGCGAACTTAGGCCGGACGTCTCCGTATCGCAGCCGAGAGATCCGGCTGCGGAGAGGCGCGCGACCGCGGCTTCGATCTCGGAGTGCGTTCGCGGGATTAGTATTTCCATCCGCATAGATTGTAAATTAGGAACTGCTAAAGTTACATGCTCGATACACTCAATGAAATCGAAGCGAGGGTCGTCGGAGCCCTTGTCGAAAAACAGCTGACCACTCCCGAATACTATCCGCTTACGCTTAACGCCCTGGTCAGTGCCTGCAATCAAAAGAATAATCGCGAACCCGTGATGACGCTCGATGCGGACACGGTCTCGGCGGCGATTGAGAATCTACGCGACCGGAACCTCGTTTATGTCTTTTACGGCAGCACGAGCCGCGTTCCGAAATACAAACATATGCTGCCGAGCTATTACACGCTCGAGCCGGATGAGACGGCCTTGCTGGCCGTCCTGATGCTTCGTGGGCCGCAGACGCTTGGAGAGCTTCGCGAACGCACCGGGCGAATGCACACATTCAGCGACCTTGGCGAGGTGCAGGAAGCGCTCGACCGCCTGGCCCGCCGTGATGAGCCGCTTGTTGTAAAGCTTGACCGTCAGCCGGGCCGAAAGGAAGCTCGGTTTGCACACCTTTTGTCGGGCGAAGTAACGCAAGCGGAAGTTGCCGAGATCGGTTCTGCTTCTGCCTCAAGGCATTCCGCGAATGGGCTTGCCGAGGTACGCGCCGAGGTTGCGGGGCTGCGAGCCGAGATCGAGGCGATCAAGGCCGAATTCGCTGAGTTTCGAAAGCAGTTCGAGTGAAAGAAGAGCAGCAGGAGAGCCTTATGAACATTCGAAAGATACGCCGTTTCTTAGGTATTTGCACCCTCCTCAACTATGCGATCCTCATCTTTTGGTTCGCGGTCTTCTCTTTGAGCTACGACTGGCTCTATCGAGTCCACACATCGTGGTTCCTGATGTCAAAAGAGAACTACAACGTCATAAACTTCCTCGCGATGGCGGTGTACAAGATCCTCGTCCTGGTGCTGAACCTGGTCCCGTACGTAGCACTCACGATAGTTGGTTCCCGTGCGGAAAAAGAAAATAGCTGACGGCCGGTTTGGCCATCAGCTATCTTGCTGAAAGAAGTATTATTCGAGCTTAGAACTCGTCCTGCTTGAACATTCTGCCGAGGCCGAGCTTTATTTTGACGATGTCCTCGATCGATGCGTTCGGGTCTTTTGCACGAGCGTTGCGGACGTATTCAGCGTCGATATTGAAGATACGGCATTTGACGATGTCTTCAGCCGAAATGTTCGCAAGCCCTGCAGCTCGAAGTTCATTCAGGAACTCCGGCGTTACCTTGAAGATCCGGAATTTGACCAGCGCCTGAAAATCACCTTTGTCATAGCCCATCGAGCGGATCTGGCTTACGTAGTTCGCGTCGATCCTGAAGATACGGGCCTTTACGAGGTCTTCCATCGAGAGGTCGGGGTAGCCGGTCGCCTTCATCTCGGACATAAATTTGCCGTCGATCTTGAAGATCGTTGCCTTCAGGAGGTCATCGCGGTCGAGCTTGCCGAAGTTGGCCGAAAGAAGGTCGTTTGCCCTTTCGGAAGTAACATTCACAAAGAATGCCGTCAACGCGCGATCCTCGAAGGTCGATTGTCGAACATACTTTTCGGACGACTCTTCCTTGTAAAAATCAAATCCGAGCTGCTGCATTCTGTCAAAGAACGCACGATCAGGCGTGAATGTAAAGGTTCCGGAACCGCGGCCGTCGGTGAAGTTTCCCGAAAAGACGGCTCGGCCCGCTTCGCGCTGAATTGTAAAACTCACCGGGCCGTTCTGCGTCTGTGCCTGCGTAAGGCCGGAGAGCTCCTCGAAGCGATAGCTCTGGCCATTTGACCAGCTATCACCGCGTTGTTCGCGCCGTAAGTTGATCTGGAGCCTGGGCTCGTTCGAATTTGAATCGTTGCCGAAATCGCCAAAATCGTCGTCATCATCGCCATCGTGACTGCGGCGATGTTTATCGGCGGATGTGCGGATCTTTGCGGTCCATGTACCGGTTACTTCACTCTTTTGGGCAACGATTACGATGTTGCCAAAAACAATGATTATCACCAAAAGGCTCGAAAGAATTGCGGCTGAGGTTGTTAGTTTTGATCGCATAAATTGAGTTATTCCTTTAGTTGCTTGCTTTGTAACAGGAGAACACCGGAAACGGTGGGTTTGTGACAAAAAATACTGCAAGGGACGAAAAAGGCTGTCCGGAGAGATCCGAACAGCCCTTTTCATTTGCGATCGCGGAATGATCTTGCCTAGTTCTTTATCTTCTGAGGCGTGATCTTTTCAGCCTTTAGGGTCGTGAGCAGGCCTTCAGCATCCTTCTTCAGGCGATGAGTATCGGGCGCCGACGACACGAACTTGCCAAGATAGTTGGCGCCTTCCTGCAGCTGAGCTTTATCACCGCTGGCATAGCCCGAATTTACGAGGCTAAGGCCGAGGCCGACAAGGCCGTCAATATTATTCGGGTCGGCGGTAAGGGCTTCGCGATATGTCTTGATAGCCTTCTCGATATCGCCTGTCGCTAAGTACATATCTGCAAGGTTCACGAGAGCCGCATTCTTCTTGGTGACGTCGGTTTCCGAAGCGATATATTTCGGCACGAATTCCTCAGCGATCACCGGCAAACGAGGATCGACCTGGCCAGTAAGCCCGGCGATGCGGACGAGTTCCTTTATCTGGAAGAGTGAAAAGGTCGTAAGGCTTTTCGCATTCTCCGGCGTGATGTCCTTTGCGGGAGCATTAGCGACCATATCCAGGGCCTTTTTATAATTCTCGGCCGCGTCGCCCATATCCTTTCGAGCAGTTGCGAACATCTCGTATTTTACGGTGCGGTCCGCCTTAGCACCCTTGTTGTAGGTTTCGATACCGCGACGGCGGAGAGCATCGGCCTTTTTCGCAAGGAAGGTCGGAGCCGTTCCGGCAAATTCAGGATCGCTATTGAATCCTTCTTCGTATTTGGCGATCGCAAGGTCGAAGTTGTTAGCGTCAAGAGCGGCATCACCCTCTTTAACGAGACGCTGTGCGGTTGCAAAATTCGCTTCGCTCTTGGCCTTTGCCTCTTCGTAAGCTTTCTTCTTTGCCTCGTATTCGGCCTGAGCTTTCTTCGCCTCTTCCTCGTTCTGGGGTTCGGCAGTTGTTCCGCTCTTTGCCTTTTCAAGGGCGTCGCGAACCTCTGCTTCGGTGTAATGTCTGCCGTCGCCCTCTTTTACCTCGATCTCCATACGGGTCGTGCCCGCAGAGACACCCGGCTGGATCTCTGGCCCGATGCCTGCGCCGCTGACGACCAAGGTGTACTTGTAGCCCCACATCAGTCCTGCGAAGCTAAAAAAGCCCTTTTTGTCGGTCTTGACAGGTGTCATCGCGTTGCTCTGACCATAGGCTTCGACGAGAGCGCCTTCGACCGGCACCTTCTTGCCGTCTTTCTTCATAAAGACGGTACCGCTCGTTACAGCCGTCTGAGCCGACGCGGTCAACGCGAGTCCCGCCGCAAGTGCAAACAGTGCAGCGACGGAAAAAATTCTTTTACGAAACATTACTTTTTTCAATCCTCCGAAATTCGATAGAAACTACCGGGTATTTGATGCCGAAAGCCCCGTATCGCGTTTGTATATTAAACAGAAGATTCTATCGCAACATTGGGTCAAATGCGAACCAAACAAGGCTTCTGGCGGCCGGAGGCAGACCGTGGCGCGAATGTGCTATTGTCGGAACTAAGATGAGCGAAAGAATTTACAATTTCTCAGCAGGCCCGGCGACGATGCCGACCGAGATGCTGGAGCGGGCAAAGGCCGAGTTTTTGAGCGTTCGCGGTTCCGGGATGAGCGTTATGGAGATCAGCCACCGGTCCAAACTTTTTGACGAGATCCTCGAAAAAGCCGAAAAAGGCATTCGTGCCGCTCTGAAAGTTCCGAACAACTACCGCGTACTCTTCATACAGGGTGGTGCGACCCTGCAATTCTCAATGATCCCGATGAATCTTTTGTCGCCGGATAACTCCGCCGACCACATCGTAACGGGGCATTGGGGTGCGTTGGCAGTGGAAGAGGCGAGCTGCATCGGCGACATCAACGTCGTTTATTCCGGCGGCGAAAACGGCTTTTCGGACGTGCCAAAGCAGGGCGAGGTACGATTCTCGCAGAATGCGTCGTATGTCCACTACACTTCGAATGAAACCGTCGATGGAGTGCAATTCGACTACGCATTGGATGCCGGTGCTCTGCCCGTCGTGTGCGATATGTCATCGGACATCCTTTCGCGGCCGATAGATGTCGAGAAATACGCCTTGATCTATGCCGGCGCTCAGAAGAATCTCGGGCCGAGCGGCGTCGTGGTGGTCGTGATCCGCGAAGACCTTCTCGACTGGGCCCCACGCCGTTTGCCGAAGCAGCTGACGTATAAAGCCTATGCTGACAACGTCTCGATGCCGAATACGCCGAATACCTGGGCGATCTATCTGCTGGGGCTTATGTGCGATTGGCTTGAAGAGCAGGGCGGCACCGAAGGCATCGAGAAGGTCAATCGCGAGAAAGCCCGCCTCATGTACGAAGCGATAGACAAAAGCGACGGCTTCTACAAGGGCCGAGCGAAGCGATCGGCACGCTCGCTGATGAATGTTACGTTTTCGCTCCCGACCCCTGAGCTTGACGCAAAGTTCGTTGAAGAGGGCGAGAAGAACGGCTTTAGCGGCCTTAAGGGCCACAGATCGACCGGCGGGATACGAGCGTCGATCTACAACGCGTTCCCGCTCAAGGGCGTCGAGCTGTTCGTTGATTTTATGGCGGAATTCGAACGCAAGAACGGCTAACTGCGTCCTGCAACCAATGCGATAAGAGCCTCGGTCAGGGCGTTGTCGTCATCGACGGTGCGAAGGTCGAGGCAAACGGCATTGTCCTCGATACGAGAGATAACGGCGATCTCACCGGAGCGAAGGACGGCGGCGATCGCGTCGGCGGAAAGCGTAGCGTGCGTGAGGGCAAGCAGGCTTGTCGCGATCCGAGCAAGCGGAGCGGTCCCTCCGCCCGTGGTCGAAAAGCCATCACGCAGTTCGACCGTAAAACCGGCGTCTTCCAACGAAGTTCGAACCTTTTCGGCAATTGCCGCGGCCCGTCCGTGGATCGCCTCTTTGGGCTCAGCTAACATTCGGATCACAGGAATTTCGCTTGACGCGGTTTCGCGTGAATATGCAGCGAGAGTTGCCTCAAGTGCAGCAGAAATGACCTTGCCCGGGCGAAACGCACGATAGAGCGGATGCCGCCGCAGCTTTTCGACAAACTCGCGTTTCCCGACGACGATGCCCGCCTGCGGCCCGCCGAGCAGCTTATCGGCGCTGAACGCAACTATATGCACGCCCGCGTTGACCGAATCGCGAACGGTCGGTTCGTCCTGTACGCCGAGCGGCGCGAGGTCGATCAAAGCACCGGAGCCGAGGTCTTCGAACAATATGATGCCTTTCTTTTCGGCAAGCTTGGCCAACTCCGCGAGCGACGCGCTTTCCGTAAACCCGACAACGCGGTAGTTCGACGGATGAACGCGCAGTATCATTGCGGTCGCGGGATCGACTGCCACCTCGTAATCGTCGATGCTCGTGCGGTTCGTCGTCCCGACCTCGCGCATCACGGCGCCGGATTCGGCCAGGATCTCCGGCACGCGAAAGTCGCCGCCGATCTCGACAAGCTCACCACGGGAGACGATAACTTCCTTGCTGGCGGCGAACGCCTTCAGAACAAGATAAGCCGCTGCGGCACAATTGTTTACAACGACTGCGTCCTCGGCACCCGTGATCTCGGCAAGGAGCTTTTCCGCAAGCGGAGCGCGAACGCCGCGGCCGCCGGTGTTGAGGTCGTATTCGAGCGTGCAGTACGCGGACGCATCCGCGATCGCTTGCTGAGCTTCTGCGGAGAGCGGTGCGCGGCCGAGATTCGTGTGGATGATGACGCCGGTCGCGTTTATTACTTTCCGAAGCCTCCGCGCGAGGCTGAGGTTAGCGAGTTCGACGGTACGCGTCTCGACAGCAACGGAAACGTCGGCGAATGTCTCGCCTGCGACGAGAGCCCGGCGGGTATCAGCGATCGCCTGGCGGATCAAGTCGGTAAGGCGGCGTTTTCCGAGCCTTGCGGCCAGGTCGCTTTCGGCAAACTGCTGCAGCCATTCGTCAACTGACGGGAGCGACCGCAGCGCTGACCCTTTATCCGGCGAGACGCTATTTTTCATTGGATTTATTCTAACCCAAACGCTGTTTGAGGAAACTTAGGCCCAATCGCAATTTCTTTCTATAGGCGCCGGAATGCGTCCGCCGCCTAACTCACCCCACGGACCGCTCTGATCGAGAAAATTTATGGCAATGATCGGCAACAGGCTTTATCGCGGCTCGAAATCGGAAGAGTCGCTCGAGATCGACCAGCAGCTTGCTCGGCTCGAAGAAGACATTCGGCGGCTGAAGATCGAATTCGATATCTATTTCAACGGTGCCACAAAACGTCCTCCGCTCGAGATGCGCGCCCGCCTCGATTCCGTCATTCGACGCATCTCCGACAACCGCTCTCTCAATTACGCGCAACGCTATCAATTCAACACGCTCGTCGCAAGATTTACGTCCTATCGCGAACTCTGGCGCCGCGGCATGAAAGCAAAAGGCGAAGACTTGATCTGACATCCTGGCCAGGTTGGGCTTGGGCCACGGCGTCCACGTACTAAAGCAACTCGGCAATTCTCCGGGAACTTCGTCTGTCGCCGAGCGGCGAAGCTCCGCTTCGCCGTCGTCAGAACTAGATCTCCATGGCGGCTTAGCCGCCGGGATGTTTGGGTGAACGGGACGGAAAAGCGAAGCTTTCCCGCTCGGCGACGGGGTACGGCTGGCAGAGTGAAAGCCTAAGGCTTTCCTGCTCGGTTGGCGGAGTGAAAGGCTGAACGGGGATTGGCGGCGATGCTGCGCCCTTTTTGTGCATTTTGTATCAATTTGTGCATTCTGTGCATTTTCATACAATTCGTGCAAAGTGTGCTTCAAATGGATGAGAGGGTCGGCTATGCTTGTTCGGTGGATGAGGATGCCGGCCTCAACTTTTGACTTTTTATTGGCTTCCGGCTTCGTAGCCGTGATAAAACTTATTTCGGAAATGCTTTACGTCTCACAACTCGTCGGCCGCCCTGTCTTTGACAAGAGCAACGACAAGATCGCGGTCATTCACGACGTGATCGTGCGATACGGCCGCGATGAATATCCGCCGCTCGTCGGGTTGGTGGCGCGATACCGCCGCAGGAATTTCTTCCTGCCGCGGCAGAATGTCGCAGAGCTTTCCTCTCACGGTGCGAAGATGCGGCTTGCCGTGCTCGATCTGACGCCGTTCATCCGCCGAGAAGGCGAAGTGCTCCTGAGAAAGGACGTGCTTGATAACCAGCTGATCGACGTCGATGGCAAACGTGTGGTTCGCGTTAACGACGTGCAGCTGATCGACACGGGCCACGTGTGGCGCGTGAGCGGAGCGGACGTTTCGCTCCAAGGGTTTGTCCGACGCCTGATGCCGCAGGGATTTTTCGGCAGCGATCGGCCGGTCGAGGTGATCGATTGGGCGGACGTCGGGTATCTTGCGACCGATACGACGACCGTTACCGTGCAGCTAAAGTCCTCAAAGGATAAGCTTTCCCGGCTTCACCCGGTTGAGATCGCGCAGCTTGCCGAGACGCTTTCGCCGATCCACCGGACAGAGGTCGTCGAGAGTCTCGATGACGAGATCGCCGCCGACACGCTCGAAGAGATGTCCACAGAGGCACAGGCCCGCATCCTCGAAGGGCTCGACGAAGAGCGTGCGGCTGACATTCTCGAAGAGATGTCGCCGGACGATGCGGTCGATGTTCTCGACGAAATGGACGACGAGAAGAGCGAGCAGCTTTTCGCTTTGATGGAAGAGGATGAGAAGGCCGACGTCGCAGAACTGATGGCGTTCGAACACGACACGGCCGGCGGCTTGATGACGACCGAATTCGTACATTTGCCGCGTGACCTGACGGTCGCCGAAGCGATCGTCTCCCTTCGCGAGATGGCCGAGACGCCGAATATGATCTATTACCTCTACGTCGTGGAGGCGGCCGATAGCTGGAAGATCTGCGGCCTGATCAGTCTGCGTTCGCTGATACTCGCGGACCCGACGAAGAAGCTTTCGGAGGTAATGCGAACGGATTTTCGCAGTGCGCATCCGTCGGATTCCGCTCTCGATGCAGCGCAGATGATCGCGGAATACAACCTCCTGGCGTTGCCGGTCGTCGATGATGAAGGCGACATCGCGGGCATCATAACGGTCGATGATGCAATGGAGATACTCCTTCCCAGGAACCTCGAAAGCCGTCTGCCGCGTTTGTTCGGTTAGTTTTTAGATCGAGACTCAGATGAATTTCACTCGTATTTTTTCGGTTCTCGCGGTGCTCGTTCTTGCAACGAGCGCTTTTTTTGCTCAGGGAAATATTCCTATCAAGCGTGTCGGCCCGACGGTTCTGAAGGTCGATGCTGCGGGCTTGAAAAAGGTGCTGCGGCCGATGAACCGCCCGATGGTGATCAACTTTTGGGCGACGTGGTGCGACCCGTGCCGCGATGAATTTCCGGAGCTTGTAAAGCTTCATCAAAAGCATCGTGCGAAGGTCGATTTCATCACGGTCTCACTCGACGACCTGGCGGAGATCGGCCGCGACGTGCCGAAGTTCCTCGCGGAGATGCATTCGGAAATGCCTGCGTATCTGCTAAAGACGAGCAACGAGGATGAGGACAACCTCGCGTATCGAACGGTCAGCGATAAATGGGCGGGGAATCTTCCGCTAACCATCATCAAGGACGAACGCGGCTTTACGGTCTATGAGCGGAATGGCAGGTTTCGCCCGGAGACGCTTGAGGCCGAGATCAACAAGGTGATCGCCCTCACAGAAGCTCCGATCTACACGATCATCGAATTCGTAAAATTCAAGAACGGGAACGGCAAACAGGCAGAGTATTTTTACGAGAATAATTGGAAGCCCTATCGCGAAGAGGCGAAGAAGCGGAACGTGATCGCCTCGTTCGATATGCTGCCGGCGGATAAGGAGAGCGCGGGTGCGTTCGACCTGATACTGATAACGCGTTATCGCGGAAAGGAGCAGTTCGACGCGTCGGAGAAAGGATTTGAGCCGATACTGAAAGCCCTGCACCCGAACGGCCCCGCGTTGCTCGATGCGTTGAAGCCGGACGAGTTTCGCGAGACCGTTTTTGTATATCGGGGACGTCAGATACCGTAGGCGCTATTCCAGCTCGAGGATCACGCCGGTATTGTTGAAATCATAAACCTCGAGCTTCATCTTCTGGCCTGCCTTTTCGAACTCGAAGAAGTGCGATGTATCGCGCAGATCAGGTGCAGCTGACATCTTCCAGCCGTTCTTTTCGATGGCTTTCATAAAGGCCTCCCCGACCTCGGCCTTTCCGGCCTTGAGGGCAACTTTCAGCTTCTTTGCGTCGCTAGCCCAAACGACCGCATTGTCCTTTACGGGCAGGTCCATCTTGTCCCAAGGCGCTGTGATCGGGACGGCAGTAACGCTCGGGTTCCAACACGCGGCCATCGCTAATGTGAGCATTGCGAGAGCGGCGAAGGCTACAAAGGTTTTCTTCATCTATTCCTCCAAGTTGTTGATATATAAGGCCTTTACGCAGGAATACTGCGGCAAATGGCATCCTCGATGCGTATTCGCCCGGAATAAGCTGAACGGCGAAAAAGGCTGTATTTTTGTCCAGGCACCCGACAACGTCGATCCGGCAATGGATGACGTTTGCGGGTACGCAGGTGCGACATTATTGCACAGTTCTGCTTCGACATTCACCACCCGAACGCGGTAAAGTATCTGTTTTATTTTCGAGCACCGAAAACAGACATTCCAGATGAGCGAACCAACTATCACATCCGAGACGATCGAGCAGCACAATTTAACAACAGAAGAATACGCACGGATCTGCGAACTCTTGGGCCGCGAACCGAATTTGACGGAGCTTGGCGTTTTCAGCGTGATGTGGTCGGAGCATTGTTCGTATAAATCATCGCGAGTGCATCTGAAGCGCCTTCCGACGCGCGGCCCGCGTGTGATCGTGCCGCCGGGCGAGAATGCCGGTGTTGTAGATATCGGCGATGATTGGTGTGTCGCTTTTAAGGTCGAATCGCACAACCATCCTTCATTCATCGAACCTTTTCAGGGAGCGGCGACAGGCGTCGGCGGAATTCTGCGTGATGTTTTCACGATGGGAGCGCGTCCGGTTGCAGCGATGAATTCGCTACGCTTCGGCCCGTTGTCCGGGGGCGATGAAAAGGTCGCAAATCGGAATAAGTCGATCCTCAAGGGCTGTGTCTCGGGAATCGGGCATTACGGGAATTGCTTCGGCGTGCCGACGATCGGCGGCGAGGTCGTTTTTGACGATTCATACAGCCTGAATCCGCTCGTGAATGCATTCGCGCTTGGGCTTGTGCGGCAGGATCAGATCTTTTTCGGCAAGGCGTCCGGCATCGGGAACCCCGTAATGTACGTCGGTGCGAAAACCGGACGCGACGGCATTCACGGTGCGACGATGGCGTCGGCAGAGTTCGACGAAGAGGCTCTCGAAAAGCGTCCGACCGTGCAGGTCGGCGACCCATTCCTAGAAAAGCTTCTGCTCGAAGCCTGTCTCGAAGCGATGCGTTCCGGCGCGATCGAAGGCATACAGGATATGGGTGCCGCGGGGCTGACGAGTTCGTCGGTCGAGATGGCGGCACGCGCCGGCACGGGGCTCGAGATCGACCTAACGCTTGTGCCGCAGCGTGAGACTGGAATGACGGCGTACGAGATGCTGCTTTCGGAATCGCAGGAGCGGATGCTGATCGTCGCTCGCCGAGGCCGCGAAAAAGAGGTCGTCGAGATCTTCAATAAATGGGACCTCGATGCGGTCGTTATCGGCAAGGTCGTCGAAGGCGACCGCTTGAAGATCATTCACAACGGCAAGCTCGAGGCCGACCTTCCCGTGCTCGCTCTGACGGACGAAGCTCCGAAATACGAGCGGGAAATGAGCCCGAAGGTCCGGGATAAGAAAGCGGCAGGGAAGCTCGACCTTGGACAGTTGGACGCTGACCTCGGAGGCGTTCTGCGGACGCTGCTTGCTTCGCCGAATATCTGCTCGAAACACTGGGTCTATGAGCAATACGATTCGATGGTTCGTACGAACACGGCGGTTCTTCCCGGTGCGGATGCGGCCGTGATCCGCGTAAAAGAGACTCGGCGTGCGATCGCGATGTGCCTCGATGGCAACGGCAGGTACGTCGGTGTGAATGCCTTTGAAGGCGCAAAACTCACGGTCGCCGAAGCAGCGCGAAATGTCGTTTGCGTCGGCGCAAAGCCGATCGCGATCACGAACTGTCTGAATTTTGCTTCGCCCGAAAGGCCGGAGGTGATGCGTTCGTTTGCGGACGTTATCGACGGGCTGATCGAGGCGTGCGAGACGTTTGAGACGCCGGTCGTCTCGGGCAACGTTTCTTTTTATAACGAGACGGACGGCCGCGGCATCTTGCCGACGCCCGTGATCGGGATGGTCGGCGTTGTCGAGGACGTTCGCAAGCTCGTAACGCAGGGCTTTAAGGCGGAAGGCGATGTTATCGCCCTGCTCGGCGAGACACGCGATGACGTTTCGGTGAGCGAATTTGCGGCGACGATCGCGGGCCTCTCGTTCGACGAGATGGCGGCGAAAGGCGCGGTTCCGGAGCTTGACCTCACGCTCGAAAAACGGGTTCAGGACGCGTGCCTTCGGCTTGCGGACGAGAGCCTTCTCAAGTCCGCACACGATTGTTCGGACGGCGGACTTGCGGTCGCACTGGCAGAAAGCTGCTTCTCGTCGCTTGGCCGCGAAGCGGTAGGTGCCGAGATCTCGCTCGAAGCGAACGGCCTTTCGGAAGCTGCACTGCTCTTTGGCGAAACTCCGTCGCGGATAATCATCAGCTTTGCCGCCGACCGGCTCGGCGATGTCGAAAAGGCGGTCGGCGATGCGCCGTTCAAGGTGATCGGCAAGGTTACGGGCACGAACCTTAAGGTCAGCGTCGATGGCGCGGTCGCGATCAACGAGGCTGTATCCGAACTCGAAAGCGGCTGGAAGAATTCGTTGGAAAAAGAGCTTGAATAAGATGCCACGAATGCACGAATAAAGCGGAGCAGGATACTGCTCGGCTGGATTCAAAGTTTCAGGAACGGCACTAGGGCCGGCACTTCTTCTTTCCACGAGCGGAATTCGTTGCCGAATGCTTCGCTTAGAAGTCGGTCTTCGCTTGCGGTGCGGATCTGCGTGCCGATGATGAAGAGGCAGGCAGCGACGGCCAATGCGATCCAATGGCTGACGATAAGGCCGGTCGCGAGTGTCATCGCGAAAAATGCCGTGTAGATCGGGTGCCTAACGATGCCGTAAACGCCGGTGGTGATGAGTTCGTGCCCTTCGATCAGGCGTGCCTGTAGAGCGAACTGCTTGCCGAGTTCCTTTACGGCAGAATGTGCGAACCAGATCGCACCGACCTCGAGGAGGATCGCGAGTGTTACGAGCACGATGTTCGCGAGATACTGTCCTTCGACAATCGGCGAGAGGAACGGCACGCGGTAGAACGTCCAAACAACTCCGACCGCGACAGCCTGCAGAGCGATGCCGATAAACGACTGCGGTGCGCGTTTGCTGTCCGGAGCCGCCGCGGGCTTCCTTCTGACGACGAACACGCCTAGAAAGACGACCCATGCCGGGATCAGCAACGCAAACGCGACGATCGTGTAATAGTGGGAAAGCTGCTGCATCGAGACCTTATCCTTGCGGGATAGATGAATTGTAGCGCGGTTGTGTCGGACTTTTGCGGGCTTTAGAATACAAGCCACGATGACCGCCGGCGTTTATTTACACATTCCGTTTTGCAAGTCGCGCTGTTCGTACTGCGATTTTGCAACGGACGTGTATCGAGACAGCGGCGCGGTCGAGAGATATGTGGACGCGATCTGCGCGGAGATCGGAACTTCGAAGGCCGAGATAACGCCATTCGTTGACACGATCTATTTTGGTGGCGGGACGCCGTCGCTGCTGACTCCGGCTCAGCTTGAGCGGATCTTGGAGGCGGTGCGGGCGAGGTTTGAGGTTGCGGGCGATGCGGAGATCACGGTCGAGATGAATCCTGCGACGGTCACGCCCGAGAAGCTCACGGGGTATCGGGCGCTTGGCGTTAACCGTGCGAGCTTTGGCGTGCAGACGTTCAACGATCGTGACCTTAAGCTGCTTGCACGCGGACACGATGCGAATGACGCACGGAATACGTTCAAGATGCTGCGCGATGCGGGGTTTTCGAACATCAGCTTTGACCTGATCATCGGCCTTCCGGGGCAGACGCTCGAAGACTGGCAGAGGAATCTTGACGAAGCTCTCGCTCTCGATCCCGAACATCTGTCGCTGTACATTCTAGAAGTGCACGAGGCGACGCCGCTCGCCGAACAGATCCGCAGCGGCAGACGCACCGCGCCGGACGAAGAGCTTGCCGCAGAGATGTACGAGCATCTGCTTGATAGGATCGCCGCGACCGAGTTCGAGCAGTACGAGATATCGAATTTTGCGAAACCGGGTTTTGCCTCGCGGCATAACACGAAATATTGGCGGCTCGAACCCGTTCATGGCTTCGGCGTTTCGGCACACAGTTTTGACGGCAAAGCGAGGTATTGGAACGTGCGTGACACGGCCGCGTATGTTGATGCGGTCGCGGGCGGCAGGTCGGCGGAAGCGGGACGCGATGAGATCGATCCTGCGAGGTTCGCGAGCGAGTTCGCCTTTCTCAATCTTCGCTTGACGCGCGGGCTCTCGCTGGTGAAGTATCAGCAACGCACGGGCATCGATCTTGAAAGGGAATACGCCGCCGACCTCGAACGCCTTGCGGATGCAGGGCTGATCGAGATCAACGGCGATGTCTTGCGGCTTACGCGTCGCGGAATGCTTTTTTCGAACGAAGTTTTCGCCGTCTTCGCCTAGGCTGCCGAAGCACCCGCGGGCGAAATGGAAAGATGCGTACGCGCTTCCCAAAGCTCGGGGAAGAATTTCTTCGAGAGCGTCGTCCGCAAATATCCGACGCCGTCGGAGCCGCCCGTGCCGCGTTTCATTCCGAGCATCCTTTCGACCATAAGCACGTGATCGTAACGCCAACTCGAGATCAGCTCGTCGTGTTCGATAAGCAGATCCTGGAGCAGGTAAAGTTCGGCGTATTTCTCCGGATGCGTCAGTATCTCGACGATCGAAGCAACGCGATCTTCTTCGCTGGTGACCGCAAAACCGTTGCGTTCGAGCAGGCTCCAGAACGCATCGGCGACCGACGGCGTATTGAAGCGTTTTGAGAGGCGTTCGTAAGCGAGGTCATCGTGCTTGAAGGTTTCGAGGATACGCCCGTCTTTCGCACCCGAAGAGAATTCAAGCTCGCGGAACTGCATCGATTGAAAGCCGCTCGCGGGGTTCAACTTGTCGCGGAATTCGAGAAAGCCGATCGGCGCCATCGATTCGAGAATGTGTATCTGCTTTACGAGGATCTTCTCGATCGAGATCACGCCGCGCAGGCTGTGGTTCGCGCGGAAGACGCGGCCTTCGCCGAGCCAGCCTAGAACGGCATCGATCTCATGCAGTATCTGCTTGAACCAAAGCTCGTATGTTTGATGTATAACGATGAAGAGCAGCTCGTCGTGGCTCTCCGGTTCCGAGAGGGTTTCCTGCAGCTTGATGAGCTCGTGGACCTTCAGATATTTGTTGTAGGAGAGCGGCGCGTCGCCGCCGTAATTCTGGGTCATATTAGGTTACCTCGATAATTCGATCTGTTTTGCTAATTTTCAGCGAGAAGGGAGCTTAAGTCAATTTGATCGTTCGATGCGTTCAGGGCAAAAAGGCTCTTGACAGCAAGTTATATTTTCGTTAAATTCCTTTCGTCAACCTAAAAACACCGAACCATTCATCACGGATCTTGCAGTTTAAGATTTGTTTGTTTTTAGAACGAATGAAGCAGGATAAGCGTGCCCACCTCGGTCCATTTACCGTAGATCGACGCATTGTCTGGGTCAGATCTGCTTTTTCTCGAGCGACAGCCTTTCCTGGGGAAGCGTCATCGGCGCCTCTCCGCACCGGCAAAACGGAATTTTGTTTTTACTTCTAGGAGGAGTTTTTTTGATGTCAAGGACAGTTGGTAAAGTAAAGTGGTTCAACAACGCAAAGGGTTACGGGTTTATCGAGCAACCGGGCGAACAGGATATCTTTGTTCACTACAGCGCGATCTCGGGTGACGGCTACAAGAGCCTGATTCAGGGCCAGGAAGTCGAATTCGAAGTTACCAACGGGCCTAAAGGCCCTCAAGCCGAAAATGTTGCGTCCCTGTCGGCCGCGACAGCCTAAAACATTTAACTTACGATCTTCTAACCCGTGCCGCGTCGTCGGTGCGAGCAATTTATGACATGGAGCTGAATGGAACCCACCGTTCCCTTCAGCTTTTTTGTTTCCATTAGAGACGAAGAGAAAGGACTCATTCCCGCAGAGACGCAAAGCCGCAGAGAACGAAGAAAGAAGATCTCCCGCAGAGGTGCGGATTGCATATTTGAGGAGGTAGCAACATTATTTAACTTTTCTAAATCTTTTTGTGGAATATCTTCCGGCTTAGACGTTTTCTTTCTAAAGGAGGCACTGGCGACGGCTTTTGCTTCCGACGGACGCGAACGGGATATCCAACACAGGCCGACAACGCAAATGGCCGCCCTTCCCGCTCGAAACCCTTCCAACCTGACAAAAACTGATAATAATGAGAAGAAGCAACCTGCTTATTTTGGCGACCTGTCTTTTAGCTTGTGTCCCTGCCTTTGCACAAGAAAGACCGAGATATTCACTGGACAATTTTGACACGGCGCGCGGCGTGCACGTTACGCCGAAGCCTACACCGGAGCCCGTCATCGCTCGCAGCCGCCGTTCGAGACGGAACTCGCGTTCGCGGCTCGTCGAAAAGACCGCCATGGTCAATTCGACGGCGCCCAAGGGCCTTGCCGACCGCGAGATCGCACGTACGTTGACGTCGAACCTGCCGTCAACGCGGCTCGTAATGGGCACTGTTACCGGTATGAAGGGCTTTACGACGGGCGATCCTGCGATCGATTCCTACATTGTGGATTCGAGCCGTAGGTACCGCATCGACCCGCTCCTGATATACGCACAGATGCATCAGGAATCGTCCTTTAAGCTCCGTGCGCTGTCGAATAAGGGTGCTCGCGGCCTGATGCAGCTTATGCCGGGCACGGCCCGCAGAATGGGCGTAACGAACATCTACGACCCGAAGCAGAATATCGAGGGCGGCGTGAAATATATGCGTTTTCTGCTCGACCTGTTCGGGCAGGACGTAAACCTCGCGCTTGCCGGGTATAACGCCGGCGAAGGTGCGGTAATGAAGTACGGCAATTCGATCCCGCCTTACAGCGAGACGCGCGAATACGTTCGCCGGATATCGACGCGATACCTCTCGATCTCAGATGGTTCTTATGCGCGAACGGTCAAGAAGGTCTCAAACAGCAAAGCGCAAAAGATGGAAGAGAAAAAGGCTCTGTCCCTCGATTTTCAACAAGATGCGGTCGTTATCCGCACGGCAGACGGGCGTATGCGGCTCGTGAATCAGTAAAAGATCCTACAAGTTTCCCACAGCTCTTCTCCATTGGTCCTTCAAAAGACATGCGGCCGGATGCGTTGTCCGGCCGCCTTTTTTTGTCGTGCTCTAGTTTAGGTAAGAGTGCATTACAGGGAAGTCGCCTTGGATCCCGAACGGATAGGCGTAGAAGCCGCTCGAAGTGCCAAGGATATAGAAGACCCCTTGCCCTCCGGGCCTGTACACGGCTTGATCGACCCGGCCATCCCCATCGAAGTCTCCGGGAGCAGCTATGTCGCCATTCTGCCCAAAGGCTGTGTAGCTAACAGAACCGTCGTCGCTTCGCAGAATGAACCACACTCCGGTTGTTTTCCGCCAGATCGCGATATCGGTCTTACCGTCTCCGGTGTAATCAGCAGGCACCACCGTGTCTCCAAATTGCCCGAATTGGGCGGCGTAGAAAGAGCCGTCGGCGGAGTTGTACCTATACCAAACGCCGGTCGACGGCCGATAGACGGCAATGTCTTGTTTACCATCGCCATCGAAATCACCAAGGGTGGGAAGGTCTTCCGCCAACCCGAACCCTACGGCACGGAAGCCTGTCGAGCTGCCCTGAATATAGAAGGTGCTATGGGTCTCTGGTCGATAGACTGCTAGATCCGTCTTACCATCGCCGTCATAGTCGCCAGGAATCGGCTTGTCCCCGTCCATGCCGAACTGTGCGGCTCTGAAAGTATAGCCTTGCGTTTCGAGGATGTACCACGTCCCCGTCGCCTGTCGAAACACTCCTATATCCGTGAGAAAGTCCGCATCATAGTCGGCCGGGGCGAGCACATCTCCAGGGGCCCCGAACTGGAAGGCTCGGAAGCCCGAATCACTGCTTTTTATACGGTACCAGACGTTGGTTGATGGTCTGAAGACGGCAATGTCGGTCTTCCCATCACCATCGAAATCAAGGAGAGGTTTTGTTATCGTGTTCGCCGTGAGTAGGCGGGCCATACTGGTTCGCGGAAACCCGCTTATCGATTCGAATTGGCCGGCGGCAACGATCTTCCCATCGGGCTGGATCCCGAGTTGGAAGACCCAGGGAGAGTTGGCCGCATTTGAAAGATCGCTTACTTCAAAGCTATAGTCCACGCGGCCATCATCGAGGAGACGTATTACTCCTTCTCTGGGAGTTGCGTCCACGGCTGCCAGGAGCTGTCCACCGACCAGGACCTTCCCGTCAGGAAGTCCGACGATCGCATTGACCGATGTCGATATATGCCTAGAGGTAAACGTCAGATCCAGCGAACCATCAGCGTTCAGCCGAGCGACCGAGAACCTCGGATGCCCGTCGAATGAACTAAAGGTTCCCCCGACATAGATCTTTCCGTCAGGTGCGCGGTAAAGGGCGTATATCGACCGGTTTGCTCCGGTCCCTACATTGAATGTTCCATCCAGGGATCCATCGGGGTTCAACCTTGCCACGCCTTGAGACCCCATCTGAAAACCAAGCTGTCCGGAGACCAATATCTTTCCGTCGGGTTCGACAAGTATCTTGGAAACGCTTGACGAAGAGACCGCCGGTTGGAAACTAAGATCCAACGACCCATCGGCGTTCAACCGGGCAAAGTTTTGTCGGGCCGTCCCATTGACACTAGCAAAGGATCCGCCAATAAGGATCTTCCCATCCGCCTGCACCGCGATAGCCACGATTCGCGCTTGTAGAGGACCGATCTGGGTGGTGAAGCTCGGATCGATACTACCGTCAGGGTTCATTCGCCAACACCCCCTTTGGGGCGGACCTCCACCGAAGGTGAAGTTAATTGATCCGCCTAGAATGAATTGTCCATTCGATTGGCGGGCGATAGCGTTTATGGGGCTGTTGATCGCATTGCTTGGAGCGAATGAAGCGTCCGGAACACCATCCGCCGTCAAAAGTCCAACGTATCGCTGACGGACGGCTCCAAGGGAATCAAAAAGTCCCCCGATCAGGAGATTGCCGTTAGGCAAGATCTCGAGTGCGTGTATAGCACCGATCGAGCCAGCGAAGGCTGAGTAGCCTGAATCCAATACTCCTGCCGAAGTAATACGAGCGAGTCCTCCGGTCGAGACACCATTCAGAGTCCAAAAATTACCTCCAACGATGACCTTCTCGGATTGGTCCCGAGTCAGCGTCCAAATGGCTCCGCTCACAGTAACCGGAAAAGAATTGTCTCGCGTCCCGTCCGGATTCAAGCGGATCAGTAGATCAAAGCTCGTGCCGATAAGAAGTCCACCGTTCTGCTGGACAAGGATAGTTCGGATAACCCCGGTTGCATTTGGCTCATATACAGGGAAGGTTGGGTCGAGACTGCCGTCCGTGTTCAGTCGATAGACCTCATCGTATTCGGCCACATATAGCTTTCCATCAGCGGTAAGTTCAGCGTCAGAGTTAATAAATCCGAGGTGGCGCTGAGGAGGTATGTAAGCGGTATCAAGGCTCCCATCGGATGCAAGCTTTACGACACCCCACCTCGCGACGCCGTTGAAAGCTGTGAAATTACCGACGAGGATCAACGAACCGTCTGAGAGAACAAAAGCTCTAGAGATAGACGGCGAGTCTGGGCCTGCTCCAGGATCAAAGGTTGGGTCCACGGACCCATCCGGCTGCAGACGTGCGATGTGATTTCTCGGCACCCCGCTCACAACGGTGAAAACGCCCACCACGATGATCTTTCCATCGGGTTGTACGGCGACGACCGATGCCACTGATCCGCCGAAATCCGGCGCGAATGACTGGTCTAGGGTGCCGTCGGAGTTGATCCTGGCCATTCCTGGTCTTGGAACACCCGCATACTTGCTGAAGCTCCCGGAAATGAGAGCCTTTCCATCGGAGAGCGGGAAAATTGCGGAAATCATTCCCTCGCCTGCACCAATGAATGATGGATCAGCAGTTCCGTCGACATTGATCCGTCCAATGTTCCTGGTAACTATCCCACTCAATGCATTGAATGTCCCGCCGACCAAGAACTGTCCATTCTCGAGTGGGACTATGGACATTGCGACTGCAGTATCATTGATCGCCATTGGCGTGATCGTAAAAAGTGGATCGACCTGGCCATCATGTTGTACTGCTTTCGTTCGGGAAACAGAGAACAGAACGGTCAAAAGCAGGCCAATGCACAAGATCGACCGGTGAGGTAGGTTCCTATTCATAATGTGAAGTCCTAATTTACGACGATGATAGTCCAGACCCAAAAATAAAGGCAAGACTTTTGTTCTCAATGAATGCGATCCGTTGCCCCGAGTGTGCGCCGGTTGCCTCGAAAACGGTTCGGGAATAGAATCGTTCTAAATTATGAATTATCAAGAGAACGTACTTGGGCTGATCGGTAACACGCCGCTCGTTAAGATCAATAAACTCACAAAGGAAAGGAAGATAAAAGCACAGGTTTTTGCGAAAATGGAGAGCCTGAATCCTGGCTATTCGGTGAAGGACCGCATCGGCGTGTCGATGATCGATTGGGCAGAGGAAAAGGGCGTCCTAAAGAAAGGCGGCACGATCATCGAAGCAACGAGCGGCAACACGGGCATCGGGCTCGCGTTGACGGCAGCCGTGCGGGGATACAAATGCATCTTCGTGCTAACGGAGAAGGTTTCAATCGAGAAGATGCGTTATTTGAAGGGTTTAGGGGCGGATATCGTTGTTTGTCCTGCGGCGGCAAAGGCCGGCTCGCCGGACCATTACGTCGAGACCGCGAAACGCATCAGCGAGGAAACGCCGAATTCCTTTTACCCGGATCAATACAATCATCCCGCGAATCCTGCGGCACATTACCGGACGACCGGCCCCGAGATCTGGCGCGATACCGAGGGTAAGGTCACGCATTTTGTCGCCGGCATCGGTACGGGCGGGACGATCAGCGGCACGGGACGCTATCTGAAGGAACAGAATCCGAATGTCCGCGTGATCGGCGCCGACCCTTACGGTTCGATCTTCAAGACCTACAAGGAATCAGGCCACGTGCCGGAGGCGACGCCGTATCTCGTCGAGGGTATCGGACAATCGAACCCGACCGGAAACGCCGATATGACGACGATCGACGAAGTGGTGAACATCACGGATCGCGAGTCGTTCGACATGGCGCGTCAGCTTGCGCGAACGGAGGGCATCTTCTGCGGCGGTTCGACGGGGACGAACCTTGCTGGAGCATTCAAGATCGCAAAGGACCTCGATGAATCGGCTGTGGTCGTTTTCATCGTGGCCGACACAGGCGAGCATTACCTGACGAAATTCCATTCGGACGAGTGGATGAAGGAGAAACTCCTGCTCGAACCGCAGCGTATTACGGCAAGCCTGATCGCGGATACTAAGAGCGAGAATTCGCCCGCCGAGCTGATCTCCGTTTCTCCGAATGACATTGTGAGCGACGCTCTCACGCGTATGACGGAGGCAGGCATCACGCAGATGCCGGTGCTTGAGGACAATGTCCCGGTCGGTTCATTCCACGAGAGCTCGATACTTGCAAAGCTGCTTGGCGACAGGGAATTGTTCAACGCGAAGGTTTCCGAGATAATGGATAAGAGTTTTCCGGTCGTCGCGGTCGATACTAGCCTGAAGGTCATTAAAGAAAAATTGCAAAAACATCCTGCTGTTCTCGTCGAGGATTTTAAGCGAATTACAGGTATAATCACCCGGTCGGACGTTTTGGATATTCACGACTAACCATTTTCACTGGCAGATGAGCGACGCTTGGCAAATGCAGGAGCCGGTTTTCCGCACCTCGGAAGGCGAGATCGTAAAGCCTCGTGCCAAAGAGGCCGGTGTTCCGCCGCCGCTTCCGCAGGCCGAAGCGGCAAGCTCCAGCGAGGATGCGGCCGTACTCGAGGCTCTCTATGCACCCCCGGAAAACGTAAAGGCTGAGAGTTCTGATGCGGCGGCGGCTGCGCCTGCTCCGATGGCATTTGCGTCCGCTGAGCCTGCTTTTGTTGAGGCCGGCGGTGTGATCGTTGAGCAGCCGTATGTTTCGGAAGAATATGACGTCGAGGAGATAAACGCCGCTGTAGCTGCCGCCTCACCTAGAAAGAGGTCGATGGGCGGATTGATCTTCAAGCTTCTGGCGGCGGCCGTCGTACTCGGAGCCTTAGCGGTTGCCATCATCTTTCTAGCCTGGTTCTTGTTTATGCGGCCGACGGAATAGGTTCGCGAAAGGGCACGATGCCCGGAACACACGAACCTTGAACATTGACCCACTAACCCCTCCAATGCAGTTCGCAACCCTAAAAACTGAAGATGGCGAGGTCGAGCTTTCAAAGCCCGTAACTTCGATCGGACGCACCTCAGAGAATGACGTTGCGTTCACGGGCGACTCGAATGTCTCGCGTTCGCATGCCGAGATCGAGCTGCGGGACGGCTTATACTTTTTGATCGATCCGGGCAGCAGCAACGGCACGACCGTCAACGGCGAACCGGTGAAGGGCGAAGTTCAGCTTGCTGACGGTGACAAGATCGTTTTCGGCGGCTCGGCCAGTGCGGAGTTTCTCTTCGGCTCTCAGACGCCGCAGACGGCATCTGAAAGCGGCGCGCAGGGTGCAGGAGATCCGGCAGCTGACCTTTCGGGCCAGGCAGGCGGAAATCCGCTTTCGGAGGCGGGCGAACAGATCGGCTATCAGGCTGATTATGCCCTGAACCAGGGCTTGTACGATGTCGGGAGCGCGGTGCGAAGCGGTGTGACCGGCTCGGCAGGTTCGGCCGCGGGCTCGGCTGCTGGTTCGGTAGGTTCCGCAGGCGTTGCGAGTTCGGCAGGTGCGGCGGCAGCAAGCGAAACTGCGGCGGCAAGTTCCGGTTCGACGGTGATGGTCGCGGGCCTAGTCGGCGGACTCGCTGTGGTCGCGATGGTCGGCGCAGGCGCATATTACTTTACACGCGGAGCGTCTGCGTGCTCGGCCACTGCGAAGATCGTCAGTCCTGCACAGGGCGATACGATAAACAAACCTACGGATGTACGGCTCGACGTCTCGGACACTGACGGCTGCGTTGCGAAGGCTGTTCTGCTCGTCGATCAAAAGCCGGTCGCACAGGCCGAACCGCCGAATTTTGACGCCAGCATCGATCCGCAGGCGCTTCCTGAATTGGCAGACGGCGACCTGCATGACCTAACCGTCGCGCTTTATGACAATAACGGCGGCGAGGCGGTTCAGGATAGCTCGGTGATGCTTGCGTTCGATTCCCGCTCGGTCGTAAAGCCGGACGAGCAAAAGACGCCGTTGCCCGGACAGACGCCGCCGCCGCAGAATCCTACGGTCGCGAAGGTTTCGCTGCTTGATGTGCAAAAAATGTCCCAGGCGCTGGTCAAACAGTTTACGGGCGGGCTCGCATACGACCTCTCGGACAAGCAGTTTATGCAGGAGATCCAAAAACGGACGGCAGAATACGCAGTCCCGGGCTACACGGAGAGAGCCGCGAAATACCGCGACGCGATAAATGTTGCGTTCACGCACGAGCAGAATCTCGACGCGCCGCTCGGTTTCATCCTCGCGATGAGCCGCAGCCGGTTCGATCCTGCAAAAAAGGGCGATCTTGCAGGGCTTTGGCAGATGAGCGACGCGTTCGTTGCCGACAACAAATACAACGGTTCGTGCGGGACGGAGACGATCGCCGATCCGGCACAGAATTGTGCCGCGAAGGCCTGTGCTTTGTATATGAAAGCCCTTGTTTTCGGCGTTTTCGATTCGGATCCGGTCTATGCCGCCGCCGCATTTGGCAAGGCGCCGGCCGAAGCCGCAGCGTGGAAGGCAACATTTACTGCGGATAGGTCGAAAATTTGGAGTAATATAAAACAAGCACCTGAACGCGAGCAGCTCGTTAGGTTCTTTGCCGCCGGCATCGTTGCCGAAAATCCGCAAAAATTCGGGCTAGCGAACGAGCGGCCGCTTTCGGAGCTGTATCGGGTTACGATGTAGTAACTCGTAGTGTTACGGGTATGAAGTTCTTGTTCGTACAAGAAGTTGACGGTGAGCCGCACGAGATCGTGTTCGAGAAAGAGCACACGACGATCGGGCGTGCGACGGACAATGATATCCAGCTTGACGACCAGGGACTCTCACGCCTGAATTCGACCGTCTATATCGATGGAGAAACGGTGCGGATCGTCGATAACGATTCGACGAACGGAACGCTCGTAAACGACGAACCAGCGGCAAAGGACGGCACGATCCTTGAGGACGGCGACACGATCAAGGTCGGCAGTTCGACCGTTTTGACCTTCAAAAAGGTACCGGAGCCGGCAGCGGAAGAAGCATCGGGCGACCAGACTGCTGCGGCCGCGGTCGGATCGGCTTCAGCACCAGCACCTGTACCGGCGGCCGTTCAGCCGCCTGCACCGGCACCGAAGCCGCTGAATCTGTTGCCGTTGGCGATCATCGTCGGGGCGATATTCGTGATCGGCATTTCGGCGGCGGTGATCGCGATGACCGCGTTGACCGGCAAGAACGGGACCGCTTCGACAAATCCGTACACGGGCGATGACCCGACATTGACGTCGGGCCGCAGCGACGATGCGAATTCAACGACAACATCGAGCACGCCGACAAACTTAGGTTCGACCACAACCACGACGACGGCAACTCCAACGGGCGGTGACTTGCCGGTAACCACCTCCACGCCGACGAAGCCTGAATTGCCCGCAAAACAGTATTCTGCGATGTCGGACGCGGAAAAGCGTGCGTATATCGAGGACCGGGCGATGCGGATCGCACAGGTGATAGGGAATTCGTCAAGCGAAAAGATCCCGCCCGATGCCGTTACGAGGATAAAGAGCTTCGTTGACGCATACGTTTCGCGGACAAAGGTAAAACCGCTTTCAGGCTGCCGCTTTGGCGACAACCTGCTCGCAACCTATACGCGCGCGAGCAAGAACGCGCCGTTCATCATTCGGGCGTTCAATGAAAAGGGAATGGACCCGCGCATCGGGCTTTACCTTGCGATGATCGAGAGCGAACACTGCCCGTGTCTGCAGAGCCACACCGGGCCGCTCGGAATGTTTCAGTTCACGCAGGCGACGGGCCGCCTCCACGGACTCAATACCATTCCCGGTGCGTCGCCTTCAAACCCGGACGAACGCTGCGAGCCGGAACCGGCTTCGCGTGCCGCGGCCTCGTATATGAAGGCTTTGGCAGGACGTTACGGCACGGGGCCTGCAAGCGTTCCGCTTGCGATCGGCAGTTATAACAGCGGCGAGGGCGGATTGAGCACGAATCTCGAAAAAGCACTGTCCTCGGGCACGGGGTTGCCGCGCGAATTTTGGACGCTGATCGAAAAGAGCGATATGCTCTCGAAACAATTTCAAGCGGAGAACTTCAAATACGTACCGAAGTTCTTTGCAGCGGCGATCATTGGCGAAAATCCGCGCGATTTTGGCTTGGATCTGAACCCGATCTCTACTTACACAAAATAGCCCGCCGGTATTTTCCCGTTTTTTGAATGGCTGATCTCCGACTAAAGTTCATTGACGCCGAGGGCAGCGACGTCTGCTTCGAGACCAGTGAGCAGGTCGTGATCGTCGGCCGGCTCTCGAGCAATACGCTTGTGATCGCCGATGGACGGCTTTCGCGGGAGCATTTGCGCATCGAACGCGAAGGCTCGGCATGGTATGCCGAAGACCTTGGTTCGAGCAACGGCACGACCCTTAACGGCGAACCGCTGCGAGACCAGCAGCGAATAAAGGACGGCGACAAACTGAACCTCGGCGGGCTTGAGATCTCGGTCGAGATCGAGCAGCCGCAGCCGGTCGAGCAAGCACCGGTGGTACAAGCTGCGGTAGTGAACACGCTGGCCGCTCCGCCGCCAGTCGCTGCGGCAACTCCGCCCGCTTCGAGCGACAATTCCGTTAAGTTCTTTCTAATACTCGCGCCGATCTTGGGGCTTGTGGTGATCTTGATCGCAGGCGGAGCTTTATTTCTTTCGCGCAATAAAAAAACGGACATCGACGCGAACGATATCTCGTATTCGACGCCTGAGATCTCGAGCACGCCGACTGCCGACAATACGCCCGCAGCATCGCAGACCGACACGACGGCGACGCCTGAGGTGCCGAGCGGTACGCCTGTGAAGGAAGATACCGCGACGCAAAAGGTCGAGAAATACACGGCGCAATTCATGCGAAAGGCGGCAAAGAATGATCCGCGATATTTCCTGACGAGTGCACAGGCGGGCGAGGTCGCAAAACGCATTCAAAGCATGAGCGGCGCCGTGAAGGCGAATCTTCCTTCGATAACGAAAAACTCGGCTGAACTGAGTAAACTCGGGGCTTCAAGCGGCCTGAATTCGGATTTTCTGGCTGCGGCGGCCCTTGCGAAGCTCGGCACGAGCCGAGGCGATGCGATCGCGGCCGCGAGGTCGATGTCCGGCGTACTTTCGCGGCTAACGATCCCGATCGGCAACGAGTTGGGTGATGACTGCCTACTGATGATCGCGGCATACGACCAGGGTGCAGCGGGCGATTTTATGAAGATGAGGAATATGCTCCAGGACGTTGCGACAAAGTCGAACGCACCGGCGCGTGAGATCCGCTCGATCTGGTTCCTGAATAAGTCTGGTAAGATAACGCCGCAGGAATATGAGTTCGCTCTGCGTTTCCTTGCGGCAGGTGCGATAATGCAGGCACCGACGGAATTTTGAGAGTGTGCAAAAGAGATGAGCGATGAATGGATAACAGGTAATTTTACGCTTCGCGTTCACGGTGAACCGATCGAGATGCAGGTCACCGTACCGACGGCTAAGGTGAAGCCGCAGCGGATGCTGCCGCTCTTTCAGCAGATGGCGTCGAGCGTTGTCGATGCGTGTGTCGCCGTGGTCGAGGGCGAAGGCGAAAAGGTATCGTGCAAGGCGGGGTGCGGAGCTTGCTGCACTCAGGCGGTGCCCATCTCCGAGGTCGAGGCATATCGCATTGCCGAGATCGTCAACGAGATGCCGGAGGAGCGTCAGGCCGTTGTTCGCAAGCGTTTTGCAGAATCCCTTGCACATTTTCGAAAGATAAAGTGGTTTGACGAACTCATCGGCCTGAAGGATATGGCGTACGAAGGTTCGCCCGATTTTTCGGCGGAAAAGTATGCCGACGTCGTGACTAGGTATATGAAGCAGGGATATTCCTGCCCGTTCCTTGAGAATGGATCATGCTCGATCTACGAAGAGCGGCCTGCGGTCTGTCGCGAGTATCTCGTAACGTCACCCGCGGAAAATTGTTCCGACCCGCGTCCCGAAACGATCAAGAAGGTGCCGATCTTCCTAAGGCCGTCAAAGGCACTGCTGAAACTTGGGAAAACGGAGACGACCGAGAATTGGTCTTCCGTGATCTTGATCGAGGCCCTGGACCTTGTTGAGAAGAATCCCGACCGGTTGGAAATGAAAACAGGGCCCGAATGGACCGAAGAATTCTTTAATGCATTGGCGTCGACCGATCGGATCCTGAAGGACGATCCCGAACCCGCCCGACGCCGCAAAAAACCGCGACATTCAAAGAAGGGACGCTAGAAACACGCTGCCGGAGACAAGTGCGGTTTACTAAAAGGCATAAGTCGGTTTACTATCTTATTGCTTTTACAAGCGTTATCCCGAAGCTATGAGCAAATATAGAAAGATCGTCTGGAACGAAGGAATGCTGCTGACTCCGCAGCATTTCCAGCAATGGGATAATTATCACGAGGAACTCGTGAATTCGCGCGTGCGCTCGGTCGCACCGTATTCCTGCGGCGTTCTGAGCATGCAGATCAACCACGAAGCCATCGGCAATGCGAATTTTCAGATCACTGCCTGCCGTGCCGTGATGCCCGATGGCCTGTTCCTAAATTTCCCTGATCAGGAAGGCGCACCGGACCTGCGGCCCGTGGGCGATCATTTTCACGCCGAGCAGGAGAAGCTCGGTGTTTATCTCGCGATCCCTGCAAAGAAGATGGGTGAGGCGAATTTTCAGGGAAGCGGTGCCGCACCGCAGCCGAATATTCGCTATCTGCAGGAAGGCGCGCTTGTCCGCGACGAGACGAGCGGCACGAACGAACAGCCGATCGCCTACGCACGCAACAATGTCCGGATCGTCTTTGACGACGAGATCCGCGACGGATTCTCATCGATAAAGATCGCTGAATTGACGCGGACGCCGACCGGACAGCTACAGATCTCGAACGAATATATTCCGCCGATCCTCGACGTTACGGCGTCGGACTGGCTCGTCAGTATGCTGCGGCAGCTTGTCGAGGTGCTTATCACAAAGAGCGGCAGCCTCGGCGAACAGCGACGCCAGCGGCAAGCGGGCCTCGCGGACTTTACAACGTCGGACGCAGGCGTTTTTTGGCTGCTGCACACGATAAATTCGTCGATCCCGACGATCTCGCATTATTTCCGCGCGCAGCTCGTTCATCCCGAAAAGCTCTATCTCGAGATGGCGACACTTGCGGGCAAGCTGATGACCTTCTCGACGGATCACAATCCGAAGGACATCGTAAAATACGATCACGACGATCTTTATTTCACTTTCTATACGCTGAACGCGCAGCTTCGCCTGCTGCTCGAAACCGTCATCCCGAGCCGCTGCGTTCCGATACCGCTCGAGAAGGTTCGCGATGCGCTGTATGTCGGCCGCGTCGAGGACGAGCGTCTCTTGAAAGAGGCAGGATTCTTCCTCGCCGTCCGCTCGCAGATACCCGAAGCAAAGCTCATCGAGGGCGTGCCGCGTGTCGTGAAGATCGCATCGCGCGATGTTATCGATACGGTGATCGGGTCGGCGCTTCCGGGCGTTGTGCTCTCGTATTCGAATCCGCCGCCGGCACCGATCCCGGCCCGCATCGGGTTCAAATATTTCAGTCTCGATTCCCACGGCCCTTATTGGGACGGCATACGCGGTTCGAAGGTTCTCGCGGTCTATGTGCCTGACGAGATACCGGGCGAAAAGCTCGAGATGTACGCCGTAAAGCCTTAAAAGGCTTATAATAGTTAAATGTTTTGCGATAAATGCGGACTTGAGAACGCCGACGATGCAGCTTTTTGCAGAAGCTGCGGGCGTGAGCTGAAGGAGATTGAAACGCGGGTCGCCGCACGGCCTGCAGCTGTAAGCACGCCTGAATATCGTGCACCGCTCGCAGACGCAAAACCGGTCGAGGCCCGCGCTAATGATGGACACGACGAGCAGATCGTCTTCTCGATCGGCCCGACGGTAAAATTTGTCTATGCAGGATATCTTGCGGCCCTTCTAGGTGCCTTTGTCATTGCGGCGTTGCTCGGTGGTTTCTTTCAGTCGCCGTGGCTAGGCGTCGGGCTTGGTTTCCTGATCCTGTTGATACCTGTTTACTTTCATATCAAGACGAAGCTCGTCCGCTACACCCTGACAGACAATAAGCTTGAGATCGACAGCGGATTCATCGCGAGGACGCGAAGGAATATCCCACTGCGGCGTGTGCAGGATGTAACGGTCTCGTCCACGTTCCTACAGCGTTTGCTCGGATTCGGCGACATCGTTATTGACAACGCGAGCGAAGGCGGCGAACGCATCATCCTTGACGACATCGACGCACCGCAGACGCGTGCAGACCAGATCCTCAAGGAGATGCGGCTGCTCGATACTCATTCGGACTTTTAACGACAGATGCCCAAGAAGATATTCGTGACCGGCGGTGCCGGATTTATCGGCTCAGCATTCGTGCGCTTAGTGCTTGAGCGCGAGCCGGACACGCAGATCGTAAATTACGACGCTCTCACCTATGCCGGAAATCCAAAAAATCTTGAAGGGATCGACGCGGCACGCCATGCCTTCGTAAAAGGCGACATCTGCGACCGAAAGGCCGTTCTCGACGCATTGCCGAACGACGCGGACGCGATATTCAACTTCGCCGCTGAATCGCACGTTGATCGCAGCATCTACTCGGCGGACGAATTCCTAAGGACGAATATCATCGGTACGCAAGTTTTGCTCGACGCGGCGCGTGAGAAAGGCGTTCGGCGTTTTGTTCAGGTATCGACCGACGAGGTGATGGGAACGCTGCCGGAAGAAAGCGACGCATTCTTTACCGAGGCGTCTCCACTACAACCAAATTCTCCTTACGCAGCGTCAAAAGCGGCGGCGGAATTCGTCGTACGCGCGGCGCGTGAGACGCACGGCGTTGATACCGTCGTAACGCGTTGCGGCAACAATTACGGGCCGCGACAATTCCCCGAAAAACTTATTCCGCTGATGATCGCAAATGCCGTGAACGACGAACCGCTGCCCGTCTATGGCGACGGCAAGAACGTGCGCGACTGGATCTATGTGGACGATCATTGCCGCGGGATCTGGGCCGCATACGAGAGGGGAGCGTCGGGCGAGGCATATAATCTTGGCTCTCGGAACGAGCGGCAGAACATCGACGTTGTAACGTCGATCCTTGACGCACTCGGTAAACCTCACTCGCTGATCAAGTACGTGACCGACCGCCTCGGACACGACCGTCGATATGCGATCGACGCGACAAAGGCTGAACAAGAGCTTGGCTTCCGGCCGGAGATGTCCTGGGAGAATGGCCTGCGGGCGACGATCGATTGGTATCTGAATAATCGCGAATGGGTCGAAGAGATCCGTAGCGGCGAATACCGAAACTATTACCAAAAAATGTACGGGTCGAGCCTCGGATGAAGATCCTCGTAACAGGCGCAAAAGGAATGGTCGCGCGTGCCGTTGCGGAACATTGCCGATCGATCGGTGATGACGTAGCGGCTCTTGACCGTACGCGGCTCGATATCGCGGACAGAGAGCAATGCCTTTCGGTCGTCGGCGAACTGCGGCCTGATGCCGTCATCAACTGCGCGGCATACACGGACGTTGACGGTGCCGAAAGCAACGAGGCTGCGGCGTACGCGGCGAATTCCGACGGGCCCGCGAACCTCGCAGCTGCGTGCCGCGAGCACAACGCGAAGTTCATCACGATCTCGACCGATTACGTTTTTGACGGCACGAACACAGGTTTCTATACAGAGGATGACGCCCCGGCACCGCTGGGCATTTACGCGAAGTCAAAATTTGACGGTGAGCTGCGCGTCGCAAAAGAGAACGCGAACGCCATCATCGTGCGTTCGGGCTGGATCTACGGCGAGGGTGGCACGAATTTTCTGAGCGTGATCCGCGATCTTTTAAGTTCGGGAAAACACATTACGGCGATCAGCGACAGCTTTGGGACGCCTACCTTCGCGGGCGATCTTGCAAGGCGTCTGCGTGAGCTCGTCGAACGCGATGTTTCGGGCTTCGTTCACGTAACGAACAGCGGCGAAGGCTCGACCTATTACGGCGTCGCGTGCGAGACGGCCAAGCTGCTCGGCATCGATGCATCGGTCGTTACTCCGATCTCGGACGCAGATCTGAAAAGGCCCGCACCGCGCCCACGATATTCACGGCTTGCATCAAAAAGGCTCGCCGAGTTAGGACTCGACGAGCTTCCTGATTGGCGCGATGCACTTCGCCGTTTTGTTAAGGCCTGAAGCTGCTGCCTTGATCCCGCGGAGGCTCGGACGGGCCCATGTCCTCCATAATGGGCGTCGCATCGTCGGTGCGGTGCTGGTAATAGTGATAATAACCAGTGCCGTAATAGTCGTACTCGACGGATTCGCTCGTAATGCCGTTCAGCACGACGCCATAGATGCGTGCTCCGAGAGCGGAGATGCGTGTGCGGAATTGCCGCATCAGATGCATCGAACTCTTGCCCGCCATCGCGATCAGCACAACACCGTCAACTTGGGTTGAAAGGATCGCCGCGTCCGTGAATGAGATCGCGGGCGGCGAGTCGATGATGATGTGTTTGAAACGCCCGCGCAGGAACTGCAGGAGATTTCGCATCTCATTGGATGAGAGAAGCTCTGCCGGATTCGGCGGGATAGGCCCGCTCGTGATGATCTTCAAATGCGGCAAACCCGGGGCTGCCTTTATAAGATTCTCCGTCGATTTTTCGCCTGAAAGATAGTTCGTCAGGCCCTGCGTATTCGACAATCCGAAATGCGAGTGCATACGCGGCCGGCGAAGGTCGCAATCGATCAGAACAACGTCGGCATCGGCCTGAGCGAGCGTGACCGCGGTGTTGATCGCCGTCGTCGTCTTGCCCTCGGAAGGCTGCGAAGACGTAACGAGGATCGATTGCGGCGGTTTACCCGCGCTCGAGAACAGGAGCGATGTGCGAAGATGCCGATATGCTTCTGCCATTGGCGAATGACGGTCTTCGAGCGTGATGAGCGCCGTGCTTGCGGCCGTACTCTTGCCGTTGCTTTCGCCCGCGATGCCGCGAAGGCTCAGACGCTTTTTCTCGTTGATTCCATGATGCGGGATCATTGCGAGCGTTGGCAGTCCCAACGCACGCGAGACATCGTCGCTCGTGCGGACGGAATCGTCGAGATAATCGAGCAGGAACGCGAGGCCGATGCCGGCACCGAGCGAAGCAAGAAGAGCGATGAAGATATTGCGTGCGCGCTTCGGGCCGTCTGGCGACGTCGGGACGACAGCCCGATTCGAGATCTTGATGTTGTTCGGCTTGCCGGCGGCGAGCGAAAGTTCCTGCTCTTTTTGACGCTGCGTATATGTGTCGAGCAGGCCGCGATTCGTTTCAAGTGCACGCTTTAGCGTCGTCAATGTCGTCGTCGCCTGGCCCTGCACATTCGCACGTTCGGCCTCGACCTCGTATGCGTTCAGCAGCTGATCTTCACGACGTTTCGCGGCATCGAGCTGCGAACGGAGCGAGACAAGCGCACCGCTCACGGCGTCTTTCTCGATCTTCTTCTGGTCGCGGTCGATGATCTGCGAAACCTCTGATTCGGTCTGCTGCTTCGTGTTCTTCAAGGAGACGATCTTTTCTTCGACCTGCTTAACCTTTACATATTCGGGCGTGTATTTTACGAGCAGCTCAGCCTTTTCGGTCTCGGCGTCCTTGATCTGTTTCTCGATGTCGCGGATCTGATCCTGGAGTTTTGCCTTGCGCTCGGTGTTCAGGCGAACCGTGTCCTGATAGACCTTGTTCTCGTAAAGATCGGGAATATTCTGGCCCTGTCCGCGAGAGCTTGCCGTAACGGCACCGTTATAGCGGGCTTCAAGTTTGCGTCGATCGTCGGCTGCCGAAAGCCATTGCTCGCTCAACGTCTGAAGGCGGCTCGCTGCGAGGTCCGCGCCTTTCTCCTGCAGCGGAAGATTGCTCGAACGCATATATTCGGTGAGCTTATTTTCCTGGTCGGCGATCGTGACCTTAAGGTCGGCAATGGATTTTGTGAGCTCGTCGTAGGCGGACTGCGTGCCTTCGAGTTCGCGTTTTGCGTCCTCTTCGATAAAGACCTCGGCGACCTTGTCGGAGACCGCCGCGGCAAGCTGCGGATTTGTACTGCTCACGGAAACCGTGAACAAGCTCGTCCGCTCTGTCTGATCGACGCGCAATCCGCCCGAAAGAGCGGCCGCGTATTGATTCGCACGCGCAGATTCCTCGGGCGAAAGCTGAGCGGCCGTCGGGTCCGCGTTCTCAGTTCCGGTAAGCACGGGCAGAGTACCTTGCGGGGCCTGAGCCTTCGCAGGGCCCGAGAAAAGAGACTTTATCGTCGCGAAAAAGCCGCGGTCGCTTTGCCCAAGAAGGTCCGGGTCGCGCTGAAGCCCGAGAGCAAGCACGACCTTCTTCATCAGGTCGGGATTCTGCAAAAGCTGCAGCTGCGTGTTGTAATACGTGGTCTCGTCGCCGCCGAGGTTGATATTGATCGCGTCCTTTGCGGTCGGTGCCGCCTTTCGCGGTTCGATCAGCATCTCGGTGCTTGCCGAGTAGATCGAAGGCTGGCGAAACGAGTAGAATGCCGCAGCCGCCGTAACGACGATCGCGATGGCACCGATCAGCGGAAGGCGTTTCGTAATAACGCGCACGTACTGGCGGAGCGTCCGCTGGCCGGATTGGCTCTCGTGGTCGTAATACGCAGTGTAGGCTGCCGGAAGTTCGCCGTGCGGCTGATTCAGATCGAGCCCCCGCGGCAACGGCGTCAGTCTTTGGTCCTGATCCATAGGAATTACAACAAGCGAAGCGGCCTTTTGCCCGGAATAAGCCTTGTGAGAAAAGTCAAACTAAACGGTCGTGCAAAAAAGCGCGCTTATCCTTGATTTATATCACATTAAGCCGAGAAAAGCAGAAGAATTCGTGAGGTTCAACGGCTCTTTCGCGCCTGGGACTGAACGGCGGTGATCGCGACGGCATCCACGATATCCTCCGCCTTACAGCCGCGCGAGAGGTCGTTGCACGGTCGATCGAGTCCCTGGAGTATCGGGCCGATCGCGGTTCCGCCAGTTAGACGCTCGGTCAGCTTGTACGCAATGTTCCCCGAATTGAGGTCGGGGAAGATAAGCACGTTCGCGCGGCCGGCGACGGGCGAACCCGGTGCCTTTGACGCCGCAACTGCCTCGACAAGTGCCGCGTCGGCCTGGAGTTCGCCGTCGATAATGAGTTCGGGGCGGCGGACGCGGACGGTTTTTACCGCTTCGACGATCTTGTCAAGAGACTGATGCTTTGCACTGCCCTTTGTCGAAAACGAAAGCATCGCGACACGCGGCTCTGCTCCGAGAAGTGCCTGTGCGGAATCCGCGGACGCCATTGCGATCTCGGCGAGTGCCGCAGAGTCCGGATCGATCACGACGCCGCAGTCCGCGTAGATGATCGAACCTTTTTCGCCGAACTTTTTGTCCGGCACGACCATTAGGAAGAAGCTCGAAACCGTCTTGAAACCCTTTGCCGGGCCGACGCAGCGAAGAGCAGCGGCGACCGTGTGTGCCGTCGTGTTCGTTGCTCCGGCGACGGAGCCATCAGCTTTTCCCTCGAAAACAAGAAGATTCGCAAAGTAGAGCGGGTCCTTGACAGCCTGCTCGGCCTCCTCAAGGGTCATCCCCTTTGCGCGCCGAAGTTCGTGGTAAAGAGCCGCAACTCGTCCGACATCGGCTGACTTTCGGTGGTCGAGAATGCTTACGCCGTTCAGGTTCGCTCCGGCTTTCTCTGCAAGATCGCGGACGACTTCTTCGCGGCCGAGGATGGTGATCTTCGCGATGCCGTCGCGTGCGCAGAGCGAGGCGGCCTCGACCGTTCGCGGGTCTTCGCCCTCGGGCAGGATAATGTGCTGCGGATCGGCGGCCGCGCGGCGGCGTATATCTTCGAGGATCATAAGATTCTTAAGAACCTGAATTTATCACAACCCGAACCGCGTGCATAAATCGCGACACGGCCGCGTAATCAAGAGCAGTAACTTCACGCCGTCAGCTAGAGAGGCCGCTGACTAGTGCGGGCTTCGCTTGCCTTGCGGATAGTTTGCTCTTAGACTTTGTCAAGAAATGGGAAAGTTGGCACGACGCGAAAAAAGCGAACTTAAGGGCCGTATGCGGACCTTCGTGATGTTTCTGCCGAATATGGCGAAGTTGCTCGCACGGCTTTTGAAGGATGCGCGTGTCCCGACGGCGGAAAAAGCCTTGTTCGTCGCGGCGATCGTCTATGTGATCTCGCCGCTCGACCTCATACCGGACGTTTTCCCCTTTATCGGCCAGGTCGATGATATTTATATGGTCGCCCTTGTCCTGCTGCGGCTGATAAACCGGACGGATGCCGATGTCGTTCGCGAACATTGGTCGGGCGGCGGTGACATCGCGTCCCTTGCCGAATCGATAGCGAATCTTGCGCCGAAATTCCTGCCGAAACGCATCTCTCGCGTGCTCAAATCGAATGTCGAACTCGCTCCCGCGGGCAAGATCATCAAGGGCATCACAAAACGCGATGAAGCCGTGGTCATTGAGGTTCCGGATGACCGCCAGATCGAATCAGTCTCCTCAATGAACAACTGATCCCGAGGTAGAACCGCGTTTCTTGGATATCGCGGCCCTTCCCTCGGTATTTTGCTTTTAGGCGGCGGCAGTTTCATGCTTTGCAGTGGCGCTTTTCAACAAAGCGATCTGCGCGGCATGGTGGACGTTGTGACGCACCGCACCGTGCAAAAAGAAGCTGAGTGTGTAGTCGTTGTCCTCAAACCTTTCCGCGAACTCGCTCTCCGAATGCAGCTCGATACCGCTGATCAGATTTGCGAATGAATCCGCAAGCCGTGTCTGCAGGCCTTGCCACGCGACCTCTGCGACCACTTTTTCCTCCGGAAAGTTACCATCCGCAGGTTCGCTGACCGGATTTCCGCGTAGGCGTTCGGCCCATACGTTATTCCAGCCGGCGATGTGGCCTGCGAGTTCCCAGATGCTGTGCGTTCCGGGAAGTCTGAGTGCCGCCCGCTCGCCGCTTATCCCATTTAGAGTCTCCTTTAGGCTTGCCGCGTGCCACGGGTCGCCGTCCAAGAGCATTTTTAGTTCGTCGATGATCTGTTGTTTTTCCATCGTATTTCTCCCTTGTAACCGTTAATATGCGTGAGAGTGGTTACAAAAGTATCATCGAAAATGTAACCTGTCAAGTGGATATTGGCGGTTACAAGCGAGTGAGATATAATCAATTCGATGGAGTTACGGCCGGAGAAATTCAAGCTGATCGCCGGGGACTTGAGCCTTGACCTCGTGAACACTGCGTCGCAGTGGCAGCGGACGGATAAAGCGTACGCCCCTGCGGGCGAAAGCATCGGCGACATCGCCGATCTGATCTCATGGGCATTGAAGGCGAACGCTATCGATGAGAAGGCTGCGCGTGTGCTTGCTGCAAAGACGGCAAACGGCGGAACGCAGAGTTTGCGTCGGGCACGCAAGCTAAGGGCTGCGATCTACGGCCTTGCGGTTGCGGTGATCGACGGGAAACATCCTGCGGCCGACGACCTTAGATATCTCGACAAAGAGCGCTTACGGGCACTTGAGCGTCAAGCTTTCGCATTCGCGGGCGGAAAGTTTGAGCTAAAACGTCGTCCCGGCGCCGAACCTTTGGATGCGATCATCGATACGATCGCGCTTGCGGCGGTCGAACTTCTGACCTCGGATCGATCGAAACGAATTCGCAGGTGCGGCGGCGAATCGTGCGGGTGGCTTTTTGTGGATGATAGCCGCGGGCGCAATCGTCATTGGTGCGATATGCGGGATTGCGGAAACCTCGCAAAGGTGCGGCGATTTCGCAAAAAAGCGGCAAAAGTGGCGAGCTGATTTCTCCGCTGTCAGCCGACCTTGCGTCCTGCGCCGCAAAATACCAGCAATTTTCTGCCTTGCGAGGCACTTTTCTTCTGGATTTCCGTGTGCTTTGAATCTATTTCTGTTGGGTAAGCTCGGATTTATTCGAAAATTTAATTACACGATCGAACTCCGCTTTCGATATAATCGCAGTACGTCGAAAAGCGATAGTTAGCGTATTTTCCCTCTTTATGTTCGAACGCTACACAGAAAGGTCACGCCGCGTTATTTTTTTCGCGCGTTACGAAGCCCTTCAATATGGCTCCCAATCGATCGCTCCCGAACACATTCTGCTTGGGCTATTGCGAGAAGATAAGACGCTCTCGGCGAAGTATTTCCCTTACAGACATTCATTGACGGTCGATTCGGTCCGCAAAGAGATCGAGGACCGGATAGTTGTCCGCGACCGCATACCGCAATCGAGCGAACTGCACCTTTCCGCCGTCACAAAACGCATACTCTTTTACGCAAATGAAGAGAGCCGTCAGCTCAAGAATCGGCACATCGGCCCGGAGCATATTCTGCTTGGGCTGATACGCGAAGAGCGTTCGGTTGCCGCCGAGATACTTTTCGGCTATGGCGTAAGGCTTGACGATATTCGCGAAAAGCTCGGCCAGCAGCAGCGTGCGATGCCGAACCTTTTTGCGCCTGCAAAAGAAGCGTCGAAGACACCGAGCCTTACAGAATTCACGCGCGATCTGACGAACGAAGCTGCCGAGGGACGTCTCGACCCGCTTATCGGCCGCCAGCAAGAGACCGAACGCCTGATCGAGCTTATCTGCAGACGGACGAAGAATAATCCTGTGTTGATCGGCGAGGCCGGCGTCGGGAAAACGGCGATCGTCGAGGGGCTAGCACAGCGGATCGTCGATAAGAATGTTCCGTCATTCCTGGAGAACAAACGCATACTCGCGCTCGATCTGTCGCTCGTTGTCGCCGGGACGAAATATCGCGGACAGTTCGAAGAGCGCCTTAAGAAGATCATTGGCGAGCTGAAAGAGAATCGAGACAACATCGTTTTTATCGACGAGATACACACGCTTGTCGGCGCCGGTTCCGCAGAAGGCACGCTCGATGCCGCGAACATCCTAAAGCCCGCACTTTCACGCGGCGAGATACAATGTATCGGAGCGACAACGCCTTCGGAATATCGCAGGACGATCGAGAAGGACCGTGCGCTTGAGAGACGTTTTCAGGCCGTAAGGGTCGAGCCCGCGAACGAAGACGATGCCCTGCAGATCGTAAAAGGCATCATCGAGCGATACGAAGCTTACCATCAGATCCGCTACACGCAAGATGCCCTCTCGGCGGCTGTCGAACAATCGAACCGCTACATTTCCGATCGATTTTTACCCGACAAGGCGATCGACGTCCTGGATGAGGCCGGTGCACGTGCAAAGCTGCGTTACAGGAATGAGAATCCGGGCGAACCTTCGTGGAAAGAGACCGTCGAGAATTGGAAACGTGCATCCGCGAACGAGGATCAGCTGATCTCTTTTGAACTACAGACGCTCGAGGATTCGTTCTTCGCGGTCGAGGTGACGAGGGACGATATCGACGACGTGATCGCACGGTGGACGGGCATTCCCGTTGCGTCGATCAAGGAAGAAGAAGCCCAAAAATTGCTCAAGATCGAGAATGTCCTGGGCGAGCAGATCATATCTCAGCGTCCGGCACTCTCGGCACTTGCAAGAGCAATAAGACGTTCGCGTGCGGGCATCAAATCGCCAAAACGGCCGGTCGGTTCATTCCTTTTCCTCGGGCCGACGGGCGTCGGCAAAACAGAGGTTGCAAGGCGGCTCGCCGAATTCCTCTTCGGTTCTGAAAGATCGCTCATCCGTTTTGATATGAGCGAATTCATGGAGCGGCATTCCGTTTCGAAATTCATCGGATCGCCTCCGGGATACGTCGGCCACGAAGAAGGCGGACAGTTGACGGAAAGACTGCGTCGCTCGCCGTATTCGATCGTGCTTTTTGATGAGATCGAAAAGGCACATCCCGATACCTTCAACCTCTTGCTGCAAGTTTTTGAGGACGGCGTTTTGACGGACTCGACCGGCCAGACGATCGATTGCAAACATTCGATCTTCATAATGACGTCGAACATCGGCGCGCGAATGATCCAGAAGACCGCTTCGCTAGGTTTTCAGGCATCGGGCGATGCCACGCGTGCAAAACGCGAGGACGAAGTGATGACGGCCGTCCGCCAGACATTTGCTCCCGAGTTCATAAACCGTCTCGACGAGATCCTGATCTTTGACGAACTCTCGCTCGATGACCTGATGGCGATCGCCGACCTCCAGATCGCAAACCTTAATTCGATCCTTGCCGACCGCTGTTTGAAGGTTTCGCTCACGCTCGAAGCCAAGAAATGGCTTGTCGACAAGACGTGCAGCGACCGAAAATACGGAGCAAGGCCGCTGAAACGTGCGATCCAAAAGCACATCGAGGACGAGCTTTCCGAAGCATTGATCCAGGGAAGGATAACTGATGCGGCGGATATCACGATCACGGTCGAGGATGATTCGCTTCGAATTCAGCTGCCCGCAATGCGCGAACTTTCTGCAAAAGGCGTAGAATAGTCTGCAAGATGTATCGACGCCCGAAATTTATCGAAGAACTGCACAGGATCCGTCAGGAGATGGCCGCAAATGCCGATCATGACGTGATCCTTTTTGCCGAAAAGGCACGCAGCGGTGAATTTACCGAAGCTCGGCGGCCCGCCGAGATCGACAAGGAAGACGCGGCATTCGAAAAAACGAATGATGCCGTGCTGCCGAAACGGTAGCGGCCTTTCGCCAAAACGGGCTTTCATTCGCAACGACCTTCGGCGTAAAATCGAACCAAACATTTTGGAAGAATGGTCAGATATTTAATATCGCTCGCTATTGTTCTGCTTACGATCCTGGGAGCGGCGGCCGTTTTCTTTCCGGATTACTGGATACATCGATACGATGATCTGATCGAACGGCAGGCGCGCATCTACCGCCTCGATGAAAAGCTCGTTTGGAGTTTGATCTACGAAGAGACGTACTTTCGAGCATGGAAACACGGTGCGGCGGATGAGGTCGGGTTGATGCAGGTGCGGCCCGCGATCGTTCGCGAATGGGCAAAGGCCACGGGGTTGAAGGAATACGAAAAAGCGGCGGAGAACCCTGAGCAGGTACTTCTTGACCCTGAGCAGAATATTCAGATCGGCTGCTGGTATCTTGAAAAACTACGCGAGATGTACCGCGGCGTTCCTGCCGAAACGGCATTGACGCTTGCCGCGTACAATGCGGGCCCAAGCCGCGTTGAAGGCTGGACCGCCGGCGCGAAAATATCGGACATCACCGAGGATGAATTCATCTCTCGGATCACCATCCCGTCAACGAAAAGCTACGTGACAAAGATCCTCGAACGCTATCGAATGCAGACCTCCGAGGTCAGAAAATGACGACGCTCCATTTTGCAGACCATGTTGTTCCGGTTTCGCGTGAGCCATTCGAGGACGGCGGCGTTGCCGTCGATGGCACGAAGATCTTGCGGGTCGGGACGCGAAGTGAGCTTGCGGCGGAATTTCCCGATGCCGAAACCGTCGAACACGGGAAGGCAGCGATCACGCCGGGTTTCGTGAATGTGCACTCGCATCTCGAGGTTTCGGCAATGCGTGGAGCGCTCGATTCTGTCGAGGATAATTTTTCCGCGTGGCTTTTGAAATTGAACGCGATCCGCACGGAACTAGGGCACGACGGCGTCCTCAAAGGTGCGCTTGTCGGCGCACGCGAAGGTGCGGCGGCCGGCGTTACTTGCTTCGGTGACATCGGGCGAATGGGTAGCGTCGGGCTTGAGGCTCTGAAGACGACAGGCCTCCGCGGGATAATTTTTCAGGAGACGGAATTTTCGCCCGATAACCGCACGGCAAAAGATGATTTTCTTGCGCTTGCGGAGAAATTCGAAGCGTTGAAGCAGGAGGAGACCGAGCTTGTCCGGGTCGCTCTCTCACCGCACTCGCCATATACGGTCGGCTCGGAACTATTCGAACTGCTTGCGCAATATTCGATCCTCAACCGTATACCGCTCTCGATACACGCTGCAGAATCTGCCGACGAGATCGAGCTGCTGCGGCAAGGAACGGGCCTTTTTTCGACGTTCTATGAGAAGTTTGACGTCGAATGGTCGAGCCCGTTCTCGACGCCGATCGAATACCTCGAACGGCTCGGTGTTCTTGCGACGCGGCCGCTGCTTGCGCACTGCGTACGCGTTACGGATACCGACATCGAACGGATCGCGGCCAACGGTGCGACTATCGCTCATTGCCCGAAATCCAATGCGAAATTCGGCCATGGTGCTGCACCCTTCGAGAAGTTTTTGGAGAGCGGGATCGCGGTCGGCCTCGGCAGCGATTCGGTCGCGAGCAATAATGTTTGCGACCTTCTTGAGGAATCGCGTTTTGCGGCGCTTACTGCACGGAATCGACAGGATTCGACGCGGCTAATTACTGCAAAAGAGGCGTTCGAGTGCGCAACGCTCGGCGGTGCAAGGGCGTTGGGAATGGAAGATTCTATCGGCTCGCTCGAAGCCGGAAAAGAGGCCGACCTCGCCGTTATCGACCTCACGCACGACGCGCAAGATCCCGTTTCGGATATCTATGCCGCGCTCGTATTCTCTTCGAACGCCCGCGACGTGAAATCAACGATCGTCGCGGGCCGCACTATTTATTCTCGATAAGCGATCTTGCGTAGAGAGCCTACTTCTCGGCCGCCTTTAGAGCATCGACGAGTTGGGTCGGGGTCCAGTCGTTGCCTGCGAAGATCTTCGTAACTTTGCCGTCGGGCGAGATCACGGCCGTGCGCAGGCTGTGGTCGATGATCGCCTTGTTTTCGGGATTTACCTCGTAGCGAAGGCCGAAGAAATCGGCGATCTTACGCACTTCCGCATCCGAGCCGACAGCGAGCTGCCAGATGTCGAATTTCGCGTTCGGATCGTTGCCCATATACGTAATTCCGTACGCACGTAGCTTTTCGGGCGTGTCGTTCTCTGGGTCGAACGAGATCGAGAGCAGTCGGAGTTTTTCGCTGAGTTGCGGGTCCGTTTTTATGAGACGGGCAGCGTCGCGAAAGTTCGATGACATCTTGATGCAAAATTCCGGCAGCGGGCATTTTGCGTAAATGAAGGTGATCGCGAATGCCTTGCCCTGGAACGTCTTGAGCGAGATCTTCTGGCCGTCCTGATTCGTTAGCGAAAAATCAGGTGCGGGCTGGCCGATCTGTGCAAATTTCGTGTCCGGTGCCGGAGCGTTCGGGTCCGGCGGCGAGACGACGACAATGTTCTCGAGGAAGTACGGATCCTTCGCGGTGTTATCAACGACGAGTTCGCCGCTGATCTCCGAACCGGGTTTCAGGCTGTCCCACGCCCAATCTGCATGGATCGGAAAGTCCATCGTCATTGCCTCCATATAGCCTTCGATCGCTTCGTGATCGATCGACGCGGTCTTTTTCGCCCGATCGACCGAAACGACCTTGCCTTTGAACGGATAGCGTTTTGCGTTCGGAGAGACGGCATTCGACGAGTTTGTTGAGGCACCGCCGCAGCCGATGAGGCCGAGAAGCGATGCGAGTACAAGCAAAATAAGAGCTTTTCGCATAAAAGTATTCAAAAGAATATTGTCCCCCAAATCTCGATGCGTGTCCAAATCGGGGCCGAGAACCCTCGCCTTTGGAAACCGTCGGCCAAATTGCGGTAAACTCTTCCTTTCGAGCAATTTACTTTATGACCGCAAAAATTCTCAGCGGAAAGCCGATCGCCGATGCGATAAAGAAAGAGGTCTCTGCCGAGGTCGCAGAGCTTTTCGAAGTACATTCGGTAAGGCCGACGCTCGTCGTTGTGCGTGTCGGCGAAGACCCGGCGTCGGCGGTCTATGTCGGCAACAAGGTCCGCACGGCCGAAGAGATCGGCATCCGAAGCGAGCACATACATTTTGACGCAAACGTCACGCAGGCCGAGCTCGTTAACACGATCCGCGATCTCAATACGCGGGACGACGTTGATGGCATTCTCGTGCAGCTCCCTTTGCCGAAGCATATCGAGGAACGCGAGGTGATCGAGCTGATCGACCCGAAAAAGGACGTCGATGGATTCCATCCGGTGAACATCGGACGGCTTTTGCAAGGTTTTGAGGCACTGACGCCGTGTACGCCTGCGGGCGTGATCGAGGTATTGAAACGCTCGAATATCGAGATCGCAGGACAGCGTGCGGTTGTCGTCGGACGCAGCAATATAGTCGGAAAGCCGCTTGCCGCAATGCTTTTGCGTGAGAATGCCACGGTAACGATCTGCCATTCGCGGACGCGGAACCTGGCGAGCGTTACGCAGGAAGCCGACATTCTGATCGCCGCGATCGGCCGGGCCGGATTCATCTGCCGCGAACATATTCGCGAGGGAGCGGTCGTCATCGATGTCGGGATCAATTCGGTCGAGAGTGCAGACGAGGTACGCGAGCTTTTTGCGGGCGAGGAACTAGATAAGAGGCTCGATACGCTCGATAATCGCGGAGCGACGCTCGTCGGCGATGTTTGCCCGCGTGATGCCGCAAAGGCCGCAGGTGCGATCACGCCGGTTCCGGGCGGCATCGGCCTGCTGACGGTCGCGATGTTGATGAAGAACACGGTCATAGCCGCAAAAATGCGTCGCGGGATCGCGGAAAATTAACCTTATGAATTTCGAAGACTATCAAACGGCGGCAAGCAAGACCGCACTTTATCCGCGGCGTATGTCGAACGTCGAATACCCGACGCTCGGGCTTGCGGGCGAGGCCGGCGAGGTCGCAAATATCGTCAAAAAGATCCAGCGCGACCACAACGGCGTTCTGACGGACGAGACGCGTGCGAAGCTGAAGGACGAGCTTGGCGATGTCCTCTGGTACATCTCTGCGTGCGCGGACGAACTCGGGCTTACGCTCGCGGAGATCGCGGATTTTAACATCCAAAAGCTCGCAAAACGCCATTCGGCAAAAGGATAATTCGCGTGCTGGCAGTCGGCTTGACAGGTTCTATCGCAACGGGTAAATCCTTTGTTACCAGATATTTACGCGAGCTCGGGGCCGAGGTGATCGATGCTGACCAGGCAGCGCGTATGGTTGTCGAGAAGGGCACGCCGGGGCTTGAGGCCGTCGTGCGGGAGTTCGGTACGGAGGTTCTCGCACCTGACGGGACGCTCGATAGGAAGAAGCTCGGTTCGATCGTTTTCGCCGACGAAGCGAAACGTTTGAAGCTAAATTCTATAATTCACCCGCTCGTGATCGAGATGCAGGATGAGTGGCTCGCCTCGGTCGAGGAGCGAAACAGGGACGCCATTGCGGTCGTTGATGCCGCCCTTATGATCGAATCAGGCGGGTACAAACGGTTCGATAAGCTAATTGTTGTCGTTGCCGAACCTGCGGTACAATTGGCGCGCCTTATGGCACGCGACAATTTGAGCGAAAATGAGGCCAGACGCCGCATTGACGCCCAAATGCCGCAAGACGAAAAAAGAAAGTTTGCCGATCACGTTATTGATACATCTAATGGATATGAGGACACGAAGCGGCAGACACGAGAGGTCTTCGCGTCCCTGACGGAACTCTTAAGGCATGGCAAGGCGGGATAAGAGATATAAGCTTCCTATTTTCAGCTATTTACGGCTGAATGGGAGGCTTGTGTTCATTCTCGCCGCCGCACTGCTCGCAGCCTCTTGCGCGGAAATAAAACAGCCGCAGCCCGAAGCATTCATTTCAAAGACCAAGCCGCCGCTCAAACAGGAGATCCGTTGGAGCAACGGAGACCTGCCGAAGAGTTTTGACCCCGCGAAAGCGGCCGCGCCGCCCGAAACCGACGTCGTCCGAGCTGTTTTTGAGGGCCTGACGGCACTCGACCCAAAGACGCTCGACGTTCGCCCCGCCGTCGCTGAAAGTTGGACGAGCGAAGACAGCCGAGTTTGGACGTTTCGCCTGCGTGATGACGCACGCTGGACGAACGGAAAGCCCGTAACGGCACAGGATTTTGTCGATTCGTGGAAGCGGATCGCGGCCGCGCCGAAAGATGTCGCGCATCGCGAACTGCTTTCGAACATCAAGGGTTTCGGCGACGTAACGGTAAAGATCCCGGAAACGGCGGCCGACGCGTCGGCCGATCAGAAGGCCGAGCCATTGCCGGCCAATGCGGCTCCGAAGCCTGTTCAACAAAGCGCGGAAGCAAAGACCGAGACAAAGCCAAACGAGACGGGCAAGGCCGAAGCGGCAGACGCTGCGGGCGTTGAAGCCGTGAGCGAGCTTGAATTCAGAGTTACGCTGAAGCGGCCTGACCCGGATTTTCCGAAGCTCGTTGCGAATCCCGTTTTCTATCCGGTGTACGGCAAGGCGGCGGAATTCAACTCTGCCGATGCGGTGCCGCCTGCGGTCTCGAACGGCCCGTTCACCGTTGCTTCGAGCGACAAGACGGGCGTTGTCCTCGAACGCTCAAAGACGTATTGGAATAAGAACGCCGTCGTTCTTGACCGCGTGGAATTTGTCCCGCACACGTCGGCGGATGCGGCACTTGAGGCTTATAAGAACGGCGATATCGACGTTCTGACGAATGCCGCATTTTCGCCGCTTGCGTTGAAGCTGCTGGCTCCGTATGACGATTTCCGACAAACGACGCACTCGGCGTTGAACCTTTACGAGGTCAATACGAATAACAAGATCCTTTCCGACCGCCGCGTTCGCGAGGCACTCGCGATCTCTATCGACCGGCAGAAGATCGCCGAGGGCGAACTTGATGGTTCGACGAGTCCTGCGCCGCGTTTTCTGCCTTCCGAAAAGCCTGATGCGGGCACAGGGCTTGTGTTTGATGCGGAACGTGCTAAAGAGCTTCTTGAACGGTCGGGTTTCCCCGATGGTGAGAATTTTCCGGAGCTGAGGCTTGTTGTGAACCGCAATGACGCACAGCAGCGGATCGCACGCACTGCCGCGCGTATGTGGAAACAGAACCTGAACATTCAGGTCAACGTCGTGCCTGTTGAACCGAGCGAGATCGACGCGATTCGCTCGGCTGGAGATTACGACCTGCTTCGGCGCGGAGTCGTCCTGCCGACGATGGATGAACTCGTCGGAATGGAAACGATCTTCGGGCCGGAGAAGAAAGCGAGCAAGAAAAACGAGCCGAGTGCAGGGCCGCTCGCGCTTCAAGCGACACCGACACCGACGCCCGCTCCGCAGATCTTGACGGACTCGATTCCGTCCAAATCCTTGCCGCCGATCGTCCAGACGCCGGAATATTCTCAGGAAGCCGCGTTGTACGACCTTTCGGCGATCCCGATCTATTTCCCGCGGTCGTTCGCACTTGTAAAGCCTTATGTTACCGGCTTCGAACTGAACAGCCTTGATGCCGTGCTGCTCAACGACGTCAAGATCGATCCAAACTGGCAGCCTGCCGCAACAAAATAACTAGCCGCAAACTCGGATGAGTTCAACGCCAAAAGCACAAGCCGCACTCCTTTCGATCGAAGGCCTTTGCGTCGAATTCGATGACGGGAAAGGGCGCGTCGTAAAGGCAGTTAGAGATGTTTCGCTCGACGTGGACAAGGGCGAGATGGCGGCGGTCGTCGGCGAATCCGGCAGCGGAAAGACGGCGTTGGGAATGTCGATCGTGCGGCTTTTGCCGAAGGCAGGGCGAATTACCTCAGGGAAAATTCGCCTTGACGGAGTCGATCTTTTGAGCGCGGATGACGCACATCTGCGATCCGTACGCGGCAAACGCGTCGGCGTGATCTTTCAGGATCCGATGTCGTCGCTCAATCCGTTCCTGACGATCGGAAGGCAGATCACGGAGGTTACCGAGCTTCATCTCGGGCTTTCTCGACGGGAGGCACGCGAACATGCGTCCGAGATGCTCGATCTTGTCGGTATCAAGGATGCGGCAAAACGCCTCGATCAATATCCGCACGAATTTTCGGGCGGAATGCGCCAGCGTGTGATGATCGCGATCGCTGTCAGCTGCAAGCCTGACCTGGTTATCGCGGACGAACCGACCACTGCCCTTGATACGACGATACAGGCACAGGTGCTCGATCTGCTCGATGACCTGCGCGCGAAAATGGGGATGAGCGTTATCCTGATCTCGCACGATCTTGCGTTGGTTGCGGGGCGTGCAGATCGGGTCGCGGTGATGTACGGCGGCCGCATTTTTGAAGAGGCGGCAGCTCGTGAGCTTTTTGCGCACCCCGCAAATCCGTATACTCGTGCTTTACTTGCCGCAATGCCCGAGAACGCAGCGGCGGGCGAAGAGCTTTTTCAGATCCCTGGGATGCCGCCGGATCTGAGTATTGAGATGCAGGCGTGCGAATTTGCTCCGCGTTGCGGGCAAGCCGAAGCCGTCTGCAATGGAACGAGGCCGCCATTCACAGCGGTTTCGGCAGAACACTTTTCACGGTGCCATTTTGCGGCCGACATTTTCTCGCGAGGTTGAACTTAACTTATGAAAAATATCCGCTCACTCACGCTTGTTTTGATGCTGCTTGCGGCCCTTGGGCTCGGCTGCTCGACGATCAATAAATTGCGGTCCGGCCTCGAAGGCAAACCGGCGAACAGCGCCGACGCCAACTCGAATTCGAGTTCGCCGATAGACGACTCAGAACCTGGATCGACCGTCGCCGGCACCGACCCGAAGGCCGAGATCATTGCCGCATCGAAGAAGTTCACCTCCCTTTCGTCCTTCAAAGCAAAGATGACGAGCGAAGGCGAATCTCCGCTCAATCTGGAGCTCGAATATCAGGCACCGAATCGTTATCACCTTAAGAGCGAACCCGTACACGGAATTGAGGTCGAGACGATCATGATCGGCCCGGACACTTACGCGAAGTTCGGCGGGAAGTGGCAAAAGATGCCGGGGAACGCCGGTGCACAGATCCCGGCCATGAAGGAGATGTTCACCGAAGAGGGCATCAAGCGGCTTACGAACGTGAGGTTCGAGGGCGTTGAAGATGTCAATGGGCAGCCCGCAAATAAATATGCCTATGACGATCCGGGACAGCCGGACAAGGGCGTTGGGCCTTTCACATCGACGATCTGGGTGAGCAAAGCGGAAGATATCCCCGTGCAGGTCAAGGTCAATTATTCGAGCGGCAAGCTGAAATCCGCAACGATCACATACGATACAAGCTCGCCAGTCTCGATCGAAAAGCCGATATAGCGCAAGCGATGGCCGAGATCTTGAGGCTCGAAAATCTAGTGGTCAGATTCGGCGGCAAGGCCGGAGTGAATGCCGTGGATGATATTTCGCTTTCGATCGGCAGAGGCGAGACGCTTGCCCTTGTCGGCGAATCCGGCTGCGGAAAATCGACGCTTGCGAGGGCGATGATGCGCGTGCAAAAAGTTGCGTCGGGCAGCATCGTTTTTGACGGCGAGGACATCACGCATCTTTCCGAAAGAGCATTGCGGCCGATCCGTCGGCGAATGCAGATGATCTTTCAAGATCCTTTCGCAAGCCTCGACCCGCTCGTCTCTATCGGGAATTCGATCCTTGAGCCGCGGCGTGCATTTTCGCTTCCGGCGGGCGATGACGAGCTCGATGAATTGATGACGACGGTCGGGCTTGCCGCGGAGTATCGAACGCGCAAGCCCGGCCGGCTCTCGGGCGGGCAGCGGCAACGCGTCGGCATCGCGAGGGCTCTGTCAGTCGAACCTGAACTGGTCGTCGCCGACGAACCCGTTTCGTCGCTGGATGTTTCGATGCAGGCACAGATCCTAAACCTCTTGAAACGCTCGTCGCGAACGCGGGGCATCGCACTTCTTTTCATTTCGCACGACCTGCGTGCCGTAAGGTTCCTTGCCGACCGGGTCGCTGTGATGGAAAAGGGGAAGATCGTCGAAACAGGAACGACCGAAGAAATACTCGACCACGCGCGGCATCCTTTCACACAGCGGCTCATCGCCGCGATGCCGCAGATCAATTCAGAAAGAACACTCCCCGCTCAAAGCTAAACTCACGGCTGCGTGCCGATGCTTTTTGTCTGTCTCGGCGGAGGCGGAAGGTGGCGTTTGTCCTTTGCGAGGAATGCCGTCTTGAGCGACCTGATCTGCTTGTGCACCTCCGTGATCGTGCCAAGCTGACGCTCAACGACGGCCCGCACATGCGGCCGAAGCGTCTCTTTCAGCACGGTCTTGTACGCATTTTTCGCGATATTCTCGCCGCGTTCACATTCGACTAGAACGCCGGCCTCATCACGGCCTTCTATCGCGGCTTTGATGTCGATCCAGCCGCGGTGGAGCTTCGCGATGAAGGAACCGGTGTGTTCGGGATTTCCGCCGAGCGAGCGGACGAGCGACTGCAGCTCGCCGACGAACTGCGCCCGCTGGATCGTACATTCCGCAAAAAGCGCCTTCAATTCGGCGGACTTTACGCCTTCGGATGCGCTGCGATAACCTGCTTCGCCGTCCTTACAAGTCACGATCAGCTCGTTCAGCCTTGATGCCGTTTTTGCTTTTGAAAGGGTTTTGCCGCTGCCGCCGGGATCGGCATCGCTCGGCGCCTGAACTGCGGTCTTTTGGTCGTCCTTGATCATTGCAATAAAACCTCCTTGCAAGTATTCCGTAAGTTTCAAAGACATGCCTTTTCGGCAGATGAGTATCTACTTACAGTATCCTCCGTCGCGGGGTTTCGGTCAAAATGAATGATGGAACGGAAGGCCTGCTCGTAACGGCCGAAACTTAGAAAGTTCGAAAGAGAACACTCTGGAAAAATATGGCAATTAGGCGTTTTTGCGAAGTACGAAAGCTTATATCTTCCGCACCGGCCGCCAATCCGGAGTATGAAGCAGGCCTTTTCGGCCGGCCGAGGTTTTTTTGCAGAACGGCCGGGAACTTACGATGAGCGAGAAACGCGCGGTCCCGCCGAAGAACATTCTTGAGCGGGTCGCGAAAAAGAACGGCGTTGCGGTCGTGGTTGTCGACGAAAAAGGCAGCCAGGAACCGGCCGTCAATAACAACTCGATCTGCGCCGTGCTGAATCCGGACGGCGTACTGGTCGGGCGTTGCGCACGCGATTGCGGGCGTGCACTCGAACGCGCGTCGGACAACAACGCGACGATATCGTACACGTGTCATGCAGGACTGCTGTGCCGTGCCGCAAGATTCGAAAGCGAAGGCAAGCCGGCGGTCGTGATCGTCGGGCGTGCCTTTACGAATTCTGAGGGCTACCGCCGAGCGGCAAACCGCGCGATGACGGGCGATTGGCGTGACCTGCCGGCGTCAAGATTCTTTGAGAACATTCTGCTGCTAAGCTCGGACGCTCCGCTGGTCGATGCTTTGCGCGAGCTAACGGACGAATCAAAAAAACAGGAGACGGCAAAAAGGCCCGAAACTTCGCAAGCGGAGGAGATCGCACGCCGTGCCGCCGCGATCAACGAGAGGAAGCCGAGCGGGCCGGACCCCGCGGACTGGCGTTCTTTCTTTGGTTCGCTGCTTGGCCGCGACTATATCTCGGCACGGAACGCGACGATCGAGTTTGCTGCGAAACAATTCTTGCTCCGCTCGCTCATTTGGCTTGAGCGACGCGGCGACCGTCTCGAAAGCACAGCGGTCTCTGCATCTCTAAAAGGCCGCAGCCTCAACGTCGGTATCGAGCTTGACGATGAGCGGCTTGCCGATGCAGCGGCCGGCGAAAATCCCGTGGTGCTCGGAAAACCGCCGACAAAAGAGGTTCCCGACCCGAAACGCATACTGCTTTTTGCGATGCCTGTTGGCGACGAAATTCCGGCGGCATTGGTCGTGCTCGACAAGGTCCCGGAAGATGAAAGGCGGCGTGCGATCGCAAGATTCTGCCGATCGATCGCCCCGCAGCTCGAGATCCTGCGGCTTCGTGCCGAGATGGAGCGGCGTGCGCATCTTGACGAAGTTTCCGAGAGGCTCGCCGAGGGCATCCGCGAGCTCGAGACCGACGCGCTTTGGATGCATCTTGCGCAGGTGAGTGCCGAATTGCTGCAGGCGGAACGCGCGTCCTTGATGACGCGTGACGAGGCAGCGAAAAGTTTCCGCGTGCGAGGTTCGGTCGGTACGACGTTCGATATGCAGGGCGACACGGAGCCGGGCGAAAGGGTCGCGCGCATCGTGTTTGAACGCGGCAAACCGGTCGTCGTCCGCGATGTCGCGATCACGGGACTGCCTCCAGTCGATGCCGAGCGAAGGTACAAGACGCCGTCATTCCTCTCGGCACCGATCTGGCTTGGCGAAAGGCAGCTCGCCGTTATCAATTTTACCGACAAGGTGACGGGCACGCCGTTCGATCGGCGCGACCTCGACCTCGTAAAGGCGATCGCTCCGCAGCTTGCCGCGGCGATCGACCGCACGCAGCTGAAGGAAAAGGCTGGCGAATTCGAACAGCTTTCGGTTACCGATCCGCTCACCGGTTTGCTCAATCGGCGATACATGGTCCAGCGGCTTGCCGAGGAAGTGAAACGCTCGAACCGGCACGGTTATCCGATGGCGTTCGTGATGCTCGACGTGGATCATTTCAAGTCGTATAACGATACTTTTGGACATCCGGCTGGCGACGAGGCGTTGAAGATCGTCGCGTCCGTAATACGCGAAACGCTGCGCGATGCGGATGTCGCGGTGCGTTTCGGCGGTGAGGAATTCGCTATCCTTCTGCCGCAGACGACCGACTCGGAGGCAGCGAACATCGCAAACCGCGTCCGCCAGAATGTCGCAGCGACGGAGTTTCCGCATCGGACGGTAACGATCAGCGTCGGCGTGGCGTCGTGTTCGAGCGAGGTGTGTGCGCAGATGGATATGATCAGTGCCGCGGATCAGGCGCTCTATCGCGCGAAGGCCGAGGGGCGCAATCGCGTGTGGATATACTCGCCGATAGATGACGACGTTCCGCTAAAAGGATGAATACTCCGGAGAAGATATTTGGCACGGTTTCGGCGGACGCATTTGTCGGCCGAGGGCCGGAGCTTGCCCGCCTGATCGCGCATGCGTCGGATAGCGGCGTTCTCGATTGTCATGCCGCACCGGACGCAGGTTCGTCCGAACTTCTTCGCCAGGTTTACGACCATTTCTATCGGACGGCAAGCGGCATCGTGCCGTTCTATTTCTCGTTACGCCGAGGCGAAGCTGCCGCAGACGCGGGGCGGCGTTGGGTGCGTGAATTCGTCACGCAGGCCGCAGCGTTTGACCGACGCATCCCCGACCTGATCGCAGCAAAACCTGAGATCCGCAGCTTGGTCGAATTTGTTTCCGACCACCACCGAAGCTGGGTCGAAGCGGCCGTCAGCTTGATCGAATCGGACGCTCCGATCGAGAGCCTGCTCGCCGTTCCGTTTCGAGCGGCGGCGAACGGCGTGAAGAGTTTTGTGCTGATCGATGAATTCGAACGCGCCGGGGACGGTGAGTTGGCTGAGGCGTTGCGGCGTACGTTTGCCGACAGCGACGTGCCGAGCGTCTTTTGTTTTGCACGGCGTTTTCGCCCCGCGAAGAGTTCCGCGGCGAGGCTGCACATTGACCTTCATCCGCGCGAAGACGCCGGCGAATTGATCGGATCGTACGCACGTGAAAGGCACGTTTCGCTTAGCGATGAGACCCGCGATCTTGCCGTGCTGCAGCTTGGCGGCCGGCCGGTGTATCTGAAGGGGATTGTTGACGCCGCGGCCGCAAGGGACGCGTCGCTTTCGAGCTTTGCGAATTTTGCAGCGATCTACACGGATGAGCTTTTCGGCATCTCGATCGGCCGTAAGATCGACCGCGAGCTCGATCGTATCGCCGGCGACCCGGAGCTTGAAAAAGAGATCTTCGACGCGCTTTGCTTAACGCACGACAACGGTTCGGCACACGAAACCGAGTGGCAAATGCGGCTCGGCATCACCGCCGCGGAATGCGATGCGCTGCTGTCCTTGCTGCACGAGAGGGAATTTATCACGCGGGCGTCGGGACGCGTTTTCTTCGCGGTGAGCGATAAGGTCCTTGTCGATTACCTGCACGCAAGAAGAGAGCTTGAGACGAGCGGCAAGACGCGCGCACGCGTTGTCGCCGAGACGCTTTCGGAGAACTTCGGCCGGTCTCAAAAACTGCTCGCAAGAGTGTATAGACGCGATGCGGCCATCGGCCTACGCGAAATTTTGACAACGTTCGCCGGGCAGCGCGTCGCGGCTGTGAGCATAGATTTTGCTAAATTCGATGCGGAGCTCAAAGGCCGCGCGGACGATGAGCAGCTTGCGAAGGTCGCGGCAACGCCGGATCGTGTCTCGCTTCCGACGATCTTCTTCTCCGTGAATGCTGCCGATATTTATCCCTCGATCGGACGTGTTGCCGATGTCGAACGCACGGCCATCGCTTTCGGCGCGTCCGAGACAGGCGATACGGTCGCGTGGCTCGCGGCTGAATTCGATTCAAAGTTTGCGGCGTCGCTCGACCTGACGGAATATTGGCTTGACCGTCTCGAAATGGCAGCCCTTGCGAGCGAATTCAAGAACTATCGCCTTTGGCTCGTAACGCGTGAAGGCTTTGACGAGGCGGCGATACAGGCCCTCGCCGAACGCAATGCGCTCGGCAGTTCGTATCGGCAGATCGAGCTGCTGCGAATGGAAATGGGACTTTCCGAACGGCGAACGGAAGTGTTGCCCGAGCAGTTCGAGATCACGATACCAATGGGAGCTGATTCGGAGATCGTTGCCGCAAGCTTTGCGGAAGATGTTGCCGAGCGGTTCGGGTTTTCGCATCGTGCGATAAATCAGATCAAGACGGCGCTTGTCGAGGCTTGCATAAACGCTTCGGAACATTCGCTTTCGCCCGAGCGCAAGATCCACCTCACGTTCACGCCGCTTCGCGACCGGCTGGAGATCACGGTCCGCAATCGCGGGCTCCGCCTAAAGGACAGGCAGCCTGCCGGCGACACAAAAACCGGCCAAAGACGCGGCTGGGGCCTCGAACTTATCGCAAAACTCTCGGATTCCGTCGAGATCCTGCCGACCGATGACGGCACGGCGATCAAGATCACAAAACTCCTTTCCTAACAACAATAAAGGCTGGTTGACGGCCGCAAAAAAGGTCTTTTCAGGCATTTCAGAATCGGGTATCCTATAAAGTGACTTCCCCGTTCGGGCGCGGCACGCTTGTCCGCCGCCGCCTATTCCTATGAACGATAGTGAGATAAAACGAAGGGACCTGCGGCCCGCACTTGTTTTCCTAAGCGGCGAACTTATCGCTGTGCCGATACCGCTTGAGCGGCCCGAGGTCGTCCTCGGACGTGCGCTCGAGGCCGACGTTCGCGTCAACGACACGCAGGTTTCGCGACAGCATGCGTCGGTGCGTGCCGTTCGGTCGGCGGAATCCGGCCAGCTCGCGTATATTCTCACCGACCTTGATTCACGAAACGGAACATTTGTGAACGGCGGCAGGATCAAGGAACGACGGCTATCGAACGGCGACAAGATCACGATCGGCGAGACGATCCTTCGTTTCGACCTGCTGGACGAGATCGACCGCGAATATCAGCGGCAAGTGCACCGGCTGATCTCGCACGACGATCTGACCGGATTGCTTTCGAGCCGCTCGTTCTTCTTCGAACTGCGGCGTGAGGCCAGCCGTGCGAAGGCGGAGAATCGTCCGTTCTGCGTGCTGATGATGGACGGCGATAATTTCAAAGCCGTCAACGACACATACGGCCATATGACCGGCAGCAAGACGATCGAGGAGATCGGCTCGTGCATCACGAGTATTCTGAGGAGCGGCGACGCGGCGGCGCGTTTCGGCGGGGATGAATTCGCGGCGTTCCTGCTCGATGCGGACATCGCCCAGGCTCTCGTTGCCGCCGAACGGATACGCGCCGAGATCGCCGATCATAAATTCAGCGTCATTCGCCCGGGCCTCGAACGGCACGTCCATCACATCACGGTGAGCATCGGCATCTCGTCCTTTCCGGAAGACTCGACCGATCCGATCGAGCTTGTCGAGATGGCGGATTCTGCGCTTTACCGCGCAAAACGCAATGGGCGCGACTGTGTTGCCGTCTATCGGGACCTCACGCCCGAAGAGCTGAATGCCGAACTAAAACCCCGCCGAAAATAACTCAAGCCTTTTTACTCAACCCCTCAACCCAGGCAAGGAATGAATCCTCGTAGATCAGATACGAGTGCAGTTTTTCGCGCGGTGCGAACTCGAAGATGCCCGTCTCGCACATTTCGTAGAGCGTCCGCCGGGAAAGCGGCGGAACGACGATGCGGTGAACGCGGATAAGCCTTTCGACCTCTGAGATCCGAAGGACAGGCCTCGGGACGAGATGTAATAATCGTTGCGTGGCATTCATATTCTTCTGTGCTCCTAAAGTCTCGCCCGTCAAGCAGATGTCTCCTCTGAACGAGCCTGAAAATGGCCGGCCAATGGTGCGTTTGTGCATTCTGTGCGTTTTGTGCATTTTGTAGCAAAACGTGCATTTTTATACATTTCGTGCAAAACGTCCTTCCAACGCGGTGAACGTTCGCGGTAATCTTGTTTCACGGTCGGACGAGACCGGCAATGAAACGAGGCGAACATAAGCCTTGCGGAAAAGTCGCCCTTGTCAATCGTCCGACCGTTAGAGAATATCAAACAGCTATATTCAAATGCAAATCACGGAGAAAGGAAAAATGTTCAACGAGATCGATAAACAAAAGGCACTTGCGATATTGCGGATCTTCGAGACGGGACGCGCCAAGGCGCGTTACGACGCGCTTGCCGTACTCGATGACGGAGCCGGAATTTCATACGGCTTCTTTCAGTTCACGCATCGTTCGGGAGCGCTGAATGCCGTCGTGAAAAAGTATCTCGCAGCCGGCGGCAAGATCGGCCGCGACGCTCTTGAAAGCCGCCTGCGGACGCTCGCGCGGACGACGAAGCCGGCGATCGAACGCCTTTCGCACGATCCGGAATTTCGCAAGGTATTGATCGCGGCGGCGGCTTCGAGCGAGATGCGCGAGGCACAGCGGGCCGTTGCTGAAAAACGATACATCGCACCTGCCGAACGCGTTTGCCGTATGAATGAATTCGAGACGCCGCTTTCGCTTGCGGTCGTGCTCGACGGGCTCGTACATGGTTCGTTCGGCCGGATCGCACGGCTTGTTAAAGGCAGCACGGAGCAGGAGTTGATCACGGACTATCTACGCCGACGCGACGCGTGGCTTCGCAGTTCGCTGAGGCTCAGGAAGACGGTTTACCGCACGGAATTTTTCCTCGGCGAGGCCGCGAAAGGAAATTGGCAGCTTCGGCTGCCGGTTACGGTCAAGGGACGGAAGCTTACCGCCGAAGACCTTGACGATGATCGAGAGGCCGCAGGTTTCCCGCCGAAAAGCCTGCCAGAAACTTCGAAAACGGAACCGCAAATTCCCGCCACGGAAATTCCCGCAGACGAACCGCGGCCCTCGATACTCGCAACCGCCGAGGCGGCATTTGATCAGGTGGACGATGTCGTTACGGGCATCGCAACGCGGACGGAAAGAGCGAGGTCGCTGTGGGCGACGGTTGCCGGAACGCTTTGGCAGACGCTTTGGGCGATCGTTGCATTCGTTGCGGGCATCCCGCGAGAGATCTGGATCATAACGGCGGTTGCGGCCGCGATCCTGACGGCACTTTACCTTTACCGGCAGTACAGCCTGAGCAAGATCCGCTCAAGCAAGGAGGCGAAATGATGAACGACACAAAGAACATTCTGCTTGCGTGGGCAAGCTCTTTTGCAAGCTTTTTCAGCAGCCGCGAGGCGCACGAAATTCTCTCGGCGATCGTACTGCCGATCATATTTTTTGCGGTCGGGAAGACGGCGGACATCCTGTTGCAGCTTTATTTTGCGAGACGCCGCGACGCGAACGGGAGGAAAGAGAGATGACGACAAAGATGTGGTGGATCGCGGGTGCGTTGCTCGCGTTGCTGTTCGTCGCCGCGGTCGTTTCGCTTCGCTCGACGCTAGATCTCAAACACGCGGAAGATCGCGTCGATGTGCAAAAGACAGCGGCAGAAAGAAGCGAGCAGGCAGCGGACAAACTTGAAAAGACACAAAACGAACAGCGGGCAAAGATCGAATATCTCGAGCGCGAACTTGAAATGCTTCGCAACGAAACGAGGAGAAATGATGAAGAACTTAAAAAGAATAACGTGGGTGTTCGCGTTGCTCGCGATCGCGTTGAGCGTGCAAAACGCACACGCACAATCGACAAAAGCGTCGATGAACTCTGCCGACAGCTCGAAAGCCTCGGCCACGTCTGCGAAGCGCGCTGATCGCGGCGTGATCGCGGCTTGCGCGGCGGCGGCGGAAGAGCTTGCTGCTTCGCGCGAAGCGATCTCGCTGCTCGAAAAAGAGAATTCGGCGCTCGCGGCACGCCTCTCGGACGAGAAAAGGATGAACGCGATCCTCAACGAGTTGAATGAAACACGACGTGCCGAGAGCGAGGCGTTGCGCCGAACCGTCGAGGCAAAGAACGAGACGATCGCGGCAAAGGACGCGGCAATAAAGGCTCAGGACGAGCTGATCGTAAAGCTCAAGGCAAAGCGTTCGTCGCCATGGAAACGCATCGGCGACATTCTGATCGGCGTCGGGGCGGCTGTCCTGATCAGGTAGAAAGGAATGGGAAAGGCGAGCCAAACGACCAAAGCAAAAAAGGCGGACGAAGCACAGGCCGAGAAGCCGGCGAAGAAGAAACGCATTAACACAAACTTCGCCGCGTGGCTAAAAGGCAGCGGTCCGAAAGGCTGGAAATGGGACTTGCCGCATCAGCGTTTTGTTTGCGAAAAGCTCGATCAGGTTACGCGTGGCGAGACGCAGCGTTTGATGGTCTTTATGCCGCCGCGTCACGGAAAGAGCGAGCTTGTGACGATACGTTATGCCGCGTGGCGCATAGCACGCGATCCGAAGCTCAACATCATTCTCGCGAGCTACAGCCAAAAGCTTGCGAACAGATTTTCGCGGCGTGTGAAGCGCATAGTCGAGCAGCTTGTACCGCTTGCCGATGACCGAAAAGCGGCCGACGAATGGGAGACGAAGATGGGTGGCGGAATGCGTGCGGTCGGTGTCGGCGGCGGAATTACGGGATTCGGTGCGGGGCTCGTGATCATCGACGATCCGATCAAAAGCCGCGGGGCAGCGGAAAGCGTCGTCCGACGCGAGAACGTCGCGCAATGGTTCAACGACGACATCTACACGCGGCTCGAACCAGAAGCGCCGATCATTCTCATACAGACGCGTTGGCACGAGGACGATCTTGCGGGCCGACTGATCCGCGAGATGGAAGAGGGCGAAAAGTGGCAGATCGTGAGTTTGCCGGCGATCGCCGAAGAGAACGACGCTCTGGCGAGAAAGCCGGGCGAACCGCTCTGGGCCGAACGCTTTTCGGCTTCGCGCCTTGCGGCCGTGCGGCGGCGGCTTGGCAGTTATTCGTTCGAGGCACTGTATCAGCAGCGGCCGATACCGCGTTCGGGCGGATTGTTCAGACGCGAATGGTTCTCGCGCATCGTCGAACACGCTCCGGAGAATCTGACATGGGCACGCGGCTACGATCTTGCGATCTCGCAGGACACGCGTGCGGATTATACGGCGAGCTTTCGGTGCGCGTTCGGCAAGGACAACATCCTCTACATCGCTGACGGTTTCAGGCAGCGGCTCACATACACGCAGCAGAGGAAGTTCATCGCCGAGCGGATCGCATCGGAGCCGCGGACGGTGCATTGCGTCGAGAGCGCGATGCACGGCCCGGCGATCGTGCAGGACCTGTTGAGATCGGGTCAACGACGCGGAAGGCCGCTGAGGTCGGTCCGCGTTACGGACGATAAATGGACGCGTGCGCACACATGGGCACCGATCGCAGAGGCGGGCAACGTCGTGCTGGTCGCGGGCAGTTGGATAAAGGATTTCGTCGATGAAGCGTGTGCGTTCCCCGCGTCGCCGCACGACGACCAGGTCGATGCCGTCAGCCTCGCGGTGAGTATGCTCGCGGCACGCGACAGGAAATTCTTGAAGACATTTTGAGGAGACAAGGAAATGAATACAGACATTGAGAAGGCACTGCAAACCCTTTCGGCGAACGCCGAGCGTTACGCCAGAACGGAGCGTTATTACGACGGCAACCACGACCTGAGATTCGCGACGGAAAAATTCAAGACGACGTTCGACGATCTTTTCCGCGAATTTGCGTTGAATCTCTGCCCGATAGTGTGCGATTCGGTCGCGGACAAGCTCTCGGTCGCAGGGTTCAGCGTTGACAGCGGGCCGACGGAAGCCGGCAGAGACGCCGAATTGCTCTGGCGGAAACGCCGTATGCCGATCGTAAGCGGCGAGGTGCATCGAGAGGCATTAAAGAACGGCGACGCGTATCTGATCGTTTGGCCGGACGCAAAAGGAGAGGCCGTATTTCATCCGAATCGCGCATCGCAGATCGCCGTTCGGTACGACGAAGAATCTTCGACCGAGATCACACAGGCCGCGAAATGCTGGCGTGCCGAGGACGGCAGAATTCGGCTCAATCTTTTCTTTCCTGACCGCATCGAGCGTTACATAACGCGCCGCAAAGAGGAGCCGCGTTTTCCGGACGCGAAAGAATTCACGGCGTACGGTCCGGCCGTCGAGAATCCGTTCGGCAAGGTTCCCGTGTTTCACTTTGCGAACAACGCGGGCATCGGAATGTTGGGGCGGTCAGAACTCGATGCCGCGATACCGATACAGGACGGGCTGAACAAAGCGGTGCTCGATATGCTCGTCGCGATGGAATTCTCAGCGTACAGACAGCGTTGGGCCGCCGGGATCGAGATCGAATACGACGCGGATGGAAAAGCGATCGCACCGTTCCGCTCAGGCGTCGAACACCTTTGGATCGCGGGCGATGCGAACGCGCGGTTCGGCGATTTCGAATCCGCAAGGCTCGATCAATTCATCAAGGTGAAGGACAGTTTCCGCACGGACATCGCTTCGGTTACGGGCACGCCGCTCTTTTATTTTCTGCAGCAGGCGGGAACATTCCCGAGCGGCGAAAGTCTGCGGCAGGCGAGTGCGCGATTCATCGCGAAGGTGCGAATTCGGCAGCTTGCGTACGGACAAGTTTGGGCGGACGCGATGAGCTTCGCACGGCGGATCGAGGGCCGCGATGATGCAAAGTTCGTAACGCTCTGGCAAGATCCATCGCCGCTGTCGGAACGCGAGATGCTCGAGAATCTGATCCTCAAAAAACAGCTCGGGCTGCCGCAAACGCAGCTCCTTACCGAGGCCGGTTACGGCCTGGACGAAGCTGCGAATGCGTCACCATTTTAGACCGCCGCGAGATATGTCGGGTTCGCTCCCGAGATGCCGTCAAGAGCTTTCTTGACCTGAGCCCAAGTGAGCCAAATTAGCGAGCCTTTTCCGACCGGCATCGGATCGTAAACGAGTACGCCCGTGTCGGCGACACCGCCAAAAACAACTGCATGGCCGTAATCATTACCGTTCCAATTCTTCTGCACGCTCGCGAACAACGGCCCGTGCGCTTGGAATGTAGAGACGAGGCCGTCGTAAGAGAGATCGACACTAGTGATGCCGACCATCTTAAGTGTCTTTGCCATGAACGCGTTGTCGCTGCATCCCCAAGTGCCGTTGGCTTCATAACGGGCTTTGAAACCCGAGTCGGAAAGAGGATCGATCATCGAACCGCGGCCCGTTGCCTTCGACCATTTGTATAGCATCGTGTCGCTTGCCCACCAACAGACGGCATCGGTCGGCTGCGCAACGAGAGTGAGGTTCTGAACTTTGTAAATAGACATTATAAATGCTCCGTAAAAATAAAATTTCAAAGATGGGAGCCGGTTGCCGTGTTCGCGGACCGCCTTGAGTTCCTTTTAGAGACGACAGAATTACGTTTTTTTGCAGAAAGCAAGGGAGAAAGTCATGGAAACAGAGAGCAAAGAGAAACGGCCGGTAGAAATAGCTACGGAAACTGCCGCGTCAAATAGCGCGGAAAGCGGCGTCCAGGCAACGCTGGACGCGTTGCGGGAAGAGTTCGCCGAGATCAAAGAGACTCTGGCGTCGCGCGTCGCAAAGGTCGTCGATATCGACGCCGCGGCAGGCCGACGCGAGGAGCCGAAACTCACAAAGGAAGCACTCGCAAAGATGTCACACGCCGAGATCGCTCGGCTCGATTGGACGGAAGTTCGCCGCGTGTTGAGCGCAGGCTAGAACAGGAGAGAGAAAAAGGAAATGGCATTGGATTTTATTCCCACAGTTTGGGCTTCGAGGCTGCTCGTCGCTCTTGAAGGATCGCTCGTTTACGGACAAGGCAAGGTCGTCAACCGAGACTACGAAGGTGATATACGCGAGGCCGGCAATACGGTGAAGATCGCGTCGATCAGCGACGTTGCTATCGGCGACTATGTAAAGAACAGCGACATCGACGACCCGGCGGTCCTGACCGATACCGAGCAGACGCTCACGATCGATCAGGCGAAGTATTTCAATTTCTATGTCGATCGCATCGATCAGGCACAGCAGAATGTGAACGTGCTCGACCACGCGATGCGTCGGTCGGCGTGGAAGTTGCGCGATGCCGCGGACAGCTTCATCGCGACGACGATGTCGAACGCAGTGCTCGGCCCGAACACGATCGGCACGACCGGCACGCCGCGTGTGCCGACAAAGGATGATGCGTACGAATACCTCGTAGATCTCGGCACGATGCTCGACGAATCGAACACGCCGATCGAAGGCAGATTCGTGATCGTACCGGCGTGGTTCCATGGGCTGCTGCTCAAGGACGATCGTTTCGTGAACGCAGGAACGATGCGTTCGGACCGAAGGCTCGCGAACGGAGCCGTCGGCGAGGCCGCAGGGTTCGACATTCTGAAATCGAACAATGTGCCGAATGACGCAGGCACGAAATTCAAGATCATCGCCGGCCACGCGGTCGCGACCTCGTATGTCGAGCAGGTTCTCGACCTGCATACGTTCAAGCCGGAGAAGCGTTTCGGCGATGCGGTCAAGGGATTGCACGTTTACGGCGCGAAGGTCGTCGAGCCGAACGCGCTTGCGATGCTGATCGCGAACAAGGCCGCGTAAGAAGGAGGTTCACGAATGTCTGCATTGGACGAACTGAAACTGTTGACGGCGTGGGACACAGAGCCCACGCTGACGGAGGCCGAGCTGAACTCGGCCCTCGCAAAAGCCGCGTTGCCGGATGCCGCGGGCGTTCTCCCGCCGGAAAGCGGCTGGAGCGCGACCTACGACCTTAATTCCGCGGCGGCCGAGGTTTGGCTCATCAAGGCGGCTCGCGCTTCGGCGACCGTCGAGGTCGACCCGCCCGGCTCGGGCATCTTCACGTCGAAGGTCTTCGACAACTGCCGCAGAATGGCCCGGATCTACGCCGGAAAGCGGAATTCGAGCAGCGTGACGGTGTAGGTTGATATTGATCGGCAGTGATGAGGGCGGCGTAACGGCCGCCTTCTTTGCTTTTGCAGGCCTTGATCGGGGTCATTTTCCGCACGGCATAAGATGTGCCAAAATCACTATTCACGAGCAGGTAATGAAAGACGAGGTGAACGTAATTGGCGGCGGACTGGCGGGCGTTGAGGCCGCGTGGCAAGCGGCGCGTGCTGGTGCGAAGGTGCGGCTTTTCGAGATGCGGCCGGTGATGCAGACGGCTGCGCATCGCACGGATAAGCTTGCCGAGATCGTTTGTTCGAACTCGCTCAAGTCGGACGAATACGGGACGGCACCGTTCCTTTTGAAAGAAGAATTACGGCGCGGCGGTTCGCTCGTGATGCAGGCCGCTGAGGCGACGCGTGTGCCCGCGGGTGCCGCGCTTTCGGTCGATCGAATAAAATTCGCCGAGTTCATTACCGAGAAGATCGAGGAGCATCCGCAGATCGAGATCGTTCGCGAAGAGATCAAGGCGATCCCGGCGGATGAAGTTTCGATCATCGCGACGGGGCCGCTCACGAGCGAGGCTTTGACGGCCGAGATAATGCGGTTTACGGGCGACGATCAGCTGTATTTTTATGATGCGATCGCACCGATCGTTGCGGCGGATTCGATCGATATGTCGATCGCGTTCAGGGCGGCGAGGTACGGCAAGGGCGGCGATGATTACATCAACTGCCCGATGTCTGAGGAAGAATACGCGGCGTTCTACAACGCGTTGATCGAGGCGAAAAGCGTCCCGCTAAAGCGCTTTGAGGAGACGCATTGGTTTGAGGCGTGTCTGCCGATCGAGGAGATAGCTCGTCGCGGCGTCGATACGCTGAGGTTCGGGCCGATGAAGCCGAAAGGTTTGCCTGATCCGCGAACGGGCCGCGAGCCGTATGCGTGCGTGCAGCTTCGGCAGGAGAATCTGATGGCCGACGCGTACGGCATCGTCGGGTTTCAAAATCATCTGCGTTACGGCGAGCAGGAGCGCGTACTGCGTTTGATACCGGGGCTTGGGTCGGCGGATTTCCTGCAGTTCGGTCAGATCCATCGCAATACGTTCATCAACAGCCCGAAGATCTTGAACGCAACGCTCGACGCACGCAGCTCGCCGAATATCTTCTTCGCGGGGCAGATCACGGGCGTCGAAGGCTATGTCGAATCTGTTTCGACCGGCTGGCTCGCGGGGCTGAATGCGGCTCGGACGTTGGTGGGCGGTGAGTTGATCACGGCTCCGCAGACATCGGCGATGGGTGCCCTTTGCAGGTATGTCTCTTCGGTAGAGACGAAGAATTTTCAGCCCGTCAATATCACGTTCGGCCTGCTCGAACCGCTGCCCGTCGAACTCCGCAAGAAACACCGCAACAAACGCGAACGCCATATCATCCAGGTCGAACGCGCGCTGAAGGACTGGGATGAGTTCTTATCGGCGAACTAAGCCCTCCTTTCGTGGCTCTCGAAATAGTACCTAAAGTATCCTTAAAATTGTGTAAGGATACTTTAGTGGGTTAAAAGTATTCTTAATTTTTCATAAGGATACTTTAAGAGCTTAGGGGTGAGGCTTTGCGGCCTTTGCGTTGAAAGAAACGGAATAAACGCAAAGGACGCTAAGGGAAAACGCAAACGGCCCTGAGGTGCGCGGTTCGTGAAGCGAAGAATAGATTGAGTTAACCACGAATGCACGAATAAAGTGAGATAGCCACGAATTCGCGAATAGGAAGTTGGACGGAAGGCGCGTAGGCGGTGAGTCTTTGCGGGCTTTGCGAGAGATCTTTGCGTGCTTTGCGTTGAGGAAAGCGGAATAAACGCAAAGGACGCGAAGGGAAGACGCAAAGGACGCGAAGGGAAGACGCAAAGGGCACGAAGGCGATCGATCCGTGAACCGACGAAAGTCTGCCACGAATGCACGAATAGGAAGTTGGACGGAAGGCGCGTAGGCGGTGAGTCTTTGCGAGCTTTGCGGAAAGAACTTTGCGGCCTTTGCGTTGAAAACAGCGGACTGAACGCAAAGGACGCAAAGGGAAGACGCAAAGGACACGAAGGGAAGACGCAAAGAACGCGAAGGGAAGACGCAAAAGACACAAAGGCAAGGCACACCGAGTGCGCCGTGGATTAGCTCAGGATCATCGTTTCGCGGGTGGTGAGTTTTTGGATCAGGTCGTGTTTTATTTCGAAGCCGATGCCGGGTGAGTCGGGAGCGGTTATCGTGCCGTCGGAGGAGACCTCGACCTCGGGCGTGATGATGTCTTCGTGCCAATAGCGTTTTGAGGCGGAGACGTCGCCGGGCATCGTGTAGCCGGCGAGGGTCGAGATGGCGATGTTGTGCGCGCGGCCGATGCCGGATTCGAGCATACCGCCGCACCAGACGGGAATGTTGTTTTCGCGGCAGACGGCCTCGATCTTTTTTGATTCGGTGTGCCCGCCGACACGGCCGTTCTTCAGGTTGATGATGCGGCCTGAACGCAGCTCGATCGCTTTGCGGGCGTCTTCGACGGACTTGATCGGCTCGTCGAGACAGATGGGAGTTTTTATCTCTGCCTGCAGCTTTGCGTGATCGATGATGTCGTCGTGAGCGAGCGGCTGTTCGAGCATCATCAAATTGAATTCGTCAAAGCTCTTTAGACGTTCGATGTCTGCGAGCGTGTACGCCGAGTTCGCATCCGCCATGAGCGGAATATCGGGGAATTCACGCCGCACTTCTTTGAGCACGTCGTAATCCCAACGCGGGCTGATCTTTATCTTTATGCGGCGATATCCGGCGGCGAGCTCGATGCGGATCAGATCGAGAAGGTCGGGGATCGTGTCCTGAATACCGATCGAGACGCCGCTCTCGATCGTTCGGTTGACGCCGCCGAGATGCTGCCAGAGCGGGACGCCAAGCCGCTTTGCTTCGAGGTCCCAGCAGGCGGTCTCGATACCGGATTTTGCCATGCGGTTACCGCGTGCCCATTTCATAAGGCCGGCGATATCGGCGGCAGAATCAACTTCGTGGCCGAGCACCAACGGGGCGAGTATCTTCTCGATCGTTGCCCACCCAGAGCCTGTCCATTCTTCGGAATAGCCGGGCGATTCGCCGCAGGTAACTTCGCCCCAGCCCGTCCCACCGTCGCTATCGGTAACGCGGACGAGGATGATACTTCGCTCGTATGTACGGCCAAAGCTCGTCTCGAAAAAATGCACGAGCGGCATCTTTATCTCGACGAGCTTTATTTCCCTGATAAGCATAAAAGAGAAGTTTACTCTACGACGCGGAATTCCACATACTGGAGCGCTGTAGCGTATTTCCCTTTTGCGAGCGTGTCGGTGACCGCGACCTCCATCACGTAGTCGCCGGCCTCGAGTTTCGTGCCGAGATTGATCGATCCCATAAAGGCGACCGAATCCGCGGGCTGCTGTCCCTGCGCGACGGATTGAGGCTGACCGGTGAAGATCAGCTTGCCGTCGCGGAAGATGCGAAGGCGTGATGTTAGGTTCGTCTTGCCGAGCGAATCCGCACGGGCATTCAGAGCGACCGAACCATAATCGAGCGACGCACCGCGATGGAACTCCCTCAAGGCAGTTGCCGTGAGAGCACTCGACGATGTCGTTGGCGTGCCGGAATTGAGCACTATGCCCGAAAGCGTCAGGCGGTTCTTCTTCAGGTTCGGGATCTCGACAAACTGACTGGCCGAGCCGACCTTGTCCGCGGCCGAATCGCGTACGACGACACGCAGTTGATACGCACCGGGCTTTGCGATGGGAAAGACGAAGTCATAGACGAATCCGGTCGAACGCAGTTTCTCGAACGCTTCGGGCGGAACCGTCAGCTTATACGTCTTCTGAAGGCGTCCCTCGATCGCGCCGTTCACGCCGAATGCGTAAGCGAAGATATCAAGCGATGCCTGGCGTTTGCCGTCCGGCAGCGTCTTGAAATCAAGATCACCGATGTTCATATGAACAAGCGAGCGGAGATAGGCTCCGTTCTTGTGGTCATAGTTGAAAAGGCCGTTGTAGCGTATCGGCAGATCGTTCTGTGCGAACGGTGAGAGAAGTGCGTCCGCGATCGACTGAAAAGGCGTCGGCTGCTTTGCCGCCTTTAGCGTGTTGTCGCCGACGTTGAAGAAGCCGCTTCTGTACCGCACCTTCGTTCCCGGCCGATCGACCTTGATCTCGATCTTATTGAAGCGGAGCTTCTTCGGGTCGAAACTGCCTTCTTCCGGTTCGTATGCCACGAGATAGTAGCTCTGATCGTCGAGGATCTTGCGGATGCCCTTCGAGAGGTTATTCGTGTTCTTGATGGTAAATCCGCCGGTCTCTTCGGAAAGGTAGGAGAGGCCGTCCTGCGTGTCGATGAGAGCCTGCCCCTGACGCGACATCTTGCGATCGATATCCTCGAGCGACCAAAACTCGGGGTTCTCTTCGACGCCGACCATCGGGACGACGAGCCCGCGCGGGTCGAGCGTGTAGATGACGACCGCCGCACGATTCGCCGCATCCGTGATCGCACGCACTGAGTCGATGACGTTGCCTTGCGTGATCTGACCGCCCGGTTCGCGGTCGAATAGACGGAATCCCTCGGAGATCATCAGGACAGACTTGCGGCCCGGGAGTTTATCCATACCGCGGATGACGTAATTCAACGCTCCAAGGCTTCCGGCGACGAATGCGTCCTCTTGCTGCGCCCGGACGTCGATCTGGTTGCTATCATCTTGTTGCCCTTCGACCGTATCGAATGTGCTGATACGGCCGTTGGCAACGGCGTTCCAGCGGATGCGGTCGATCGCAGCGTAGAGCTGGCGTTTGTCGCTCGTGAACTGCTGAAGAGCTCCCACGCCCGCACCGCTGCGTATGATGGCGACGAGGTCACCGTCGCGCATCTGCTGGTCGACGAAGCGTCGAAGCACCTCGCGCGTGTAGTCGATGCTCTGGAATGAGAGCGTTACATCGTCAACGACGATCGCGATCGTCCGGCGGACCTCATTGGCCGCAAGCTGTCTGCCGGGGAGGACAGGGCCAACGGGAGCGGCGGACTTTTTCATCTCATTGTTGTCCGCGGGAGGTGCTCCGGGAACGAATGAGACACCCGAGAGCTTTCGTTCTTTGCCATTCTCAAAGAGATGTATCTCCTCAGGCCGGAGATCTTTGATAGGGCGACCCTCCTTGTCGGTCACGCTTACATCGAGCTGGACGAGCGTGCTTGTGATCCTGACAACGTCCGTATCGGGCGTTGGCTTTGCTGCGGGTGAGGTCGTATTTTGCGCGACAGCGGTTGCCGCGAAAATAGCCGACGCGAAAAAGCTCAGCATCAGTTTGCGCATAGTTATTCGACGAGGAGAGCGTTGGAGTTCTGCTATCATATAACCGTTCGGAGTGGCTTGCAATACCTTTTATGACTTTATTTCCTGCTCGTTTCGCGGCGTGTTTCTTGTGTTTAACAGTACTTTTTGCGGTCGGATGCTCTGCGCAGCAGACCGAGCAGCAGGCTCTTGAGAGTTTGCGGCAGATCACGTCGGCGGGAAAAACGCCTTCGGAGGCGATGGTCGCCCAGATCGAGAAACGTTTTGCGGGCAAGCGGACCGGCGCGCTCGCGAAATTGCTGCACGCAAAAATAAAGTTCGATGCGGGCGACTTCGACGGTGCTGCAAAGCTGCTCGCGTCAAACGAGTTCGGACGGCTCACGAAGGTCGGCGGTTACGCGTTGCTGTTGAGAGGAAACGCTCTGGCGGCCGCGAATCGTCCTGCTGACGCGGCGAAGGCCTACGAACAACTCTTTAAGGAATATCCGACGTCGATCCGCGTACGCGAGGCAAAGATCGCGTGGGCAAAGGCCGCGACCGCAACCGGACGCGCCGTCGAGGTGCCGCCGATGCTCGTCGAACTGATCGAAAAGAATGACGGCGATGCTCTGCTTGCGGCAGCGAAGGCATTTGAAGCGCAGAATTCGACGAGCGAGGCCCGCAAATACTATCGGCGAACATACTTTTTTGCCGCAGGCACGGACGCCGCGAAGGCCGCCGCGGACGCACTTAGTGCCGCGGGCGAATCGCTCGACCCGCAGGACGGCGAGGAGCAGTTCGCACGGGCCGACCGCTTGCTCAAAGGGAATCAGTTCACGGATGCCGCGAATGAGTTCAAGACGCTCGAAGCAAAGTTCCCGACGGCGTTGACGCCGAGCGTTCGGCTTCGCTCTCTGGTCGCGTACGCCTCGGCAGGCAGGACAGCGGACGCACGTGCGGCATTTGCGGCGATTCCGGCGAATGCACTTGAGCGCGAGGCGGCGTATCGCGAACTTGCGCTCGGTTATGCAAAGACGCGTTCGTGGGCGGACGCACGCCTGCTGCTCGACGAGATGCGTGCGAAATTCCCGAACGGAAAGCTCGTGCCGAAAACGTTCGTCGATCTTGGGGCCGCCGCAGAAAAGGTGAAGGACAGGACGCAGGCGAGCTATTTTTACAGCACGGCCGTTGCGGCGTTTCCGACGTCGATCGAGGTCGCGGACGCGCAATTCGGTGCCGCCTGGGACAAGCACGAATCCGGAAGCTTCGCGATATCTTCGCGTATGCTGATCGAACATCTCGCACGCTACGCCGATCAGGATACGGACAATCGCGGGCAAGCCGGATATTGGTCTGCACGCGATTCTGAACGCGCGGGGAATACCGCGGACGCATGCGTTCTCTACGACGCAACAGCGTACAGATACGGTGCGAATTGGTACGGATATCTTGCCCTCGATCGGCTCACGTCGATGAAAGGCCGCGGGCTTTGCAAGGGCAATGAGAACGTGAGCGAAGAGGTGCGCACCGCCGCGGCGAATCTGCGTAAGGTGACGGTTGCACGCGAGACCGCGGGAGCGAAAGAGCTTGAACGCACGGAAAAGAGCGATGAACTCTCGATCGTCGGGCTTTTCGATTGGGCGATCGACGAGCTGAACGAGGCACGCAAAACGGCTCCGACAAGCCCGAAGGTGAATCTTGCGCTCGCGCGTCATTATCGCCTGAAAGGCGACAACGTCCAGGCGCTCGTCGCGATGCAGAAGAGCTATCCGGATTACGCACAGATGTTCCCCGAAGAGATAGATCGCGAAGCGTGGAGCTTCTTTTATCCGCTCACGAATTGGGACGACATCACGCGTTGGGCAGCTGCACGGGGGCTCGATAAATATCAGGTCGCGGGCTTCATACGGCAGGAAACTGTCTTTGAACCGAGGGCTCGCTCGGGCGCGAATGCGTACGGCCTGATGCAGCTTCTGCTCCCGACGGCGAAGGGTGTTGCCCGGCGAAACAATTCGTCGCAGATGCCGAATTCCGCCGAAGACCTTTATCAACCGGCGTTGAATATTGAGCTCGGCACCGGATTCCTGAAAGAGCTTTTTGGGAAATTCGGCCGCGTCGAATACGTCGCCGTTGCGTACAATGCCGGGCCCGGACGCGTGCCTCAATGGCGTGCGACTTTGCCGCCCGAGATGGACGATTTTGTCGAAGAGATACCGTTCAAAGAGACGAAGAAATACGTACAGGGCATCATCCGAAATACCGCTCAGTACAGACGCCTTTATGACGACAATGGGCAATTCAAAGCGAACGTCGGTAAGCGTCCGATCCGCGGAGAGATCGATTCGAAACCGGAGGAACAGTTCACTGCCGAGTTCCCGGAAATAACGGTTGTGACTCCGTCAGGTGAGTGATGAAAAAAGAGCGTACGATCAAAGCAAAGGAATTGGACAATAGATTCGATAACGGCGAGGACGTCTCAGGGTATTTTGACTGGGCAAAAGCCAGACGCCTGAATCAGAAGCCGCGGCGTGTTACGCCTTCGGATGTGCCTTGTCGTAAACCTCGATGAGTTTTTCCATTGAGACGTGCGTGTAGATCTGAGTTGACGAGAGGCGTGCGTGGCCGAGGAGCTCCTGAATATCGCGCAGGTCGGCTCCGTTGTCGAGCAAGTGCGTAGCGAAGGTGTGCCGCAGACTGTGCGGCGAGATATTATAAATTCCCGAACATTCCCGAATGTATTTGTCGACGAGGCGGCCGACGCTTCGCGTCGTCAGGCGTCCGCCGCGGCGATGCAGGAAGACGGCCTTTTCGTCGCGAACAGTTTCCTTCCCCGCGGCGAGGAATTGCGGACGCGTGTCGTTCAGATAGAGTAGAAGTGCGGCGAGTGCCGGTTCGCCGAACGGCACGATGCGCTCCTTTCGCCTTTTGCCGAGCACGCGTATAAGCCGCTCGCTCATATCGATATCCGACAAATTTATCCCGACAAGTTCGCTCACACGAATTCCGGTCGCATATAGAAGCTCGAGGATCGCGCGGTCGCGGCGGCCGAGATCGGTCGCGACGTTCGGCATTTCGATAAAGCGGACGGCGTCCTCGATCGAGAGATGGTTCGGGAGTCTGCGTTCGATGCGCGGCGTTGAGACGAGCTTTGCAGGGTTTGATTCGACCCGGTGTTCGCGAACGAGGAATTGAAAGAACGTCCTGAGGGACGCGAGCTTTCGTGCGATCGAGGTTTTTTTGTGGTCGCCGTGGAGCGACGCCATCCATTCGCGGATGGTAAGGCGGTCGATCGCCTCGACCTCGATGTCCTCGCGTCGCTCGATCGAGAGGATCCACGTGCGAAATTGTTCGAGATCGCTCGCATAGTTTCGCTGCGTATGCGGACTCAAATTACGTTCGTATTTGAGATGCTGCAGGAATTCGGCGATCAGGGCATTGAGCATATTTCTCGACAAAAGAGTTTACAACCGTGACGGCCGTTTCGGAACGTAAAAACTCTTGCGCGAACGGACGTTCAGCTCCGGCTTGCCTTTGACGGCAACTGAGATAAGCCGCATCTGGCCGGCCGTCGCGGTTTCGAGGTCAGGGTAGAAGTAGATCGTGAATTGATCGGCAAGGTCGGCGGAGATCTGTGCGAATGCAGCGTCCATTTCGCGTTCGTCGATCGGGCCGAAAACCTCGCCGCCCGTCTGCGATGTGATTTCGGCGAGACGCCGTTCGGCCGTAAGTGCGCGGATATTCGCGTTGCCGCCGCGGACGCCCGTGCGTTTGAAATTCTCAAAGGCTTTCGTATTCACGACAAAGACCTGCACGTCGGCAAGCTGAAGCGCGCGGATCGTATCGTCGAGAGTGGTCTTCAGATCGCTGTATGTATCCTCGCCATCCGAGACGAGAACGACGACGCGTCGGCCAGAAGCTTCGCGCATATATTGCGCGACCTCGATCAAGCCATCTAAAAGCGCGGTCGCACCTTTCGGCGGCGGGAAAAATTCGATCGCACGCGTTATCGAACTAAGGTCGCGCGTCAGAGGCTGCTCGAGACGCGTAACGTCGGCGAGCGAAAAGAGCGCGGCCTGGTCACGGCCGAGACGCAGTACGCTGCGGAAAAATCTTACGGCGGCCTCTTTCTCGAAATCGCGTGCGATCGTTACGCTGCTCGAATTGTCGAAGATCATCGCAAGGCTGATAGGTGCGTCGCTGCGGATGAGGTCGCCGATCTGCTCCGTTTTGCCGTCGATGCGAAGGTCGAGGTCCGCGGCCTTCAAACCGGTGATGGAGCGTCCTGCCTTGTCGGTCACATAAACCGGTATCGGGATAAGTAGTGAATCGACCTGGATCGTGTCGTTGTCATTTGCGGCCGGTGAAGGAGTCGGCGTGGGTTTCGGCGTGTTCCGGGGCGGTTCCGTCGGCATATAGACCGTCCCGCGAACGGGCGTCGGTGTCGGCGTCGGCTCCGTGCGAACGCGTCCCGATTGCGCCGAACAAAGGCACGTAAACAGAACGAGATACAGCACGCAAAAGACGCTTTTCATTTCTCAGGACCTAAGGCCGACAAACCTTTGATTCCACCGACGGGCAAAAATATGCCTTGATGCCTAGAATGGCCACGCAAACGGCAGGACGATCATCACCACGACGAACAAGACGGCCGTTAGCGGCAGGCCGACCTTCATATAGTCCTTGAAATTATAACCGCCGGGGCTCATCACAAGTACGTTGACCGCGTGGCTGAGCGGCGTGATGAACGCCATCGAACATGCCATCGCGACTGCCATGATAAGCGTACGCGGATCGACACCGGTTTGATGTGCGAGCTGAACGGTCACGGGGCCGATGATCGCGGCGGTGACCGCTCCGTTGATCATTTGGGTCGCGATGGCCGTAACGATGAACAGTGCCGCGATGAGAATGTACGGGCCGTAGCCACCGAGCAAATGCAGCAGGCCCTGTGCCGCGTATCCAGCCGCATTCGTCTTTTGAAGTGCGTCGCCCATCGGCAACATTCCTGCGACGAGAAAGACGCTCTTCCAGCCGATCGCCGAATATGCCTGTTCGGTCGTGATTATTCGGACGACGACCATAGCGAGGGCTCCGCCGAGCATTATCGCGGCGGTCAGCTCGGGCAAAAATGCTGCGAGGCCGAGCGTCGCAAAAAAGATGAGCAATGCCGCACGTCCTTTGCCGGGCACTGTGATCTCGGCCTCTTCGTCCGATCCGAGCAGGATGATATCGGGATCGTCCTTCATCACGTGCAGTTTTTCACGCGGGCCTTGCAGGAGAAGCGCGTCGCCGAAATGCAGCTTTTCGTCACCGAGGTCCGTGATGACCTCGCGGTCGCCGTGCCAGATGGCGAGCACGCTCATCCCGTATTTTTCGCGGAAGTGAGCATCGCGGATCGTCTTGCCGATAAGCCGCGAGCGCGGTGCAAGCATCGCTTCGACGACGTCGATCGCCGGAGATTCGAGGTCGCTCTCGCGCCATTCGGTCTCGGGCAGGAACTCCATATAAGGCTCGATATCGCGTGCGCGAAAATCAGCCTCGCTGCCTTCTAGAACGAGAACGTCGCCGCGGCGAATGTGTCTTTGCGGCGTCGGATGCAGGATGCGCTTTCCCGCACGCTCAATGCCGACGATGTTGACGTCGTAATCCTCCCGCAGCGAACATTCGGCGATCGTGCGGTCGATCAGCATCGAGCCGTCGGGCACGCGTGCCTTAAAGAGCATCGCACCGAGGCCGTAAGCTTCGATCAGGTCACCGCGTTCGGAGGTCGGCATATGCGTGCGTTCGAGCGGCGAGTCGCCGGGCAGCGAATTGCGGCCGATGAACGCGACGTAAAGTATTCCGACGATGATGATCGGCAGGCCGACATATCCGAAATCCGTGAGGCCGAAAACGGGAAGTTCGTTGTCCTTTAGGACGGAATTTAAGATGATGTTAGAGGTCGTAAAGAGCGTCGCCGTACCGCCCAGGATCGTCGAGAAAGCAAGCGGTATCAAGAGCCGCGAAGTGTTCACCCCCGAACGTTTCGCGAGGCCGGACATCGCCGGCAGCAGTACAGCCGCCGACGCGATGTTGTTCATAAAGAGCGAAAGGAACGCCCCGGCGATCATCACGACGACCGTCAGACGGAGTTCACCGGTGCCGCCGACCTTCAGCAGGATGTTGCCGACCTGATCGGTCACGCCCGTCCGCTGTAGCGATTCGGTAAGCACGAAGATCGAGATGATAACGATCACTGCCGAGCGGCTGAAGCCCGAGAACGCTTCCTGCGGCGAGAGAACGCCCGTCAGCCCGAGAGCCACGACAACAAGCAGCGCAACAAGGTCAGCTGCAAGCCTGCCGCTTAGGAACAGCACGAGCGCGACCCCAAGGATCACGCAGGTTATGATCAAGTGATTTTCCATCAATGCCGGTGAAGCCCGATATCGTCAAATAGAGTTTAAGCGAAGTTGGCGAACTTGGGGAAACGTCGGCATGGAGATGGGGGCAAATGGCGTCTCTTGGGACATTTCGTGTTGAATTCGGTCGGATAAACGCAAAGGACACAAAGGGAAGACGCAAAGGGCGCGAAGAAGTCAATCGCGTCCACCCTTTGCGAACTTTGGTCACTCAGTTCCACGCTTTGCGGTCTTTGCGAAAGCCTCAGCGGACTTTGCGTTAAGTTCAACGGAATGAACTTGAATAGTGCGGAAGAATTGGGCCACAAAGGCACAAAGGCACGGAATTGGTGACGAAGACATAAAGGTAAACGCAAAGGACACAAAGAGAAGACGCAAAGGGCGCGAAGAAGTCAATCGCGTCCACCCTTTGCGGTCTTTGCGAAAGCCTTCGCGAACTTTGCGAAAGCCTTCGCGGACTTTGCGTTAAGTTCAACGGAATGAACGCAAATATTGAAAGAAAATGGGCCACAAAGGCACAAAGACACGAAAGAAGCATTGGCCACGAATGCACGAATCAGACAGGAATAACCGCAAAGGACACAAAGGGAAGACGCAAAGGACGCAAAGAGGTCAATTGCGTTCACCCTTTGCGAACTTTGCGAAAGCCTTAGCGAGCTTTGCGTTATGGCCAACGGAGAAACGCTAGGACGCGAAGGGTGGGAATTTTGCCACAAAGGCACGAAGGCATGGAATTAGCCACAAAGCAAAGAAGCAGTAAGCCACGAATGCACGAATTTGCGAGACGGATGACGGTGGTTGGCTTAGTTGGCGTTAAAAAGGTAATCTGAATTTTTACTTTAGTGATGTTCCCGGCGGTTGTCGGTGTATTTGGATAATCTGTGAGCGAACAAGAACCGAATAAGATCATCTTTTCGATGGTCAAGGTCAGCAAGTTTTACGACAAGAAGCCTGTCTTGAAGGACATTTACCTGTCGTTCTTTTACGGGGCGAAGATCGGCGTGTTGGGCCTGAACGGTGCGGGCAAATCGAGCCTTCTGCGGATAATCGCGGGCACCGACAAGGATTTTAACGGCGAGGTCGTCTTCTCGAAGGGCTACAGCGTCGGGTTTCTCGAACAGGAACCGAAGCTCGATGACGCCAAGACCGTTCGCGAGACGGTCGAAGAAGGTGCGCAAGAGACGGTCGCCCTTCTTAAAGAATTCGAGGAGATCAACGCGAAATTCGCCGAGCCGATGGATAGCGACGCGATGGCGAAGCTCATCGAGCGTCAGGGCGAGGTGCAGGAAAAGCTTGATGCCGCCGACGCCTGGGACCTTGATTCGCGGCTGGAGATGGCGATGGACGCCCTGCGCTGCCCTCCGCCGGAAACGCCGATCAAGAATCTGTCGGGCGGCGAAAAACGTCGCGTCGCACTCTGCCGCCTTCTGCTGCAAAAGCCCGACATCCTGTTGCTTGACGAGCCGACGAACCACCTCGACGCCGAGACCGTCGCATGGCTCGAACAGCACCTTCAGCGTTACGAAGGGACGGTGATCGCCGTTACGCACGATCGGTACTTTCTGGATAACGTCGCCGGCTGGATCCTCGAACTCGACCGCGGCGAGGGGATTCCGTGGAAAGGGAATTATTCGAGCTGGCTCGAACAAAAAGAACAGCGTCTTGAGAAGGAACAAAAGGCGGACGACAAGCGTGCAAAGACCTTGCAGCGCGAGCTTGACTGGATCCGTATGTCGCCGAAAGGCCGTCACGCGAAGTCAAAGGCCCGCATCAACGATTACGAAGCGATGGTCGCCACCGAATCCGAGAAGCACGCCGATGAGCTCGAGATATACATTCCGCCCGGCCCGCGTCTCGGCGACGTCGTGATCGAGGCACACGGCGTTTCAAAGGCGTACGGTGATACGGTCTTGTTCGAAAACCTCGAATTCTCGCTGCCGAAAGGCGGCATTGTCGGCGTGATCGGCCCGAACGGCGCAGGGAAAACGACGCTCTTTCGTCTGATCACCGGGCAGGAGACGGCGGACGCCGGTTCGTTCAAGGTCGGCTCGACCGTAAAGCTCGGTTATGTCGATCAATCGCGAGACAGCCTCGACGCCGACAAAACGGTCTTTGACGAGATCGCCGATGGCCTCGACAACGTGCTGCTCGGCACACGAACGATGAACGCACGCACGTACGTCTCAAAATTCAATTTTTCGGGCACGGACCAGCAAAAGCGCGTCGGCCAGCTTTCGGGCGGCGAACGCAATCGCGTCCACCTTGCGAAGATGCTAAAGACGGGTGCGAACGTCCTGCTGCTGGACGAACCGACCAACGATATTGACGTGAACACGATGCGTGCCCTCGAAGAGGCGCTCGAAAACTTTGCCGGCTGCGCCGTCGTAATAAGTCATGACCGCTGGTTTTTGGATCGGATTGCCACACATATCCTGGCGTTCGAAGGCGACTCGAAGGTCGAGTATTTTGACGGCAATTACAGCGAATACGAGGCCGACCGCAAACGGCGTCTCGGCCACGACGCCGATCAGCCGCATCGCATCAAATACCGCAGCCTGACGCGAGCGTAAGACAAGCGCTCCGTGTTGGTTACAAACAAGAAGGGGATCCTAAGAAATTGTTTTTGAAGTTCTTTAGGTCAGCAAAATATTTGGTGTTGGTCGCCGCCCTGTCGGCGTGCGGTACAAAGGTGGAAAATACTTCTGAAGCGGTCAATTCACCGCAGCCCGCGGCCGAGATCAAGGCTCCGACATCGACGCCAACGCCCGCGCCGCCGGACCTCCAGGCAGAATTGCTCGACGACCGCAACAAAACGACGCAGTCACCGCTCGGCACATTCGATTTTAAGAATCACACATACGAGCTTCCACGCGGTTGGCAAAATCCCGATGGTACGACCGAGATAACACTCGTGAACGGCAAGGTCGAACCCATCCAGGCCGCAACGACCGAGGACATGGACCCCGAGACAAAGGCCGCCGTTAAGGCCGAACGCCGTATCGGGATGTCGTATATTACGACGAAATATTTTGATATCACGGGCGACGGCCAGGATGAAGCCCTTGTCGTTTTGAAGATCGAGACGGCCGGTTCGGCGATACCGCAGCTCGTTTATGTCTTTACCTGGAAGGACGGCAAACCCGAGCTGATATGGCCTTTCCGCACGGGCGATCGGGCCGACGGCGGCCTCAAAGACCTGCGTGCCGAGAACGGCGAACTCGTCGTCGAACTCTATGGCCGCGATAGATTTATCCTCGGGCAAACCGAAACCGGCAAGATCACCGGTGACGAAGAACAACTCTGCTGCCCGACGTATTTTACGCGTTCGCGCTACAAGTGGAACGGCAAGAACTTCCTTATGCAGGGCAAACGCCTGACGTTTTCCGTAGCTGACCCGAACTCGGCCCCGGAAGAGAACCTCATCGAACAGATCGAAAAGCAGAATAACCAGAAAGCGAGGAAGTAGCGTTTCGCGCGGTTAAGGCTGACCGATAGCCGCGATCAGACGAGCATTTTCGCAGATAGCTACTTTATATTACAAAGTACTTGACAGACACGATCACTTGGCGTATCTTTGCTTTCGGTATGGCGAAACTGCGTTCTTTAGAGACAAATGAACAACGCGAACCCGAACGCTTGAGCGATCGGGCGATCGACAACCTTCGATACATACGCGAGACGATGGAGCGTTCGGCATCGTTCACGGCCGTGCCGGGTTACGGCGGGATGCTGATGGGACTGACGGCGATCGCGGCGGCGTATATTGCGTCGCAGCAGCCGACCAAGGATATGTGGCTGATCGTTTGGCTTGCGGAGGCGATCCTTGCGGCGGCGATCGGCCTGCTCGCGATGTGGCAAAAATCGAGGATCGTCGGCCAGTCACTTTTCAGTGCGCAAGGCCGGAAGTTCGCGTTCGGTTTTGCGCCACCGCTGATGGCAGGGGTCGCGATCACGCTCGGGCTTTTTCGATATCTGCATTTCGAAGTAATGGTGCCGGTTTGGATGCTCTGCTATGGAGCAGCGGTCGTTACTGGCGGAGCAGTCTCGGTAAAGGCGGTTCCGATAATGGGCTGGCTGTTCATCACGGCAGGCATAGCGGCCATTGCGATGCCGAGTGCCTACGGAAACTATTTTATGGCCGCCAGCTTCGGCCTGCTCCACATCATTTTCGGGGCGATCATCGCAAGGCGATACGGCGGCTAACGTCGATGGAGGTATACATACGAGTATGACGATACAGAATATACGCATTGCCGGGATCTTTGGTGTAACCGGGCTGCTCCTCTTAATTCCGTTCACCGCAATGCAGTTTACGCAAGAGGTGAATTGGGGCCCGATGGACTTTGTCGTTGGTGCAATCCTCCTGCTGAGCGCAGGGTTCGCCGGCGAGATCATTTTTAGGCTTTTGAAGGGTTTTGGTTGCCGGCTTGCGGCGCTTGGACTGGTGCTATTGATCCTCCTGGCTGTGTGGGTCGAACTGGCCGTAGGCATCTTTGGGACGCCGCTTGCCGGAAGTTAAAAGGTTGGGATATGGCAAGAACGAATTTAGCTCTTAACAACGAGCGACCGACAAAGAAGAGTGTGCTTCGCGTTGAGGAGGCCGCGGGCACCGTTTCGGGCGAGCTCGATAAGGTCATCCACGAGCGCATTCGGCTCGGGATCACCAGCGCGCTCGCGGCGAACGAAAAGCTCAGCTTCAACGAGCTCAAGAAGCTCCTGGATACAACGGACGGCAACGTGAGCGTTCATACACGAAAGCTCGAGGAAGCGGGCTATATCAGTTGCACGAAATCCTTCAAAGGGCGGACACCGCTTACGGAATATTCGATCACCGACGAGGGCCGAGCCGCACTCGTCCGCTATCTCGACCATATGGAAGCGTTGATCGACGCGATGAAAAAGATCTGAGCTGAGAGTGTTTTATGAGCAAGAGGCCGACGTTTGGTTTTGAGGTTCTTTTTACGGCGATCGGGATCGGTTTGGCGGCCGACTATCTGCTGCGTGCTGAGAGCTGGGGACTGAATATCCTCGCATTTAACGTACTGTTCTTCGGGAGCCTCGGTGTGATCGCGTGGCGGCATAGGCCGGATCTGCTGACAAAGACGAACGTTTCGCTTGTGGCGGCGATCCTCTTTTTCGCGTCGATGTACGTCGTTCGTGCCGCCGAAGAACTCCTTGTTTTCGATACCCTCGCGATACTTGCCTTGATGGGCGTGCTGCTGCTCGCAAATCTCAAGATCAAGGCCCAGATCGCGGGAACTTTCCATTACATTGTCGGCGTTGCGTGGTCGGGCTTTACGTCGGTCTTTGGGACATTTTTTCTGCTCGGCAGTGATATCGATTGGAAGAAGACACCCGGCGGTGCGTCGAGCAAGACGGCGTTTGCCGTACTCCGCGGGCTCGCGATAACGCTGCCGCTGGTGTTCATTTTCGGAGCGTTGTTTATGGCGGCAGACGCTGCGTTCGAAGCTTCTGTGAACCGTGTCATCAATATCGACCTTTCGATGGTTGCCGGACACGTAGTGCTAGCCTCGGCATTCGCCTGGCTTAGTGCGGGATACTTTCGTGGTGCCCTGAAGCAGTTTGACGGCGAAACTATGCCGAGCGAAAGCGCTTCAGAGCCGGAAAAGGAGGCTGCTAAAGAAGAAGGCGCGAAGAGTAGCGACGCGGACGGCGGTTCGTTTGTAGACCGGATGGCGGCTGAGGCGGCGGTTACGGACGAACATCTGATCGATTCACCGGTCGTCGAGCATATAAACCGCTCCGAACCGCCTGCGACAAAAGAGACCGTTCTCTTCGAGAATATTGTGACGAACCCGTCGGTTCCGTCGTTCAAGGGAAGGTTTGACAAGTGGCAGAACATTGACAATTCGAAGGTTCCGACGTTTTTTACGCTCGGGACCGTCGAGGTCGTGTTGCTGCTCGGGCTTCTTGACCTGCTTTTTATAAGTTTTGTCTCGTTCCAGATACCGTATCTTTTCGGCGGTCTCGACATTGTTCGGGCGACGCCGGATTTCAAGCTCTCGGAATATGCCCGGCGTGGGTTCGGCGAACTCGTCTTCGCATCCGCTCTCGTGCTGCCGATATTGCTCACCTCCCACTGGCTTATCCGCGGCACCGTAAAGAGCAGCGCGCACACGATCTTTCGTATTCTTGCGGGAATACAGATCATTCTTCTATTCGTGATAATGGCGTCGGCCGTGCAAAGGCTCGTAATACTCACAGGCGAGTCCGGCTATGGCCTGACGGCGGTCAGATTCTATCCAATGGTCTTTATGACGTGGCTGGCTACGGTATTCATTTGGTTCGGGCTGACCGTTCTTCGCGGAGCAAGAAACCGTTTCGCGTGGGGAGCACTATGGGCGGCGGTGGTTATCCTCGGCGGCACAAATCTTTTGAATCCGGATGCCTTTATTGCAAGCACGAATATCGGCCTGATGCGGCAGGGCCGGGACTTCGACGTGTACTACAACGCAAGCCTGAGCGCCGACGCGATACCGACGATCCTCGCTGCGATGCCGGAAATGCCGGTCGATGATCGATGCCGGGCTCAGCTGAGCACCCATATTGAATTCCAAAGGCTTGGTGCGGTCGATGACGTTTGGTCATTCAACTTCTCGCGGCAAGGGGCCTTTTTGGCTCTGAGCGCGGCCGAACCGATGCTCCATCAGCAGGAAGAATGCCCCGAGTTTATGCTAAGGAATGAGGACGATCGCTCGCTTCATCCTGAACGGGATTGATACTATATCAGTATGCCGACGCGTGATCTCATACGGGAATATCGTATCTACCTGAAGGCTGAGAAGGGCCTGGCGAAGAACTCTGTCGAGGCTTATTCGCGGGACCTTGCGAAGCTCGCGGCGTGGGCCGAGAGGGTCGGTGTCGAGGTTGCGGAGCTTGATGAACGCGACCTTCGCGAATGGATGACGGATCTTTCGGTCGAGAGGCTTACGGAGACGTCGAGGCGCCGATATTTGAGCTCGATACGCGGGTTTTTCAAGTTTTTGGCCATGGAAGGGCATATTTCGAAGGACCCGACCGCGAACTTGATGACGGCGGCCAGGACGTTCTATCTTCCGAGGTTTTTGAACTCTGCCGAGGTCGAAAAGCTTCTTTCAACGCCCGATGTTGAGACGAAAACGGGGCTTCGCGACCGTGCGATCTTCGAGGTGATGTACGCCTGCGGACTCCGTGTTTCAGAGCTTGCGAACCTCAAACTCGGCGAACTCGACCTCGAATCAGGAATTTTGACGACGACCGGCAAAGGCAGTAAAACGCGCAAAGTGCCGATCGGTGGCAGCGCGGTCGAGTGGTTGAGAAGGTATTTTGCGGTGCGAAAGCCGAAACAGCCGTCTGAGATGGTGTTCCTGGGCGATCGCGGGCGGCAGCTCGATCGGCACGCGATCCACCGAATCATTAAGGAATACGCGGAAAAATGCGGCTTTGAGGGCGTTTCGGCACATACGCTGCGACATTCTTTTGCGACGCATCTCGTTCAGAATGATGCAGATATCAGGTCGGTACAGCTGATGCTCGGCCACGCAGATATCTCTACTACCCAGATCTACACGCACGTTACCGGCAAACAATTAAAGAAAAACTACGAACGCTTTCACCCGAGAGCAGCATCTAAATAGATTCGCTCGTCTTTTTCTTGGCAAAACCCTCGCTTTTGGACTTGCAAGTTGAAAATCTCTTCGCTAGTATTGAAAATTTGCTATTTGGCTCTAAAAAAGCGCCGAAAGCATTAAAGAGAACGGTTAATCGCATGGGTGGTCGAGCGGTCAATGGCATCGGGCTGTAAACCCGACGGGTTAATTCCCTACGTAGGTTCAAATCCTACCCCATGCACCATATTTTGATCATGGATCACGGGCCTTTTGAGGCACGTGGTCCAAAAGAACGGTTTGCGGGAGTAGCTCAGTTGGTAGAGCGTCAGCCTTCCAAGCTGAATGTCGCGAGTTCGAACCTCGTCTCCCGCTCCAAATGTTCTCGGTCGATAAAAGCCCGAATAGCTCAGGGGTAGAGCGTTTCCTTGGTAAGGAAAAGGTCTCGGGTTCAAATCCCGATTTGGGCTCCAGTTTTATGTTGGGCATGGCTGATACTCAAATGACGATGGTTTACTGGCAGTCGGAGAATTTCTGGCTCGGTAAATTACTTGAACACCCTGAGATCATGACCCAGGGAGAGTCGCTGGAAGAGCTGGAAGAGAACATTAGAGATGCGTATCTCATGATGGCGATGGACGAAGTGCCAGGCGACTATCAACTGAAAGAGATCAGAATATGAAGCGAAAAGACCTGGTCAGGCAGCTTTCAGCCGCCGGCTGTGTGCTGCTGAGACACGGGTCACGACATGATGTTTATCTGAACCCCAGAAATGGGATGAAGCAGTGCCTCGGCATAACGAAATTGACGAGAATCTTGCAAGGCACATTAAGAAGTATTTAGGACTTGATAAAGAATAACTTTTGAGGCCAAGAGGAATATGAGCAAAGAGAAATTCGATCGGAGTAAGCCGCACGTGAACATAGGGACGATCGGTCACGTGGATCACGGGAAGACGACGTTGACGGCAGCGATAACGAAGGTGCTGGCAAAGCACAATCCGAAGA
>JABARP010000017.1 GCA_019186825.1 Pyrinomonadaceae bacterium
CGCAACGTTGGGGTTGGCTACGGCATCCCACCCGTAAGGCAGGATTATACCGGTTACGAAAAGGAGGCGGAGTCAGGTTTGGAGTTCGCACAGGCGAGGTTTCAGAATCCGGTGCACGGGCGTTTCACAAGCGTCGATCCGCTGACGGCCTCGGCGACCATCAAGAACCCGCAGACCTTCAACCGCTACACCTACGCCCTCAACTCACCTTACAAATTCACCGATCCCCTCGGACTGCTCTCTCAATACACTTCCGGTGCTTGTGGTGGGGGATGCGCGAATTCATACATGGGCGAAAACAGCGGGCCGATGACCAGTGGTGGCGTCGATGCGGCGTTTGACCTTTTGCTTGGAAGCATTGGGAACCGCCCTACGCAAACTAAACAGACAGTAGCGGATCCAGTGCTGGAAGCTGCTGCCGCGGTGGGAGTTTTATGCGATCCAGATTTTGACTACGAAGCGTTCGCCGCTACATTGAATTTGAGTGAAACTTCATCTGCAAGCTCCCCTTCGAGCGCTAGCGGAGGTCGAACCGTCTTTAATATAAACTTGACAGTTCCCGGTGCATGGAAGGATACAGACTATCGCCGTACAATAGTTGATGAATTGGGCCCGATTGAAGAAGTTGGATTTCTTCGACAACTGAAGGATGAAATGATGGCGATATTTGCGGACGCCGGCGTTGAGTTGGTTTTTAATAATCAGAATGCCGCTAACGGTACAAAAAATGGTAGCTACAACCTCGAGTACCGGGAAGACTTTCCGCATTTCATCAAACTCTTTCTTGGAAAAAATGATTTAGGTTTTACCTACCCGGACAAGACCGGCGGTATAGTTTCTTTAAAGCGGTCAGGTCTCTATATTCCTGATTTAGCGGCTATAGGCGTTCACGAAGCCGCGCACCGGTTTTTGAACGGGTTCGCTGGCCTAGATCGTTCGGGCCATGGCGGAGGAATAATGGCTCCGATGTTAGGACCGGGTATCCGGAATAATCGATTTACACGAGACCAAGCAGAATATTTGAGGAGCCTTAATGGACACTAGGAGCATTATCGATGAACAAAATTGCATTGGGGATGATGTGTTTTATATTTATCGTTTTCGGCTTTTCAGACTGTTTTGGCCAAAATGACAATTCGGTAGCTCGTTCTGTCGGTCGCCCGCAGACCATGGCCCTGGCAAAGATCGGTAAGGCTAAGATCCAGATCAGCAATAACGATCTGCGAATCGGCGACTTGGTAAAGCTTGATGTCGGGGTGCTTTTGGACTTCGACAAGCCGGTGTACTTTCCGGAGGATCTCCAATACAGGCTCGTCATCACGGATGAGAAGGGAGCGAGCGTACCTTTTGAAACGACATTCCCGGTGGACGGGATCGGGCAGTTTGGTTTGTTCACAAAAACCTATCTGGTCGATAAGGCGTATTTTGTGGTTGGCTGCAAAGGTCGAGCGTCGGTCGCGACCAAGGCAGCCTGGTCAGCGGTTGATTGGGAAGACGCTCGTTCGGCATTCGAGCACGGCGCGTTCTTTCCGGAGTCGGACTTTTGCGTGAATGTAGCCGGCGAGGGCAAATTTTCTATTCACGTTGAAGTTTATAATGATTCGCTCCGCAGGCCGGACGCGGGCTCGGACGCCCCTACGGCGATTGGCACCATCTCAAGCAACGTTCTGGATTTTAATGTCAAGGCCAGGTAGCCAAGGTGTAAACCTCCCCGAATTGATACCGATCTAGATTGGAATTTTCGGGTACGAACGGGCCGACAAACTCGTAGAACAGATGATCAACCGAGAATGAACCGTGAGGCCTTTGAGACCACGAGCAAATATCGGTCTAACTGATGCAAAGCAGGATAGGCAGATCTTATGGCGTTTGGTGAGGAGGCGATCACGGCGGAGCGGGGCGTTGGAGCGCGGACACTCTTGTCCGCATCGCCGGTGCCTCCGGCGAGAATTGGATTGACACGCACAGTTGCCACGTAGGTGCTCGCGTCGCGGCGATGCTCATGCGGACAAGAGTGTCCGCGCTCCGTTGGGTGAATATAGGTTTGACACGCACAGTTGTCGCGTTGGTTTTCGCGTCGCGGGCGACGCTCATGCGGACAAGAGTGTCCGCGCTCCGTTTTTGTTGGCTTGGACGGCAAGATTTCAAGGTGAGTACATAAAACGATGACTGGCAAAGGTATTCTGTCCGTAATTCTAAGCATAACAGCCATTGCGTTTCTCATTTGGGGCGGCATGGTTGTATGGAGGCTTTTTTTTCACGAGACTCTGAAAAACAGTGTTTTGGCGAAAGATTTTAAAATCACGTCTGATTGGAAAGAGGTTGGAAGTTCTGATGAGCTAATGGTGGACAAAGACTACCGGTACATATCTCTCCAGATCGAACCCCCATTTGAAGCTTACACGATCGCAGACCCGAGTAAATCCGGAATAAAAATTCCTGGAGGGAAGATCGTCAATCCTGAAATCAGAATAGAAGATACAGAAGGAAATGAATACCCACTAGTCTATAGCGGCCATAGGGGAGGCGGACCAAATGAATTTGTTAACTATAAGTTTGAAAGAGGGCTACCACGTGAAAAAAACTATCAAAAAGTGAAACTGAGAAGCGATTATCCGATGACGGTTAAGGCCGTGCTTTGGTCAGGATACGATCAAACTGACTTGAAGTAGCGACAATTGCTCAGCTTTGATGTAAAGCTAGGTGCGCGCTCCGCTAGGTGAGAAGGCGGGCGTAGAGGTCGGCGTCAACGTTGCCGCCGCTTACGATCACGCCGATGCGTTTTTCGCGAAAACGATCGGGATCCTGCAGGACGGCACCGAGCGAGAGTGCACCGGTCGGCTCGCATTTGAGATTTGCGTGCGAAAAATAGAGTTTTAGGCCTGCGACGATCTTTTCTTCTGAAACCTCCAATATCTCTTTGACGCCGCGTTGGATCACGGGGAAGTTGTGCTGTCCGACGGAAAGAGTTCGCGTGCCGTCGGCGACCGTTTGCGGTTCGACGTCGTTCTGGATGATCCTGCCGGCCTTGAGCGAGCGTGCGGCATCGTTCGCCATCGCGGGTTCGGCGCCGATGATCTCGATCGGCTTCTTCGTACGCTCGAACGCCTCGACCGTGCCGGAGATCAATCCGCCGCCGCCGATCGGTACCACAACGGCGTCGAGCCCGATGCCGACAAGCTCATCACCGAGCGACGAATTTCCTTCGATAACGAGGCGGTCGTCGAATGCGCTGGCCATATAGGCGTCCGGGCGTTCGCGGCGCAGTTGCTCGAGACGCTCGACGCGGCTCACTTCGTTGACGTTGATCAGGTCGGCAGCGGCCCCGTATGCACGCACGGCATCCACCTTCACCTTCGACGAATTGTGCGGCATTATCACAGTGCATTTTCGATCGAGAAGTTTGCATGCATAGGCGAGTGCCTGCCCGAAGTTTCCCGACGAGACGCCCACGAATTCGCTCTCAGGCCGATTCAAAACGACGTTGTAAGCCGCACGGAATTTGAAGCTGCCCGTGTGCTGGAAAGTTTCGCTGATGACGACGAGGTCGAGGCCGAGAAGCGAGCGTAGTTTTTCGGGTTCAAGGATGGTCGTCGGGCGAATGGCGTCTTTGAGTGATAGCATAAAATGTACACGCAGTTTATATCCGCGTCGGCTCGACGGCAAGATAAGCGGCCGGCTTCGTCTCGATCGGGTCCGTGTGATAATTGTTAAAGTATGGATAAAGCGAATTTTGGGATGATCGGCCTCGGCACAATGGGGCGGAATTTTCTATTGAATGTTGCCGAGCACGGCATTGCGGGCGTCGGCTATGACCTTGATGCCGCGAAGCGTGAGCTGCTGCTTACGGAAGGCAAGGGAATGCCCGTCGATGTTGCGAAGGACGTCGCGGAGTTCCTCGATAAACTCCAAAGCCCGCGAAACATAATGCTTCTCGTGCCGGCAGGGCCGATCGTTGATGCAGTGATCGGCGAGCTTACGCCTCATCTAAATGCGGACGACCTTATCATCGACGGAGGGAACTCCCATTTCACTGACACTGACCGCAGGATCAAGGAGCTTTCGACACACGGGATCGGGTTCATGGGCGTCGGTGTGAGCGGCGGCGAAGAAGGTGCCAGACACGGAGCGAGCATCATGCCTGGCGGCACGAGAGAACATTACGACCGCGTCGAAGATATCTTAAAGGCGGTCTCTGCGAAGGTCGATGGCGAGCCGTGCGTTGCGTATATGGGCAAGGGCTCGGCGGGCCATTTTGTAAAGATGGTCCACAACGGCATCGAGTACGGGCTGATGCAGATCATCGGCGAAACATACGATTATTTTCGTCGTGCAAAAGGGCTTTCAGCCGGCGAGATCGCAACGATCTTTGCGAAGTGGAATACGACCGAGCTCAACTCGTTCCTCGTTGAGATAACGGCCATCGTTCTAAACAAGGTCGATCCCGTAACAGGCAATTTCCTTGTTGACGAAGTGCTTGACGAAGCCGGCCAGAAGGGAACGGGCAAATGGACCTCGCAGGCGGCACTCGACCTCGGCATCCCGATCCCGACGATCGATTCGGCCGTCTCGATGCGGCAAATATCCGCACTCAGGGGCGTGAGGGACGCGGTCGGCGGCGTCTTTGGAAAGGAGCTTGCTGATACGAGTTCACCGATAGAAGAGGATGAGATGCACAGTGCTCTTACTGCCGCGTTCATCATCACCTATGCACAGGGAATGTCGCTTCTTCAGGCGGCGTCGAAAGAGATGGACTACGGCCTTGACCTTGCGGCGACGTCGAAGATCTGGCGTGGCGGATGCATCATCCGCTCGGCGATGCTCGAGGAGATGCGAAAGGCTTTTGCGGACGCACCGGACCTCGAAAGCCTGATGGTCGATCCGGATTTTTCAGAGGTTCTAAAGAAGCACGGCGGCGGACTGCGGAAGATGGTGTCGGCCTGTCTGCGGCACGGAATTCCGGCTCTCAGCCTAAGTTCGGCGTCGAACTATTACGATGCGTTTCGCGCGGGGAAGCTGCCGGCAAACCTCATCCAGGCACAACGTGATTTCTTCGGCGCGCATACGTACAAACGCGTCGATAAGGAAGGCGTTTTTCATTCGCCGGATTGGGACGTTAACGCGAAGGACGCAGGCGGTTCAAGTAAGTAAGCCTCAGCTGGATTAGACGATCTCCCACGCTGATTCATCTTCGAGGAGTTTTGTCATCAGCTGAGCGTGGACGGAATGGCCGCTTTTCTCGGCGGTGATCCGGCCCTTTACCGGCATGCCGACGAGGGCCGCGTCGCCGATGATATCGAGGATCTTGTGCCGCACGAATTCGTCGGCAAAGCGCAGCGGAGTTTCATTCAGCATCCCATCTTTTGTGAGGACGATCGCGTTATCGAGCGAGCCGCCGAGGGCGAGATTCGCCTTGCGGAGCATATCGATCTCTTCCGCGAAACCGAATGTTCGCGCTGAAGCGATCTCACGCCCGAAGGAGCCGTTCTTCATCACAAAGTGATATTTTTGCCGTTTGATGAAAGGATGCGGGAAGTCGATGACGCAGTCGATCTCAAAATTTTCGGCTGGTTCGATCGACATTTTTCGGCCGTTCTGATCGACCTCGACCTTCTTTTTTACGACGAGCGTGCGCCTCGGCGAATCCTGCTCGACGGTTCCGGCCTTTTCGAGAAGATCGATGAAATTCTCGCTCGATCCGTCGAGGATCGGCACCTCGATGCTGTCGAGCTCGATGAAGCAGTTGTCTATCCAATTGCCACGCAAGGCCGAGAGCAGGTGTTCGCAGGTCGAGAGCACAACACCGCGCCGCATCAGGGTCGTTGCGTAAGAGCAGTGCGAGATGAATTCGACACTCGCGGGGATCTCAAAATTATCGAGGTCCGTGCGGACAAAGACATATCCCGTGTTTTCGGGAGCGGGCTTTAAGGTCAGATTGACTTCGACGCCCGTGTGAAGTCCGATGCCGCTGGCCGAAACTGATCTCGCGAGTGTGGTCTGATTCGCCATGTTCGCTGAACAGTTAAGCAATACGTATGCCGCGCGAGATTTGAGGTGATTTGGGGGGATTTCAGCGATCTTGCGTCGCCAAGGTGTTGCGTTGCTGCCACAATCGGTGGCGGAATTTACTAATTTCAGCGAACCCATTACAATTTAGAGAAAGTTATGGCGATTGCAACCGCTGGCCAGAAGGCCGCGAAAACCACCAAATTGCGGATCGAGAACAACGCGACCTTTCCGCTACCGAAAGACTACGAGAAAGCGATCCACAACGCACTCGATTTCCTTCCCGTTGAGCATACCCGCGGTATCGAGCGGATCAAGCTTGTCGATTTTATAAACGATCCGCGGCTAAAGAATATGGACGTGCCGGTCAAGGGCGACCTGCCGGGGCTTTACCACCCGCGCGTGCAGAATTCTGCACCGTGGTTTGAGATCTCGATGGGAGCGTTGCTCCAGCCGACCGAAGGGCGTGCAAAACGCTTTATGGCAAAGAGCGGTTTCAAGGGGAACGTCGCAGGGTTGATCTTCTCGCTCGTCGGACAGCACTATTATCTGACGCTTCGCCATTCGGTGAAAAAGACGGGCCTCGAACCGCAGATCCGCCAGTATGCCGAGAAGAATCTACGTGCGTGGACCGAGAAGCAATCGGAGGGAAGCTGGCGTGCGAAGATCTTCAAACCATTCCGCCCGATGCTTGAGCGCTGGGCAAAATGGCTGAATAAAAAAGCTGCAGAATCTAAGAAGTAAGTTGAGACCCTGTGACTTCTAACTTATGAACTATTGGCTTGTAAAACAGGAACCGACCGCGTATTCGTGGGACGATCTCGTCAAGGATGGAGCGACGGATTGGACCGGCGTGCGCAATTACACGGCGCGTAACCATCTGAACGAAATGAAAAAGGGCGACAAGGTCTTTTTCTATCATTCGGTCGTCGGAAAAGAGGTTGTGGGCATCGCTCAGGTCTCGAAAACCGCATTTCCCGATCCGACGGATGAGAAGTGGATCGCCGTCGAGATCAAGCCTGTAAAGGCACTCAAGAAGCCCGTCAGCCTCGACCAGATGAAAGCTAACAAGGCGCTCGCGAATATCTATCTCATCAGGCAGCCGCGTTTCTCGGTGATGCCGCTTACGAAGGATGAATTCGATGAGATCCTAAGTATGTCAGTATAATTCCCAATGCTCGAAGAAGCTGTCAGCTATTACAACGAACTCCTGAACGATGAAGCTCTTGCTGCAGATTCGCTTGCGAAGCTCCAGTCGGAGCTTGAGAGCGCAAAGCTTATTTTCGGCGGGCGCCCACTGTCGCCCTATTTGCGGCCGCATTTTGTGCTGCGTGAGGACTGGGAACGCGTAGTTCGTGCCTGCGAAACCGTTTTCGGCGCGCTGCAGAAGGTGAAGGAGGCAGCGATCAAGGACGATTCGCTGCTCGACGAACTTGGCATCACGGCGATCGAACGCGAACTCATCTCGATCGATCCGGGCTATGCGCACGTTTCGCCGACCGCACGCCTTGATTCGTTTCTCGTCGGCGATACATATTCGTATGTTGAGCTGAATGGCGAGAGCCCTGCGGGCATTGCGTTCGCGGATTCGGCGTCGAAGATCTTCCAGGATCTTCCCGTGATGAAGCGTTTTGCGGAGCGATATGAACTGACCGCGATGGAAGGTTCTTCAAAGCTGCTTGCGACGCTGATCGAGTGTTATGAAGAGTTCATAGGCGGCCTGATCACGCGAAAGCCGACGATCGCGATCGTCGACCTTCGCGACCTGCCAACGGTAAAAGAATTCGAACTGTTCCGTGATTTTTTTGAAGCGAATGGCTATCCGTCGCTTATCTGCTCGCCGGACGAGCTTGAGTTTGACGGCAAACGCCTTTCCGCGCACGGCAGGGAGATCGACATCGTTTACAAGCGGCTGCTCGTGAATGAATATCTTCCGATCATCGAGGAAGAGCCGACTTTGCTTGAGGCGTGCAAGGCAAAAGCGGTCTGCATGGTCAACAGCTTTCGCGGAAAGTTGGTACACAAAAAAGCTGTTTTCGCGGTATTGACCAACGAGAGATACGAGCACCTTTTTGATGCGGATGAACTTGCGGTGATAAAGGCGCATGTGCCGTGGACTCGCCGATTTCGCAGCGAACACACGGTGTACGGCGACGAACAGATCGACCTGGTCGAGTGGACGCGCCAGAATTCGCAAAAGCTCGTCTTGAAGCCGAATGACGACTACGGCGGCCACGGCATCTATATCGGATGGAATTCGACCGACGCAGAGTGGAACGCGGCCATTGAGACCGCGCTTTCGAACGGAGATTATCTCGTGCAGGAGCGCGTGAAGACGGCGAAAGAGAAATTTCCGATGATAACGGGCGACGGCACGTTTCAAATGGCGGAACAGCTCGTCGATCTCGATCCATTGCTTTTTATGGGCAAGGTCGGCTCGGCATTTACTCGCCTCGCGTCGAATGAATTGGCAAATGTAACTGCGGGCGGCGGAATGGTTCCGACGTTCATTATTTCTAAGAAGTAGTACCACGCTCAAATGGATCGCGCTCCTGACGCGGCAAAGGTCTCTTATGAAGAAAACAAGTCGTACTTTCACGATCGGATGTGTTGTTCTCGCTGCAGTACTTACGCTCACAATTGCTGCATTTGGCCAGACGAAACGCACGGCATTTCGCATCGTTGAGCAGCCATCTGCACGAGCGGCAGACGCACGGACCTCCGTTGCCTCGGTGCGTGAGGCAGAGATCGTAGTCGATGCGGCCGCGTTGCGTGGGGGGCCACGAAGCGTGATCACGCTACCGCTTTTTGACGATAAGGTCTTCGATGCCCGCCAGAATTCGGCAGAAGGCAGCGAGAACCTCGGGCAGGACAACTTCGTCTGGCGTGGGAAGCTGAATGACGGCAAGTTTGTTGGTGACGTTGTTCTGACCTTTAACGAAGGCTATGTGTCGGGCCTGATCTATTCACCGGACGCCGTCTATGAGATCGCTCCGAAGGGTCAAAAGAATATTCTGATCGAGCTTGATCAATCGCTTTTTCCGCCATGCGGCGGCGAGATCGAGGGTGAAAAGACGATGGCAGAACGCGTCACAGCTCCTTCAGGGAATACGGATTCGGGTGACAGGATCGACGTGCTCGTTCTTTATACTGCCGCAGTCCGCACATCTGCGGGAGGCGACACACAAGCTCAGACGATCGCGCAGCAGGCGATTGCCGCAACGAATACTGCATATATCAACAGCAAGATCCGGCAGCGTGTCAGGCTTGTTGGTGCAGAGCTTACTGCCCTGAACGAAACGGGCACTTTCAGCACGGAATTGAGCAACTTGCGGGCCGATACAACAACCGGTGCGAGACGCGATGCCTTGAAGGCGGATCTTGTTGATATGCTCACGAATTCGACAGCTGCGTGCGGTATCGGCTATCTGATGGGTTCGCTGCCGGGGAGTCCTGATCGCGGATTCTCGGTTACCGCGCGAACATGCGCGGTCGGCAATCTCAGCTTTGCACACGAACTCGGCCACAATATGGGCAGCCAGCATAATCCGGAGAACGGTTCGGGGCCGACATTTCCATACGCTTTTGGCCACTATGTGAATGGCGTTTTCCGCACCGTGATGTCGTATTCGGACCCATGCACTTCAGGCTGTACGCGGGTTGCGCATTTTTCGAATCCCGTAATTACATACAGCGGTTATGCGACCGGCATCGACAATGCACGCGACAACGCACGCTCGATAAACAATACTGCCGACTCGATCGCGAACTATCGTTACAGTGGTTCAAGCATCGCTCTTACGAGCTACAACGGCGGCGAGTGGTTCCCACGGAACATACAGCGAACGGTTACCTGGACAACGAACAACGTTACCGGAAATGTGCGGATCGATGTTTCGTGGAACGAAGGAACGACTTGGAGATCGGTAGTTGCCAGCACGCCGAACGACGGGTCGGAATCGTTTTCGATCTACGGCCCGGCAACGCGGCATGCGAGGATCCGTGTGGTCAGTCTTTCCGATACCGCGGTGAGCGACTCAAGCGTTAGTAATATTTCGATCAGGTAAGTCTTTTTTTCTAATGACAGGTAGCGGCTCAAATTCACGACTTCGTACCCTCACAAACGAGTTTGTCGAGCTCGAAGCAAAACTTAAACTTGGCGGCGGTGCGGAAAAGGCTGCCAAGATCCACAAGCAAGGCAAACTGACGGCACGCGAACGCGTCGATCTGCTGCTCGATAAGAACTCGCACTCGCAAGAGATCGGCCTGCTCGTCGCGTTTGACGAATACGATGGCAAGGCTCCGGCCGCGGCTGTCGTGACCGTTCTTGGCAAGGTTGAACGCAGGGAATGTGTCGTCGTCGCAAATGATGCCACGATCAAGGCCGGTGCCTGGTATCCCGAGACGATCAAGAAGATCCTCCGTGCTCAGGAGATCGCGATGCGGAATCGCGTGCCGATCATCTATCTGGTCGATTCCGCGGGCGTTAATCTGCCATTTCAAGGCGGTGTTTTTCCGGGACAATACGGTGCGGCACGGATCTTCTATTACAACTCGATAATGCGTCGGTACCTTCGCGTGCCTCAGATCTCTGCCGTTATGGGGATGTGCGTTGCCGGTGGTGCGTATTTACCCGCGTTGAGCGACGTCATCCTGATGGTCGAGGGAACCTCATTTATGGGGCTTGGCGGTGCAAACCTCGTCAAAGGTGCGACAGGACAGACTATCGACAACGAAACCCTCGGAGGTGCGTTGACGCACAACGCGATCTCCGGTGTAGCCCATTATCGAACGAAGAACGACGAAGAGTGCATCGAGAAAATTCGCGCTCTCGTCCGCGATCTGCCGAGGGCAGACGGTTCGCGTTTGTCGATCACGGAGCCGGTCGCGCCATCTGTTCCGGTCGAAACGATGTACGACATTCTCCCGGAGGATCATCGCGCGCCGTATGATATGCACGCATTGCTTGATACATTCCTTGACGCCGGCGGGATCGAGGAGTTTCAGGCAGATTTTGCCAAGGAAATGATCTGCGGTACGGCGCGCCTTGGCGGGATGCCGGTCGGCGTGATCGCGAATTCGCGCGGTATGTTGAAGGGAAAGCCGGGTTCGCCACCGCGTTTCGGCGGCATTATCTATACAGAGTCCGCCGAAAAGACCGCATACTTTATCGAGAATTGTGACCGCCATTCGACGCCTTTGCTTTTTGTGCAGGATGTCTCGGGCTTCATGGTCGGCGGCGAGGCCGAACACAGTGGGATCATTCGTGCAGGCGCGCGGTTTGTCGAAGCGATGTCTTGTGCGAAGGTGCCGAAACTCGTACTCACGATCAACCACGCGAGCGGTGCCGGTTACTACGCGATGGCGGGCCAGGGTTTCGATCCCGATTTTATCTTTTCCCTTCCAACAGGACGCATGGGCGTGATGGAAGGCGATTCTGCCGTGCAGGCGATGTTCGGCACGCAACTCGACAAGCTCAAAAGCGCGGGTGAAAAACCTTCTGCGGAATTCGAGGCCGAGATGGATGCCGTCCGCGCGACCTACGACCGCGAGCTCGACGCAAAACACGCGGCTGCACGCGGACTTCTAGATGCCATCGTTACGCCGGAGAACGTCCGCCCGTCGCTCATTCTCGCGCTCGAAACCTGTCTCAACACATCGACGCCTCACATTGGGCCATTTGTACTCCCGCCTGCTTGAAAGAGTTCTTGTAGCCGAGGTTTAGCAAGTTGCGTCCTGAAAATGAAGCAAAACCAACCGACCGCGGCAGCAAAAATGCCGCAGGAATAAAGTTCATATTCCGCGCCCTCGGGCATCGGAATTATGCACTCTTTTTCTCAGGCCAAATGGTGTCGATGGTCGGCACGTGGATGACCCGCATCGCGATCAGCTGGCTTGTTTACAGGCTGACCGGTTCGGCTCTTCTCTTGGGTGTTGTTGGGTTTGCGGGACAGATACCGTCGTTCATTCTCGCACCGATAGCGGGCGTTCTCGTCGATCGCTGGGATCGGCAGCGTGTCCTCGTGTGGACGCAGGTGCTCGCGATGCTGCAATCGGCGGCACTGGCGGTGCTTGATCTGACCAGCGTGATCGCGGTTTCGCACGTCGTCGCCCTCGCGATCTTTCAAGGTGTGATCAACGCGTTCGATATGCCCGCACGGCAAGCCTTCGTCGTCGAGATGGTCGATGGCCAAGACGACCTCGCAAATGCGATCGCGCTCAACTCGACCCTCGTGAATGGAAGCCGTCTGCTCGGGCCTTCGATCGGCGGCGTGATCATTGCAGCCGTTGGCGAAGGATGGTGTTTCGCGATCGATGCGGTTAGCTACATTGCAGTGATCAGTTCCTTGCTGGCGATGCGAGGCCTTACGAAACGAGTTCGTCCGCGAGAGCATGGAAAGAACGTCTTGCAAGAACTACGCGAAGGCATCGCGTACGCCGGGCGGTGCCCGCCGATACGCAACATTCTGGTACTGCTATCGATCGTCAGCCTTGTCGGTTTTCCGTACACCGTGCTGATGCCGATATTTGCTTCGGACGTTTTGAAGGGCGGCCCGGGCCTTCTCGGTATGCTGATGGCGGCGTCAGGCGTCGGGGCACTGGCAGGTGCGACTTATCTCGCTGCACGAAGGTCGGTGCTCGGACTCGGGCGTGTGATCCCGACCATGTCTGTGGTATTCGGTGTCGGGCTGATACTGTTCTCTTTCTCTCACGTTATCTGGCTCTCGCTGATCCTCATGGTCGCGACGGGACTCGGCTTTATGGTCCAGATGGCATCAAGCAACACGCTGTTGCAAACGATTGTCGAGGAGGACAAGCGTGGCCGCGTAATGAGTTTTTACACGATGGCATTTATGGGCACGGCGCCATTCGGGAGCCTTATCGCCGGCTTTCTCGCTGGAAGGATCGGTGCACCCGCGACGCTTCTTCTCGGCGGTATCGGATGCGTGGCGGCCGGAGTGTGGTTTTTCATCTCGCTGCCGCGTTTGCGCCAGTTCGTCCGGCCGATCTACATTGAGAAAGGGATCATCAACGAGGTTCGGCGAGGCGTGATGACGACGTCGGAGATAAGCGTTCCGCCGAATTCGTGACGGGTGATCGGTTTTGGCCGATTTGCCAGTAGAGCAAACAGCACCGAAACTCCTGAAAAAAAGTCTTCTCATTGTGGATGTCTGCAGGCTATAATACTTTGATGTCCACAATAGTGGGGGCATCTCGCCGACACTCCTGCAGCAGAAGCTGCATCATCAAAATAGCAATGAGATCCTTGTTCATCCGTACTCTCGCCGTCTGTCTTTGTGTATTTGCATTTGCCGTGCTGGCGAATGCCCAGGAACGCCGCGACGACGCCAAAAAGCAGTCACGACACGACGATAATGTTGCGGTCGTTATCGTAAAGTCTGCTGCGAAGGGAACATGGGCCGTGACGAAATTCACGGCAGGGAAGGTCGTGAAGCCTCTCGCGGTTCACGTTGGAAAGCCGATCCTCTTCAAGTTCGTGCCGGCCGTTGGCAAACTCGCGTTGAAAGCAACAGGTGTCGGCGCCAAGACATTGCTCCCTTATGCCGCTAAACTAGCGGTACTGTGACGAAAGAAGCTCTCAAGATCGCTCGGATCGACACCGCCATGGTCGTAACGTTTACGCGGCCGGAAATACGGAATCCGCTGTCGGTCGCGGTCGTCGAACAACTGAACAACATTCTCGACGACGCTGAATCTGACGTTTCAATAGACAAGATAATTCTGACGGGCTCGGACAATGTCTTTGCGTCCGGTGCAGACCTTCGGGAGATATCAGCACTTCTGCCGACGGACGCACCCGCCTTTGCACGCCGCGGTCAGGTTCTGATGGGAAAGATCGCTTCATCGCGTCACAAGACCATCGCGGCCATCACTGGGTTTTGCTTCGGCGGGGCGTTGGACCTCGCCCTCGCGTGCGACACACGGATCGCTTCTCCAAATTCGCAATTCGCTCATCCCGGAGCAAATTTAGGCATCATCACAGGCTGGGGCGGAACGCAGCGGCTTCCACGGCTTGTAGGGCGTGGAAATGCGCTCGAAATGTTCTTTACGGCGGCACCGATCTCCGCCGAAAAAGCTCTCAAGATCGGCCTTATCGACGAGATCGCGGATGACCCGCTTGGGACTGCACTTTTGTCCTAGCGAGGGCTTTCGCCGAATTCGCGACGATGGGCTAGAATCTTCTTTATGAAGGTTCAACTCGTAAAACTCGCTCACGCACGCTCCGGCGACAAAGGCGATACGGCCAACGTCGGCCTCATCGCACTAGATCCAAAAGACTATCCGCTGCTTGTCCGCGAAGTTACTGCCGAACGCGTAAAAGCCTTCTTTGGCGATATGGTCAAAGGCAGCGTGGAACGCTTTGAACTGCCGAATCTGAACGCCCTGAATTTTCTATTGCACGGTTCACTCGGCGGCGGCGGCACGCTGTCGCTGATGACGGACGCCCAGGGCAAGACGTTCTCTACCGCGCTTCTGCGCATGTACATCGATGTCGACGACGATCGTCAGACTGCTTGACCGATTGCTCGGAGATACGACGCAATGAAGGACAACGTAGTGCTCGACCGATCGCTCGACTTTGCAGTTCGGATCGTGCGGCTCTGTCATTATCTAAACGAATCGAAGCGCGAGTTCGTGCTGTCGAAGGAACTCCTTATCTCCGGGACGAACATCGGCAAGCACGTTAAAGCTGCCGTTGGGGCCGAGAACCGCGAGACGTTCATCACCGAGTTCGGCGTTGCACGCCGTCGGGCTTACGAGACAGAATACTGGCTGCTCGTGCTTCTGCACGGTGGCATTGTCAGCGAAGCTGAATTCGCCTCGATCGCGAAGGATCGACTCGAACTTGTGAAGATCATTTCGTCGATCGTTTCATCCGCCAGAAATAATTAGTAATTATCGAATTACTAATTAATAATTTGATTTGAAGGGTACTCAATGAAACCGTTACTGTCCGAGACAACTGAGTCGGTTCGTCTTCTCACCCTCAACCGTCCTGAGAAGCGGAATGCGTTGAATGATGAGCTTGTCGCGGCGTTGAAGGACGCGTTGCGTTCGGCGGATGCGGATGAGAGTGTGCGTGCGGTCGTTATACGCGGTGCGGGGAAGGATTTTTGCTCGGGGGCGGATCTTTCGTCGATACAAAAGATCGCGACTGCGTCGTTCGAGGAGAATGTCGAAGATGCGCGTTCGCTTGGGGAGTTGTTCGAGCTGATCCGCAAAGTGAAGATTCCGGTGATCGCGGCTGTACACGGTAGAGCACTCGCGGGCGGATGCGGGTTGGCGACGGCGTGCGACATCGTGCTTGCTGCCGAGACCGCTCGATTCGGCTATCCTGAGGTCAAGATCGGATTTGTGCCCGCGATGGTAACGGCGATCTTGCGGCGAAATCTCGGCGAGAAGAAAAGCTTTGAGCTGCTCACGCAGGGTTTCGAATATTCTGCAGCCGAAGGCCTTGCTCTCGGGCTGGCCAATCGAGTATTCGCGGACGAGACGTTTGAAACGGACGTGCTCGAATATGCGGCCGTTTATTCAAAGGTCAGCCGCTCGGCCGTCGAACTTACCAAATCACTTCTTTACAGCATCGATGGACAAACTTTCGAAGATGCACTTGAATCCGGTGCGCAAATAAACGCAAGAGCGCGAATGACGGACGACTGTAAGGCCGGGATCGCGAGGTTTTTGGAGAAATAGCGTCGCCTCGGTTGCGAGTTATCCACGGCGTGGAAAGCCGGGAAATGCTTGAGTTACGCCTCGTCGCGCTCGTTTTATTGAAAGTCGATTTGCAAGCGGACGGCAGTTGAGGCCATTATTAAAGACGATGAAAGAAGATCTGATCGAAATGGCTGGTGTCGTGATCGACAAGCAGCCGAACGCGTATTTCAAAGTTAAGGTCAACGACACGGACCACGTCGTCCTCGCGACCATTTCGGGCCGCATGCGCCGCAACCGCATCCGCATCCTGATGGGCGACCGCGTCGATGTCGAACTCTCGCCCTACGACCTCACAAAAGGCCGCATCACGTACAGACACAAATAGCCTCCGCCGGTTGGATGCAACGTCGTTGACGGACATCGGAGTCCAGCGCGATCCGACCGTCGGTCATCCCCGATCGAGTCTAGGTCTTAGAGATCTTGGCCTAAGAGAGTTGTGTCGCCGTTAGCGAGAATTGCGACAAGCTGGCGGTCGAAGACCTCCACGGCTTCTGGTTGCGGATATCGGTCAGTGAACCGTTTTCGCACCGCTTCTATTTCAGGGCCAAGACTCGCATAGATATTCCTGTTCGCGCGCCCTTCCTCGAGCTTCTTTGCCTCGTAAAGCACAAGCTCCGCGAGCATTAGCTTCGCGAGGCGTTCGGCTTCCACGGGGTCGAACGGCACAGACTCGGAAAATAGTCTATCGAAAAAGCCCATATTGATCTTCGTGAAAGACGCGCGATTTTGCGCGCACTCTACGTGTTAACGATACAGACCTCGGGTTTGATGGGTGACTTCGGGATCAGTATCGGGAAGTATGCCATGATCGCTTCCAGCTTTACAGCACCGCCGGCTATGGTTTTGGTATGCCGAGATCCTTACATATCTTGGGGACGAGATCGTCATTAACTTCGCGATGTCTCGGAACAGCTGGGCGTCGGTTTTGCTCGGCATTGATCCACCATGAATGACTGCCACCTTCGCGTAGGAGTCGGCAGCCAAATTTGTGAAGATGCTTGACGAGATCACGGCGTTTCATGCAGCGATGAGCGACTCTTCGAACCCAACGCCCGCCATGCGGCGCGCATCTTCGCGATTGAACTCAAGAGCCTCGATGAGCGTGATTCGAAGGCTCTCGATCAACGCCTCGCGGGTCGATTCCTGACAGTTAACGCCCGGCACTTCTTCGATCCAGCCGATCCACCAGTCTCCATTCTGCTTTAGAACCGCTGTATATTGATTCTTCATAATCAAGAGAATACTACATAAGGCCTACGTATTGACGATAGAGACCTCGGGTTTGATCAGGGATTTGGGGATCAGAGTTGGGAAGTATGCCATGATCTCCTCGACCTTCGGGCGGCCGCCTGCAAAGCCTGTGACTCCGGGCGGGCCGGTGAGGATGAGCGGTGCGATCTCTTTTGTGAAGCGTTCGACGTGCGCCTTGTTGTGTCCGCGAACGGCAACGCGAAGCTGGACCTCCGGGATGTCGGAAGGAGCGCGGACACTCTTGTCCGCAACGGACGATGCTTCGTCGACCGTCGAATTGTCTTGCGAAGATGTCGCCGGGGGAACCGGCGATGCGGACAAGAGTGTCCGCTCTCCAAGGTGGCCGTGGGTGGCGTTGACGCCGACGAACTCCGTCAGGATGACGTCGAATTCGAGGCCGAGATTTTCGAGGCGTTGGCGAAGGATCTTGTCGGCTGCCTGTGCCTTTTCGAGAGCATCAGGCCAGGAATAAACGAGCGTGCCGACGGATTTCCAGCCGTCGGAATAGGCGATCGACACTTTGTAAAAATCGGTCGCGGGGCCGCCTTTGATACCGAAAACTCGCACGCGATCCTCACCCGCCGGTTCGACATGGATAGATGAGAAATCAGCGACGACATCGGGCGTGATGTAGGCTTTCGGGTCGCCCATTTCGTAGAGAAGCTGTTCCGTGACGGACTGAACGTTGACGCGGCCTCCGGTGCCTTTGTGCTTGGTTACGATGAAGGTGCCGTCGGCCTTGGCTTCGACTATCGGGAAGCCGATGTTCGCCATGTCGGGAATATTTTGCCAGTCATATTGGCAATTGCCGCCTGAAGATTGCGCACCGCATTCGATGATGTGACCCGCGATCGTGCCTGCCGAAACGCGGTCCCAATCGTCGAACTTCCAGCCGAATTCATGCATTAGCGGAGCGAGCGTTAGGCCCGTGTCCGTGAGTCTGCCGCCGACGAGCACATTCGCGCCGAGGCCGAGGGCCTCGACGAGCGGTGCGGCCCCGAGGTAGACGTTCGCGGACTGAACTTTGTCGCGGATCGCTGAAAGCGGAGTGCCGTCGTCCATCGAATTGATCTCGACGCCGTCCGCGATCCAGTTATCGAGTTGGCTTAGTACGTCATCGCCCGTTATCATCCCGATCTTTACTTTGCCGGACAGGCCCAATTCGGCCGCGGCCGCTCTGATCTTTTGTGCGCAGCCCGCGACGTTCACGCCGCCAGCGTTCGACAGGACCTTAATATTCTTTTCGACGCAATCGGGCAGGATCTCCTGCATCAAACTGACGAAATCGCGCGCATAGCCCGCCTCGGGGTCCCGAGCGCGTTGCTTCTGCAGGATCGACATCGTTACCTCTGCGAGGTAATCGAGCATCAAATAATCAATAGGTCCTTTCCGTACCTGATCGATAGGTGCAGTGAGAAGATCCCCCCAAAAACCCTGGCCGCCGGCGACACGAATTACTTTTTCCGTCATAAGGAACGATTATACCGAAAATGGTGGACAAGCGCAGAAAGGGCGTTCGAACCGCATTGTCTGCCATACGAACGCCCTCTCCCGAAATCAAATCAACCACGAGCGGTTACATTTTTTTCTTTTTCTTTCCGACAACAACACGCTTGGTGCCGCGCCAGACCTTCTTTGTGACCCATTTGCCACCACGGTAAACCTTGACGGTTACCCATCGGCCGCCTTTGTAAGCTTTTACGGCGCCCTTCTTTGTATAATGCGCGCCTTTCTTCGCTCCGACCTTGGTGTAGTGTGCGCCTGACTTTACGCCCTTCTTGGTTACATGAGCAACTTTTTTGGCTGCCGGGACGATCTGCGCAGAGGTCGAGCGAGGAGCCGCAATAAAAAATGTGAGAGCCGCAGCAATGGCGGCAACATAGAAATATCGTGTGACAGTTTTCATAAATAGTTCTCCAAGTCCTTACCAATTATCTTTCTTGGGGAGAGAAAGATCGCATCATTCGAAAGAAAAGAACGGCTAGACAGGCCGGACATTCTTACGAATGAAAGCAACGATATCTTCGGTCGATGTGCCGGGAAGAAAAACTTCTGCGACACCCTGGCCCTTTAACGGGGCGATGTCGTCCTCCGGCACGATCCCACCGACAAGGACGAGCGTGTCGTCCATTCCGTTGTTATGGAGCAGTTCAACGATCCGCGGGCAAAGCGTCTTGTGTGCTCCGCTTAGGATCGAGATGCCAACGGCATCCACATCTTCCTGCATGGCGGCCGAAGCGATCATCTCCGGCGTTTGGCGAAGTCCGGTATAGATCACTTCCATGCCGGCATCACGCAGAGCACGCGCGATCACTTTGGCACCGCGGTCATGGCCATCAAGACCGGGTTTTGCTACAAGAACTCGTATTTTCCTTTCGTCCATCTTCCGAGGATTATACTAACGCGTCATTACCGCGAGCAATCCCCGCGGAGCAATGTACGGCTTCATTTCAGCCCAAGTGAATGTATATTCACTGTCCGGCTCCGCCGCGATAACCGCATGCGGAAAGCCGAATTCGTATCGAAATGTAACACCTTTTGCGTCGATCGAGAAATTCACAAGGTTCTCCTCGCGAAACACCTTATCGCCGAGCAGCTCTTTTTGGTCGAGGTCCGCCATATCCGGATCCTTCTTCCATTCACTGACCTCGTCGGCGATGGCCTTCTCCATCCGTTTGTTGACAAGGGCAGCCAGCTCTGTACGGTTTGTAAATGCACTGGTAGGAAGCGCGACCGTACCGTTTCGCGTATCGAGTACGACGTATTTTTGGGCGCCTGAGGGATAGGCAGCTGTCCCTTCTATGGTGAGGCCGATACAGAGAATATTGTGCTTGTTATATAGGACGTCATAACTTGCCTCCTCGAGCCACTGCAGTTCCGTCCGCTCTTCTTTGATGGTGAAATTGAAGAGCTTTTCGTAGTTCAGGGCATTCTCGATCTTTCTAGCGACCGCGGGCGAAACGCCGGAGACTTTCGGCCAGGTGATCGTGAAACTCTTCTTATATTCGGTCAGCGGCTTAGGACGCTTGTAGATCGTCTTTTTTGGCGTGACCTTGACCTGTGCGAACCCAACGGTCGTGGAGATAAGACAGAGTAGAACGGTGAAAAGGAGTTTGTTCATAAGTGGCGCGAGTCTACTCTTTGGCGGCAGACTTCTCAAGCGCTGCAATTGCCTGATCCGTCCAAGAGCAAAGAGCCTCGGCCTCGCCGGGCTGCATCTGCGCATCGCGATGGATCCAAAGATACGCAGGGAGCGGCATTTCGCTCGTACGGACCTCTTCGCACATCTCTGAAAGCTTCTTCTGCTTCTTCGACAGCGGATAAGTATTGAAGGTGCTGAAATTCAGATGCCGCCTGCCATCGTCGATGTGGTTCTTTACGTACCAACCCGTTGGCTGTACATTTGTGTACCACGGATAGATCGTTGTGTTTGAGTGACAATCGTTGCAAGAGCGCCCGAGGATGATCTGGATGTCCGGAGGCACCTCGACCGCTGCATCGATAGTTTCGGCAGCGTTTACCACCGGATTTGTCTGATCGATACGAAAGAACTGCAAGACAATAATGGCCGCCGCCAGCACTAACACAAAGATCTTCAATGCATTTTTCATAGAATCGGCCCTCAAGGCTCTCCGGTCGGACCGGAACCTTGACGCAAGCAGAATAAAAGAGGTTGTAGGAAATACGCAATACAGCTAACATAGGTTCTGAAGTGGCAAAACGATTGAGAATTCTCCATTACCCGGAACCGGTCCTGCTCTCCGTAGCAAAGCCAGTTTCGGACGACGGGTTTGCGAATGGTTTGAAGGCCTTTGTGGAGGATATGTTCACGACGATGGCGGATGCCGGAGGTGTCGGGCTTGCGGCACCGCAAGTTGGCGAATCAAAGCGGCTTTTCGTGATGGATATTCCGGAGGGCGATGATTCCGCGGCCGTACGGGCCGTGCTTATAAACCCGGAGATCCTGCATGTTGAGGGCGAGCAAACCGGCGATGAGGGCTGTCTATCGTTTCCGGGCATATTTCAGCCCGTGAAACGGGAAATGCGGGTAGTTGCAAGGGCATTTGACGTTGAGGGTAAGGAGTTCGAGATCGACGCAACAGGTCTTGCCGCCCGTTGCATACTTCACGAAACCGACCACCTGGACGGCATAGTTTTTCTCGACCGAATGTCGCGGCTTAAACGAGATCTGGCAAAACGGAAGATCAAGCGTCTTCAAAAGAGGGGAGAATGGTAACAAAGCTTGAGAATACGAAGTTTGCGGCGGAGGTTGGTTCGGTTCGCGAGTTGAACCTTTACCTAAAATCCGGATGGACGCTTATACTTACATATGTGAAGCAAAGTAGCGAGAAACAGGCACCGCGGTTCATTCTCGGTTGGCAGAATGAAGAAGAGCCGAAGGTTCCCGAACTCCTGGATGAGTGGGAATTGAGTGAGATGGATCGTCAAAGATACATCTAAGATGATCGATGAGGAAACAGGCTCTTATTGTTATAATAATAAGACTTACAGGGTATTGATATGCACACGAAATTAAGCTTGGACGAATTTAGGAACGAACCTTTTACAGACTTTTCGAAGCCTGAGAACAAAGACGCGATGCTTGCGGCCCTCGAGAAGGTCCGAGGCGAGCTCGGGGCTGAATTCCCGATCATTATAAACGGCGAGAAGATCACGCTCGCAAGCAAGTTCGAGAGCCGTAATCCTTCGAACAAGGAACAGGTCGTTGGTGTCTTTAGCGAAGGTGATGACGATACTTCGCTTGTAAATAAGGCGATCGAAGCCGCATCCGAGGCCTTTAAGACCTGGAAGAAGGTCCCGCCGGCAGAACGCGCTGAATATCTTTTCAAGGCTGCTGACATTCTTCGGCAGCGAAAGCATGAGTTTTCGGCCTGGATGGTCTATGAAGTGTCGAAAACCTGGGCGGAGGCCGACGGCGACACCGCAGAAGCCATCGACTTCTGCGAGTTCTACGGTCGCGAAATGCTTCGCTGGGCCGAGGAACAGCCGACGACGCCGATTCCCGGTGAGAATACCTCGTTCGCATATATTCCGCTCGGAGTTGGTGCAATTATTCCGCCGTGGAACTTTCCGCTCGCGATCATGGCAGGAATGACGATGGCGGCTGTTGTTACCGGGAACACGGTAGTGCTCAAGCCTTCGTCGGATTCGCCGACGATCGCGGCGAAATTTATGGAGGTTCTCGATGAGATCGGGCTTCCCAACGGCGTCGTTAACTTCATCTCCGGAAGCGCTGCGACGGGCGAAGCAATGGTCAAGCACGCGAAGACGCGATTCATCTCGTTTACCGGATCAAAAGGCGTTGGGCTGCATATCAACGAAGAGGCCGCGAAAACCCGCGAGGGACAGATCTGGATCAAACGCGTTGTCGCCGAAATGGGCGGCAAAGACGCGATCGTTGTTGCCGACGATGCGGACCTGGATTCTGCTGCAAGCGGCATTGTTTCGGCTGCATTCGGTTTCCAAGGTCAGAAATGCTCGGCCTGCTCACGGCTGATCGTTGATGAAAAGGTGCACGATGAACTGCTCGAAAAGGTCGCAAAATTGACCGAGGCTCTGAACGTCGGGGCTCCGGAGTCGGATTCGACTAATGTTGCAGCCGTGATCAACAAGCGTTCTTTTGACAAAACGCTCGGATATATCGAGAAAGGTGTTTCGGAAGGCGGGAAGATCGTTGTCGGAGGTAAAGGTGATGATAGCAAGGGCTATTTTATCGAGCCGACCGTTATTACCGATGTGAAACCCGGAGCGACGATCGAGCAGGAAGAGATCTTCGCCCCTGTGCTTGCGGTCATTAAGGCAAAGGACTATGACGAGGCCCTTGATATCGCGAATGGAACGGAGTTTGGCCTGACCGGCGCTGTCTATTCGCGGTCGGAAGATCGTCTCCAACAGGCTCGGGAAGAGTTTCACGTAGGCAATCTTTACCTTAACCGGAAGTGTACCGGGGCGCTTGTTGGAGCTCATCCATTCGGCGGATTCAATATGAGCGGTACAGATTCAAAGGCCGGCGGCCGCGAGTATCTGTTGATGTTCATGCAGGGCAAATCCATCGCAACGAAAGTTTAGGAACATTCGGCAAAACAAATATGAAGAGAATTTCGTGGCTTATTGCGGCGATGACGGTCGCATTGTGCTTTTCTAGCGGTGTAGCATCCGGACAGGGCAAGAGACCGGCAAAGAAACCTCAACCGGCGAAGCCGGCGATCTTTGCTGTGATCAATGACGGGAAGACCGTGACGCCGATCGCACTTGTGGCTGGTGGAAAGTTATCTGAACCCACCGGCGGCGGCGATGATGCGGCAAAGATCAACGCCTTTGCAAAGGCATACTACAAGCCGAAGGCTTCGTATCGGCTGATCTTCGGCGGAGCAGATGCAGGAACGGTCCGGATCTCGTCGTTCGACCCGAAAGCCGAGTGCGCCAAGAATACCGCTCAGATCTTGATCGATTCAACGAAGGTCAAGCCGAAAGGTTTCGTGATGGCCCTCGCGACCAACGCTCCGTCCGAATCGAAGAATGGTGCATTCCGGCGCCGGCCGACTGACGTCGAAAAGGCCGAGATCGAAGCACTTGTCCGCCGCGAGTACGAGAAGAACAAGCTCACGCCGAAGGCCCTGCACTACCAAAACCTAACGGCGATCGACACGGATGGCGACGGCGTCGCAGAACTCGTCGGTTCATACTGGGTTGAGGTCGCTAAGAACTCGCGTGCATTGCTGTTCTTTATCGCTCAAAAGGGAAAGTCCGGCAAGTACGCGTTCGGCTATACCGACTATCGACGTGTTGATCAGGACGGTGTAATGAGCGGTGATATCAAAGACGTTGACACCGGCATCTATCACGAACTTCTCCTCGATTATTTCGACGCTGATGGTGACGGCAAGGCTGAGGTCTATACCTTCACACGGTCTTTCGAAGGTGAAGAATTCAACGTGTATCATTTCGACGGCTCGAAGTGGACGAAATCCTATACGTTCTCTGATTACGTTTGCGCCTATTAGGGCGTGTATTCTCCATCAGAGCGCCCAAACCAGAGTAATTATTAATTAGTAATTGTTAATTATTAATTAGCGAGCGTGAAGGCGTAAGTCTCTCGATGCTTTGATGTGTCGCGGTGCACGATGGTTTGATTTTGTCTCGTAAGGCTCGTAAACTACTAGTTTGAGACGACTTTCGAGGACACCGCTATGACACACCAACTTTTCGACTCCCGGCAAACATTCAAGACAGGAAACGGCACTGACGGCATATTTTATTCTCTTCCGGCACTCGAGAAGGCTGGTTTGGGAAAGATCTCACGCCTTCCGGTGTCGATCCGCATCGTTCTTGAATCCGTCCTTCGCAATTTTGACGGCGGTAAGAAGGTAAGCGAGCAGAGCATTCGCGATCTTGCAGCCTGGACACCGAACGGCGAACGCATAAGTGAGATCCCGTTCATTGTGGCTCGCGTTCTCTTGCAGGATTTTACGGGTGTCCCGCTACTGGTTGACCTTGCCGCGATGCGTTCGGCGGTCGATCGAATGGGCGGCGACGTGAAAGTCGTCGAACCACTCGTTCCGGTTGATCTTGTCATAGACCACAGCGTTCAGGTGGATTTTGCCGGTTCGCAGATCGCATACGAGCGGAATATGGAAGTCGAATTTCGCCGGAACGATCAACGCTATCGCTTCTTGAAATGGGGTACGCAGGCGTTCAACGGCTTCAGCGTCATCCCGCCGGGGATCGGTATCGTACACCAGGTCAATCTTGAGTATCTCGCAAAGGGTGTGTTTGAAAAGGCGGGAACGTATTTTCCGGATTCGCTCGTCGGCACGGATTCGCACACGACAATGATCAACGGCCTCGGCATAGTGGCATGGGGTGTTGGCGGGATCGAGGCTGAGGCGGGAATGCTTGGCCAGCCTGTTTATTTCTTAACGCCGGACGTCGTTGGAGTTCACATCTCAGGCGAGTTGCCGTCGGGTGCGACTGCGACCGATCTTGTGCTGCGGATAACGGAGATGCTCCGCAAGACGAACGTTGTGGGCAAATTCGTAGAGTACTTTGGCGAAGGTGCCGCTGCCTTGAACGCGACCGACCGCGCGACTATCGCCAACATGGCTCCGGAATACGGGGCAACGATGGGATTTTTCGGCGTCGATGAAAAGACGCTCGATTATATGCGGAACACCGGCCGAAGCGCCGAGCATATCGAGACGATCCGTAATTACTACAACGCACAGGAAATGTTCGGCATCCCGCGTTCCGGCGAGGTGGATTACTCACAGGTTGTTGAGGTCGATCTTTCGACGATCAAGCCGGCCGTCGCGGGTCCGAAACGGCCTCAGGACCGTATTGACCTCGACGATCTTGGCGGTAGATTCAAAGAGCTCTTTACCACACCGCTCAAAGATGGTGGGTTCGGAAAAACGGCGTCAGATCTTGACAGCAGATTCGGTGTGACGATCGGCTCGGTCGAGACCGCATGCGTCGGAGGCGGCGGCGAACAAAGCCAGCGCTCTGCACCAGTTACGGCGCACCGGAACACCTCTACAAAGAATACGAGCGTGGCAACCGAGGTCGAGATGATGAACAATCGTCCAACTCCGGACTGCGTGGCCCAGGATGAGACAGGCAACGGTAAAGTCACGATCGGAAACGGTGATGTACTGATCGCCGCGATCACTTCGTGTACGAACACTTCAAATCCGTCGGTTATGCTCGCGGCAGGGCTCCTCGCAAAGAAAGCGGTAGAGAAAGGCCTCAAGCCGCCGAAATACGTAAAGACGTCGCTTGCACCCGGCTCGCGTGTGGTTACTGAGTACCTGGAAAAAACGGGCCTTCAGCCTTATCTCGATCAGCTTGGATTTGAGCTTGTCGGATATGGATGCACGACCTGTATTGGAAACTCCGGACCGCTGGACCCTGCGATCGAAGAACAGGTTACGGGCAATGACCTTATCGCCGCGTCTGTACTCTCCGGAAATCGCAATTTTGAAGCTCGCGTTCACCAGAACATCAAGGCTAATTTCCTGATGTCGCCGCCGCTTGTCGTTGCTTTTGCTCTCGCGGGGACAGTTCTTACCGATCTGGAAACTGATCCGATCGGCAAGGATAAGGACGGGAACGAAGTTTTCCTCAAGGATATCTGGCCGTCGCTCAATGAAGTCCGTGACCTTCTCGCGACCGCTTACGACGCCGAGACGTATAAGAAACTCTATTCGGAATTCGCAGACAAGAATCCGCTTTGGAACAATATCACCTCGAGCACGGGAGCGATATACGAATGGGATGCGGAGTCAACCTATATTCAGGAGCCGCCGTATTTTGACAATTTTGGAAAGCCCTCCGCAGGGTTTACCGATATTCGCGACGCGCGTGCGCTTGCGATCTTTGGTGATTCAGTAACGACCGACCATATTTCGCCCGCCGGTGCGATCAAGGCGAACTCGCCCGCGGGAGAATATCTTCAGTCTCTCGGCGTCGAGCCGAAGGACTTCAATTCGTATGGATCTCGACGCGGCAACGACCGCGTGATGCTTCGCGGCACATTCGCTAACGTTCGGATCAAGAACACGATGGTGTCTCCTGTTGAGGGAGGCTTTACTAAGCATTATCCGGACGGCGAAGAGACGACGATCTATGACGCCGCGATGCGATATACGGCCGAAGGCGTGCCGCTCGTTATCTTCGCGGGTAAAGAATACGGTACCGGAAGCTCGCGTGACTGGGCTGCGAAGGGCACGATGTTGATGAACGTCAAAGCGGTTATCGCTGAGTCATTCGAACGCATCCATCGCTCGAACCTCGTGGGAATGGGCGTTCTTCCGCTGCAGTTCAAGGATGGACAGACAGCTGGTTCACTCGGGCTTGACGGCACGGAGACCTTCGACCTAACAGGTCTCGAAGGTATAGAGATCCAACCGCGACAGGATGTGAAGGTCACGATCAGGCGTGCGAATGGTTCGTCGGTCGAGACTGCTGTCAGACTGCGGATCGATACGCCGATCGAGATCGAATACTACAAGGCCGGCGGCATCTTGCCGTACGTTCTTCATCAACTCACGAAGGGCGCCTAGTTGTGCCGACCAATGGCCGAGAATTACGTTTTTCGTTGCTTTTTCGGCCCTTTCGGTCTAAGTTAATGTTTGGCTTCGATGCATATTGGTATCGAGGCTGGTAGCTCGGCACCTCTAGTCTTAAATTTGAAGGTCGGTTTTTATGCGAAGGATCCTACTCTTCCCGCTTATCTCCCTTATCTTTTCGATTCCTCAAGCGACACTTGCACAATCTGCGAGAAGCGCTTTGCCTTTCGCAAAGCGAGCGCACGTAGAGGGTGAACGAGTCGCTTTTTCCGCACTTACCGATGGCAATGGTGCGATGCTTCGCTGGGGTATCGGTTCAGATACGGCGGTCATTGGATTCAATGTATTTAGGTTGACGGCAAATGGCTTCCAGCCGGTCAACGATGCACTGATCGCCGGGCCCGCGATGAAGAACGGTGTCGAAGATGCCGAAGGCTCTGAATTCCAATACTTTGACAAAGAAGGTGCTCCGGGAACTGCCTACTTCTACGAGACGATATTTTTGAACGGTTCTCGAAGCAGATCGCAGACCACGACGGCGGTCTATGACGCAAGCCTAAGCGGGGAATTCGAACGCGCGGCCGCTCCGTATCGACTTGCACGTGCTGTTTCGCCGGCCGACCTCGCGAAGTCTGACCTCGACCTTCCGCGTGTGCTGCGTGACGAGATGCTCTCGTCCATTCCAAAACCGAATGTTCGAATGCAGCGAAGGCTTTGCATCCTCGACGGAGCAAAGATCGGCATTAAGAAAACAGGCTTTTATAGAGTTACAGCAAATGAACTTTCTAACGTCGACTTTGACGTCAGCAGTGATCCTACGACATGGCAGCTTTTTGTGGACGGCAACGAAGTGGCGATGAACGTCGATCCGGCGGGACAGTTCATCGAATTCTTCGGCCGCGGCATTGATACGGTCGAGACGAATACTCGTATTTATTACCTGACCAGCGGCCTTGGTATAGGGAAGCGTTTTTCGAGGCGTTCTTTGCGTCCGCTTGGCGGCAACGTGACCGCACCTCGTTACGACCAGACATTTGAGAGCGTAGAACGAAAGCAGTACATAAACACGATCTTGAACGGCGACGCAGAGAATTGGTGGGGCAGAATGGTGTCGAATTCGCCGACGAGCTACACCTTTACGCTGTCTGGCGTTGACCCAACTTTGACCAACCTTCCGATCCGCATTGCCTTGCAGGGGTTTACGCTGCAGCCACATTCGATCTCGCTCAAGATCAACGGCAATACGCTTGGAAACGCGACCGGTTCCGGTCAGATCCCGCTCGTTTTCAACGGAACGATACCTGCCGCGTTCCTTGTAAATGGCGTCAATACGCTAGAAATGACGTCCGGGAGCATGAGCGATATCTCCATGTTCGACGGGATCAGGATCAGTTATCCGCGGAATTACGTCGCAGCCAATGGTCGTGTTGAGTTTTACACGCACAACTATAAGCGCTCGACCGTAACCGGCTTCGCGACGAGTTCGATCAGGTTGTTCGATATTACGAATGAGTCTGAGGTTGCCGAATACAGCAATCTGAATATTGTTGCAGGCGGCAATGGCTTTGATCTTAAGCTTCCGGCGGCGCGTGGCCGCGTTCTTTACTCGATAGACCCTTCAGCTGTTGAAAGCCCGTATTCGCTTGCTCCGAACTTTCCGAGCGATCTTCGAAATACTGCAAATGCGGCTGATATGGTGATCATTTACTATCGACCATATGAGCAACAGGCGCAGGATTGGGCGGCCTTTCGCCAATCGCAGGGAGTGGCGGTAAGGCTTGTCGATGCGGACGATATTTACGATGAATTCTCCTTCGGGTTGAAGAATTGGGAGGCGATAAACAGATTCTTCCGCTATGCAAAGCAGAACTGGGCAACTCCGCCGAACTACGCGCTGATCCTTGGCGGTGCGAGCGAGAATCCAAAGGATTACGACCTTTCACCGGACGATCAAGGCTACAACAACGATGTTCCGACGCGCCTCGTCAACACGGTCTATACCGAGACGGGAAGCGACGAGGCGATGGGCGATTTCAATGAGGACGGGCTTTCAGAGATCGCGATAGGACGCATCCCCGGCCGGACTACCGAGGATATCCAAGCTGCTCTCGACAAGACGATCGTTTGGGAGAATGGTGTACGCAGTCTCAGCCGCGGGACGCTGTTTGCATACGATCTGCCTGATGGTTATGACTTTCAGGCGATGAGCGGGCGCATCCGAAATAACCTTCCTTCCGGGACCGCGGCGGATATGGTTGGCCGGGGCGATGTTGATGCGCATACTGCGCTGATGACATCCATGAATACCGGGAAGTATCTCGTCAACTATGCAGGCCACGGTACGATCGGTATTTGGGCATCAAGCGCGTTCTTCGGAAGCCCGCACGTTGCCCAGTTGACGAACTCCACCGCGCCGAGCACCTACACGCTTCTCACCTGTTTGAACGGTTATTTTCTAAACCTTTACGGATACAGCCTTTCGGAGAACCTGCTTGAATGGCCCGACCGTGGTGCCGCGGCCGTATGGGCTTCGACCGGAAAAACAACGCCTGACGTGCAGGAAGTAATGGCGACGCGATTTTACCTAAAGGTCGGCGATGGAAGTATCCTTCGGATCGGCGATCTGATCCTCGACGCCAAACAGCAGCTTCCGAACGCCCATGATGTACGCGTCTCTTGGATCCTAATGGGTGATCCGATGCTCAGAATGCACTAGCAGGCTCCGCGGACCAAAGACCGCGAACGAACCCTCAACCATCAACGAGCGATTTTGCTAGGCAAAGAAACAAGGCTTTCACGCGGATACAAAAACGGCGTGAAAGCCTTTAAATATGGAATACTCGCGGCAGGAGTCGAACCTGCGACTTCTTCCTCCGGAGGGAAGCGCTCTATCCACTGAGCTACGCGAGCATAGAGTAAGATTGTATCATTTTGCGGCCGCAGCCGGAACGATCTCGATATTCTTTATTCGGATCGGCTCGATGGGTCGCTCACCGTCCTTTGGCTGCACACCCGAGATCAGCATCACGGAATTCATTCCCTTGATCACCTTCCCGAAGATCGTATAGCGGTTATCAAATCCCGGTTCGCGCTTTAGCGTAATAAAAAACTGAGAGTTTGCTGAGTTATTGTCTTGCCCGCGTGCTGCACCGACGATGCCGGTGTCATATTTGAGGTCGCTGAATTCTGCCGGGACGTTCGGAAGATCTGAGCTGCCGGTACCGTCATTTTTTGGATCGTTGTCTTTCGAAAGCGGGTCGCCGGACTGTATGACGTGTTCGTTGATGCGATGCCACGAAACGCCGTTGTACGTTCCATTCTTGGCCAGCGTTTTGAAGCGTTCGACCATCTTCGGAGCGATATTCGAGTAAAGCTCGATAGTGACATCGCCGTAGGCTGCGGAATTCTCCATATGGATAACCGCAACTTCGGGATCGGCGACCGGTGCAACGCCTTTTTTGATCTCGGCATTGGCAGTTTTACCGTTCGACGAGGTCGAGCCTCCGCAAGCCGCAAGCAACAATGCCAAAGCCAGCAATATGCCTGCTGCAGCCGTCCTTTTCACTTTCATATAGTTTTCTCACTGTCGAGGAGGATCGTAACAGGCCCGTCATTTACGAGCTCGACCTCCATCAACGCCTGAAATTTACCTGTCGCGAGCGGATTTACCTTCTCGGCGGCTTTCCTCACGAAATAGTCGTATAGCCCCTGCGCGTCGTTCGGCGGAGCCGCCTGAATATACGACGGACGTCGTCCACGTCGGGTATCTCCGTAAAGTGTGAACTGCGAGACGACGAGCATTCCGCAGTCGGCCTCAAGGAGCGACAGGTTCATCTGCCCGGCGAAATCATCAAAGATTCGAAGGTTGATGACCTTCTCCAGGATGTAGTCGGCAGCGGCGGCCGTATCATCTTTTGAGATACCAAGGAGGACGAGTACACCGCGTCCGATCTCGCCTTTTACGACGCCGTCAACGGTAACCTTCGCTCTTGAAACTCGCTGGACGACCGCTCGCATCTATTCTCCAGCGTCTTCGATGAAGACACGCTCCATCACGACAGCCTCGAGCGGCTTGTCGCTATGGTCGCGAGCCACGTTTGCAATGATATCGACGACCTCCTGTCCTTCGATGACCTTGCCGAATTTCGAATAGCTCGGCGGCAGCGGATAGTCGACGTGCATAATGAAAAACTGCGAACCATTCGTGTTCGGGCCCGAATTTGCCATTGCGACCGTGCCTTTGTCGTAAAGTCCGGCGTAAAGCATCGAGCCACGGTCGATCTCGTCGTCGAACTTGCCGCCCCAGGCAGATTCGCCGCCGTAACCGGCGCCGAGCGGATCGCCGCCCTGGATCATGAAGTTTGGGATCACGCGATGAAAGATAACTCCGTCGTAATAGTTCTTACCCGCGAGAAGACGAAAATTCTCCGTCGTTTTCGGGGCCTGATCTTCGAGAAGCTCGAATTTTATCGTGCCTTTGTTGGTCTCTATAACTGCAATTCTATTTGCCACTAAACATTCTCCTTGTCGAAAATAAATCGTTCGATCGCGGCGGCTACACCGCCTTCGTCATTACTTAATGTTGTATAAAATTCGCCGCGCTCAAGCAAACTTTGGTCGGCGTTTCCCATAAGGACAGGCGTTCCGGCGTATTCGAGCATATCGAGGTCATTGAAGTTGTCGCCGATCGCCATCACCTCGTCCGCAGTGATCGAGTTGAGCGAAGCGAGCTTTGCTACACCGTGCCCTTTGGAGGCGTCCGGCGGCAGAATATCAAGCAAGGTGAAGTCCCGGCCGGGATAGACGGTTTTAAGTACCTTTACGCGACCGGAAAGGACATTGTCGAGATGCTCCCCCATCTCGTCCATCGCAACGCAGTGGCCGGAGAACGAGATGTGCACTACTTCAGCAGAGCTCACCGCGGCCGCGATATCATCGACCATTCTGAGCCCGGAGCGTCCTTCAGCCCCGTGAAGCCGGTCCGACCATCGGATGTGGCTCTCCAACGACGGAGTTTCGATCGACGTGCGATCAAAAAGGAGCAGACCGCTACCTCTCGGATCTGTGCTGACCATCGGATGAGCGTCCAGTGTCTGTCCGATCTCGATGAGTTCGCGGGCCGTTTCGCTTGGAAGAAGCGAGAAAGCCGTCGTTTCGCCCGAATCAGCAAACTTTAGAAGAGCTCCGTTGTGTGTGATCAGCGGGGCATTGAGGCCAAGGTCGAGGCCAAGCGGCCGTGCATCGCGAAAACGCCGCCCCGTGGCGATCGTAACCAGAACGCCAAGCGACTCGGCTCTTTGTATTGCCGAACGCGTCCGCTCCTCGACCTCGCCGAGCGAATTGAGCGTTGTCCCGTCAAGGTCGAGCGCAAGGAGTTTGATCATTCTAAAGAAGCCTTACCTTTGAGTGGCCAGCCATTTCTGGTATTTTGCCTTGCCTTGTTCGAATTCTGCTGCAGAAGCATAAAACCAATGACTGCCATCATTTACATCGACGTTTCTAACGTAGTACAGGAAGTTCGTCTGAGCCGGATCGAGGGCAGCTCGGATCGAACTTTCGGTAACGGAAGAGATCGGCCCCGGCGGAAGCCCTGCGTGGATGCGAGTGTTGTACGGGGAATCGACCTCAAGATCGCTCTTGTTGATCGTTCCGTCCCAACGGCCCTGCATTTTGGCGATATAGACATTAGTTTGATCGATGCCTAGCGGGATGCCTTGGCCAAGGCGGTTGTAGATGACGCTTGCGACAATGGGGCGTTCGCTTTCGATGCTCGTCTCCGTCTCGATGAGAGAAGCTATGGTTACGATCTCGCTCGGCTTTCGACCTTTTGCCGTGGCGGCCGCGGTCCATTCGGGCTTCCAAAACTTCCGGAACTGCTCGACCATTGCACGGATGATCTCCGGAGCCTTTACGTCGCGCGGAAAAGTATAGGTCGTTGGATAAAGAAAGCCTTCAAGGTTTGGAGCGGTCGGAGCGATATCCTTTATGAGCGATGTGTCATCCATCAATGCAAGGACCGCCTTTTCATCAGGAAACGGCTCGCGAGCCGCTTCACCATCAATCGGTGGCAATGCCCCGAATTTCTCGACGACACGCTTTGCTATGTCGAACCGAGTGAAGCCTTCCGGGATGGTCAACTTGATCGTTTCATCTTGTCCCTTTTCAAGCTGCTTCAGGACTTGGAGCGTCGAGATCGGCGACGGAAATTGATAAACGCCCGCCTGAAGCTTTTGCGAATCGCCAAAGAATCTTAGATAAAGGTTTGCTGCGGTTGAACTCGAGATAATTCCTTCGGACGCAAGGCGATCGACGATCTGCCGAGGCGTCGTTCCTTTGTCGATCCGGATCGGGTCAGCTGCGTGGGTATGTTCGACGGGCTTATCGACGGTCCGAAAGACCCAAAAAACCACGCCGCCCAGTACGAGGGCGGACGCAAGGACAAGCACGAAGGTCGCTGCGAGTAATCGCTTCATTTGTGGAAAAGTTTAGCAAGCGGCAAAATCGTAGGCAAAATGGGAAAACGGTTGTTCATTGCGGTAGATCTTTCACCGGAAGCTCGGTTACTTTCAGCGGCCTTCGCTAAGGAGTTGCAGGAACGGTTTCCAGCAAGTTCCGTTCGCTGGGAACGGCCAGAAAAGCACCATATCACGCTTAAATTTCTTGGCAGCGTGCCAGAGACTGAGATTCCCGGTGTCCGGCAGGCAATTAAGAATGTGGGAGAGATAACACAACCTTTCGAGGTGACTCTCCAAGGAACCGGAATATTTCCAGATGTGAAAAGGCCTCGAGTTATCTGGCTTGGGGTAAGCGATGGAAATCACGAGCTCGCCAAGATCGTAAAGAACCTTGCTTCGGCTCTTTCCACGCTCTCATTTCCAGAAGAAAAGCGGGCTTTTCACCCGCATTGCACAATAGGACGCATAAAGCATTCCGGCGACGCTCGTCGGGTCGCGGAGCACGTCGCATCCTCGAAGTTCGGTCCCGTAACCTGGACAGTCGAAGAGATCATGCTATACGAAAGCATTCTCTCTCCGAATGGCTCGATCTACCGGCCGGTGGATCGCGTATCGCTCCTCGACGCTATTTAGAGGCGAGATACTTTTCGATCGCTGATGTGACAGCCTCGCTTTCTGGCGTGTCCTTCGAGCTGAATCGAGCGACGACCTTGCCGCTGCGATCGACAAGGAATTTATTGAAGTTCCACGTTATATCGCCTCCGAACTCGCCATTCGTTTTCTTGTCCGTAAGGAATTTATACAACGGATCGATATCGTCGCCTTTGACCGATATCTTCGCGAACATCGGGAAAGTAACGTGAAACTTCGACTCGCAAAACTCCTTTATCTCGGTGTTCGTTCCGGGCTCCTGTCCGCCGAAGTTGTTCGCCGGGAAGCCGAGAACGTAGAAGCCTTTGTCGTGATATTTCTTATAGATGGCCTGCAAACCTTCGTATTGGGGCGTGTAACCGCATTTGCTTGCAACATTGACCATCAGGATGACGTCGCCCTTATATTTGCCTAGCTTAACGTCATTGCCGTCGATATCGCGGACGGTAAAATCAAGCACCGAGCCGGGATCGAAGGCTTCGACAGCTGGGCTGATCGAGTTGTTTGTGAACTGGCCTGCCATAAACAATGCAGCTGCGGCGGCAACCGCGATAAATGATCTTCTCAACTTCATACTCAAGAAAACTCCTAACGATTTAGCTCACGCGGATTTCTCGGATCTCGCGGCTGTTCGGGAGATTTTTCACCTGTTGCCGAGAAGACCTCCTTAAACGCGCCGATGCTAGCAAGGGCTGAGGAAGTTTCGGTCGGCATAAAGATCACCTTGGAATTCTGAGTTCTTGCCATATCGCGCAGCGAATCGACATAGCGGGACGTGATCAAGTACTGCGCAGTCTGTGCTCGGTCACCAATAGCGTTGGCGATCTGTTGAATGGCTGCAGCCTCGGCATTAGCGCTCGTAAGCCGAGCCTGTGCAGCACCTTCTGCTTGCAGAACAAGAGAGGCCTTCTCACCTTCGGCACGAGTGATGTTTGCCTGTTTTTCACCCTCGGCACGGGCGATCGCAGCTTGCTTATCACCTTCTGCCTGGAGAACGAGAGCACGGCGATTTCGTTCTGCGGTCATCTGTTTCTCCATCGTGATACGGACATCCTCGGGCGGAGTGATGTTCTTGATATCAACGCGTGTGACCTTGACGCCCCACTTATCCGTTGCCTCGTCGAGGATCATACGGAGTTCGTTATTGATCTGGTCTCGGGAAGAGAGCGTGTGGTCGAGGTCGAGTTTACCGATAACTGACCGCATCCCGGTAAACGTTAACTGTACGAGAGAGCCAACAAGGTCGTTGACCTCGTAAGTCGCACGAGTCGGATCCGTGATCTGCCAATAAACGACGGAGTCCACATTGACCATCACGTTATCGCGTGTGATGACGGACTGCGGCGGAAGGTCGATGAATTGTTCGCGTAGGTCGATGTAGGTCGTACCAGGCCGCGTATTTGTCCAATAAACTGCACGTGCGGCCTCAAAAAACGGCACGATGATGTTCAGGCCGCTCGTCGCCGTCCGGTTAAACCGTCCAAGCCGCTCGATAAGCAGGACCGTTGATTGGGGAACGATCTTGATCGTCTTCCATGCGACGATAAGAATAGCGAGTCCCACAAAGATCAGAAAGAAAAGTCCAACGCCGAAAACGTCCATTTGTCCTCCGAAATATTGATGATTCTTAAGCAAACTATAAACTATTTTTCTAAGCTTTGCTATAATTTGGAAAATTCCACAATGAGCGTTCAACTTGCAAATATCCTTGCCGCACGCGAAGTGATCGCCGGCGCCGTCAATAGGACCCCGATCGTAAAAGACGAGCCCCTTTCAAAAGAGATCGGAAGGTCTGTCTATCTAAAAGCCGAGTGTCTCCAGCGAAGCGGAAGCTTCAAGGTTCGCGGTGCCTTCAACAAGATCTCGAAGTTGACCAAAGAGGAGCGCGATCGCGGTGTAATAACGGCCTCTGCCGGCAACCACGCACAGGCTGTCGCACTCGCTGCGACGCTTAACGGGCTGAAGTCAAAGATCGTGCTTCCGGTGTTCGCACCACTGACTAAGGTTGTTGCGACGCGGAACTTCGGTGCGGAAGTGATCCTTCACGGCACGACATTCGACGAGGCCGTCGCCTATTCACGCGAACTTGAGAAGGAAGAAGGCCGCACTTACATACATGCGTTTGACGACGAAGCGATCATTGCAGGGCAAGGAACGATCGGAGTCGAGATCGCTGAAGATCTGCCGGACGTGGATGTGGTTGTGGTGCCGATAGGAGGCGGCGGTATCATTTCGGGGACGGCGATAGCGGTCAAGGCCATGCTGCCGAATTGCCGGGTCGTTGGCGTCCAGGCCGAAAATGTTGCGGCGGTACCGCCCTCGCTCGCTGCCGGCGAACCGCTCCAGGTGGATTCTAAACCTTCGATCGCCGATGGGATCGCCGTGAAACGTCCCGGGCAGCTCACGCTACCGATCATCGCTGAACTGGTGGACGATGTCGTTACCGTTTCCGAAGAAGAGATCGCGATGGGTGTTTTCCATTGCGCCCAGAATTGCAAACTTGTTGTCGAGGGTGCCGGTGCGTCGTCGATCGCGACGATCCTCGCTGATAAGATCAAGCTCAAGGAAGGCGAAAAGGCGTGTGCGGTCCTTGCGGGCGGCAATATTGACGGAAACCTTCTTGCACGCATCATAGAGCAATCGCTCGTACGCCAGGGCCGATACGTCATCTTCCGACTCCTTGTGCCGGACCGTCCCGGCGGCCTTGCCGGTATGTTGAGTCACGTTGCCGAAACCGGTGCGAATGTGATCGAGGTGTTTCACCAACGCGCGGTATGGCTCGCCCCGCTTGGCCGCGTTGGAATCGAGGTAATCCTCGAAGTTCGCGATTCAGACCACACGGCCGAGGTCGAAAAGCACCTCGAAGAGACGGGCTATCACGTCGAACGTTACAAACAGGGTGGGTGGGAAGAATAACGCTTACCTTCGTTCGAGCTTGTCGTTGTAAAGGTCGCGGTACGCCCGATAATTGTTCATTACCTTGAAGACGTAATTCTTCGTCTCGGCAAAACCGATCTCAGACGCGAAAATTCCTGCTTCCTTTGGTTCGCTACGGGCGAGCCAGCGTGCCGCATTGTCTTCGCCGCCGTTATAACTTGCCGCTATTGCCTCGTACAGGCCGTTGAACTGATCCTTTAGATCCGCTATGTACTCGACACCGATCGCGATATTCGTACGCGGGTTGTACAGGTCGTCCGGCTGGAGTTCGGGGAAGCCGGCCTGAGCCTGGTATTTGGCGGCGGTATCGACGACGAGCTGGAGCAGGCCGCGGGCAGCAGAAGGCGATTTCACGCCCGGTTTGAAAGTGCTCTCCTGTTTCATTATCGCCATAACGAACCGCGGATCGACGCCTTTCTTACGGGAGAATTCCAGGACCTCTGCCTTGAACGGCACGGGATAATCACGGACCGAAGAGCTTGCAACGATCCGTTTGACACGTGACCCACTCGCGGCAAGCTTATCGGCAGCGAGTCCGCCGTAGTATGATCCGTTGCCTGCGATCAGAGCGTACTCGGCCTGCGCTTGTGTCCGTTTACCCGATCTTTCAAGGGCGAAGGCACGCATATAGCTGACCTCGTCCTTCGAGACCATCGAGCGTGAAAACTTGTTGAGAGCGAGCATCAAATCGGCAGCAGCGATAGCACCCTGCCAATTCTTGCGATAGATCTCCATCCGAAGCCGTCCGTCAATGGCGTTCGTCTCGGTCGGAGTTCCGGGAAAACGAACGCGGGCCTTTTCGACCCAATCATTCGCTTTGTCGTATAGCTTTGCCTCGCGATAGGCGTCGATAATGTTCAGATAGGCGGAATCAATGCGTTCGCCGATCGGATACATCACAGTGTATTGTTCGTAAGCATTTGCCGCCTCGACGTTCCTTCCCAAACGGACGTTGCAGGCGCCGAGGAACGCAAGGCTGTCCCGCCCGTCCTTGGTCGAGGGGTATTCTTTCGATGCTCTCTCGAACCACGGGATCGCCTTGTCATACGCCCTTTCCCACATCAGAGAGCGTCCCATGCCCATCAATGCGTAACTCATCTCAGGAGCATCCGGAAAGTTATCAATAATGAGCTGAAAGTGTTCACGAGCTTCAGGGAAATGCCTATTTTCGAGATAGACACGGCCGCGTGCCGCGTGTTCGGCTGCAGTCAGCTTCAAGAGATCGCCGTCTGCTGGGCGGTTCGCGCGGTCCTTATCGGTCACATTTCGCAGCAAACCGTCTGATGACTGAGCACAGCTTGCGATGGTACACAAAAGGACGAAGTAAAATGCACAACAGATCGTTCTCATAGATTTACGAATGGGTTCCGGATTACAGAGCGGACGGCCGATGCATCTATAAGGTTACCCGAAACTAAGACGTCGGGGCAAGATTCTCGGTTCGCTGCAAGCTTTGTGCACGTGCTATTATCTAATCTTTTTAGACCTTATGAAGATCGCATTGAACGGCGCAACGATAATGTACGCCGACCTTGAAACTGATATCAAAGCGGCGGCTGCCGCGGGATTTGACCTCATCGAGCTATGGAAGAGCAAGCTTTTGAAGTACCTCGAGAGCCACACCGTCGAAGAGCTGAAGGCGACCCTTGAAGAAGCGAAGCTTGCTCCATGGTCGATAAACTCGATCGAACATATATCGTTCCGCAGCGAAGAAGACTACGAAAAGATCAAGGCCGAATGCCGTGATCTTGCCGAGATCGCGAAAGCTGTTGATTGTCCGTACGTAGTCGTCGTGCCGGGGAAATTGCCGAAAGGCGCGTCAGAAGAAACGCTGATCGACGGGTCGGTGCGAGTATTGAACGAGCTTGCAGACATCGCGGAACCCTTGGGCGTTGGCCTCGCGTTTGAATTCCTCGGCCAGACGGATTGCAGCGTTCAGACGCTCGATCTCGCAAAGAAGATCGTTGAAAAGGTGAACCGCAAAGGAGTGGGCCTTGTGATCGATTCGTTTCATTTCTACGCCGGAAATTCGACCTTTGAGGCGATCGACACGCTCGACCCGGAAAAGCTCTTTATTTTCCATATCAACGATGCGGAGGATCTTCCGAAAGAACAGCTTACAGATGCGGAACGTCTCTACCCGGGCAAGGGGATTTTGCCTCTCGGCGAAATGAAGCGACGATTTGACGCCATCGGTTACGACCGTATGGTTAGCATTGAGATCTTCCGGCCGGAATATTGGGAGCAGGACCCGTACGAGGTCGCACGTCTCGCAAAAGAGGCAACTGAACGCGTACTCGAGATCGGCAGGCACAGCGTGCGAGGTTCAGCGGGAAAATGAGCAGAGTCAAGATCGGAATTATTGGAACAGGCTATATCGGCAACGTTCACGGACGCATTTATTCGCGTGATGACCGCGCCGAGATCGCCGCACTCTACGACATCATTCCCGAACGGGCCGAGAATACTGCCAGGTCGATCGGCGGCGTTGTCTGCTCTTCACGTGAAGAGTTGCTTGACCGTTGCGATGCCGTTCTCGTTTGTACGCCGAATCGTACTCACCGCGAGATCGCGACCGCCGCGGTCGAGGCCGGTAAGCATGTGTTCTGTGAGAAGCCCTTTGCGATCGGCATTGGCGATGCCCAGAAGCTTCTTGAGACGGCACGAAGCTCAAAGGGCGTGTTTCAGGTCGGACACAATCGCCGCCTTGCACCGGTTTATGCAACCCTCAAAGAGCTCCTTAAGGATGACGCCGCACATTCCGCGCACATAAAGATGAATCGCGGCGAGCTGAAGAATCCCGTGTGGACGGGCGATGTCGCGGTGACAGGCGGCTTTCTATACGAAACCACGATCCACCTTTTTGATATGATCCGATATCAGTTCGGCGAGGTGGCGGAACTGGCGGCTTACGGTTCGCAGCACGAATATCCAGAGCTTGACGAGTTTTCGGTGATATTCAAATTCGCGAGTGGCTTCCACTGCACTTTCGCTTCGTCATCTGATGCGAGTTGGCATTTTCCATTTGAGCGGATCGAGGTCTTTTGCCACCATCGGACGATAATGACCGAGGAGATGGAGCGGATACTCGATTCAAAGGGGATGGATGCGAACTTCGCGACGACGACCTTCCATATGACCGAAAAGGAGGAGCGTTGGGGATACACGCAGGAGGATAGGGCATTTATCGACTCCATCTTGACCGGAGAACCGCCGCTTGTACCTGCCGAAGACGGTTTTAAGTCGGTCGAATTGGTCGAATCCGTTTATAATGCGATAAGAACGGGCGAGCGTGTGAGGTTCTAGTTAGGGAACTTCAACGGGTCATGGGCGTTTAACCTTGAGCGATGATGCAAGCGTGTGCAAATTGCGGCAATCTGAATTCTGAAGAAAGTAATTTCTGTCGGTTTTGCGGCACGCGTGCACACTCGCAGGTGCCGACCACGCAACAAGGTCACCCATTTGCGACCCAAGCTCTCGGCGAACCCCAGCCTGACCAGCAAAACCCTCATCCGGGCGACCCGTACAATTATAGTCCGCCGCCTCCGTACTCTTGGAAAACGGATGAATTTCGGACCAACAATCAGGCTCGAAAGACCCTTAACCTTCCTCCTCAGGCATTTGCCGAAAGGCCGCCTGTACCGGCTCCTCTCGCTAGTTACCAAGGCGGGCCGATGGCGGGGAACTATCGTTGCCCCAATTGCGGAACGACATTCCTTCCGCGGATCGAAAGAAAGATCTCGACCGCAGGCTGGATCACGTTCGCCTTGCTACTTGTTTTTATTTTTCCGCTATTTTGGATCGGGCTGCTTATAAAGGAAGACCAGTATGTCTGCCCGATGTGTCGGCGGCGCGTCGGTTAACGATAGTAGTAGCCCTTCGGGTGCGCGATCGTAACCTCTGGGTTGGAGCTTTTGACCTCAACCTGGTGGTAGCCCTTCTTCATATGCGTTGACAAGTACGTTAGCGAGAATTGCCGACGCAGAGCCATATTTATCTCATCAAAAAATGGCGTTAAGGTTACCGGCACACCCGAACCTTGGAAGTAAGACCGTCCGCCTGTTTCATCCGCGAGTCGATCAAGGCCCGCCTGGCCCGAGATCGCTCTGATCGCAGAGTTTTCCGTCAGGCCCGTCGGAAAATAGAACGAATAGACCGCGACCCCTGCCCGCTGGGCCCTAGAGATGGCTCTCTCTAGATCCGGTGCGTGAATCACGCTGCTTGGCGATTCACCTTCAGCAACGTCGAATCCGTCGGAGACCAATAGGATGGCACGTCGGCCGGCGGGCATCGATTCGAATCGCTTGACCGTAGAGTACACGCCGCCGTATGGACCGTTACCTGCAGATGCGACACTGCCGCTTACCACCCGGAGGGCATCGGCCGCCTTTGTCAGATCCGTGGTGAATCGTTGACGCGTTCCTACGGAACCTCCGCGAATATAGCCGACCATCACGCGACTGCCTTCCGGGAGTTTCTTGATGAATTCGGCGATCGGTTTCAGCTGGAGGTTAAAGCTCGATGTAAGCTCATCCTGAATGAGTATCGCAAGCGTTATAGGCACATCGCTCGTGCTGCGAAGCGACAAGATCTGCTGCGGCTCCTTATCCTCGATCACAGACAGGTCCGCAACGTCGATGATCTCGTCAGCTTTCTTCTCCTTAAGCTCCTGCCTCGTGAAGATCGAGATCGGGATCGTAACTGTCCGTACCTGCGGCTTTGATTCGTCAGGCGGCTGCGCTATTGCGTGGAGTGCCGCGATAAGGAAGATGAAGCAAAGCGCGGCCGCTTTAAGTACGAAGGGTCTCAGCATAGATGACGGCCAATTCAGGCCAGTGGATCTTTATATCATCTGCAATGATACATTCAAAGAGCGATTTTTTGAACAGGATTCTCCCTCTTCGCTGAGAAAATTTCGTCCGCATAGCGTAAAATACGCCCTAAGAATGGTTATTGACACCCTCGCATCGCCGGATATAACGAAACGCGACCTTGTCCGCGGCAGACGCCTCCTAACAGCCGCCATCGGTGCGCCGATAGCGGGGCTCAGCGTGCCGCTCATTCTTACGTTCGCTCTCACATTTCTATTCGGTGCGAACCCGCCAGCCGCGATCACGATATTTTTCTTTGGAATGCTCGGTACGGCGTTGATGACGGTCATCGGACTGGCCCTTACGATCTTTTTCCTCGTACGCAGGAACGGCTGGCGGCGTGAGTTGAAAGAACGGATCGCGGCCCGAGGTATCACATCGCGTGAGATCGATTGGTTTCGGGCAGAGCTTCAACCAAAAGAACGAAAGACGCTTGCGGGGTTACGAAATACGGACGAGCTTCTTGCGGATACATACGCGGATTATCTCGCCTCAAAACTTACGGCGAACCAGATCACGCGGTCTGCCCGCAGGGAGTTGAGCTTGATGCAGCGTCGGCAGAGGAAGCTGCGGCTGCTGGGAACCGAAGGAGCAAAATCGCTTGAGGCTGAGCTCGAGAGCGACATCAACAAGATCAAAGATATTCAGATCCGAGCTAAGGAGGCTATCGCGGAGGCACAGACGGGCATTGAACGCGTCGAAGCTGCGTTCGCACGGGGCGGCACACTTGCAGATTCAGAGGTAACGCTCAAAAAGCTCTCTGCCCGCACAGCAGACCTTCCGCATGCACTTGAAAAGGCACGCCTGACAGATGAGATCCGAAGGGAATTAGAAAGTGAAGATGGTGGCGAAGGATAACCGCCTTGCCGTTCTAGCGAGTTGAATTGAACCTGTATGTTACAGGTGGGCGGCATTCGGACTTCCTCAATGAAGATCTCCTTACAGCCGGCCCTCCGGCGTATCTTTCGTAAAAGCACGCACTGGACACGGCATCTTGCCTCCCGGTATTCAAATGTTGGCTCAACTGTAGTTTCGCCGGGGGACGAACAAGGCAGTAAACTTCTTTCGCCTGAAGAGATTTTAGCACATCAAGGCAGGATCAACGCAAGGAGTTTTCGGTTCGGATTGAGAGGTCTTGCAGGTCGTGCGGAAGTGTGTTCAGGAAGCCTGGATCCGATTCTTGAGAACGCGGTCGAGCATCTCGCTGCACTCGGCGCTTCGGCTGCCAAGCTGTCCGTCGGCCTGTCGCTGACTATCCTGGATCTGATGGAGCTCGTCGGCGATATGCAGAGCGGCGAGGATCGCGACCTTTAGCGAATCAACGGTCATCGTGCCGGACGAGATCTCACGCATCTTTCTGTCCACATATGCAGCGAGATCGTGGATATATGTGTTATCGCCATCGGAGCGAATGCTGTACGTCTGATTGTAGATCTCGACACGCAGAGTCGATGTCGTATCTTCGTTCATAACTTGATCAGCCGGCAACGGCCGCCGCTATTTCGGGATCGATCTCTGCAAGTGCATCGAGCATTGCCTCTACCTTCGCCTGGATCGCCTCGCGTTCACCCAAAAGTTCGTTGACCTTTTCGCCGCCGCCGTCGCCGGCGGCCGCTTGGGAGAGTTCTGTTCGAAGCCGCGAAACTTCGCCCTCGAGACGCTCGTTCTCCTCGCGAAGCTTCTTAACAAGCTCGATAGTTAGGTAGATCTTATCCTCAAGGTGCGAGAATTTTTCCATTCCAGAAAGGCCGTTCATTCGATTGGGACTCCAAAAGTGTTGCCGCGAGAAGTTCGTGGTGATTGATTATTGAACGAATCGCCGCGAACTTCAAGCGAGGGTGAAAAGAAACTTCATTTTCTTGGACGTAGTCCAAGTTCGCTATCGAGGCGCGCTAGAAAACGAGAGTAAGCGTACTCGACGTCTTCCTCAGAAAGCGTCTTCGTATCGCTTCGGTATTCGACGCGTATCGATACGGCACGCCTCCCCGGAGCGAGAGTTCCGCCTTCAAAAACGGAAACTAGATTGATGTCCTTGATCAGCTCTTCTCCCAACGAACGCGCAACCCGAAGGATGTCTGCAACCGATGGCGTGCGGCCAACCTCGACCGTAACGTCGCGTCGGACGGAAGGGAATTTCGCGATCGGCGTGTAACTCGTAATCTTCCGCTCTGCGGCTAGAGCGCTGCTCAGGTCGAGCTCCGCAACATAAACGGGTTGGCGAAACTTGTACTTTGCTGCGATCTCTTCGGAAAGGCGGCCGACCGAGCCGACCTTTGCACCATCGATCGAAATAGCGGCTGCTTGCCCGGCTCGGAGATGCTTGACATCGGCGGCTTCGAACTCCGCGTTCACAACGCCGGCGGCTTCGAAGGCGGATTCTACCGCGCCTTTGATATCAAAAAAATCCAGCGGCCGTTCGGCGGCTGCCTTGTCAGCAAGAACCTCGCCGCCCGACGCCGCGAACGCAAGTATTTCGCGTTCAGTCGGAAGCTCTCCGGGTTTTTCCGCAAGAAAGGCCTTGCCGATCTCAAACAGCTTAACGTCGCGGATCTGATGGTTATTGTTGAGTTTTACGCCGTCGAGCAGGCCGGGCAGAGCCGTCTGCCGCATACGGATCGCGTTCTCGATCACAGAATCTCGCAGAGTAACGGGCTGTGAAGGCTCCGCTGCGTCCAAACGTGGAACCGGTTCGAATACGTCGTCCCAGGCCGTGTCGATGAAGCTGTAAGAGAGAGCTTCGCTGTACCCGAGGTCGCGAAGGTATGTCCGGATCGCAGCTTTTCGCGGTTCGCCCGCCTGGAATTCCCCGGCACCACGAGCCGCCGGAAGCTCTTCCTTGATATTCTCGTAACCCGCGTGGCGTGCGACCTCTTCGACGAGGTCCTCTTCGAGGGCGATATCGTAACGCCAGGACGGCGACGAATAGACGCGCGACCCATTCTCCTCACGGCTTTTAATGCCGAGCGAATCGAGTATCGCGACCGCATCAGGATCAGCCACGTCAAGGCCGGTCAAACGAGCCGTTGCCGCTGAAATATCGCCACACTCGATCTCGGGCGGATGTATCGGGGTTGGATAGATATCGATGAATTCACCCTTCTGCCCGCCCGCAAGTTCGACGATCAGGTTTGCGGCACGCTGCGATGCCCGAACGATATTGTCAATATCTACGCCGCGCTCGAAGCGATGGCTCGCCTCGCTGCCCATTACAAGCTTGCGTGCGAGCGTGCGTACGGAATCCGGCCGAAAATATGCGACCTCAAGAAGCACATTGACTGTCGAATCTGTAATACCCGAATCGCGGCCGCCCATTACGCCGCCGATCGCAACCGGTTTTTCCGCGTCGCAGACGACGAGCATCGTTTCATCGAACTTTCGCTCAACGTCGTCGAGCGTCACGAGTGTTTCGCCAGTCTTTGCCGGACGGACAATGATGCGTCCGCCTGCGAGTTTGTCGAGATCGAACGAGTGCATAGGCTGTCCGAGTTCGAGCATTACATAGTTCGTAATATCTGCAACGTTGTTGATCGAACGCTCGCCAAGTGCCTCCAGCCGTTCGACGAGCCAATCCGGCGAGGGCCCGACCTTAACGCCGCGGATGATCCGGGCGGTGAAACGATAGCAGCGCGACGGATCGTCGATGCGGACGATGTCGTGAGCAAGCACCGGCGGCATCGGGATCTCCGGTTCGGGGTCGAATACGTCAAGAGCTCTGCCGGTCGCTGCTGCGAGCTCGCGTGCCACACCCAGATGAGAAAGGCAGTCGGGTCTGTTTGACGTGATATCGACGTCAAAGACCGTGTCATCACCATGACGCTCCATACCCTCGACGGCCAGCCCAACGCGCGTCAACGCGGCCGCCGTTTCTTCGGCGGAAAGATCAAGGTCGATAAGGTCCTTTAACCAGTTGTAACTAATGTTCATTTGCTAAAACCAGTGCGATCGCATCCTTCGCAGAAATTCATCGTTGATCGGATATCCGGAATTCGATCCGATAACAGAATCGATGCCGCATTTCGGACAAAGTGCACAACTGTCATCCGAGTCGATCCATTCGTGGATCTCAGTCGGCTTATAGATGTTCAAACAATAGAAGCATCCAACAATATTGCTCGAAAGGATCTCCTCACGATGGTTGCTCGAGTGTTTGTGAGCGGATATTACCGGGTCGAAACTATCCACCTATCCAAACTGCTCCAGAAACCGTACATCATTCTCAAAAAGATGCCTGATGTCGTCGATGGAATACATAAGCGCGGCCATACGTTCGAGTCCGAAGCCGAATGCGAATCCTGAGTACACGGTCGGGTCAACACCACAGGCCTTGAGGACATTTGGATGCACCATTCCTGAGCCACCAAGTTCGATCCAACCCGAACCCTTACAAGGACGACACCTTTCGCCATCGAGCTTTCCTGTTCCATGACATTTGAAGCAAGAAAAGTCGAATTCTGCCGAAGGTTCCGTAAAAGGAAAGTATGATGGTCGAAATCGAGTAACGGTATCTTCACCAAAAAGACGTTTAAGCCATTCGGTAACTGTGCCTTTTAGATGAGCCATCGTGATGCCCTTATCGACGCAAAGACCTTCGATCTGGTGGAACATCGGTACATGCGTCATATCTGGTGTATCTCGACGAAAGACCTTACCCGGCGCGATGATGCGTATCGGTACGCCTCGACGCTCCATTGCTCTGATTTGCACCGTCGAGGTCTGCGAGCGCAATGCAAAACCATCGGTCGTGTAGAACGTATCCTGAGATTCGCGTGCAGGATGACCTTCAGGAATGTTCAATGCGTCGAAATTGTAGTAGTCCGTCTCGATCTCGCGGTCATCCTCGATCGAATATCCCATCGAGACGAAGATCTCTTCGATCCGCTGGCGAACGATCGTGATCGGATGGAGCGTGCCACGCTTCACGCGTCGACCAGGAATAGTCACGTCGATGCGTTCGGCCTCGGTCTTCGCCTCAAGAACGGCGGCTTTTAAGCGGTTCTCGGCAGCATCGAGGCGTTCGACGATCGAGCGCTCGACCGACTGGACGAACTGGCCGAATTCGCCTCGTTGCTCTGGCGAAACCTTGCCGATAAGCTTCTTCGCTTCGGCCAGCAGACTCTTCTTGCCCGTATGGCGGACACGCAGAGTACCAACCTCGCTCAACAACGCGCCGGCATCTTCGCCGTTGAGTGTTGGCTGGTCGTCAAATTTTTCAAATTCGCCATCGAAAGCCGCCTTTGCGGCTTCGACAGTCGCTCTTTCTTCGATCATATAGAGTGTTGTCTTCGGCGTCATGGAAGCCTAAGGACACTGAAAACAGAATATATTAGCAATAATCACGGAAAACCGTAAATTTGCGGCACTGAAGCGGCACCACGACGTGTCTTCGTTCCGCAGAAATAACTCTGTTATCATCGTGAGAGAAAATTCCAATACTTCTATTGTTGAGAGATCCCCTAAATGAAAGCGATCGTAAAAAGCAAAGCTGAACCCGGACTGTGGATCGAGGATGTTCCCGAACCGAAATTGACCATCAACGACGTGATGATCCGTGTAAAACGCGGCGGCATCTGCGGCACAGACCTTCATATTTACAACTGGGACGAATGGGCACAGAACACGATCAAGGTTCCGACGACGATCGGGCACGAATTCGTTGGCGAGATCGTTGATATCGGCTCGAACGTTGTTGATTTCGCCGTTGGCGACATCGTAAGTGCCGAAGGACACCTGGTCTGCGGCCGCTGTCGTAACTGCATGGCGGGCCAGCGTGCTTTGTGCGCCAACACGCGCGGCATCGGCGTCAATACGAATGGCGGGTTTGCGGAATACATCGCCGTTCCGGTCACGAACATCTGGAAACACAAGCCTGACATCGACCTCGACGTTGCAGCGATCTTCGACCCGTTCGGGAATGCGGTTCACACAGCGTTGGCGTTCGAGGTCTTCGGCGAGGACGTTCTGATCACGGGGGCCGGCCCGATCGGCATCATGGCCGCCGCGGTTGCAAGACACGCCGGTGCACGCCACATCGTTATCGCCGACATCAACGAATTTCGCCTAGACCTCGCGCGCAAGATGGGTAACGTAACCGTCGCGGTCAACGTTTCAAAGCGTTCGATCAAGGACGTGCAGGAAGAACTCGGGATGAAAGAGGGCTTTGACGTCGGGTTTGAGATGTCGGGCGTTCCGAGCGCGTTCAAAGATATGATCGACAATATGTTCCACGGCGGCCGCATCGCGATGCTCGGCATTCCGAACAAAGATTTCGCCATCGACTGGAACAAGATCGTCTTCAATATGCTCCACATCAAAGGCATCTACGGACGCCAGATGTACGAGACCTGGTACCAGATGTCCAACCTCCTCGACGCCGGCGTCGACATCTCCCCCGTCGTCACCCACCGCTATTCCTACAAAGACTTCGAACACGGCTTCGAAGCCATCAAAGAAGGAAACTGCGGCAAGGTCGTGCTAGACTTCGAGGAGATATAACAGGATTATGCCGCTAATTTCTATTTGGGATACAAACCCGGACGCGATACTTGAATTTTCGATCGAGCAACTACTGGCAACAGCTGGCGACGGTCATTTACTCGATGAGTCGGAATGTTCGCGCGAACTTCGACTTTTCTTCTCTCAGGTTTCAAGCGAGAAGCTCGGCGAATATGCCGATCAATGTTTGACTCGGCGATTTGACGGCAATGGCAAGGTGCTCCAGGACATAGTTAATGAGCTTGGTCGTCGCCTTGACTACGATGTGGACAATGGCCGCTATCAGGGAACGCGGAACGCCGTGGGGAATGACGGTCTCTGGCGCAGTCCGGAGAATCACACGCTCCTGATTGAAGTGAAAACGACAGACACTTACAGCATCTCCGTCGATACCATCGCCAATTACCGTGACAATTTAGTGTCGACTTCCAATATCTCCGGTGAAAATTCGATGTTGCTTGTTGTGGGTAGGTACGACACTGGGCAGCTAGAAGCACAGGTTCGCGGGTCGCGTCACGCTTGGGACATGCGTTTGATTAGTGTCGACTCACTGATTAGCCTGGTTCGTCTCAAGGAGAATACGGAAGATGCAGTAACAGCAGAGAAGATCCGTAGCGTTCTTATACCGATGGAATACACACGATTGGACCGCCTTGTGGACGTATTGTTCACCGCCGCTCAAGATGTCGAAGCCGTCGTCGAGAATGAGAGTCGCCCGGAAGCGGAGAGCAACGATTCCAATGAATCCACATTCGTTCAGGACCGTACGGACTTGACGTTAATAGATTCAATGCGTGCCAGCATTCTTCGTAGTGTAGAGCGGTCGAGCGGAGCGAAGCTGATAAAGAAAAGTCGTGCGCTATATTCCTCTAGCGATCGATCAATCGGTGTTGCTTGCACGGTATCCAAGTTCTATGCGGAGAAAAACGTTAAGTATTGGTATGCACATCATACTCCTTGGCAGGAGTTCCTAGAGAGGGTGACGAGTGGGTTTTTGGCACTGGGTTGCGTGGACGCGAACTTTGCTTTCCTCCTGCCCTTCGATGTTTTAGGTGAGAAACTTCCTCACCTAAATACGACAATAAGAAACGGAAAAACCTACTGGCATATCCATATAACAAATCCTGAGCCGAATTTTTATCAAATGTTGGTTCCGCGGACAGGGGAACACCTTGACCTGACGCCGTTTACGATTCAACTGGTGAACGACAGCCAGGCGTAAATGAATCGACTAAAACATGCAAACGTTGTGGAGATCAGAAAGAAATCGCTCTCATCGCTTGTCGGATCGATCATTTCGGGCGAGAATCGCTTGCGGCAGCGGGGAATCGACGAGATCGCTAAAAAATTCGATAGATCACGCGAAAGTTTGTTAATTCGAGGAAAAAGTCGATAATTCAGGCGAAAGTTCGATATTTCAGAGAAAAATTGGAAATAACAGAGAAAAATCGCAAATAACAAACAAAAGTTACAGATAACAAACGAAAGTTCTAATATTTCATGTCAGAACCGGGAGCGATAGCGACTGGGTTCCAAGCCCGAGTCAGGACCGCGACCGATAGCGACTGGGTTCTTCTGCTTCTTGCAGCGTGATATCCAAAAAAACTTCAACACCATAAAAGAAGGCAACTGCGGCAAGGTTGTTCTTGATTTTGAGGAGATCTAGGCAACGGCTCTGCCGCCGTTCATTCAAACGACATGGCCAAGCAATATTTCAACAACCCGAACGCAGCGGAAAAGTCCCCGAGCGGATGTTTGTTTGTGCTTCTGCTCCTGTGGCTGCTGCTCGCCGGGAGCACATTGGTCGTTATTTTCCGTGGCGAAGGCTGGGGAATATTGGCTCTCAACCTCGGGTTGCTAGCCGTGGTAACCTTAGGGATCAAATTTATTCGTCGATTGGGGGTTTGGGTAAGTTCGCGTTAGCATATGTATTCAAATTTCAAACAACATTTAGAAGCAACTATTAGCGAGATTAGGGACGCGGGGCTTTATAAGTCGGAGCGTGTGATCGACGGGCCGCAGGATGCGCGGATCGAGGTTGGCGGCCGCGAGGTCCTCAACATGTGCGCGAATAATTACCTGGGATTGTCGGATGATCCGATCGTCATTGACGCGGCACGCAAAAGCCTCGACGAATGGGGCTATGGCTTGTCGAGCGTTCGGTTCATCTGCGGGACGCAGGCTATTCACAAAGAACTCGAAGAGAAGATCAGCGAATTCTTAGGCACCGAGGACACCATTCTCTACACAAGCTGCTTCGACGCAAACGGCGGTCTGTTCGAGACGCTCCTGGGCGAAGAAGATGCCGTCATTTCCGATGAACTAAATCACGCGAGCATCATCGACGGCGTCAGGCTGTGCAAGGCTCAGCGTTTTCGCTACAAGAACAGCGATATGGCAGACCTCGAAGCAAAACTAGTCGAAGCGAAAGCCGCACGATTCAAGATGATCGCAACGGACGGCGTGTTCTCGATGGATGGTTATATTGCGAATCTGCCCGCGATCTGCGACCTTGCCGAAAAGCACGATGCACTCGTGATGGTCGATGATTCGCACGCCGTTGGCTTTATGGGCAAGAGCGGCAGAGGGACTCACGAACATCACAACGTCATGGATCGAGTTGACGTCATCACCGGCACGCTCGGCAAGGCTCTTGGTGGGGCAAGCGGCGGATATGCAAGCGGCAAAAAAGAGATGATCGAACTCCTCAGACAGCGTTCGCGTCCGTATCTGTTCAGCAATTCGGTCGCACCGCCGATCGTCGCGGCGTCGATCGCTGCGTTGGATAATCTAATGGCTTCGACCGCCTTGCGCGACCGCCTGATGGAGAACACAAAGTATTTTCGCGAGAAGATCGCGTCGATCGGGCTTGACGTTTTGCCGGGCGAGCATCCGATAGTGCCAGTGATGTTCGGCGAGGCACGGCCGGCGGTTCAAATGGCGGAAGTCCTGCTTGCAAAAGGCGTGTATGTGATCCCGTTCTCGTTCCCGGTCGTACCGAAAGGCAAGGCGAGGATCAGAACGCAAGTGTCTGCGGCACATTCGAAAGAGGACCTGGATTTTGCGGTTGAAAAATTCGCGGAGGCTAAGGCCGAATTGGGGATCGGGAAGAGTGTGTCAGCCTAAGATGGCCACCGTATTCTTAACCGTTCGACGCTCCAAAGGGTGAGCTGAATAAGGAAGCATATGGCGACTACGCTCAGGACGACTTTTGTTCCGAACCCACCGACCGGGCCGCAGGCAGGATCAATCGCGGCGCTCGAGGCGTACCAGCCCGGGCTTATAGCAAGGGCGGAAGCTGCTAATAGCAAGATCACTATTCCCTTGAAGCGGCGAAGGAAGAAAATCACTATCGTGCCGACACCTAATACGATGGCAGGCCAATGCAATGCTCGAAGGTAGGCGAGGTGTTCGGCTTCAACCTGATCGGCCGAAACACCCTCGGCAAGGGTGCATGAAAGAACCGCCCCGCTAAAAAAGATCAACAGCGAGGCGCTCGAGATTCCCTTAAATAACCTTTCGAAGGTCATTTCTTCATTAGGCCGCAGCTTGCTTACCCAATGCGTCCTTCGCCTGTCCCACAACCGCCGCGAAAGCCTCAGGCTGTTTTACGGCCATATCGGCCAGGACCTTACGGTCGAGTTCGATCTCGGCGAGGTTAAGGCCGTGAATGAACTGCGAATACTTTATGTCATTCAGGCGGCACGCCGCATTGATGCGGACGATCCAAAGTTTGCGGAAGTCGCGCTTCTTAAGCTTGCGGCCCGTATAGGCGAAATTCAGTGCACGCTCGACCGATTCTTTCGCTGAGCGATAGAGTTTTGATTTTGTTCCGCGATAGCCTTTGGCTAAAGCTAATATCTTTTTGCGTTTTTCGGTACGCTTATTACCACGTTTTGCTCTTGGCATAATTCCTCCAATTGCGGAATGCTGGATGCGAAATGCCGGATCTCATGACCCGACGTCAATTCGACGAATATTCCTGCTTCCGATGTATAAAAGTTCACTTCAACGTCATCGGCAAACTGCCGAAAGGACGCCGTAATTTCTAGTCGCGGCCGTAGGGAAGCATCTTCTCAACGCGCTTCTGGTCGCCTTCGGAGACAAGCACATCAATATCGAGATTGCGCTTTCTCTTGTTCGTCTTCTTCGTCAAAATATGACGCGCATGGCTGTGGCCGCGTTTGAATTTGCCCGTCGCTGTCGAGCGAAAACGCTTTGCTGCGCCTTTGTGTGTCTTAAGTTTCGGCATAAAAATCTAACTCCTTACAATAAAAATCTTAAAAGATGTCGTCTTCGTCGTCCTCTGTCTTCGGCTTTTCAACCTTTGGAGCAGTGGGCTTTGCGGCCTTCTTCGGCTTTTCGACCTCATCGCCCTTATTCGGAGCGACGGAAGTGTGCTTCGTGATGGCGGCCTTGCTCTTCTTTGGGGCAAGGATCGTGAACATCTGATAACCTTCCATCTTTGGTGCGACCTCGATATCGCCGTACTCCGCAAGCTCGGTCGTCAGACGGGCGAGGATCTTCGCTCCCAGTTCGCGGTGCGTCATTTCGCGTCCGCGGAATGCAATGGCGGCCCGAACCTTGTCACCCTCAGAGAGCCAACGTTTGGCATTGTCCCGACGGTATTCGTAGTCGTGGTCATCGGTTCCGGGGCGAAACTTGATCTCTTTGACCTGCACCGTCACCTGCTTCTTCTTCGCTTCGTGAGCCTTTTTCTTTTGCTCATAAAGGAATTTGCCGTAGTCGATGATCTTACAAACCGGCGGTTTCGCGTTGGATGCGATCTCAACAAGGTCGAGACCGCGATTCCGTGCTTCCTGGATCGCGTCCCGCGTGTCCATAAGACCGAGCGTTCCGCCGTCTTCGAGGACTACGCGAACCGAAGGAACGCGAATGCGTTCGTTTGTCCGGTGCTGCGGCTCACGAAACCGCGGCTTGAATCTATTTCCACCAAATCTTCTTGCGATAACGCCTCCTTTTGTCTATATCCTAGCGGCTACGGTTCGTACGCTCTTCATCGATCTTTGCGATGAATTCTTCGAGCGAAATAGCACCGAGGTCGCCTATCTTACGGTCGCGAACCGCGACCTGTCTATCTTCAAACTCCTTATCCCCGAGGATAAGCATATATGGGATCTTCTGCAGCTGAGCATCGCGGATCTTTGCCCCGATCTTGTCGCTGCGGGAATTCAATTCTACACGAAAACCCTTGCTGCGAAGGGTTTCGGCGATCTCCGACGCGTAATCATTGATACGGTCCGTGATCGGCAAAACGGCCACCTGCACCGGAGCGAGCCAGAGAGGGAAGGCCCCGGCATAGTGTTCGATAAGCACACCAAAGAACCGCTCGATCGACCCGAACAAGGCTCGGTGGATCATGAACGGCCGATGCTTTTGGTTATCTTCGCCCGTGTATTCAAGCTGAAAACGCTCAGGAAGATTGAAATCCAACTGTATCGTACCGAGCTGCCAGACGCGGCCTATGGCATCCTCGATCTTAATGTCGATCTTCGGGCCGTAGAATGCGGCCTCTCCTTCGATGCGTTCGTAAGAGATGCCGCGTCCATCAAGAGCTGCGGCAAGCTGTGCTTCGGCGGACGCCCAATCTTCATCAGCACCAAGATAGCCTTTATTTTCAGCAGTTCCGCGAACGGACAGCTCGAACTTTACGCTTTCAAAGCCATAAATATCGAGAACCTTGATGGCAAAATCGAGGCAATCAACGACCTCGTTCTGCACCTGGTCGGGCCGGACGAAAAGATGTGCATCATCGACCGTGAATCCACGTACGCGCATCAGGCCGTGAAGCGTTCCCGAGAGTTCAGCACGATAGACCGTGCCCATTTCCGAATAGCGTTGCGGAAGATCACGGTATGAACGCTGGTTCGATTTGTAAATGCCGATATGGAAAGGACAATTCATCGGCTTGAGGCGGTATTCCTCGTCCTCGATGCGCGTCGGAGCGTACATGGAATCCGCATAGTTGCCCTCGTGACCGCTCGTAAACCACAGCTGCCGTTTGGCGATATGCGGCGTGTAGACAAAGCTGTACCCGCGACGCTCGAGCTCCTCTTTCAGAAGCCGCTCCATCTCGTTGCGAACGATGCCGCCTTTCGGATGCCAAAGTATGAGGCCTTGGCCGTAATCGTCGTCGATCGAAAAAAGGTCGAGTTCGCGACCGAGCTTGCGATGATCACGCTTTTCGGCTTCCTCACGCTGTTTGAGCCAAGCGTCCAATTCAGCCTGCGTCGCGAAGGCAGTGCCGTAGATACGCTGCATCTGCTCGCGCTCGGCATCTCCGCGCCAGTAAGCTCCGGAAATGGCCAGCAACTTGAAGGCTTTTAGCTTTCCGGTGTGCTGGACGTGCGGGCCGAGACAGAAATCGATGAATGGCGAGCCGTCGATGTAGTAGATCGTCGCCTTGTCATCGGCCTTTTCCTCGATGAGCTCGCATTTAAGCGGCTCATTGCGTTCCGCGAAGATCTTTAAGATCTCAGCTTTTTCGACGACCTCTCGGCGGTACTTGAGATCGCGTTTTGCCATCTCCCGCATCTTCTTCTCGATAACTGGAAGGTCATCCGTGGTCAGGTTCCGCGGGGCGATGATGTCGTAATAAAAACCGTATCGCGGATCGTCGAGCAGTGCCGGGCCAACACCAAGTTTCGTGCCCGGGAAAAGATCAAGAAGTGCAGCGGCTAGTAGGTGAGCGGTCGAATGGCGTATGACCTCAAGCCCATCACGCGAATCATTCGTGATCGGTTCGATCGAAATGGCCTCATCAGCAGCAGCAAGTTCGCGGTTAAGATCGACCTCCTCGCCATTCACCTTGGCGGCGATCGTGTTCTTCAACACATCGCGGTCAAACGCCTTGATGGCATCAATGACCGTCGCCGGCGCGGGGATCGTGCGCGAGTTTTCGCCAAATTTTACGTTCAGTTCGCTCATATTATTGTTAATTGTAAATTTCCATTGAGAATTGGTCAGAAACCAACCACCAGCAGCCTAAAAGCCGCTGAGGACCAACCAATTAACGATCTGGCAAATTGCCAATTAACAACTTCCTACTACTAAAATGATCGGATCCTATAAGAGCGACTTTGCTGCGGGTGAATCGTTGCACACCCTAATTGTCCCGCCGAACTAGCGGCGGGTCGTAGTAGTTATCCAAAAAGCAAAGTTCTTTGAAAGCATCTTATCGGAAAATATAAATGGTAGGCACTAGCAGAGTTGAACTGCTGACCCCTACCGTGTCAAGGTAGTGCTCTACCACTGAGCTAAGTGCCTGCATCGCTTCTAGTTATTGAAAACAAAGTAAAAAGCGAACCTAAAGAATGCCAAAGATACAGCGGTAGTGTCAAGGGAAGAAGGGCTCAAACGCGCGAGGTTTTTGATGCTGAAACCGTCAAATGAACGAGATCGAGCCCCGGATTCATGCCAAACGCTATGATACGCCCGTGCAGAAGCGATGCATTGCCACCGCGACAAGTTTTGCGGTACGGTCGTCGATATCGTATTTCGGATTCATCTCGCTGAATTCGATCAGCTTTGTGTTCGCGAGGCTCGCTGCGTATTTTACGAGCTGTATGAATTCGCCCGCGCGGAGCCCTAGCGGTGATGGAGCAGAAACGCCGGGCGAATCGGCGGAACGCACGACGTCCATATCGAACCCGAAGAAAGTATTCAGCGATGAGCTCTGGCCAATGAACTTGTTTCGGATGCTTTCTCGAAGCTCGATATCGGCCTCGGACCGGGAGCGAACCAGCTCAAGGCTGATGCGGTTGACGCCGAGGTCGCGAATGTATTCGTAATAGATCGGCGAGGCGAGATGCGATTGAAAACCGACCTCATAGAAATATTTAGGCAAGAGAAGGCCATCGTCGAGAAGCTGTCGGTATGGCGTGCCGCTGTTTCGCTCTTCAGAAACACGCACGTCGAGATGAGCATCTACATTGACCGCGATCCACCAATCCCGCCCAAAAACCTCAGACATTGCCTTCCCGTCCGCATACGAGATGTCATTTCCACCGCCGAGCACGATCACCCGCCTTCCTTCGTGCAGGACGGCCTTGACGACTTCGGTCATTGCATCATGAGTGGCCTCGAGTGAACCCGCCCATTTCACGTCACCGAGGTCGAATATGCGTTTGCGGATATTAAAGGTTGTGAGTTTGTAGAATTGCCGGCGTATCGCGTTTGGAGCCTCGGCGGCACCGACGCGGCCACCATTTCGCCTCACCCCTTCATCCTGAGGGCAACCGATGATGACAATATCGGCGTTGTCGTAATGGTCCGCGGTGTGACGGACAAATTCGCCCAAACGAGGGTCGTTCGGGTCATTGCGCGAGAAAAACACAGATCCTTCGGGCCGCGAGGTGAGATCGAATTGTGTGCTCATTTGTTGAGAGTATAGCACGCTCGAAGGCAAAATTTACCCTTCTGTTCGCACGCATACAGAAGAAAGTGTTACACTAATGGAGAATTCGGTTCTTGCAAAGACCGCGGGCTCAATGCTTTCCCCTTCAACAGGTCCGCCTCTCTTCCCAGACAATTCAACAAGAGGAGACTGATATGAAGAAATTCACGCTTTTTGCAATGCTGTTTTCGTTCTTTGCAGTTGGATTCATTCTTGCTGCACCGCAAAACGCATCTGCTCAACAATATTATCGGAAAGTACATCGGGCGGGCCGAACTTACTGGGTGCCGACTCGAAAGCCGAGCTTTTATCGGCGGCATAGAAACCTGATCAACATCGCGGCAGCGACGGGCGGCGGTGCACTGCTTGGCGGCATAATCGGCGGCCGCAAGGGAATGCTGATCGGTTCGGGCATCGGAGCCGGAAGCGGGGCGCTTTACACCTATGCTTTGAAGCCGAAAAAGCGGCATTACCGGAAGATCCCGAGACATTATCATCGGCAATATCGCCGTTGGTGAAGATTGGGATGGCACCGAAGCTGGTATTCGAAACGGATGCGATCTTGTGTTGCATCCGTTTTGCATTTTAGGAAGAAGCGGGGAATTCGAACTTTGCCGTTTACGGATCACCGCACGCGGCTTTCACGCGTTACCCACCAGCGTGCAATAACCGGCAGGAGAACTACCTGGCCGAGAGCGGTCGGAATGCCAGGCACCAGAGCGGCCTTTGCGTACTCAAAAAATGGCTGAGCTACCGCAGCGGTTGCAAGCACGATCGCAACGAAAACGAGGCGACCGCCAACGATCGACAGCGCCGTTGAAGCGAACCCGTTCATTCGAAACGTTTGCCTGAATAGTCCGGCAAGGCCGCCATAGGCGGCGAGTTCGAGTGTCATCGACGGCAGGATGTGCGGCAGCGGATGCCCGGAGATCAAAAAGCTAGCGGCCGGGGCGAGAGCACCGACGATCAGACCTGAACGCCATCCATAACAAAGCCCAACGAGGATGACCGGCCAATGCATCGGCAGTAGCAGCCTTACGGGCAAGCCGGCCGCATGAAAACCCGCAGGTAGCAAGAACGCCGCGGCGAAAAGCAGAAGAGCTTGTACGGATAGTGCTCGAAGTCCAAAGGACGGGAGTGTGGACGGATGCCCTACGTTGATTTCCATAGGACGGATAGTATCAAGCTAACCTCAACCCGTTCAAGCCTATCGGAAGATCCGCACATCGAGGAAACTAACAGAACCGCATGCTTTGTCGTAATTTTGTAACAACCCGCAAAATCTATTGATAGTTGTTTTGACAGCGCGTATGGTCTAGAAATGCGAGTTCTATTTGCCTACCCGAAATTTCCCGACACCTACTGGAGCTTTCATCATGCGTTGTATTTCGAGGGGAAAAAAGCGGCCTTTCCGCCTCTCGGCTTGATGACGATCTCGTCGATGCTTCCTACAGACTGGGAACGGCGTCTTGTGGACACGAACGTGACCGAACTCACGGACGCGGACATCGAGTGGGCAGAAATGGTCTTTTCGAGTGCGATGATCGTGCAAAAGGACTCGCTCGAAGATATCGTGAACCGCGCCCGTAAGTTCGGAAAGCGAACGGTCGTTGGTGGGCCATATGTCTCGACCAGCGCAGAGAAACTGCCCGACGCCGACCATATTTTCGTGGGCGAGGCCGAAGATACTTTTCCTGAGTTCCTTCGCGAGCTTGAGCTTGGCATTCCGGCAAAGGTTTATAGGGCCGAGACAAGGCCTTCGCTCGCCGAGACGCCTCCGCCGGACTACAGTTTGATCGATCTATCGAACTACAGCTCGATGAACCTGCAATATTCGCGCGGATGCCCTTTCAACTGCGAGTTCTGCGACATTATCGAGATCTACGGCCGCGTACCTCGCACAAAGTCGCCGGAGCAGATGCTGAATGAGCTTGACCATCTGAAAGAGGCGGGTTGGCGCGGTCCGGTATTCATTGTTGACGACAATTTTATCGGGAACAAGAAGAACGTGCGATTCCTGATGCCGAAGCTGATCGAGTGGAACGAGACGAATGCGTATCCGTTCTCTTACTTCACCGAGGCAAGCCTAAATCTTGCCGAGGACGAAGTGCTGCTCGACCAGATGCGAACTGCGGGCTTTAGCCGCGTGTTTGTTGGCATCGAAACGCCGGTAGAGGAGAGCCTTAAAGAGGCTCAAAAGACGCAGAATACAAAACGCAGCCTAATTGATTCGATCCGGAAGATCCAGGGCTATGGCCTCGAGGTGATGGCCGGCTTCATAGTTGGCTTTGATAACGACCCGGATGATATTTTCGACCGGCAGATCGATTTTATTCGCAATAGCGCGATCCCGCTCGCGATGGTTGGGTTACTGTCGGCACTGCCTGACACGCAGCTTTGGCGCAGGCTTGAAAAAGAAGGACGGCTTGTGGGCTATCACTCGGGCAATAATTCTGATTGCTCGATCAACTTCGAACCTAAGATGCCGCGAGAGCGTCTTGTTGAAGGCTTTAAGACCGTACTCTCGAATATCTACAGCCCAAAAGAATATTATGCACGGGCCCTGGCGTGCCTGTCGTACTTTGGCCAAGAACGACGTGACCCGCGGCGGACGACCTTGAGGTCAGATCTAAAAGCTCTCTGGCGAATCATAACCAAGCTCGGTATACGCGACAGGGAACGCCTGATGTTCTGGAAATACATCTATAAGCTCTTGACCACGAATCGTCGCCAGATAAAACATGGATTGACGCTCGCAGCCATGGGGTACCACTTTCGAGTGATCACCGAGCGAGCCTGCGGCGCCGGTTTACGCTGAACGCAGCTGCGGAAGACTATCCTTGGCTCAGTTGGGGAGATAGCTTTCGTTAAAGATGAATTCTAGACGCCACGGCAAGTTGCCACTACCTAGAAAGAAGGATCGAACTTCTACGGTACCGACCGTTGTGCCTTTCTGGTACCTAACGTAATGGAGGTCAAACTTCTTTGGCGTAAGGATGAAGCCTTCAGATAAAAGTCTCTTTTGCATCTCCGCGGCAAGAGCCTGTTCGAGGTCAGAAGCGCCATAATTTTCCTTTAACTCATCGATCTCTATCATCCAAGCAGCTCTGGCGAAGACGCGCCCATCAACCTTGGTCCAATCCGCTATCCCTCCACCACCTTCAACGCCGTCTATGTTATTTCCGGCTACCTGTTCAAGGATGTCTACTCTACTCGATGAGGGGCTGAGTCCGCCGCGTTCACTAAAGAATCTGCTGGCGCCCTTAGGAGTTGGGTCCTGGCCAAATACCGAAAGGTTTATCAAGAAAAGAAACGTCGTGAATAGCAGTAGATATTTCATCTGTTCATCAAATCACATTGCTAAAATCATTCTTCTCTGCGAAATCGAGCTACTGTCCTAGCGTCATTGGTACGGTTACGTCGTTCTTTTCCCCGAATTCGATCGCTTCGTCGTATCCAGCATCGACGTGGCGGATGACGCCTATGCTCGGGAGATTACCACAGGACCCGTTTCCAGATGGTAAGATAATGCGACCGCGTCCTACGCTCGGTCTCGGGGATTCAATAGTAGACAAAAGACCGGAATTCTAATGTCTCAATATCCCATTTTGATGCTTTGATGTTGTATTCGGGGAGCCCACGGTCTTCGTAATAGTAAGTTACTTTACGCTCGACCCAGTTTCCATGATCGTCGATCTTATAGTCCGAATAGACCTTTCGGCCCGTACTGTCCGTTCCCGGACCTTTGATGTTGCGTTCTTCGAGGTCTTCAACTAAAAGACCGTTTCTGTCGTACTTGTACTTATGTTTCTCGATCGCTACCGATGTCTCTTCACGCATTTGTGACACATTGCCGTTATCGTCATACTCAAAGCTCCTAGTTCGGAAGGGCTTGCCGGTATTGTCGTACTCTTTCTCAGTTTTTACGCGGCCGTTCTTATCGTATTCGTAAACGTAGCGGATCTCATACCGCGGGTCGGGAGGCGTTAGTTTCTCCTCCTTTTTGAGAGGTTCGGATTGCACCCTCATTACCGTAAATCTCGGCGGCTTAGCCTTCTTTACATAATGAAAGGCCTTGAAGCCGTCGACGATATCAAAGGCAAGTTCACTTTCGTCAGGATAACGAATTGTTGTGATTCCCCCCGATTCGTCAAAATCTACTTCTTGAAATGTCTTCCTTGAGTAATCCGGTTTTTCGCCTTTACTTTCGATACCGCGAACCGTTTGGTATTCCTCGCGCATGGATCTGACAGGTCCCTTAACGCCATTCATATCCTTATCGGACATCTTTGCTTGTCCCTGAACACCGATCAGGGACAAACCTACGACTAAACAAAAGAATATTACTTTCTTCATCTGAGCTACTCTCCTTGCTTCATCGGTACGACAACGCCGTTCTTTTCCGCGAATTCGATTGCTTCTTCATAGCCCGCGTCGACGTGGCGGATGACGCCCATTCCGGGGTCGGTTGTTAGGACACGCTCGATCCGTGCCGCGGCCTCCGGTGTTCCGTCGGCGACGATGACCTGGCCCGCATGCAGTGAATATCCGATCCCGACGCCGCCTCCGTGATGAAGCGAAACCCACGTCGCGCCACCGGCTACATTGATCATCGCGTTAAGGTAAACCCAATCGGCGATCGCATCGGAGCCGTCCTTCATCGCCTCGGTTTCGCGGTTTGGTGAGGCAACAGAGCCGCAGTCGAGATGATCGCGGCCAATGACGATCGGAGCCTTGAGCTCCCCGGAGGCTACCATTTCGTTTAGCTTTAGGCCGGCTTTTGCACGCTCGCCATATCCAAGCCAGCAGATCCGTGCGGGAAGCCCCTGAAATTCCACATTCTCCTGTGCCATTGTAAGCCAACGGCTCAGATGGTCGTTATCCGGGAAGAGGTTCATTATCGCCTCGTCCGTCTTGTAAATGTCTTCTTTCTGGCCAGACAAAGCGACCCAGCGGAACGGCCCCTTGCCTTCGCAAAACAGCGGCCGGATATATGCGGGGACGAATCCGGGATAGGCAAACGCGTCCTCCACGCCATTATCAAAGGCACGCTGCCGCAAATTATTCCCATAATCAAAAACGACCGAGCCTCGCTTTTGAAACTCGAGCATCGCTTCGACGTGACGCGACATGGAATCCATCGCTGCCTTCTCGTATGCTGCCTGATCTGAAGCACGGAATTCCGCCGCGGCCTCGACCGAATAGCCGACCGGGATGTAGCCCATCAAGACGTCGTGTGCACTAGTCTGGTCGGTAACGACGTCCGGGTGTATCCCGCGTTCGATGAGTTGCCAATGAACCTCGGCGGCGTTGCCGAGAAGTGCGACTGAAAGCGGTTTCTTAGCGGCGACAGCCTCCGTGGCAAGAGCCATCGCATCGTCGATATCCTTTGCCGCAACATCGACCTGTTTGAGTTGCAGACGCCTTTCGATACGCCACGGATCAACCTCAACCAGGATCGCCACTCCGTTGTTGAAAGTTACGGCCTGAGCCTGGGCACCGCCCATTTCGCCAAGACCGGCGGTGAGCACGAGCTTGCCAGAGAGATCGCCCCAGCCGTGCTTACGCGCGAGGGAACCGAAGGTCTCATACGTGCCTTGAAGGATCCCCTGGGTGCCGATATAGATCCACGACCCGGCGGTCATCTGGCCGTACATCATCAGCCCATCGCGTTCGTATTTGTCGAACTGCTCCTGCGTCGCCCAGTGAGGAACGATGTTCGAGTTCGCGATCAGCACGCGGGGGGCGTCCGTGTGGCTTTTGAACACGCCAACCGGCTTTCCTGACTGGACGAGCAGCGTTTCATCCGGTTCAAGGTCTCTTAAGCTCTTCAAAATGGCGTTAAAACATGCCCAATTTCTGGCTGCTTTACCTCGGCCGCCGTAGACGATCAAGTTGTCCGGGTCAAATGCGACCTCGGGATCCAGATTGTTCTGGATCATTCGATAGGCGGCTTCGATCAGCCAGTTCTTGCAGGTCAATTCACTCCCTGTCGGAGCGTGTATCTCTCTTTTCATGGGTTGTATGCTATTGCTTTTTCTCTATAATAGCTTCAATTTCCGGTAAGTTAAATTGGACAAAAATCGGGAATACTCTGCGGTCGCCGTGGAGGATCACCTGACTGCGTAACCGGGCCCTCTTCCTGATCAAGATACTTATCAAATATCGCCTTGTCCGATATCGCCTCCGTTTTCCGCATTTAGGATTGACGAGGAGAACTTCCACGCGCGGGGGCCGAATGTATCGCCGTTCTCTTCGATACTTTCTTGAGGAAGAGGAGAATCGTATGGGGATACAAGGAGCATTTAAAGATTGGCAAGAATGGGCACGCACGGATTGGCGTGAATTCGCAGTCTTTTTCTGTAAGGAATGGGGCGTAGAGGCGTTTGCTAAGGCGGAGGCCGAGTTTGCGAAACAAATGAATGTAAGCAGCCAATTCTTTGCTCAACTTACGGACATGGGTGTTGGAAAGTTGATGGAAGCGGGGGTTGGCGGGATGCTCTCGAGCGTTTTTTCGATCGGCGACATACTCTCGAAACTCGCGGGTGCCGGTTATGTCGCATCCTGGAACATGCTCCAGGGGCGTACGCGTGAAAATCCCATCAAGCTCATTGGAACGTCGATGTTCACGGACGAGTACACATTCGATGAAGGAAAGTTGAAGGATTACGTTCAGTTTATTCTCTACTGGTATCCGCGGGACCTGCAAGCGGGATATTTTGGTTTTCGCTATGGTGGTCCGGGCTCGTTAAGAACCACGAAGCAGCTACCGCCGCATTTACGGCAACGACGGCGCAGGTAGCGCAAATGGGCACGCCTTCCGGTTCTCGAATCGGCGGCCTTTCCGTGCTAGTCTAAATAGCCAAACCCGATAACGCTTGAGGTTAGCTATGAGGAAACTCCGTCTTTTGTTCTTAGCCGTTGCCGTGTGCGCGTGCTTTGGTGTTTCGATCTGCGCTCAGACTGTATCGCTGCCGGACGGCTACGATGCGGAGCTCGCAAAAAAGCTTGGCGCTGACGAGTACGGAATGAAGATGTATGTTCTCTGCATCTTGAAGACCGGGCCGAATGACGCAAAGATCAAGGGGAAAGATCGCGAAGCTGCTTTTGCCGGGCACATGGCGAATATCGGTCGCCTCGCAAATGAAGGAAAGCTCGCAGTCGCAGGGCCATTCGAAAAGAACGACCTTTCGTACCGCGGCCTTTTTATTTTCAACGTATCTACGATAGAGGACGCAAAGAAACTCGTCATAACGGACCCTGCAGTTAAGGCCGGGATATTCAACTATGACCTTATCTTGTGGTATGGCTCCGCTTCGCTGATGGCTACACCCGAGATCCACAAGAAGATCCAGAGGGCAAAGATCTAATATGCCCTCTGCCGACCTCTTGATCCACAACATCGGCCAGCTCGTAACTTGCCGCTCGACCGACGGCCGCGCGAAGCACGGGGCTTCTATGCTCGACGCAAGCATCATCGGTAATGGTGCCGTAGCTATCGCGGACGGCAAGATTTCTGCTGTCGGTACGTTGGATGAGGTTGAGGCCGAATATTCTTCCACGGAGAAGATCGATGCCGGCGGCAAGGCTGTTACGCCGGGATTTGTCGATCCGCACACGCATATTGTTTACTCAGGTGATCGACTCGGCGAATTCGAGCTGAAGATAAGAGGAGCGGAATACCTTGAGATACTTGCGGCAGGCGGCGGCATTATCTCGACGGTAACGAACACGCGTGCGGCATCATTGCACGAGCTTGTTGACGGCGCGTTGAAACGCCTCGACAAGATGCTTGCGTGTGGGACGACGACGGCCGAGATAAAGACCGGCTACGGGCTTGACCCGGAAACGGAGCTCAAAATGCTTCGGGTTATCGAGCGACTCGACCAAGAACACGCGATCGACATCGTACCGACGTTTCTCGCCGCTCATACCGTCCCGCCGGAGTTCAAAGGCAACACGGACGGCTACGTCGATCTGATCTGCGGCGAGATGCTGAAAGCAGCGTGGGAGTGGTATGAGGCGTCGCATTTTCTTGCGAATGGAACGCCATTCTTCTGTGATGTGTTCACCGAGAAAAATGCGTTCGATCGCACCCAAACTGAACGGATCCTCGGTACGGCAAAAGATCTGGGCTTCCGAATAAAGGCGCATGTCGATCAGTTCACGAATCTCACCGGATCCCAGCTCGCCATTGAGACGGGTGCAGTGTCAATCGACCATCTCGATGCGATCTCCGACGATGAGATAAAGCTCCTTGCCAAGAGCGACACTATCGGTGTAGTTATCCCGACCGAGAATTTCAGCGCCGGTAAAACCCAATTTGCACCTGCACGTAAGCTCATCGACACCGGATGCGCGGTCGCGATCTCGACGGACTACAATCCCGGTTCAGCACCGTGTCCGTCACAGCAAATGGCAATAGCGATCGCCACTCGTTACCAAAAACTCCTGCCGAGCGAGGCGCTGAACGCCGTAACGGTCAACGCCGCGTTTGCCATTGGCCTCGGAAGTTCCCATGGCTCGATCGAGGTCGGAAAGCAGGCAGATCTACTGATCCTCGATTGCGAAGACTATCGACAGATCGCGTATGAATTCGGCGGCAACCTTGTCGCGAGCGTAATAAAACGCGGTCAGATCGTCTATGGCTCGCGATGAGTGTCTCGCCTGACCGAACTTCTCAAGGCCTCACAACAAGGGTAATTGGAAAATTAGGAAGTTCTGATTGATAATTGGAGTTTGTTCGCTCCAACTCAATATGAGATCGATCGTCATTGACGGTGAAAGTTTAACCTTTGATGAGGTTCTTGCGGTTGCTAATGGCAAACCGGGCGAACCCGTGGTCAGCTTGTCGGATAGCGCTGTTGCCAAGGTAAAGCGCGCGGCTGAGGCCGTCGATAAACTGCTTGAGCGCGGCGAGATCGCTTATGGGATCACGACGGGGTTTGGAGCTTTTAAGGACAAGATAATCAGCCGCGAAGAGGTCGAACGCCTACAGAAGAATATCGTCCTAAGTCACGCGGTCGGCGTCGGTGATGCATTCGATATTCCGACGACGCGGGCGATCATGCTTATTCGTGCTAACACGCTTGCACGCGGGTTTTCCGGAATTCGGATCGAGACGCTGGAGCTTATCCTCGAATGTCTGAATCGCGGCGTTCATCCGATCATTCCCGAGAAAGGCAGCCTCGGAGCGAGCGGCGATCTTGCGCCTCTTGCTCACTTTGCCTGTGTGCTTATCGGTGAAGGGAAGGCAGAGTTTGGTGGCGTAACAATGCCCGGTGCCGACGCCCTGAAAGCCGCCGGTCTTTCACCTGTCTCTCTAAAAGCAAAAGAGGGCCTCGCATTAACGAACGGCACGACGATCATGACCGCCGTCGGACTGCTCGAAACCGCAAAGGCGCAGAATCTTGCTGATCTCGCAGATATTTCGGGCTGTCTGACGCTCGAGGCCGTCAATGGTACGACGGCGGCATTCGATGAAAGGATTCATCGCTTGAGGCCGCATCCGCGACAGGTCGAATGTGCGGCCGCATTACGCGATATTCTGAGCGGAAGCGAACTGACGCGCGGGTTCGATCCCGTGAACGTGCAGGACGCATATACCCTTCGCTGCATTCCGCAGGTTCACGGAGCGTGCCGCGACGCGGTCGAATACGCGGCGTGGCTTCTCAAGATCGAACTGAATTCTGTGACGGACAACCCGCTGATCTTCGTCGATGGCGAGAATATCGAAGTGATCAGCGGCGGAAACTTTCATGGTGAGCCTCTCGCCCTCGCGTTCGACTATCTGGCGATCGCTCTCGCCGAACTTGCTAACATCGCTGAACGCCGAATAATGCGTCTTACCGACGAGGCCTCGAATTCGCGTGTCTTGCCCGCATTTTTGACGGAAGAAGGCGGCCTGAATTCAGGTTTTATGATCGTGCAATACACGGCTGCCGCGCTTTGCACCGAGAACAAGGTGCTTGCGCATCCCGCGAGCGTCGATACGATACCGAGTTCGGCGAATGTTGAGGATCACGTGTCGATGGGCGCAACGGCCGCGATAAAGCTGCGAGCCGTGCGCAGAAACCTCGAGACGGTGCTCGCGCTCGAAGCATTCTGTGCGGCTCAAGCGGTCGATCTGCGGCAGAAGCGCATCGGGGCTGAGAAGAAGTTAGGAAAGGGAACCGAACCGCTTTTCCGGGCGATCCGAGAACGCGTCCCGTTCATCGGAGCGGATGAGTATATGAAAGATCACATTGATTCGGCCATCGATATCGCCAAACATTTTGCCCGTAATGGAGAGTTTTAGATGCTGTTGAGAAGAATTTTTACGATCGCGCTCGCGGCCGCAGCCGTTGGATGTTGGTCAATGTCTGCAAAAAATAGCTCTCCGCGGGCAGCTTCGCCGGAAACTGATGCGACACCTTTCGCGACGCCGACACCTAAGCCTTCAGCGACTACGGCTTCGGCGAATTCAAATACGGGCCCAACACCTATGACCGGCCAAGGCACATTCTACGACCACCTCCCGAAATCGCTCTCGCATCCGACCGACGATGTGAGCAAGCTCCTGCTTCGCGAATACGGTTCGGTTTTCGTGACAAAAGCCACGCCGCCAACGAAGATCGTTTTCGAGGATGAGAATGACGTCGCGGCGTTCCAAAAGAGCGTTGAACGCGAATCTGCGTCGATCGGCGGAGCTACCGTTACGCTGCAAAAGCCTGCAATGGAAGCGTTTAAGGCGGCGATCGCCGAGGCTCAAAAGAGCGGCATCTCGATCGGCCCTCGCGGCGGTGATTCTTCGATCCGCAGTTACGCACAGACGGTTACGCTTTGGGCAAGCCGCGTAAAGCCTGCGTTGGGACATTGGTCGGCGGCCGGGAAGATCACGAAAGGGGATGCGGCACGGATCTCGGCACTTTCGCCTTACCAACAAGTTTCCGAAGTTCTCGGTCTTGAATCGAAAGGAATTTGGTTCGCAAAGAGCCTCGATAAGTCGATCATCTACTCGGTTGCGCCGCCCGGCACATCGCAACATCTTTCGATGCTCGCTCTTGATGTTAAGCAGTTTGACGATCCGCGAGTTCGAGAGATCCTCGCCAAACACGGCTGGTTTCAGACGATCGCGTCCGATCTGCCGCATTTTACATATCTCGGGGCAAGCGAGAGCGAACTCCCAGGCCTCGGCCTAAAGAAGATTACGTCCGGCAATCGGGTGTTTTGGGTCCCGGATATTTCGTAAGCAGCGCGTATATGTCGCTAAGTCCCTCGGCGATTCGGCTGCCAGGGTTCATCCGGGCTGGCGGCGAAGCGAAGCTTCGGCTCTCCGGAGGAAAAGTAGGCGGTAAATCCCAAGGATCCAAAATAAATGTTGCGCAGGCCTTGACAAGTGTGATACACTGTTGCACGGATGCGACAGATAGGTCGCGCCGCAAGGATTCAAGAGCGTGAGATCATTGATTGAAAAAGGGAATGGTACACCCGGCAAGATTCGAACTTGCGACCCTCTGATTCGAAGTCAGATACTCTATCCAGCTGAGCTACGGGTGCACATTGGCTGGTTGGCCCGAACTGTGATGTTAGCGAGTTGCAGGGGCTATTTGCAAATCTTACGTGCGGTTTTGCTGTCGAGGCTTTTGCGAATCTGCAGCCAAAACGCTCGTTCGCTTGCTCGTGAAACGCCGCATCGAATACCATCACAAGACAAGGTAAATGATCCTATGAGAACTCCGCTCTCGGCTGCCCTGCTTTTGATCCTCTTCGTTGTTTCCGGACCTGTTCTTGCACAGACCGCGCCGCTAAGTGTTCCTGCGTCGGGCCTGTCGCGGGAAGTTACCGTAAGGCGCGATGAACGCGGGATCCCATTCATCGAGGCTGCGAATGACGCCGATCTTTATTTTGCGCAAGGTTACGTGACCGCGTCTGACAGGCTTTGGCAGATGGATATGATGCGTCGCGTCGTCCGCGGCGAAACGGCGGAGTTGTTTGGCAACAAGACGCTTGAACAGGATAAACGCTGGCGTCGGTTTGGTTTTGCTAAGGTCGTCGATAGCTCGTACTCGACGCTTTCACCGGAGCTTCGGGCGGCCCTTGATAATTACGCTCGAGGCGTTAACGCGTTCATTGCCGGGCTTGACGAGAAGACGATGCCGATCGAGTTCGGGATCCTTCAATACAAACCGAAGCCGTGGCTGCCGACGGATTCGCTCGCGATCGGCAAGATACTCGCAGACGGCCTGAGCACGACGTGGCGAAGCGATCTGCTTCGTGCACAAGCGCAGGTACTTCCTGTGGACAAGCTCGCTGACCTCGAAAACCAGGTGACGCCGTACGATGTCGTGCTTTACGCAGGCAAGAAGGCCAAAGGCCGATCGACCAGAGGCGGCGTCATTTCGCCCGCCTCATCGACACTGGCCGCTGCAGATCGTGACGAACAGCTTCGACGTGAATCGCTTGAATTTGTCGGGCTATACGCAGAAGGCCTTGCGGCTAGCAACAACTGGGTGATCGCGGGCAAACGAACCGCTTCGGGCAAGGCGATGCTCGCGAATGACCCGCACCTTTCGGCCGGTGCGCCGGGCATCTGGTATATTGCGGATATTCAGTCTCCCGAAGTTCATGCCGCGGGCGTTTCGATCCCCGGTATTCCGGGAATTGTGCTCGGGCATAACGAGACGATCGCCTGGGGAGCGACGAACGTCGGGCCGGATGTTCAGGACCTTTACAAACTCGAGCTCGACGGCAACGGCTCATACAGATCGCCGGACGGCTGGAAGAAGCTCGACGTCCGTACTGAAAGGATCGCGGTGCGTTCGACTCCGATTAGCCCTGAGACGAAAGCTGTAGATTTCGAGGTCAAGTCGATCGATCAAGGCCCCGTGATCCTTGACGACAAATCGGGAACTTACGCGCTTCGGTGGACAGCGTTCGACCCATCATTCAACGAATTTGAGGCTTTCTTCCGGCTGAACCGTGCGAACAGTTGGACCTCGTTCACGAACGCTCTCAAAACTTTCGGCGGGCCGTCGCAGAATTTCATTTATGCCGACACGAAAGGCCATATCGGTTGGTACGCAGCCGGTCGGATCCCGATCCGGCGAAAGGGGATCGGCTCAATGCCTTACGCCGCTGCTTCAACGGACGGCGAGTGGATCGGATACATTCCTTTTGCCGAACTCCCGCATCTGTACGATCCGCCATCAGGACTGATCGTTACGGCAAATCAGCGAACTGTCGGCAGCAGCTATAAATATCCGCAGATCGCAAGCGATGCCTCGGCACCTTGGCGTGCGAGACGTATCTTCGACCGCCTTTCCGCGATCAAGAAGGTAACGACGGATGATGTTGCGAGCGTACAGCTTGATGCCTTCAATATTCCGCTCGACCTTCTCGCAAAGCAGATCGTCCGACGGAAGGCGGCGTCACCCGAGACGCTCGCGGTTTTGAAGGATTGGGACGGTCGAATGATGCCCGGCAGCCAGGCTGCGCTGCTTGCCGAGGAGATGCAGAAGTGCGTTACGACGGACATAATGCGGTCAACACCGCTTGTGAACTACGGCACGATCCTCGAGCGGATCACGGAGCGTGCTGTCCGCGAGGATCTCGCTCGCTGGCTGCCGAACGGTGTTAAGAGCTATGACGAGATGATGCTTTCGTGCGACAAACAGGTGCGTGGGAGTATGACACGCGTATTCGGCGCGGATCCGGCAGGGTGGAAGTGGGGCAATGTCCACACCGCGGTGTTTCCGCATCCGCTGGTGGTTGCTCCGCTGGTCGGCGCAGGGTTTGTTACACGAAAGGATCCGCTTGCCGGCAGCCGATATTCGCCAAATGTCGGGTCATCCGTTTCGATGCGGTATATCGTAACGCCCGGCGAATGGGATGCGACGCACCTCGTGATCCCGCTTGGCGAAAGCGGTTCGCCGTCGTCGCCGCACTTTAAGGATCAGTTCGACCAGTGGAGGACGAATGCACCGCCGCCGCTCGTTTTTGAAAAGGCAAAGGTGGAGAAACTGCCTGTCGCGGTAATTCTCACGCCGAAGGCAAATTGAGAGCGGCAAGAAAGTCTTCGAGGATGATCGCGGCGGCCTCGCTATCGACCAGCTTGCGGGTATCGGCAAGGCTTGTGCCTTGCTCCCAAAGCCTGCGCTTTGCTTCGTAGGAGGTTACACGCTCGTCCTGGAGGAGTACGGGAATTTCGAGCGAAAGCGAGAGTTTTCTTGCGATCGAGCGGGCTTCGAGCGACATTTCGGATTCCTCGCCATTTGATTCGAGCGGCAAACCCACAACGACCGCGACTGCATCAAAATCGCGAACGAGGGTCGTGATCCTTGCGAGCAGAGCCTTCCAACTGCGGCGCTGGATCGTTTCGACAGGCCGTGTCGTTACACGCAAGGGGTCGCACACGGCGACGCCAACACGCCTCGTTCCGGGGTCGATCGCAAGAATACGCCCTTCTGGCGGGATCGGAAACCGGTCTGTAATTTTGGCCGTATTAGTTATTTGTTTCTGTTGCAAGTCGCTCACTCGATAAAGGATAATTGAAAGCTAGTCGCTTACGGGTCGCATATTTGAGGTAATTATATGTCATTTCGCGGAAAACTCTGGGTCTTGGTTCTGTCGGGCGCTATCGCCGCGTACGCCGTGATCGGCGGCCTTCCGGCCGTCGGCAGCTTTTTGACGGCCAATGCTCAGCAGACCGTCAACGACCCGAATGCCCAGCTGAAGATCGTTGAATCGGTCCTTGACCACATCCAGAACGACTATGTTGACATTCCGGATATGGAAAAGGTTCGCGTCGGGGCTCTCCGCGGATTGACCGCGGGACTCGACCCTTATTCGAGCTATCTGACGCCCGAGCAAGCGGAGGCATATAAGGCCGGCAAGGCTGACAAGACCGGGATCGGTGCAGAGTTTGCGTCCGTCTCGGGCTATTTGTACGTGCTTTCGGTTACGAAGGGCGGCCCTGCGGAGAAGGCGGGCATAAAGAACGGCGATGTCATCGAATATATCGGCGCAAAAGCCACGCGCGACGTCCAGCTTTACGATGCGATCCATCTCGTCGAGGGCGATCCGGGCACGACGGTGGCGTTGCGGGTCCTTCGCTCGGGCGAGAAGCCGCAGACGATCACCGTAACTCGCGGCGATGTGAAGTCACCGGCCCCTGAAACCAAGATCGAAACCGGCAAAACCGGGGTTGTGAAGGTGTTTTCGCTCGACAAGGGCGATGCGGACAAGGTTCGCGAGGCGGTCAATTCGCTTTCGAAGCAGGGAGTTCAGAAGATCGTGCTCGACCTTCGCGCGGTTGCGGGCGGCAGCCTTGAAGAAGGCGTAAAGGTCGCAAATCTCTTTATCGGCAACGGTGCTTTGGCGACCGAGGTCGGAAAAGATAACAAGATCACGAAGACATATTCTGCCGACCCTTCGCAGGTCGTGTTTGAAGGCAAAGCGGCCATTGTGGCAAATATCAATACTGCCGGTGCCGCTGAAGCGGTCGTCGCCGCTTTTGCCGACCACAAACGCGGAGCGATCGTCGGCGAAAGGACATTCGGTGCCGGCTCGGATCAGAAATTCTTCCCGCTGTCGGCGGGCGGCGGGCTGCTCTTGACCGTCGCAAAGTGGGCCTCGCCATCGGGCGTGCCGTTCTTTGGAGATGACCGTAACTCGCTCGGCATCAAGCCAAGCATCGAGGTCAAGCGTGGCGATACGCAGAATCCGGAAGATGTCGATACATTGCTTGATAAGGCGGCTCCGACAGACCCGAGCCAGCAAGTCGCGCCGACGCCAACACCGACGCCGAAGCCAGTAATTCACGAAGACATACAGCTAAAAAAGGCGATCGAGGTATTGAACTCGGCAGCATAGAACGCACAGTTCACGCATTAGTTGAACGGGCCAAATGTCAACGCCTTCGGGTAGCGACTTTGGCCCGATCTCATTTTTTGCGTACTGCTAGGGCGGGTATTCGTATCTGCCGAAATAATTTCTCGCTGCGGTTTCGAACCTGTTAAAATCAAGATTCGAATGAAACGCAATCTTCGCAAGCTTTCGATAGCAGCCGGACGAATCGGGTGGACGGCCTTCGCCGCATTATTTGTGGCGCTTGGAATTCAGACGGCGTTTGCTCAGTCATCAGATGTGAACTTTCCGACGCCGCTTTCCTCGAACAAACTGAACGGTACGATCAAAGCCCGCGATATCGGCGATAACCGTCTGACGACGCACTATTTTGTTTTCAACGGCACGCAGGGCGACCTTTTCGTGAACGTCGTCGCAAAGAATCTGGACGCGGACATTGATGTCTTCGCGGCGGATGGGCTGATACCGCTGACGAAGATGGTCGTCGCTTCGGACGCACAGGCGAATGAGACGGGACGCCTCATCTATTTGCGAAAGCCCGAAAAACTCATTCTACGCGTTCAGGGAAGGTCTCCGAATGATCTTCCGGCGACGTATCAGATCTCTTTCGGCGGAGGCTTTGCAGCTATAACGGGACAAGATGCCCCGGACGCTCCGGTCGTCGAGTCGGCTGTTTCGGGTGAGGTCGCGGTAAATTCCGTCGGGACGATATTGCCTCAGCAGCCGAAGAAGGAGGCCGCACGGACGGAACCTCCGAAAGCGGAGATCGCCAGCACAAAGGAGCCTGTGGAGGCTGAATCGAAGCCGGTCGAGTCAGATAGACGAGAGGAATCGAAACCGTCTGTTGAGAAGGCTAAAACGACCCCTACGACCGAGCGAAGGTCAAAACGACGTCCGAAAGTGGTTGTAACGGAAACGATCGAGCCAAAGGCGGAGGTGGCCGCAAAGCCAGCGAAAAAGAAAGCGGAGAAGCGTCCGCGACGCACGGCAAAGAAAGAAGAGAAACCTGAGCCGCCGAAGGCGGAGACCGTACCGCCCGTCGATCCGCTTGCGAACGTAAAGCTTGTGATCCTTTTTAAGAGTGGCGAGAAGGTCGAGATCGGGATGCCGGACCTTATGAAATTCACGGTCGATCGGGGCCAGCTTCTCGTGATTCGAAAAACAGGATCGATCGACCGCTATTCAATGCTCGATGTGGCGAAGGTTACTATCGAGTAACCGTTTCCCGGGCTTTAGGCGTAGCTGTGAAGTCCCGGAAGCAGATAGCTCACGCCGAGATACGTAAACACGACAAGCAGGAAGCCGATTATTGCGAAATAGGCAGAGCTTCGCCCTTTCCAGCCTCGCGAGATACGCGTGTGGAGGAATGCCGCGTATGTTAGCCATGCGACGAGTGCTCCGGTCTCTTTTGAATCAAAACCCCACGGGCGACCCCAGGATTCATTTGCCCAGATGGCTCCCGTGATGAGCAACATTGCTAGTCCAGCGAAGGCGAGGCAGCCGGTTTTGTACATCAGGCCGTCGAGTGTTTCGAGGCTCGGCAGCCGTTGACGCAAGCTCTCAGTACGGAATCCGAAGAGCAACACGAAGAACGTTCCGACGATGGCCGTCAAAAGAGCGGCAAATTCCACCGGATTCGTGTTGAGCGAAAGGAACATCTTATCGCCCGTATTTTGTAGATACTGCGTCGCAAGCGCCTGATACTGAGCCGGCGTCATCTTCGCAAGCTCGGCGGTCGTCATATTCCGGCCTTCGGCGATGGCAAGCCCCGCGGTCATATATTGGTCTGGATCGGCAGCGAGTTGCTTTTGAAGCTCAGGCAGGACTGCCTGCGTCGAACGCACGCCGTTTACGAGGAGTCCGACCGACGCTATTTGCGCGATGAAGGCAGCGATCAGCAAGTATTTACCCGCCATCTTCGCCGTTGCATTGTCCTTGAAAAGATAAATGCAGTATGCGATGACTACGCCGAGCAGCAGCAAGCCCGCGATGCCGAGAGCCGGGCCGACGCCGGGAAGTTCCAGCCTGAATGGTGCGTTGAAAGGCTTTTTGCCGACCTCGCTCGGAACGAAAATACCTGCACGATATACAAATTCATACAGGACCGAGAACTTGCTAACCGTAGCGATAACACCGATCGCGAAGATACTCGACCAGACGGCCATTGCCTCGACTTTGACGCCGTCCTTTAGCAGGTACATTACTGCGACGGCAAAGCAGACGAGCGCGACGCCGTAGCTCAGGCTAGCATCTCCGACGTGAATCGGACGCCAATAGGAATCGAGCACGGGCGGGAGTTCGATGAATTCGCCGCCGATAAAACGCGCAAGCACGAGGATCAGAGCCGCAAGCGGCAAGGTGAATGCGGTCAGGACACGCAGATTCTTTCGCGTCGCGAATAGGAGCGTCGCGATGCCGGCACCGAAAGCGAACGAGAGGCTCAGGTCGTAAAGGTTTGCGAACGGAATATAGCGAAAGATCCAAGGGCTCGCGTTGTTGCCGCTCTCGCGCATGATAGCGATCTCGTGTTCGTAACCGTTCACCCAGCGGATGAGCCAGCTCGAGAAGTTAAAGAAGACGCCGAGGGCGGCACCCCAATAGCCGATCGCGCGTGCCATGTTCGATGGAGCGTAAAGATTCGTTAGTTCGAACAGTGCCGCGAGGATGTAGCACGCAAGCGCAAGCATCATCAGTGCTTCGTCAGAGATAAAACGCGAACCGATCTGAAACCGGAGGCCGAGCATCGCAAACGACGCCACAATGACGACGACAGCCGGTAGCGCCGAGCGAAGCTTACCAACCGATTCCCGTACTTCTGTATCTGCTGTAATTACTGCTGCCATTCTTATGATTCCTCTTTGTCAAGAGCTTTTGAGATCTGAAGAAACTTGTCTTCCATTCCGTTCGGGTTGCGGTTGGATTCGGCCGCTATTACGGCCTCGGTCGAGCCGTCCTCACGGGTCTCGATGCGGGCCCAAACTCGACGGTGTGAAAGAAAGAAAACAAAGCAGAGCGAGCCGACGAGCCCGAATCCGCCGATATACCACGCGATGAACGACGCGTTGTACGGATCGTATTTGATCGAGAGAACGTGTGCGTATGGGGATTTTTCGTATTCACCGAGACGCCATTTGTAACCGAGTTTCGGAGCTGCGATCGGAGCATTGCCGCCGATCTCGCGCGCAAATGCAAAGACCCTCATTGATTCGCCATTCGGAGGCGTAACGTTCAGAATCGCGGCAGGATTTTTGTAGTCGCTGCTTCGCGTATCCGGCTGTCCGTTGGGGCCGATCGTAAAGTCAGGCTGGAAGTCCGCATATTCAACCTTTGTGCCGTCGGCAAGCGTCGTAAAGCCGCCGCGCTGGATCTTGATGGTCTCGACCGGTCCGCCGTTCTCAGGTGTAAGGTTGAGAGTGATCGTACGCGCATTGCCGATCGGTATCGACTGTGCCTGAAAGAATCGATAGCCGCGGTAATTGAGCGGTTTGTTAAGACTAACGTTAGCCGTGTACGTGCCGTATGCGGGGTCTGCGATCCGAACCTCGGTACGCCAATCGAGTGTATTCTGCACGTCGATCGGCCCGGCCTCGTCGATCAGCTGCTGCTGGATGTCAGTGCAGGTGATCGAGAAAGGAAGCTGGACGTTGTAACGCTCCTTCTTATCGAGGTTGTATTCGATGAGCTGGATCTGCTCGGTCTTCTGCCCGGGAATCATTCGCACATCGGCGTCAAAGCCCGTCTGCAGTGCGACCCAGTGTCCCATAAAGAGGATGATCAGGGCGACGTGAACGACGTAGGCACCAAGGCGGTTCCACTTTCCGGACTCTCCGAATACGAAGGTCGCGTCATTAGCCTCGGTAATGGTCGGCTTCAGGCCCTTGGATTTGAACGCCTCAGCGATCTCTTGAGCGACGGCCTGTGGACTCTCGCTCCCGAACTGCCGAGTTTCGTTAAGCTTCTTTGCTTCGAGCCATTTGCGCGTGGCCGTAAGTTTGGGCTTTACGATGTAGCTCCACGCTGAAGGGAATCTGTCGATCGACGCGAGAACGATGTTCAGCGACAGAACGAGCAGCATCAGGTTGAAGTACCAGGAATGGTAGATATCAAACAACCCGAGCGCGCCGTAGATCATTTTCTCCGCGGGTGTAAGCGAAGCATAGTACGAGTCGAACCCGCTGACGTTCTGCTGTATGATCAGCATCCCGACCATCGAGAGGACGACGAGGATGCAAAGCAGCGTCACGCCGAATCTGACGGAGCTGATCCAACCGATGAAACGGATGAGCAGCGCGGCCTTCGGGACCCGAGAAGGTGGGGCTTTGATTGTCTCTTCTGCGGCAGACATAATAGTTTTAACAAGCAGAATACCTTACCGGGAGCGAGTTTTCCACGCGCGCTAAAGATTAATAGGGCTTCTAAAGGAAAAGTAGCCTCGTTATCTGTGCAAATTTTGGAAAATGTGCGCTACAAGGGTATTCTTGTAATTTCGGCCTTTGAGATGGGAAGAAACGGGGTTTTTCGCCCGTAGATTATGGCATCAGCAGCAACCGACATTCATGGGGTAACAGCGACCGGGCTACGCGGGAAATTCGCAGCCTATTTCGAGCTGACGAAACCCCGCATCGCCTTTCTGCTCGTGCTGACGAGCGCAGCGGGCTTTTACATGGGAAGCCGTCACGGCTTTGATACGGTGACGTTCGCTGTCTCGATGGTCGCGATCTGCCTGCTGGCGTTCGGTGTCGCAACGCTCAATCAATATGCCGAACGCGATATCGACCCGAAAATGGAGCGTACCGCGCGTCGGCCGCTTCCGACGGGAAGGGTTACAAGACGCGAGGCTTTTATCTTCGGCGTGCTGCAATGCGTGATCGCGGAAGTTGCGCTTTTCTTCTTCGTAAACCCGCTGACTGCGTATCTCGGGTTAGCGGTCATTGTCGGCTATAACCTTGTTTACACGCCGCTGAAGACACGGACGAGCGCATCCACGGCGCTTGGTGCCATTCCCGGAGCTTTGCCGCCGTTGATGGGCTGGACGGCCGCAACCGGCGAGATCACGCTGCTTGCTTGGGCACTCTTCCTGATACAGTTCCTGTGGCAGTTTCCTCATTTCTTTGCGATCGCATGGCTCTATCGCGAACAATACAAACGAGCGGGCATTGTGATGCTCCCGGTCGTCGAGCCTACGGGGCGAATCACAATGAGGCAGATCGTGCTCTTTACGGTGATGCTCGTTCCGGTAAGTTTCGCTCCGTTCTTTTTTGCACATTCGGGCTTCATCTTTCTAGCGGCCGCGGTTGTCCTCGGGGTCTGGATCCTTTACGCAAGCATAAAGTGTGCGATCGAAAAGTCGGATAAAGCAGCTCGAAAACTCCTGCTTGTAACGGTCATCTATCTGCCGCTGCTTTTCCTTTTGATGGTAATCGATAAGAAATGAAGGTCGGGGTCGCTGACAAATTAGACGACGTTGTCGAAGAAAAGAAAGGCAAGCGGCCGGGCTTAACGAGTTCGGGCCCGGGCGGTGGAGATCCGCGTGGGCCGCGAGGTAATGGCGGCGGAGGCGGCGGCCCGGACGGTGGAGACGACCGGAGGAAGAACTTTGACGACGCAACTCGTCCCAATTCCGCGAAAACGCGGATGCTCACCTACTTTCTCTTGATGGTCGTGGTGATGACATTCGGCGGTATGATCGCGGCTTATCTCGTACTCGCTTCAAATGGCTCGATCGAATGGCGGCCTTTCAAACTCCCGATCCAGGTGTGGGTAAGCACGGCGATCATCATCTTGAGCAGCGTCGCTTATGTTGTTGCTGAGCGGGCGCTTGTAGCGGAGGAACACTTAAAGGCGAAGAAGTGGCTCTTGATCGCAACCGCACTCGGAGCTTGCTTCATCTCGTCGCAACTCGTGCTGTGGATCGAGCTGATCTCGTGGGGAGTTTACGCCGCGGGAAATCCGTATGCGGGATTTTTCTACATCCTGACGGCGTTGCACGCGATCCATGTACTCGGCGGGATCACAGCGATGTCGTCGATCGTTCTGCGGGCATGGTATCCGCCTAAGAGTGAATTCGAGATCGAGCGGCGTAAGACGATCGGGCAGGTTGTCGGTTGGTACTGGCATATGATGGGCGCACTTTGGATCGTCATAGTCGGCCTTTTGGGATTTTGGCGCTGAATGGACGCACTGCAGATCTTTCCCCATCTGAACGGCTTCTTGAATCTTACAAGCGGCTTATTCCTCGCTAGCGGGTTCGTTTTCATCCTGCGGAAGAAGGTCCACGCACACCGCTTTTGTATGCTGAGCGCGACGATCATCTCGTCCGTCTTCGTGGTTTCGTATCTTACATATCATGCTCTTCTGACCTATGCGTACGGCCTTGGGCCGACGAGATTTACGGGTGAGGGATTGATCAGGCCGATATACTTCACGATACTGCTTTCTCACACGATCCTTGCCGCGGGCATCGGCCCATTCGTGATAATGACGCTCTATTTCGCGTTAAAAAAGAACTTCGCGAAACATCGGAAGATCGCTCGTCTCGTGATGCCGATCTGGCTGTATGTTTCGATGACCGGCGTAACGGTTTACCTGATGCTTTACCACTTTTATCCGGGCCGATGATTTTTTTTCGCGGCATTCCAACCTTTTTTTAATTTCGTGCGTCAAATTTTCTGGAAAGATGGCAATATCCTGTGCTATCATTCCAATGTTGAAAATTTGATCGCCGAAGCCGTCAACGTTTACGGCGCGGGGGAACCAATGCACGCAGAACTTTACTGCCTGCAGGGGCTAATCGACTATCGTGTCGAGGGGATACTCTTTCGTTCCTAGCCCGTCAGCTAACCTCGTAGGTGTGGCAAAGAAGTTACAGCTGGGGATTGTTCCATAAAAAAAGGCCGATTTTTCATGTGCTTCCCGCTATTTTTCAACCAAACACAAGAGACTTCGGTCTTCTCAAAGAGAAAGGCTCCGATGTTTGTCTGCATCGGAGCCTTTTACTGTTGGGTCGAATGTCGCTAAGGTCGCCGTTTGACGATGACCAGCGTGATGTCGTCGTTTGCAGGTGCAGTTCCCGTGAACGCTGATAGGGCGGATTCGACCTTGTCACGCAAGCCTGAGGCAGAAGCCGTAATGTTCGTCTGAACCACCTTTGTAAGCCGATCGAGCCCAAATTCCTCTTCATTGACGTTATTTGCCTCTGAAACACCGTCAGAATAGATGACCAGCACCTCTCCGGCCCCAAGCACGATCGAACCTGACTCGTACTCGGCGGTCGGGATTATACCGAGCGGAAGGCCGCCCGAGCCGAGCTGCTCGACCGAGCCGTCAGAGCGTCCGATCAGCGGCGGATTGTGGCCGCAATTGATGTATTTGACCGTACCGGATGCGGGGTCGAGCTCGGCGACAAAGAGGGTTACGAAGCGATTCGCCGGTGTATTCTCTGCCAAATAAGCGTTGATCGAGGCGACCGTTTCGTCAAGCTCGCGGTTGGCAGCGACCTGTGCGTGAATCGCAGCGTGGAGGCTCGCCATCAGCAATGCCGCGGCAGTCCCCTTACCGGAAACGTCGCCGAGGGCGAATAACATTCGGCCGTCGCGGCGGGGAATGAAGTCGTAATAATCACCGCCGATCTCGTAGCACGAGAACGAGATGCCCTGAAATTCATATCCGTCGATCTTCGGCGGGCCGGAGGGTTGAAACCGCTGCTGGATCTCCGTTGCGAGCTCCAATTCGCTTTCCATTCGCTGGCGTTCGATGCGCGCCTCCGTAAGGCTCGCGTTCTCGACGCGGATGGATGCGACCGATGCAAGCGTCGTCAGAATATCGAGGTGTTCGGGCTTGAACGTTGCTTCGTGCGTTGGCGAATCCGCGTAGATCAGGCCGAAAACATCGTGTTCATCGACGCTCAAGGGCACAGCAAGAACGCTGCGGATCCCTTGAAGCATAATGGTTTGGCTTGCGAATTTTGGGTCGTGCTGTGCGTCGCAGGTCAAGACGGATTTTCCGTGATCGACGACCTCGGCCATAATGTTGCGGCTGATGCGGACCTCATTCAGTTTGTCGGCCTGGCCGCGTGCGCGCGCGATCTTGACCTCCATTTCGCCCGAGGACCCCTGTTCGCGGAGCATGATTATGACGCGCTCGGCCGGTACCGCTTCGAAGACAAGGGAAGCGACCTGATCGAGGGTTGCGTCCAATCCGCGGGAACCGAGAAGGGCAACGCCCACCTTGCTTATCAGGCCCAAAAGGTCGGTACGGCTCGATGTTTGGGATTCAAGGATCTCGGTCGTCGGATTGCGGCGGGCACTGAGCGAGATCGTGTTCGAAGGATCGAGTCCGGCGGTCGTGTCGGCGATGAGGTAAGTGCTCGCGAAGTCAGGCGAACTATTGTCATCCTCGAAACGGAGCGTCGTTTCGCCGATCTGGATCGCGCCGCCGGTCGCAAGCGGCACCGAGCCGGTGAGTACGTTGCCGTTATAGCGGGTGCCATTCGCAGAGCCGAGATCGTGCAGCCAATAGACGTCGTTCTCGCGACGGATCTCGGCATGCAGACGCGAAGCAAATGCGTCCGGAATACAGACATCACTTCGAGCGGACCTTCCGACCGTAGTTCTAAGCTTTGAGAGCTCGACCCTCTCTTCCGGCCGACCCGCACTGAAAATGTGTAGAAATGCCATCTTATGAGCGAATTTCGCGTCTAGTCGCACGCACCACACGCGTTCCGGCGAGGTAATCGTGAAGCGTCCTCGCTTTAGGCGTGAAAAGGCAGATCAGAAACCCAAGGCCAAGCGTCGCCAGCGTAAGGACATAACCAAGCGTCTGGCGAAGGAGGACCGCGCCGCCGCTGCTCCTTTCGCCTTTGACGGAAATGATCCTCAGGCCGGTCAAAACCTTACCGATACTTTGGCGGCATATCAGCGGGAGGAAAACAATGTTCACGATCGAAATGAGCGTTGCGAGAAACCAGAGCGTTGAATCCGCAACGATGTCCAAGCCGCCCGAGAAAATGCGGTCCGACAGTAATCCGCCAACCGGAAAGATCAGGAAGATGATGTAATCGATCAGGAGCGCACCGCACCGAAGGAGAAATGGCGCCGAAAGCTCGTCTAGAACATCTGTGTCGGTTGATTGTGCGTCTATCGCTGCTGCCATTGTTCAAAGAGATCGAAAGAATAGAGTCTAAACTAACCGACCCAAAAATGCAGAGTGGTGTCACCTAATTTGATCCGATCGCCATTTGCAAGACGGTGCGGTTGATTCGGCCGAAGCCGAAGGTTGCCGCTCGCGCTCGAAAGGACGGTCGTTCCGTTTGAAGAGCCAAGGTCTTCGATAAGGTAATCGGCACCGTCGTGGATAATTCGTGCGTGCCGCCGCGAGATCTTTGTCTGCGGGTCGAACTTCGAAAGATCGACCTCCGGGAAGATGTTCGACATCGGGTCACGTCGACCGAGAAGATTGTCGACCTTTTCGATCGGATAAACCGGGGCCTCGAGATCCGTTGTCCCATCGACGACGAGGCGTGCAGTGCGAACCGGCCGATTCGGGTTCGCGAACTGGACCGATACGGGCGGCGCCGGAGCGTTCTGGGCAAGCGGCTGTCTCGCCCCGCAAAACGCGCAAAACATATCCGCAGCAACGATCCGCTGGCCGCAAAAGCCGCAAAATACTGTTTGATCATCGAGGCCGACCGAGACGGGAGCCGCTCCAACGCCATACGTTACGCGGCCTGCCCGAAGATTGTCGGCGTGCTCACCGAGGGCGTCGCGCAATTCCGCGGCGTTCGAGAATCGTTTATCGGCGCTGTATTCGACGCAACGCATCAGGATCCGTTCGATCTGATCTGAGAGCCGTGGGTTTATTTGACGCGGCCGCGGATTCTTCTCAAAGTCGAAGATCAGGAGCGGATTGTTCTGCGGATCGGCTCCGGTCATCAGATGGAACATCGTTGACCCAAGACTGTAGATATCCGACCGAGGTTCGACGTTGCCGCTAAAAAGTTCGGGTGGCGCGTAGCCCATCGTGCCGACGGCGGTTACGCCGCGTTCCTCGATCTGGTTTACGCTCCTGGCGATGCCAAAATCGATGAGCATTATCTTGCCCGTAGAGCCATCGAGCATCACGTTCGAAGGCTTGAGGTCGCGATAAACGATCCGTTGGGGCAGATTGTGCAGATAAGACAAAACGTCTGCGATCTGAAATCCCCATTCCGAGACGGTCAGCTCGTCGATACGGCCTTCCGGGGCCGCACGCAGACGACCCGCGAGGTCGCCGCCCGAGATGTATTTCATCACGAGATAAAAGCGGCCTTCCTTAACATCGAAAAAGTAGTCGTAAATCGTCGGGATCGATGGATGATCGAGCGATGAAAGGATCATCGATTCGCGTCGGAAATCTTCGATCGCTTTTGTCTGCTGTGCGTCCTCGATATGAGCCTGCACCATTTCCTTTACGGCACGCTGAACGCCGCCAAGATTCCGGTCGTTCGATAGGTAAACCGCGCCCATTCCGCCACCGCCGATCTTTTTGATGATCTCGTAGCGATTGTTCAAAACTGTGCCGCCCGCTAGTATCTGGAGTCGTGGTTTTGAGCCTTTGTCCGACCCACCGGAGATCGCCGAAGTGCCTGCATCCGACTGCGGCTGAACGGATACTTGAGCACTCGAGTCGTCTGTGGCCGTTGGTGCATTAGGCTCGCTCACCTCGGTCTCGGAGCTGAGTGAAACCGGAGCTTCAACGGGCTTTTCGGCCTCGTGTTCGTCAGCTTTTTCCACCAAAACGGCGGGCGCCGGCGGTTCTGGCTGCTCAGCAGGATCAACCGGAATTGCGTCGGCCGGAGCTTCAGTATGCGACGGTTCGGAAATAATGTTGATCGATCCTGCGTATTCTGACGCTTGCGGTTCGGCTTCCTGCGAGGGTGTTTCAGCGGCTACGGAAGCCTCCTCGACCGGCACAGGATGATCGTGCAGCGTGCTTTCGAGGTCTATAGGAGCCGCTTCGGGCTCGATTGCCGGTTCGGGAGCATGTGTTTCGGCGGGTGTTTCGACGATCCCTTCGTTTTTTGCAGGTTCAGTGTGAATTTCCGGTTCCGGCTCTGGCTCACGGTGAGCGGTAGGCTCTGGAGCAGGTTCAACCAAGGGGGCTTGCGCTGGAGCTTCTGCGTGTATGATCGGTTCGGGAGCGACAGGTTGAGGTTCGACTACGGGCGGGATCGGGAGCTGCGAGACCGATGTAACGATCGTCTGCGCAAGCGGATCCTCCGGTAGCGGAGCCAATTCTGCAGGGCGCAGCGAGATGCCGCAATACGGGCAATAGATATCGTTATCCGCGACCTCAGAGGCGCATTCGGGACAAGCGGGCATTTACTCGAGTAGCTATTTGTTCGTTACAAATCGTAAAAAAGTCTTGCCGACAATAACTTCGTCGTTGTCTTCGATCAAGTGCGGATTGCCCGGAAGAAGGCGTCTTCCGCGATTAACATAAGTTCCGTTGGTCGAGCCGAGGTCCTCGATCGTATATCGTCCGTTGGTGATCCGAATTCGTGCGTGCCGGCGTGAAACCTTTGCCTCGGCGTCATACTGGTCGAGGTCAACGTCCGGAAAAACGCCGTTGTCGGCATCCCAGCGGCCGATGGTCGCTTCTTTCCCCGCGATCGGGAATTCGACCGGTGGAGCGTCCGCTCGTTCGATAATTAACCTTGCGCTGATCGTGTCGATAGGCGCGTTGGACACAGCCGGCGGTGGTTCCGGCGGTGCGGGGCTCAGCGGAACAACGGGCTGAGCGTCAGTTTCCGTTATGCTTACGCTTCGCGGAGCCTCGGAAATGGACGGCGTACTCACGGCCGGATCGGTCGCCGGCGGAACGTAGGCCGGGGCAGCGACCTCAACAGGTGGAGGAGCCGCAACCGGGACAGCCGGTGCCGTTTCGATCCTGGTGCCGCATTCATCGCAGAATTTTGCCGCGTCCGGATTCCCGGTTCCGCACTTTTTACAGATGATCATTCGCTTCGCTCTCTATTTTGTTTGGGATCACACGTTGCTCAGTTCTATATTTTAGCGTGTAATAAATAATATCGTAAAACGCAAATGACGCATCGACGGCACGTTTTTGCGTTCTTCGCAAGAATAAGCTTAGTTACAGGTGTTTAGCAACGTTATTTCTTGAAACAAAGGCGAACAGCTTATCGTAAGGTCAGTTTGTCGAATTTTGTATAGTTTTAGTCATCCATTTTTACTGAGAGGGTCTTCGAATTTATGGCATTAAGCCGACGGACAAGGGTCATACTACTCGCAAGTGTCGCGGTACTTGTCGGGATCATTGTTGTTGCGTCGATATTCGCAACAAGAAAGGACACGCCGAAAGTGACGGCTGTAACGGTCGAGAAACGTCCTGAATTACGCTCGACGGTAACGTCGTCGGGCGAAATTAGGCCGATCCAATTTATGAACCTTACGAGTGAGGTTCAGGGCCGAATCGAGGAGATCTACGTAAAAGAGGGCGATCACGTTACAAAAGGCCAGCCGCTTGTAAAACTGGACCCCGAGCAATTCCAGTCGAGCACCGATGCCCAGGTCGCCGCTCTGCAGGCCGCTCAGGATGACGTGCAGTCGCAGCGGACTCAGGTTGTTGCTGCGCAGAACCAGCTATCCCAATCGCAGCAGGCCCTCGACGCATCGGATGCGTCGGTAAGCGCTGCAAGGCAGAATGTTGTGACGGCCCAGACCGACGTTGAACGGGCGGTTGTCGATGTAAACACGGCACAGCGCGAGTTCAACCGTAACGCACAGCTTCTCGAATCTGGTGTCATCTCTCGTTTTGAGTACGACCAGAAAAAAGATGCCCTTGAGACGGCGCAGGTCGCTCTTAAGAACGCAAAGGCACGGCTGCAATCGCAGAAGATCGCTGTGGATGAGGCGATCGCAAGGCGAAATCAACAGGCTGTTGCAGTTCGGGATGCCAAACGTGCGGTCAATACAGCGAATATCGGCGTAAGCCAAAGCCAATCGCGGGCACAGCAGCAGACTGCGATCCTTCGCGGGCAAAAGAATCAACGCGATAAGACGCTGCAGGTCGCCCCGATCAACGGGATCATCGCCGAGATCCCTTCGAAGGTCGGTACGTTTGCGGTTGCAGGCCTCTCAACAACGGCTCTGATGACCATCGCTGACATGTCCACCATAAACGTCGAGGTGAAGGTCGACGAAACCTCGATCGACCAGGTCGCGGTCGGACAGAAAGCGAAGGTCAAGGTCGATGCCATTCAGGACGTCGAGATCGAAGGCGAGGTTACGCAGAAAACACCACTTGCGGTGGGTAAGTCGCAGACTTCCGGCGGGCTTTCCACGAACATCAATGTTCAGGAAGCGAAGGAATTCCGCGTTGTCATCGAACTGAAGAATCTTACGGACGAGGTCAAGCAGGGGCTGCGGCCGGGAATGAGTGCAACGGCCGAGATCACGACCAACGTCGCAAAGGACGTTCTGGCCGTCCCGCTTCAGGCAGTTATTGAAAAAAGACCGGAAGGTTCGCCTTCGCCGGAAGTTCCTGCCGCTAATAACGGTGCGGAACCGATCGATAAGCCGAAGACGATCACGGGCGTTTATGTTCTTGTCAACGGAAAGGCTGAATTCCGAGAAGTTGAGACCGGGTTGATCGGCGAGTCCGACCGTGAGATCAAGAGCGGGCTGCAAGCCGGAGACGTCGTCATTACGGGGCCGAGTAGAGTTCTAAATACGCTAAAAGATGGCACGGCCGTTCAGAAGGAAGATAAGCCTTCCGGACAAGCTACGAAGTCATAATCTCGATGTATAGGTTTATGGAAGAAGAGAATGGCCTGGCCGTTGCGACAAAACCTGCCGCAGAGCCCGATGCACGCTCAATAATCTCGATGCGGAACATCTGGAAAACATACCAGATGGGCACCGAACAGCTGCATGCTCTACGGGATGTCTCATTCGACGTCCGAAAGAACGAATACGTCGCGATCATCGGCCCTTCGGGGTCGGGTAAATCGACGTTGATGAACCTCATCGGCTGTCTCGACTCGCCAACGAGCGGCGAATACTGGATCAACGGGCATCTCGTTTCGGAGATGGAGGATGACGAGCTTGCAAGGATCCGGAACAAGGAGATCGGCTTCGTATTTCAGACATTCAACCTTCTGCCGCGCGCGACCGCTCTGCACAACGTTGAGCTGCCGCTGATCTATGCGGGTATTCGATCCGCAGAGCGTCAGGAAAAAGCGCAGGCCGCACTAGCGTCCGTCGAGCTTGGCGAAAGAAGCCTCCATAAGCCGAATGAACTCTCGGGCGGCCAACGACAGCGTGTTGCGATCGCGAGGGCTCTTGTGAATCATCCGTCGATCCTGCTCGCGGACGAACCGACCGGTGCTCTGGATACGAAGACGAGTTACGAGATCATGGCTCTTTTTGAAAAGCTGCACGAAGAGGGCAACACGATCATCCTCGTAACCCACGAACCGGATATCGCCGAACGTGCACATCGCGTTATCACGATCCGCGACGGCCTTATTGAGAGCGACGAACGTATCAAGAAATGATCTCTTACTCGATCTTGCGGATCCGCACCAAAAGCGTCGCCCTTTCGCCGGGACGACGCCTTTTGATTTTGTAAAGATTTGTGAATTGGGTTTGAAGGGCTAACCTTTCTGTTCGGTTTTCCGTATTATCTCAAATAGAGACTTGAGTCAAGAATGAATTTCACCGAGACGCTAAAACTTGCCATCGACGCCGTGATGGCCCACAAGCTGCGGTCGTTCCTGACGCTATTGGGAATGATCATCGGCGTTACTGCGTTCATGGTCGTGCTGTCTATTCTCCAGGGATTCAATTCCTACGTTGATGAGAAGATCGCGGGGATCGGCTCGAATTCGTTCACGGTTATGCGTTTCAGCATGGACGATTTCAAGGATACGGACACGATAGCTGCGGCGCAACGGCGTAATACCGACTTGACGTTCGAGGAAATGGCGTTCATTCGCGAACATGCTCAGCTTATAGGCGAGATCGGTGCGAAGGCGGGCAATACTTCGCGCGATATCAAGCATGGCGATGAGACGCTGACCAATGTCTCCATCAGCGGTGCGCAGCCTATCATTGCGGAAATCGATAAGCTCGACATTGCCGAGGGTAGATTCTTTTCGAACGCGGAAAACGACAATTCAGCCCGTGTGATCTATATCGGGATGGACGTGGCGAATAAGTTCTTTCCGCGGGGCGATGCTCTCGGTCAGGAGATCTCGATCTCCGGCATTCCTTATCGAGTTATCGGTATTCAGGTCGCGAAGGGCACTGTGTTCGGCCGTCCGATGGATAATTTCGTGATGATGCCGCTCAAGACCTTCGGAGCCGCATTCGGCGGATTGACGAACAGCCGAGCCCCTACGTTCTCTGTTACGGCCAAGTATCCCGATCGGTTCGATGATGCCGTCGAAGAGGTTCGCACGCTACTAAGGATCAAACGGAAGATCCCGTTCGGTGAAAAGGACAATTTCGGCATAATGACGCCCGACGCTATCACGGGGCTTCGTGACCGGATTTTCGGGTCGATCTTCATCGTCGTGCTGGCGGTACCGGCGATCGCTCTGATCGTCGGCGCGATCGTGGTGATGAACATTATGCTGGTTTCCGTGACTGAGCGTACGAAGGAGATCGGAATTCGAATGAGCCTTGGTGCGCGGAAATCGGACGTTCTCAGGCAGTTCCTGTTCGAATCGACCCTACTTGCAGTGGTCGGCGGTGTGATCGGCCTGATCATAGCGAAACTCCTGGGCGTGATCATTTCGCAGATGATGTTCCAGACGGTAATTCCGTTGTGGGCGGCGATTCTCGCGATCGTGGTCTCGGGCGGCGTTGGCGTGCTCGCAGGCCTCTATCCTGCTTGGAAGGCCGCAATGCTTGATCCAATTGAGGCCCTACGAGCTGATTAAAAAAGATGCGGGTTGTTACCGGTCCATTCTACGAGAACTTCAAGATGGCGATCGACACCGTTCGCAGCAATAAGCTGCGCTCGTCGTTGACGATCGTCGGCGTGGTCATCGGTGTCATCGTCGTGATGCTCATTTCGTCGATCATCAGCGGCATCAACGTTTCGGTCGAAAAGGAGATCCAATCTTTCGGCACCAATTCGATTTTCCTTTACAAGATGGACATCGGTATCCGCACGAGTCGCCCAACGCGTGAAGAGCGGATGCGAAAGCCTTTGACGATGGAAGATGCCGCGGCGATCGGCAAACTTTCGACGATCGACATCGCTGTTCCTTATTTGGATATCTCGAGCAACTTTTTCGGCAGTAAGGTGAACGTTACGGGCAAGAATGGTAAGACGAGTGCGTCGATCCAGATCTCCGGAACGACGGCACAGGCCGAAAAGGCACCGGGCGAAACCCTCATCGAAGGCCGCTGGTTCGCCGAGGGTGAGGCCGAGGCAAAGGCCAACGTTTGTGTGATCGGTGATAGCGTCAAGGCGAGCTATTTCCCGTATGAATCACCGATCGGCCAAACCCTTGAGATCGGCGGTGAAGAATTCAGAGTCGTCGGGTTGCTGCAAAAACGTGAGCAACTTTTTGGCGGAGGCGGGGGAAATAACGATCAGTCGAACACGATCTATATGCCGATGAGCACGGCAAAGCGTGTAAAACCGACTGCCGACGATCTGTTCATCCTGGCGGTTGCCAAGGAAGGGCAGCTCCTTGCCGCAAGAGATCAGGTCGAAGACCTTTTGCGCGTGCGTCGTCATGTTTCCTTCGGCCAACCGAATAACTTTTCGATGGCGACGGCAGATAGCATCATCGATCAGTTCAAATCGATCACGGGCGGCGTCTTTCTTGCGATGATCGTGATCTCCTCTGTCGGACTAATGATCGGCGGCATCGGCGTGATGAATATCATGCTCGTTTCGGTAACCGAGAGAACGCGAGAGATCGGCATCCGAAAGGCATTGGGAGCACGCCAGGTGGACATCCTACTTCAATTCCTCATCGAGGCTGCGACGCTTACCGGCCTTGGCGGAATTCTCGGTCTGCTGATCGGGTGGTTGCTAACGCTACTCGTAAAGCTGATCATGCCCTCATACGTACCGATCTGGGCACCGGTAGCAGGATTTGCTGCGAGCGTCGGCATCGGCGTCTTTTTCGGGCTATTCCCGGCGTGGAAGGCCGCACGGCTCGATCCTATCGAATCGCTGCGATATGAGTAGGGCGAGGCCTGTTAACGAGGCCCAAATATTAAAAGCTCCGTAATGAGCAGGTGGCTTGCTTCATGCAATGCCATTGCTGAATACGGAGCTTTTGTTGTTGTGCCAAGTCCTTCGCTTCTGACAATGGACGGCTTTATCCGAAAATGAGGGCTCCCACAACCCGGAGCGAGATCCCGATGAGGGCGATCAGAATAACGACCGTCCACGCACTACCTGCCTTTAGCTTCGCAACCTTTTGAAGGCCGATCGCGGCCAGCACCCAACCGATTATCTGGAACAGGTCAAAAGCGCTGAGCAAAGCGTGGAGAACGGGTTGTGATTTTGCACCAACAAGCATCGCAGGCCCGGCCTGAACAAGTCCTTGCTGGGTGGAGGTCAGGTCAATATCGGCCGGATCCTTTAAGAAAAGGACGAGCAAGTTCGCTATCAAAAAGAGTACGGCTGATGGCCATCCGGAATAGATCCAGACGGCAAGCCCACGCCCGAATGTCGCTCGACCGCCAAGAGCGTTCGCACCGAGCCAATAGAGAAGGCCGCCGATCAGGAAGAAGATGATCATTGCAACCGGCAAGACCACATAGCCAATGGTTTGGGCTATCGGGCCTGTCTGTTGGGCAATGATCGTTTCCTTTTGCTCTTTGGGCATATCGGCCATGCCCTTGTTCGATTCGATGCGGGCACGGGCGATCTTTTCAAAGCCGATCTTCTGGATGAACGCCACCTGAAAGATCATCATACAAATGATCGAAAGGATGCCGGCGATCAGGAACCGCGGCTTACGGTTCAGATCCTCAAAAACCTTTCCCGGCTCGATGAATATGTTGGTGACCGTTCCGATCTCCGACATCTGGGCGGTTTCCGGAGCGTCGATCTTCTCCGGCGGCGGTGGCGGTTGAAATTCCTGCGAGTCGCTTTCAGTCATAAAGAATGTCTTTTACTCCCGTTGTGAATGGATCAGTGAATAGTGAATTGTGTACTGCTTTAGCGGTAATACGCAATAGTGCGTGCTAACGTTCCCAGTTTTGCAGATAAAGCCGCATATTAATCTGCCGGCGAAGCGGAGGCATATCCTTCAGCCCTTATACAAGCTGCAAAATGTCCGTTTCGAAGCTCGCGAAGCTCTGGCACGACGGCAGCGCATTCGTCGATCGCGATCGGGCAGCGCGTCCGAAATCGGCAGCCTGATGGGGGATTTACGGGCGTCGGAACATCGCCGTGCAGCACGATCCGGTCGCGTTTGTGCGTCGGGTCTGGTATCGGGATCGCCGAGAGCAGAGCTTGCGTGTAGGGATGCAAGGGGTCGCGATAGAGCTCTTCGGACGGGCAGATCTCGACGATCTTCCCCAAATACATCACAGCAACGCGGTCGGATATATGCTCGACCACGGCGAGCCCGTGAGAGATGAAGAGGTATGTCAGGCCGAATTCGTCCTGCAATTCCTCGAGAAGGTTGATCACCTGTGCCTGAACAGATACATCGAGGGCCGAAACAGGCTCGTCGCAGACGATGAATTTCGGCTTCAGGGCAAGGGCACGGGCGATGCCGATCCGTTGCCGCTGGCCGCCCGAAAACTCGTGCGGGTAGCGGTCGGCGTATTTCGGGTCAAGCCCGACACGCTTGAGAAGGTCGGCAACCATTTCACGACGTTCCGCGCGCGTCCCGATGCGATGGATCTCGAGCGGTTCTGAGATGATCGAACGGATGCTCAGGCGCGGATTCAAGCTCGAATATGGGTCCTGAAAGATGATCTGCATTTCGCGTCGAAGTTCCCGAAGGCCCTGGCCACTCAGGTTAGTGATATCGCGGCCGTCGAAGGCGATCGCTCCGTTGGACGGATCGATCAGACGGACAATGCAGCGGCCGACGGTCGTCTTACCGCAGCCGGATTCGCCGACGAGCCCGAGCGTCTCGCCTTTTCGAATATCGAACGAGACCCCGTCAACCGCGCGCACAACGTCGTCCGAGCCCGCAATAGGGAAATGCTTCTCGAGACGGCGTATCTGGACGAGCGGCGATGCGGCCGGCCTGGTTGATGTCATTTGACTGCTCCTTTCGCTCGAATAAGGTCCTTGTCGTAGAGGAGACATCGAACCTTGGCATTCTCACCAACCTCAAAGAACGGGATCTCGCCCTTTTCACATTCAGGCATACGTTGAGGACAGCGTGGCGCAAAATGGCAGCCCGGCGGAAGATCGGTCGGCGTGGGAACCGTGCCCTCGATCGTCGAGAGCCGTTCGACACGATGGCCCGCGGCCGACAGCTTTGGCACGCTCTTCAAGAGCCCCTGGGTATAAGGGTGTTTCGGTGCAGCAAAGATCTCGTTGACGCCGGCCTCTTCAACGATCTTGCCGGTGTACATCACGCAGACTCGATCGGCGACCTCGGCAACCACGCCCAAGTCATGCGTGATCAATAGAACAGCCAGCTCACGCGTTTTGCGGAGTTCGTTCAGCAGCTCGAGTATCTGTGCCTGGATCGTAACGTCGAGGGCGGTCGTCGGCTCGTCAGCAATGAGAAGCTCGGGATCGCAGGCAAGTGCCATGGCGATCATTATTCGCTGCCGCATTCCGCCGGAAAGCTGATGCGGATAATCGTCAACACGCTTTTCGGGGGCCGGGATCGCGACCTCGCGCATCGCTTCGATGGCGGCCGCGCGTGCGGCCTTCCGGTCGAGCTTACGATGAAGACGCAGTGCCTCTGCTATTTGTTCGCCGACCGTAAAGACAGGATTTAACGACGTCATCGGGTCCTGAAAGATCATCGCGATGTCGTTGCCGCGAATCTCGCGAAGGCGTTCGGGCGAAGCGGTCGTGAGCTCTTCGCCCGCGAACCTGATAGATCCGCCGACGACCTTGCCCGGCGGGGCAATGAGCTGCATCACCGAAAGGGCAGTGATCGACTTTCCGCAGCCTGATTCGCCGACAAGGCCAAGCAATTCGCCGCGGCCGAGCGAGAAGCTTACACCGTCAACCGCACGTACTAAACCAGCACGGGTCGGGAAGTGGGTCTTCAGGTCTGTGATCTCTAGAAGAGGAGCCATTGATTCGAGCACGAACGCTAGAAAAGTTTACCGTAACCGCCGGCTTTTTGAAATTCGGCCGACGAAAAGGAAAATGCGGTTGGCAGGCAACCAAAATCTTAGCTTCTTAGTCAAATTGATGATATTCTCGGACTTGTAGAAGTTCCTGTCGCAACGCGTTTCGACCGCGGAGGTTTCAACTTTAGTGAGAACAAGATCAATCTTTTTGAGTGCCACGGCATTTGTAGTTTTTTCGGCGGCGGCATTTGGTCAATCTACGGCCGTTACGACCACGGTCGAGGTACCGTCGCGTGCCTCGGAAAAGTCCGCCCCTGCGGTTACGCCCGAGATGATCAGCCGCGATCTTCGCGAGGCGGTCAATATAATCCAAGAGAATTACGGCGGGCAGAAAGCTCTCGATTACAATCAGGTCTTTAAGTCGTCGATAGACTCGATGCTGCATACGCTCGACCCGCACTCGAATTATTTCGACGCAAAGGAATTCGAGGAATTCAAGACCGACCAGAGTTCGCGATATTACGGTATCGGAGCCACGATCGGCGATATGTCCGATCCAAGCGGTAAAGTTGTGGCGACGTTCATCAAGGCCACTTTTGACGGCGCACCGGCAAATCGGGCGGGACTTCGCTACGGCGACAAGATCCTGTCGGTCAACGGTGTGAACACGGTGGGCAAGCCGTATACGGAAGTTCGTGACCTTTTGCGCGGTAAGAAGGGAACGGTCGCTAAGCTCGTCATCGAACGCCTCGGAACAGGCAAGCAGGAAACTGTCGAGATCGTCCGCGATGCCGTTCGGCAGCCATCCATCCGCGAGGCGTACATGCTGAAGCCGGGCGTCGGATATTTGAAGATGGACGGCGGCTTTACGCAGACGACGTTCATGGAGTTCATCAGCGATATGCGTGCCTTAAAAGCTCAGGGAATGCAGCAGCTGATCATCGATCTTCGTGATAACGGCGGCGGCCTCGTCGGGCAGGCTTGCCGTGTTGCGAACGTGTTTTTATCTGAAGGACAGACCGTGATGACGCAGCGCGGCCGCGTAGGCACGGAAACTCAACGTTACGACGCAGAGAATCCAACGCCTGACCGTTCGCCGGTCGTGATCCTTGTAAATCGAAATACCGCTTCCGCGTCCGAAATCCTTGCTGGTGCGATGCAGGATCACGATCGGGCCCTGATCGTTGGCGAAGGCACGTTCGGCAAGGGACTGGTACAGAATCCGTTCATGGTCGATTACGGCGGCATGCTGCTTTTGACCATCGCGAAATATACGACTCCTTCCGGACGCCTGATCCAGCGCGATTATTCGAATGGCGACCTTTATAGCTATTACACCGATGGGGGCAGTTTCCGCAATGACGACGCTCCTGAAAAGCCTCGTGGGCCGGAAAGCCATACGGATACAGGCCGTGCGGTCTATAGCGGCGGCGGCATCACGCCTGATGTTACGGTCAAGCCGAATATGATTACGGTCGCTCGCGATCGCGTTCAACGAGGACTCTTGAGCCCGATCTCCGCATTCTCATTCGAGCTGATCGCCGGACGGATCAAGGGACTGGAGAATTATAAGATCGATCGCCCGATCACGTTTGACCACGACCTTCAGGCGACGGACTTTCCTATCAACGACACGCTTTACAATGCCTTCAAGGCGTACGCAGGCGCGAAGTATAAGGTAAAGGCTGCGGTTGCGGACAGCGAACGGGAATTCGTGCAGAGAATGCTGAGGACGGAACTTGTTCAGGCGGCTTACGGTGCTGAGACCTCGTACCAGGTATTCAACGAATATGACAATCAGATCGCGAAAGCGCTCGATTCGCTCCCGCAAGCGAAAAGGCTTTCACTCGATGCGATGAAAGTGCGTGCCGGCACATCTCCGTCCGAACAGAAATAGGCGTTACCTCAAAGGCAAAATAAGAAAGGCACCTGAATATTCCGGTGCCTTTCTCATTCGTTAAATATGAGCGACTATCCGCTGATCCAACCGATCAAGAGATAGATCAAGTAAATAAGCCCTACGATCACGGCAAGTGCGCCGATCGCAATGCTTGCGACAATAAGCTTGAACTTTCGATATCGCTTCTCATCGGGCGGCGAAAGCTGATTCTGTGGGAAATATGGTGGTGGCCTGTTTAGCATTAATCTGAATTCCTCTTATCGTTTAAAATACCAAGCCGGAATCTAAAAATCCATTCGGGATGGGACGAAACGGTTGCTCCTTTCGCGCGACTGATCGATTTTCGGTATCTTAGAGGAATGGAATCTTATTCCCGAGCAGGCCGTGCGCTTCTAGCGCGTTGCGTTCAGCGATACTTCGTTCTCGCCATCGCGATCCTGCTCGCCGGCTGCGGAAGCAATGCGAATCGATCGAACGAAGATCAGCCCATTCAAGCTGGATCGATCACGGTTTCGGCCGCCATTTCCTTAAAAGATGCGTTTACGGAGATCGGCGAGATGTATAAGGCCAAGACAGGGAATCGAACGACCGTACAGTTCAACTTTGGTGCGTCGGGCGTATTGCAGCAGCAGATCGAGAACGGTGCGCCGGTCGATGTCTTTGCAAGCGCAGGCGAAAAGCAAATGGATGCGCTGGCGGTAAAGCAGCTGATCGATCTTGATTCGCGCATCGATTTTGCACGGAATACACTCGTCCTGATCGTTCCTGAGCATTCAGGTGTTTCCGTGGCGTCATTTGCAGATCTTACGTCACCGTCCGTGAAGAAGATCGCGGTCGGTAATGCGAAAACAGTGCCAGCCGGACAATATGCGGCAGAGGCACTTGGGAGAATGGGGCTTACTGAAAAGCTCGCCGATAGGCTGGTGCTTGCCGAGAATGTTCGCCAGGTTTTGGATTATGTAGTTCGAGGCGAAGTTGAGGCCGGCATCGTGTACTCGACCGACGCGAAGCAAGCCGGCTCGCAAGTGAAGGTCGTCGCAACGGCCGATGAGAACACACATGCTCCGATCCTGTATCCGATCGCAGCGATAGAGGCTAGTTCGCATAGCAAGGCAGCAAAAGAATTCATCGACCTTGTTCGCAGTGTTGAAGGGCAGAAGGTCCTCGCAAAGTACGGATTTTCATCCGCAAATGCCCCGAATCCAAATCAATGATCTGGGACGCTCTCAAACTTTCCCTATTGGTCGTCAGTGTTGCAACGGCGATCGTAGGTGCGGTTGGGCTTCTCTTCTCGTACCTTTTGGCAAAGACCGAGTTCCGCGGTAAGGAGTTGCTTGATGCGGCTCTCACGTTGCCGCTCGTCCTGCCCCCGACGGTAACCGGTTACTACTTGATCGTCCTACTCGGACGTCGTGGACTTATCGGCTACTATATCTACGAAGTTACGGGATGGAGTTTTGCATTCACTTGGGAAGGCGCGGTCGTAGCGGCTGTTGTAGTTTCGCTGCCCCTAATGATAAAGGCTTCACGAGCGAGCATCGAGAGTGTTGGGCCGCAATACGAACTCGCTTCTTATACACTTGGTAAAGGAAGATTCGAAACATTTCTTCGGGTTACTTTACCGCTTGCCAGACGCGGAATAGTCGCGGGCCTGGTGTTAGCGTTCGCGCGTGCGCTCGGAGAGTTCGGTGCAACCCTGATGATCGCCGGGAACATTCCCGGAAAGACGCAGACGATGCCGCTCGCCATATACGAAGCGGTCGCTTCCGGAAATGAAAGACAGGCGCAAATACTCGCGCTTGTTCTGACGGCTTTGTCGATCGCCGCGGTCTATCTTACGAATAAAATGAGCCGCACGCAGGCCCACGGATAAAACGAATGCTAACGATAGACGTAAGAAAGCAATTCTTCGATAAGCGAGAGGCGTCTTTTGACCTCGAACTGTCGGTCGAGATCGGCAGTGGCTTCACTGTACTTACGGGCCCATCCGGAGCTGGCAAGACGACTCTCTTAAAAATGATCTCGGGCATTATTCGTCCTGACCGCGGCCGAATCGAGCTCGATCGGAAGGTGTTTTTCGAATCGGAGCTGCGGATCGATGTTCCGATCCGGGAAAGACAGGTCGGGTTCGTGTTTCAGGACTACGCGCTCTTTCCCCATATGACAGCGACCGAAAACGTTTGTTACGGGATCAAGACAGGTTCATCTGCAGAACGGCGAGATAAGGCTCTTGAGATGCTCGCTCTTTTTCATATCGAACATATTGCGGCGCGAATGCCGCGGGAAATGTCCGGTGGTGAACAGCAGCGTGTCGCTCTTGCTCGTGCGTTGGCTTCTGAGCCTGCAATAGCCTTGCTAGATGAACCGTTGTCTGCGGTTGACGTCGAAACGCGGGGGAAACTACTCGACGAGGTCGAGAATGCACAGGAACGCACGGGGATCCCTTTCATTTACGTCACGCACAATGAAGCGGAGGCTGCGAGGCTCGGCCGACAGCGGATCACGATGCGTGCCGGCCGAATTGTCGAGGCGAATGTAGTTGCTAGCTGAAACGCCCGCTCAAAGCGGAAAGCTCGGTTCACCTCGGAAGCGGCTGCTCAAGGTTTGCCAGTCCGTAAGCGAGCACAGCAACGACGCTCGATACTTCGCCGATCTCTCGACGGTCGATCTTGTCGAATGTATCGGCCGCGTTGTGGTGGTATTTGAAATAGGTTTCTTCGTTAAAGAATGGGGCGAACGAAGGTACGCCGTCTCGCGTCAGCGGCCCAATGTCCGAGCCAACGCCGCCCGCTTGGTACTGCGCGAGAGTTGCGCCCTGCGGCGTCAGCACTTTGACGAGAGGCCCGAAATACCTCTGCAGTTCGGGCTTGCCGGCGAATTTGAAGCCGATCGGATGCGAAGCACCGAGGTCCGCTTCGATCGCCGCAAAATGGTTCGCTATATTGCCTTTTTCTTCGGCGTAATACGCTTCCGAACCCGAACCGCCTTGTTCCTCATCCATCCACGCGATGAAACGTATCGTGCGTCTTGGACGCAAGCCGAGATCCTTCAAGATCGCTGGGACGGAATAGGCTGCGGCGACACCGGCGGCATCGTCGATCGCTCCCTGAGCAAGGTCCCACGAATCGAGATGTCCGGAGACGATCACGTATTCATTCGGCTTCTCGGAGCCTTTCAAGTCCGCGATGACATTATAGCTCTCAACCGGCGGAAGCGTCTGCGGTGTCAGCGTCAAATGCATCTTTACGGGGCCGAGCTTTGCGAGATACGCGATCGTTTCAGCGTCCTCATAGGTGACTGCTCCGCTCGGGATCTTCGCGATTCCATCCTGATAGCGCATCAACCCGGTATGTGCGAGCCGACTTTGCGAACCGCCGGCAGAGCGGACTATCGAGGCGATCGCCCCGTATTTCGCCGCCGCGGACGCGCCGTTCGTTCGATACGCCACGGATTGCCCGTAGGCAGCGAGCCCGAAACCGGCAGCCTGAAGTCCCATATCGAATTTGTAGTTAAAAAGGACTATCTTACCTTCGATATTCTTGCGGCCGAGGCGATCGAGTTCAGCAAAATCGTTCACGACCACGACATCTGCGGTAACACCGGAGGCGGGCGTTGCGACGCTATGGCCGAGGGCCGTAACGACCACATTTCTCTTCGATCCGGGCGGCATACCGTGCCATTCTGTGAGTTCGGCGGTCTCAACGCCCCGAACCCAATGCGGCACCATCACCTTTTGGAGTTTTACGTCGAGGCCGAGCTTCCGCATTTCCCCCGCGACATATTGCACGGCAAAAGCTGCCTCATTTGACCCCGAAATACGCGGGCCGATCGTCGCGGACATATAGCGGGCGAAGTCAAAGGCGTGCGTGCCTTCGGTTGCCGCCTTTTGGACGCGCACAAGGTCGTCGAGCGTCTTCTGCGAATAAAGTTCCGGCGTGGGTGAAACAGTTTGAGCCATGGCTGTTGTAATGCCGACCGAGAGAATGGCGGCGGTAAGAAGTAACCTTTTCATAGTTAAATTTGTGCGATCTTCTGGAGTTTACGCATTATTGTGCGATAATGTTGCCAAAGTTCAAACAAATTAGACCACCTAAACCTTAGCTTATGAAACGCACTCTATTACTTTGCATAGTGTTTGCCGTTACCGCGCTCGCGGTTTATGCGCAGCCGGAATTTACCGTTAACGATCTGATCAATATCAAACGCGTTGGCAGCCCCGCGGTTTCGCCCGACGGCCGAAGGGTCGCCTACACTGTCGGCGTTGTTGATAAGGCAACGAATAGAACGAATACGCAGATATTTGTGATGAAGATCGACGGCTCTGATCAAAAGCAGATCACGAGCGGTCCGGCGTCGAGCTCGGGGCCGGTGTGGTCGCCGAATGGAAAGAAGATCGCTTATGTAACCGGCGGGCAGATCTGGACGATGGAACCGGATGGCGACGATCGTGAGCAAGTTACGAAGATCTCGACCGGAGCGAGCGGGCCTGTATGGTCGCCGGACGGTAAATGGATAGCGTTCTCTTCGGAGGTCTATCCGGAGTGCGCAACCGATGCCTGCAACAAAGCAGAGGACGAAAAGGCAGAGAATAGCAAGGTTAAAGCCCATGTTACGACGCGCCTACTGTATCGCCACTGGGTGGAATGGCGTGACCGCAAGCGCAGCCATGTCTTCATTGTCGATGCGGACGGTGGAGTCGCGAGGGACGTAACGCCTGGCGATTTTGATTCACCGCCATACGGTGCGGCTTCGGGCACGGACTACACGTTCTCACCGGACGGACGGTCGATCGTATATCTGCGAAATCCGGACAAGGTCGAGGCGATCTCCACCAATAGCGATATTTATATCGCATCGCTGAATGGCGGACAGCCGCGTAACATCACTGCGGGGATGAATGGGTATGACAATTCACCGATGTACACGCCAGACGGCAAGTATCTGATCTTTTTGTCGCAGGCAACGCCCGCGTTCGAATCAGATCGTTGGCGAATTATGCGTTACAACGCCGCAAATGGCGAGATCGTCGAGCTAACACGTGGCTTTGATCAGCAGGCTTCGAACATTACTATCTCTCCGGACAGCAAGACCGTTTACTTTACAGCGAATCTGCGCGGGCATAATCCTATCTTCAGCGTTCCCGTCGAGCCGAATTTTCGGCTGATGATCGCAACGCACGTCAAAGAGATTGTCGAGAAAGTTTATGCAGGTGATCTCGGAGTATCTGAAGACGCGAATCGCATAGTTTTCTCTTCGAGCAGCAATGCAACGCCGGCGGAAGTGTTCTCCGCCGACCTTAAAAATGGCAGCGTTTCGCAACTGACCCACGTTAATGACGCGACTGTCGCACCGTTCAAACTCCGTTCAGCGGAAGATTTTGAGTGGATGGGCGCGCTCAAGAAGGCACACGGCTTCATCTTAAAGCCTGCGAATTTCGACCCAAGTAAGAAGTATCCGCTCATTGTGCTGATCCACGGCGGCCCACAGGGCGCGTGGGGCGACAATTGGGGCTACCGTTGGAACCCGCAGATCTTCGCGAACCGCGGATATGTCATCTTTATGCCGAATCCTCGCGGGTCCACCGGCTACGGCCAGAGCTACGTCAATGACGTAACCGCCGACTGGGGCGGCAAGGCTTACACGGACATCATGAACGGCGTAGCGGCGGTCGCAAAACTCCCTTTCGTTGACAGGAACGAGATCGGCGCGGCCGGTGCAAGCTATGGCGGATATATGGTCGATTGGATCCTTGGGCACAATAACGACCGACGGTTCAGATTCA
>JABARP010000009.1:0-48359 GCA_019186825.1 Pyrinomonadaceae bacterium
GCTACGTCCCGATATGACGATTGTCTAGGTTAAGTTTCGGCCGCAAAAATGTCAAATAATTGGCCAACGAGATACTATTATTCCGGCGACGGCAGGAGATTCTTATTTGAGGACTAGATCAGCGGGTGCGGGCGAGCATTTCGCGGAGCTCGATGAGGTGGACGGCGAGTTTTCGAAGGGCTTTTCGCTGCTCGTCGGAAAGGCCCGTGGACGCCGCGGCAGATTCGATGACACTGCTATCCGGGAGATCGTCGAACAGTGTCGGAACGTCCGAGACCGGGGCCTTGGTGCTTGGCTTAACGGCGGGGGCCTCGTCAGCAGGTTTCTGCGGAGCACGTGATTCGGCCTGGAGCTTCTGCCGTGCACCGGCGATCGTGAACATCTCCTTATATAGAAGCTGTTTGATCTTTAGTGCGACCTCGACATCCTTGCGCCGATAGCTGCGCTGGCCCGATTTATTCTTTTGCGGCGAGAATGTCGGAAACTCCGTTTCCCAGTATCGGAGCACGTGCGCCTGGACTCCTACGAGCTCGCACACCTCGCCGATCTTGAAAAAGATCTTATCGGGAATTACGTTATCCACAGCCGTCATTTTGGAGAAATTGTGTTAAGGTTTTCTATAATACAGCCGGGCGTTATTGTATGAATTTACAAGACTTGTGTCAATAGGAAGGTATGCGGGGCGAATTCGACTTCATAAATTACATTAAGGAGCGTCACAAACTTAAAGCAATAGGTGATGACTGCTCCGTCATTCCGACCGATGGCCTTACAGATCAACTATTTACGGTCGATCTGCTCATCGAGAATGTAGATTTTCGCCTCGATTGGACGACACCTTCGTTTTTAGGGCACAAGGCCCTCGCCGTTTCCCTCTCGGACGTCGCCGCAATGGGCGGAACGCCTAAATTTGCACTGCTTTCGCTCGGGCTGCCTGACAGCCTGTGGAAAACTTCGTTCCTAGATGAGTTCTACGAAGGATGGCATTCGCTCGCAGGCACGTACGGCGTCGAGCTGGCCGGTGGCGATATCTCAAAGGCAGGCGAATTGGTGATCGATTCTTTCGTCATCGGTGAGGTTCCGCGTGGCAAAGCACTGCTCCGGTCCGGGGCAAAACCCGGCGATCTGATCTTCGTAACCGGCGAACTTGGTGGGGCATCGCTCGGCCTTTCGCTATTGGAGAATGGCATGCGGCCTGGCGACGAGCTTGCAGATTTCCACAGAGACGCGATCCTTCGCCAGCTTAAACCCACGCCGCAAGTCGCCATCGGCAAGTCGCTGTTAGAAAACCAGTTAGCAACATCGGCCATAGATCTGAGTGACGGCATTTCGTCGGACCTTTTCCACATCTGCCAGGCAAGCAATGTTGGTGCGATACTCGACGCCTCGAACCTTCCAATCGCAAAGGAAGCGACGCTCGAGATGGCACTGAACGGCGGCGAGGATTTCGAACTTCTCTTCACCGTTCCCCCGGAACGACGGCTCAACGCTCAGCAGCTCGGCTGCACCGAGGTCGGCAAGATCGCGGACAACAGCGATGGAATTCGCGTACAGATCGACAGCGAAACTCGGCCGCTCGTTCCGCGAGGTTTCGAACATTTCAGGCGCCAACAACGCGGCGACCGGGGCGATCCCTAAGGCCACCTTATCCCCAAATAACCGCACATATTGTTTCGCTCACGCGGGCGACGACAACAGATTGTGCTTGCGTTATTTCGTAGAATAGGAGTAAATTTGGACTTTGGACGAACGAACAGGGCCGTGGGCTCCCAAGATATTCGCTTTTCACGGCGAATATCTAACGGCACACAGGTAAATCTGATCTCGATCTTAATAATGGAGGCCGCACGAACTTGCTGACCGGACGCGTATTGCTGTTGAACTTTTCGTATGAACCGCTCGGAACGGTCGGTGTCGCGCGCGCCGTCTGCTTGTGGTTCCGCGGAGCTGTCTTCGTTGAAGAGAACGACGGTGAGAACGTTCTGCATTCGCCTTCGACGGTCTTCCCTGTGCCGTCCGTGATCCGCTTGCGGCATTACATTCACCTTCGCCGCCGAACCAGCGAGAATTCGATGAAGCGCGCACGTATCTACATTCGCGACCGCTATCGCTGCCAGTATTGCGGTGACCATCGTCACGCAAAGGATCTGACGCTCGACCACATTCTGCCCCGTGCACAAGGCGGCGAGCACACTCCGCAGAACCTCGTGACCGCGTGCGTCAAATGCAACCAGCGAAAAGGCAACCGCACGCCGGAGCAAGCGCGTATGCCCCTCCTGACGTCGCAAAAGCTGCTTCGCCTTGGGCTCGATCACGTCCTGCTTTGCCACTACGCCGAGTCGCGTCCTGAATGGAAGAAGTACCTTTTCATCGACGAGGACGGCGACGACGAAAGACTCAGGGCCGTCGCCTAATGCGAAAGGCGCTCGCAAGATAAACCAACACGACAAAAACCCTTCGTGCACTATCGCATGAGACACGATCTGCGATAGTGCCCGTGTAATATTTTGCTTCCCATGAGCCGACGAGCTCGGCACGTGTGGATGATACTTGAACCGTAGATCTATGAACGCAACGCGATCGGAAAAATATAGTAGCGAAGACGAGATAGTTCGCCTTGTCAAAGATTTCGAGGAGTGCACGATCACCCGCGAAGCGTGGAAGCATCGCGAACATCTGGTCGTCGCGCTCTACTACGTTTCAAAATTTGATCTGGCCATTGCAACAAAACGTATGCGTCGCGGCATCTTACGCTTGCTCGAACACGGATTTGGTATCGATCTCGAGAAAGAGATGCCTTATCACGAGACGCTGACCATCTTCTGGATGCGCACCGTCCACAGCTTCTGGTCAGAGCGACGCGACCGGCCGCTTTCGTCGATCGCCGCCGAGATGATCGCAAGTCTCGATAAGGATCTTCCATTAAGGTCGTACACGCGAGAGTATCTTTTCTCGGACGACGCAAGGAAACGATTCGTGGAGCCTGATCTTCCTTGAACGGATAACGCAGCAGGCTTCGAGCAAATGAGGTTGACCAAATGCCCAGATCAAAACTGATCCTTTTGCTCGCGGTCCTATTGATGGCGTTGTGTGTTTCGGCAGCCCGCGCTCAGGATGATGATGACGAGGGCGATGATGTCGATATTGAGCTCATTCCAAACATCGTCCAATGTGTCGCACCAACGGCCTATAAATTCGACGAGGCTCAGTTTGCGGACACAAAAAACCTCGACCGCGTAATTCGTGACTATCGCGAAACGCTCTACGCGATGCCGGCAGAAGCGAAAGGAATCATCTATGTTTACGGCGGCCAGATGTCGCGGTTTGACGAGATCGCCGAGATCACAAAAACGGTCGAAGGCAAGGTCGGCCTCGGGAACAGCCCCAGTTCAAAAGTGGCTTTCGTAAATGGCGGCTATCGCCGTACGGCTGCGGTCGAATTTACGATCGTACCGCTTGACTGCAGCAAGACGCTTGGCGCCTCGCCGGATATCACTATTGAGGACGTCCGGTTCGAAGAATTTCCTGCTGCCGAAAGCGTTCGTTTATCGCGTGACGATCCCCGAAACCAGGTTTCAAACGAGGTCTTCGGAAAGTGCGGAGCTGCGGCAATGGCAATGGGCGTCTGCCGCGAATCGATGCAGGTTGAGGTCTTCGTCGCTGTCGATAAAACGGGCACCGTTCGGTTTGTCAAAGAGATCGGCGGGCATCCGCTCCTGCGTGCCGCCGCTGTTTTCGCAGCAAAACAGTGGAAATTCCGTCCCCTCCTGGTTGCCGGTATGCCAAAGAACTTTGTCGGTGTTATCTTAGTAAGGTTTCCTCCGGAAACACACCCGATGATAGTCGACGAATGATGCTCAAACTTTTTAACACGCTTACTCGCCAGCTAGAGGAATTCGTGCCGCTTGAGGACGGCAAAGTGCGGATGTACATCTGCGGGCCGACCGTTTGGAATTTCGCACACATCGGCAACTTTCGAACGTTCATCTTCGGCGACGTTCTGCGGCGGTATCTGAAGTACAAAGGTTATAGCCTGACGCACGTCTTTAACCTTACGGATATCGACGACCGCATCATCAACGAATCGGCTGCCCGAAATATCTCGATCGACGAATTCACAGCACCGTACATCACGTACTTTTGGGAAGATTTTGATGCGCTCGGCAACGAACGGCCGGAAGTGACGCCGCGTGCGACAGAGCACATCGCTGAGATGATCGACATCATCGCAAAGCTCATCGAGAACGGCCACGCATACGAATCTGACGGTTCGATCTACTATCGGATCGCCGCGTTTCCCGAATACGGCAAACTTTCGAAGATCAGTTTTGAAGGCAACATCGCCGGCGGCAGCGACCGCGTCGATACGGACAAATACGAGAAAGAGGACGCGCGTGATTTCGCCCTTTGGAAGCTCGTCGGCGAAGGTGAGAATCCCGGCTGGGACGCTCCATTCGGACGCGGCCGTCCGGGCTGGCACATCGAATGCTCGGCGATGTCGATGAAGTATCTCGGGGAAACCTTCGACCTGCACGCGGGTGGAATGGACCTGCAGTTTCCGCATCACGAGAACGAGATCGCACAAAGCGAAGGCGCGACCGGCAAGCTTTTTTCAAAGTATTGGGTGCACAGCGAATTCCTAAAGATCGACGACGTTACGATGTCAAAATCGAAGGGAAATTTCTTCACCTTTCGCGACCTTCGCGAGCAGGGTTATTCGCCGCTCGCGATCCGATATTTGCTGCTCTCGGTTCCCTATCGTAAACAGTTGAATTTTACGTTCGAAGGATTAAAGGCAGCAGAATCCACGACCGAACGCCTGCGGAATTTCAGCGCGCTTGTTCGCGAAGCCGCGCCGGTTCAGTCTAATGGCGACGCGGAAACCTCGGCTCGCGCTTGCGTCGCGCAGGCTCTCGAAAAGTTCGAGACGGCGATGGACGACGACCTCAACACGGCCGCCGCGCTTGCCGCGATCCACGACATGGTGCGCGAGGTCAACACTATACTTGCCGCAAACGGCCTGTCGGAAGAGGACAAGGCCGCGGTGCTCGATGCGGTCGAAAAATTCGATTCCGTGCTTGGTATCTTTGGAAAAGAGAGCGGCGAACTTCTGGACGAAGCGGTCGAGGCTCTGATCGCCGAGCGTCAAGACGCGCGGCGGCATCGGAACTTCGCACGTTCGGACGAAATTCGCGACGAGCTCGCCGCAAAGGGCATCATTCTCGAAGATACAAAGGACGGAATGCGCTGGCGGCGAAAGTGATCTAGCGCGTCGCCGAAACGCCCGGGCAGAGCTCGCCGTCAATGCTCGTATAGTTCAGAAGAACTTCCTTGTAAGTATTGCTGTCTCTGCAATACGAGAGGCAGCGGTCGTAGGGTTTTGAATAGATGTGTATGCTCACGGCACGCTCGTCAAATTCGGCGAGGTTGAGCACCTGATGGATCGGCTCTTCTAGATCGACCTTCGCGGCAAGACAATCCTTTAGCTCGAAGGTCTCGGTCTCACGCAGCTTGCAGTGCATCTTCGATTCATCGATCTCTTCGACCGCGAAATTCAATCCACGCAACCTTCCGACCGGCACCATCATCCAGCATTTCTGGTCCCAATGATTATGCACGGTGGACATCTGCCCTTTTTCCCAACAGATCGCCATCATCTCGAACCGTTCGTCTTTGTAGATCAAGTTGCGCGTGTAGAAATCCGGGCTCCAATAGAAATACCGTTCGAGCGAAGCCACCGCAACGGGATTTCGCTCGAGAAAATCATAAACATTGTCGGTAACGAATGCTTCGTCAGGTATGGCTTTGAGGCCCTCGATCAGGGCCGAAATGGGAACGGGCTGCATAGGCTAATTCTTCTTTGATTCGCGCAAAAAGTCAATGAATTCCGTGTGGTTTCTCGTCAGTCCGGGGAAGGTCGCCCGCGTCCTGCCCTCGGGATCGATTATCGCGTAAAAAGGCAACGCGACCGTGCCGAATCTTTCCTCTTCAAAACGCTGATGACGTTCGTAAATTTCGCCCGAACCGTCGGTGTAAAGTTTCGCAAGAACAAATCGTGAAAGCTCTCGCCGCACGTCCTCGCGCGGGAACATATTCGCCTCCATCCAGCGGCAATTCGTGCACGTATAGCCGGTGAAATCGATGAAAACGGGCTTTCCCTCGCTCCGTGCTTTTACCATCGCGGCTTCGAGATCGTTCTCGATCCATTTCACTTCGCTGTCGCTTGGCGAAAAGAATTGAGCTTCGCCGGCCTTCGCCGGCGGCAGGAAGGATTCGATCTCGCCGAGTTTCGCTCCGAAAAGCCCCGTCAAAAGGTAGAACGCGATCGCGAGGCTGCCGATCGACGCTATCAGCCGTACCGCACCGAGCTTCTCAGGCCGCGGATCGTGCGAAAGCTGGAACTTGCCCAAAAGATAGATCGCAAGGACGACGAAGATCGCGATCCATATTGCGATAACAACGGGACGCGTGAATATCCCCCAGTGCCAGACAAGATCGACGTTCGAGAGGAATTTCATCGCGGCGGCAACTTCGAGAAAGCCCATCGTGACCTTCACAGAGTTCATCCAGCCGCCCGAACGCGGGAGCTGATTCACGAGCTGCGGTGCAAGCGCCAACACGAAGAACGGCAATGCGAAAACAACCGAGAAAGCGAGCATCCCGACGAGCGGCATCCGCCAATTCCCTTGCGACGCCGAAACAAGTATCGTCCCGACGAAAGGCGACGTACAGGTGAACGACGTCAATGTGAACGTCAGGCCCATCAAAAGAGCGCCGATAATGCCACCGCCCTTTCCTTCCTTCTTGCGCGTAAAGGCATCGAGCTTCGTAAGCCACGCCGAGGGAATCGCGATCTCGTACGCACCGAAAAGGTTGAACGCAAAAAAGAGAAAGATCGCCGTGATCAGCAGATTTATCCACGGGTTCGCGGCGAAGAGGTTCACGCCCGCCGCGCCGAGAAAGATCGCGAGCAGCATTCCAGCGATCGTGAACGTCGCGATTATGCCGAGCGAATAAACGAGAGCGAGCTTTATCGAATGTGAACGGCTTCCGCCTGAATGATTCGCAAAATACGAGACCGTGATCGGGATCATCGGGAACACGCATGGCGTGAGCAGCGAGAGCGCGCCGAGCGTGATCGCAAGCCAAATGAATGGCCAGATATCCTGCGGTAACGGAGCTTGCGCGGGTGCGGTCGGCTGTGTCGAATTCTCCGCGAGGTTCGGAGTTTCTGTCGCCTTTGCAGTTACTCGTTCGGCACCTGCGGCCGTAACGCGCATCGTACGCGGCGGCAGGCAGAGCGAATCGTTGCACGCCTGGAATCGCACATCAAGCGAAACGCTCTCGATCGACGCATCAGCGGCCGAAGCGAGAGGCACCTTGAACGAGACCTCGTTCGTGAAAGAACGCGTTTCGAGCGGTTTGCCGTCAACCGTAAAATTCGGATCGGGCCGAACGATCTGCTTCGGACTCTTGGTCTCGCCCTCGACCTTCCATGGCGAAGCCTCAGTTGCCTTTATCGTGGTTGCGACCGGCCCGCCCGACGGCTGATCGAGAGCATACAAATGCCAGCCTTCTTCGATCGACGCGTTGAGCGAAACCTCAATTTTTTGCCCTTTTTCGCTACGCTCGGCCTTCGCTTGAGCGGCGTCAAGACGCCATTTGACCGGATCCTGAGCGCTGACGCCGATCGCGAAGACAAATAGCAGAATGGGAAGCAAAAACTTTGGCGCCATACAACCGAAAATCAAACTATACCAAGTTTAGCTGAAACACGCTCTCATCAGCGTTTCATTTTTGCAGTTCTCGCCCGCGTTCCCTATAATCAAATGTTCGGGCAAATTATTTATTTTTGCCTATTTACAAGGATTGAGGGAGGATCACATCTTGCCAAAAGCAGCTACAAGCCGAAAGCCTGAGAAGAGGGCCAATCTGAGTTCGCCCAAAACCACCAAAAAGGCCGCACCCAAACCCGAGAAAGTGGACTCGAGCACCTTCCTGGACGTCGAAGAGGCGATCCGGGAATACGAGGATCGCAAAGCTTCTCAACTTAAGGCGATTAAGAAGGTCGATAAAGAGACCCTTCGTGAAATGCTCTACCAGATGGTTCTGGGACGGCATTTCGAAGAGAAGTGCGCCGAAGTTTACCGCATGGGTAAGATCGGCGGATTCTGCCACCTTTATATCGGCCAGGAAGCGATCGCGATCGGCACGATGCTCTCGCTGAATAAGGACGATATGGTCATTACGTCATATCGCGACCACGTTCAGGCGATGGTCAAGGGCCTTTCGCCGGAGAGCGTTATGGCCGAACTTTACGGCCGCGAAGGCGGATGCGTAAAGGGCAAAGGCGGCTCGATGCATATGTTCTCAAAGGAGCATCATTTCTACGGCGGACATGGCATCGTCGGCGGCCAGATCGGCGTCGGCACGGGAATGGCGTACGCCGCAAAATACAAGCGCACGGGCCAGGTCGTTCTCTGCTTCTTCGGCGAAGCTGCTGTCAACCAAGGCATCTTTCACGAATCGCTCAATATGGCGGAGCTTTGGGGCCTGCCGGTCATCTACATTTGCGAGAACAACCGCTACGGAATGGGCACTTCGCAAAAGCGTGCGATGAGCGCGCGCAGCATCGCGAAAAAAGCCGAATCCTATGAGATGGCGAACGAGTTCGTCGATGGCATGGACGTGATGGCTGTCCGCGGCGCAACCCGCCGTGCGGTCGAACGTGCACGGAATGAAAGCAAGCCGACGCTGCTCGAGATCCGCGCCTATCGCTATATGGGCCACTCAATGTCCGATCCCGGCAACTACCGCACACGCGAGGAGATCCTGAAATATCAGGAACGCGATCCGATCATCCTTTTCAAGGACAGCCTGAAGGAAGCAAAGGTACTGAACGAAAAGGATTTCGACGAGATCGAACAGCGGGCGGTAGAAGCAACAGCAAGCGCGCTGAAATTCGCCGACGAAAGCCCGTATCCGAGCGAAAGCGAACTCTTGACCGACGTCCTCGCATAAGGGACGTGCATTCATCGCCGGCAGTCCGGCAGGAACACCGTAAGCGGCAACGCTTCGATCATTGAAATTTGTATGGCAACGATGACTATCCGCGACGCCTTGAACCAGGCACTTCGCGAAGAACTTATTAGGGACGAGAACGTCTTCATCATGGGTGAAGAGGTCGCCGAATACGACGGTGCTTATAAGGTTACGCGCGGCCTTTGGAAAGAATTCGGCGATAAGCGCGTCGTCGATGCTCCGATCACAGAGCTTGGTTTTGCGGGCCTCGGAGTCGGTGCGGCGATGGCCGGACTGCGGCCCGTGATCGAATTCATGACGTGGAATTTCTCGATCCTTGCTGCCGATCAGATCATCAACCACGCCGCGAAGATGCTCTATATGTCGGGTGGTGAATTCAACATCCCGATCGTCTTCCGCGGGCCGAACGGCTCTGCCTATCAGGTCTCATCGCAGCACTCGCAGGCGCTCGAAGCAATGTATGCGAACTTCCCCGGCCTAAAGGTCGTGATGCCGTCAAACGCCGCCGATGCGAAAGGCTTGCTCAAATCTGCGATCCGCGACGACAATCCTGTCATCTTTATGGAACAGGAACGTATGTACGGTATGAAGGCGGAGGTTCCCGAGGACGAGGATTTCACGATCCCGCTCGGCGTCGCGGACGTCAAACGCGAAGGCACGGACTGCACGATCGTCGCGCGTTCGATGACCGTCCCGATGGCGCTCGAAGCCGCGGAAAAGATCAAGGAGCAGTTCGATGTCTCGGTCGAGGTCGTCGATCCGCGAACGATCAAGCCGCTCGATATCGACACGATCGCAAACTCCGTCAGGAAGACGAATCGCCTCGTTATCGTCGAAGAATCGCACTCGTTCGCATCCGTCGGTGCAGAGATCTCGCATCAGATCATGGACAGCGCGTTCGATTATCTCGATGCGCCGATCAAGCGTATTTCCACCGAGGAAACGCCGATGCCGTACGCGAAGAATCTCGAAGCACTGGCACTTCCCAGCGTCGATAAGATCATCGCCGCCGTAAAGGAAGTTTGCTATTTGTAAATGAATTTTTCGTGGGATTAGACGAAGCAGGCGAAGGTTCTAGCCGAACATAAAGTCGATTTTGCTAGAATTGTTGATGTTTTTGAAGATCCGTTTGCGATCGAGGCGATCGACGAAATTCATTCTACAGACGATGATGTAAGGTTTACAATTATCGGCTTGACCCGTGAATATGGGCTGATCTTTTTGGTCTTTACCGAACCCTCAGAAGCGGAACTTCGATTCGTGACCGCAAGAAAGGCGGAACCTTGGATGACAATGCTTTATGACAAGGAACGAAGCAAAAGATAAGTTAGAGTTCGTGGAAACTAGCAAAGAGGAACACGAGCACGGCTTGAGGCGGATCAAGAGGCGGCACTACACCGGTCCTCCGGAGTTGTTGGGTTCTCAAATTTCATTGGAAGAATTGCGCGAAGAACTTTTGAACGATCCTGAGTTCATTGACAGGCTCCGTAAGAAACTCGCGGCATGACAAATATTGACAAAAAGGCGGCGATCCGCGAATACAAGCTGAATGCGCGGCCGATGGCGGTCTTTCAGATCCGAAACACCGTGAATGAGCGCGTGTTCGTTGATTCGAGCACGGACCTTCCGGGCAAGATCAACCGCCACAAGTTCCAGCTCAACGCGGGCAATCATCCCGTCAGACAACTGCTGGCGGACTGGAAGGAATTTGGCGGGACGGCGTTCGAGTTCGAGGTGCTTGAGGACTACGCGCCGCCGGAAAACAAGCCTGAGGCCGCACGCGAAGATCTTGCATCGCTCGAAAGCCTTTGGCTCGAAAAGCTTGCGGGCGAAGGCATTGCGGTTTACAACGAGCGTAAACTGACCCGCGAGGAACGCCTTGCGATGATCGCCGCAAATCGACGAGTAAGCTAGTTTTTGGAAGGTCGTTTCGCGACCCTGTCAATCGACAAGAAGTAGGAGATTATGGCTGAAAAATTTTTAATGCCGAAGCTTTCGCCCACGATGGAAGAGGGGCAAATTTCGCGTTGGGTGAAGAAGGAAGGCGAATCGTTCGGGGCGAACGAAACCCTCGCCGAGGTCGATACTGACAAGGCGACGATGGAAATGACCGCCCTTTCCGGCGGCACGCTTCTGAAGATCCTGAAGGGTGACGGCGACACCGCCGCTCTCGGCGAAGCCATCGCGATCATCGGCCAAAAAGGCGAGGACATCTCGGCTCTCCTTTCCGAGGTCTCGGCAAATGGCAAAACTGCCGCCGCGGTAGCTCCCGCGAAAAAGGAAGAACCGGCTCCGGCTCCGCAGAAGGAAGCAGTTTCCGCCGCCGCTGCTGCAACTGCTCCGGCAAAAGTAGCAACTGCTCCCGCAGCGGTGCAGCCGCAGGGCCGTCTGATCGTCTCGCCGATCGCCGCTCGTATGGCGGCAGAGAACAACCTCGACCTTCGGTCGGTCGCAGGCTCCGGCCCGAATGGCCGCATCATCAAACGCGACATCGAGCAGGCACTTGCCGGCGGGGGTTCAACTGCCGCAAAAGCAGCGCCGAGCTTTACCCCCTCGACCGTCGTCGGTGCATCCGGTTATCGCGAAGAGCCGACCTCGCAGATGCGTCGCGTTATCGCATCGCGCCTTACGGAATCCATCGGCCCGGTACCGACGTTCTATCTAACGCGTGAGATCGAAATGGACAACGTCCTTTCCCTGCGAAAGGCGATCAACGCTTCTCTTCCCGACGAGCAGAAGGTCAGCGTCAATGACATTCTCGTCAAAGCGGTCGCGATGGCTCTGCAAAAGCATCCATACGTCAATGCTTCGTATCAGGACCGCACGCTGCGGTTTTACGAGCAGGCCGATATCGGCGTCGCCGTTGCGATCGACGAAGGCCTGATCACGCCCGTCATTCGCGGCGCGAACCTCAAGGGCTTTGTCGAGATCGGAGCAGAGGTCCGCTCACTTGCCGCACGTGCAAGAGACAAGAAACTCCAGCCCGAAGAATATACCGGCGCGACGTTCTCGGTCTCGAACCTCGGTATGTTCGGCATCAAGGAATTCACCGCTATCATCAATCCACCCGAGGCAGGCATCCTAGCAGTCGGTTCGGCGACGCCGACGCCTGTCGTACGCGACGGACAGATCGTCGTGCGTTCGATCATGAACATCACGATGTCTTGTGATCATCGCGTTATCGACGGCGCGACAGGTGCAAAATTCCTCGACACGCTGACCAGGATGCTCGAGCAACCCGCTATGATGCTCGCGTAAACGTCATCGAGATCCAATAAGAAAGGCCGCCCATCAAGAGGCGGCCTTTTCGCGCAAAAAGCATTTCCCCGTTTACTTATCTTCCGATTCGTCCTCAGGGATCGGCTTCGAATTACCGCGGTCATACTTCGAAAACCGCGATGTCTTCAGCCACGAAGGCATCTCCGGTGCTTCGGAGATCTGCCAGCCCATTACGGCCATCACTTCGGCGACGGTCTCCGGACCGGTCCAATCCCACGAATCCTTGATCGTGTCGCCCGGCTGGTGATAATCACCTTTCTCCCAATCCTTGATCTTCTTCATCCACACCTCTTTGTCGCCGGCAGGCGCGCCGAGAAGCATCAGCGACGGTACGCCGCGTTCGACGAACGAATAATGATCCGAGCGGTAAAAGACCTTTTCGTCAGGCATCGGGTCAGGTATCACGTTCACCTCGAAACTTCGCGCGACATTCTCGAGCAGCGGCCCAAGCGTCGAATGTTCGGCACCGTAACCGACGATCGTTTTCACCGGCCCATAAACCTCCGAACCGATGCCGTCGAGATTCAAGTTGGCGGCGACCTTCTTAATGTCCCAGGTCGGCTCCTTTGCCCAATACTTCGAACCGAAGAGCCCGTATTCTTCGCCCGTGACCGCGAGGAAAATGAGCGATCGTTTCGGCTTGACTGCAAGCTTTGAGTAAGCCTCGGCAACCGCGATCATCTCGGCCGTGCCCAACGCATTGTCAGCCGCACCGTAATAGATCTTGTCGTTGATCTTGCCGTATGCGTCGTAGTGTGCAGAAAAGAGCACGGCCTGTGAGCTTAGCTTCGGGTCGCTTCCCTCGATCACTCCGGCGACGTTGTAGGCCGTTACCTTATGAACGTTGATCTTCGAGACGGCTTTTGCCTTTACCTTCAGGTCCTTACCGCGAAACTTCGTGTCGCCGGCAAGCCCGATCGCCTGCTCTCTCGTCATTCCGGCCGCCTTGAAGACCTTTTCGATGCCCTGCGCGGTCGTTGATACGAAGACCGGTGCCTGGCTCGGATAATATTCTTTCTCGCCCCCGAGGTTGAGCTGGCGACGCTTGTAATAATCGACGGCCTGATCCTCGGTCTGCTCTTCGTCACCGCGGCTGAACGTAACGATGCCGGCCGGCCGCTTGCTGAAGAGATTCATCATGATCGCGCGCTGAAGCTTCTGTTTTTGCCACGCCTCTTTCGGAAAGCCGGGCGGCGGGCCTTCGATCATCACAACGAATTTCCCGCTGATGTCGACATCGCCAAGCTGGTCGATCCCGGCGGCCTTTCCCTGGATCGCGTAGCCGACAAAAACGATGTCGCCGCTTGCGCTTCGGTTTCCAACCGCAGGCGAGAACGCAAAATCATCGCCGTACGAAAGTGCAGTGTCGCCGACCGAGAGGCTCGTCGCAGGGTCGACGGTCGTTTCCGTAAAACCGACCTTTTGAAGGAAACTGCCCTTGTCTCCCAGAGGCTTTAGGCCGAGGGCTTTGAACTTGTCGGCGATCCAGTTCGCTGCTTTCTCGCCGCCCGGCTGGCCGGTTCCGCGGCCTTCCATCTCGGGGGTCGTTAACGCCGTGGTCGTGTCCTTGATGGACTGGATTGTAAGGCCTTCGCGTATTTGATCCGCGATCGAAGGCGCCGGTGCTGCGGTTTGTGCGGCCGCCGGCGTAATGAATGACGCCACGAGTGCCGCAGTAACTATGAACGCCGGCCACTTGCGGCGAACTTCTCTTGATCTCATAATCTACCTTTCTCGATTGCTAAAAAATCGCCGCGACTTTTGCGGCTTTTGCTATTATCAACTTTGGCCGTTGCAAACCAAAATCTCGAAGACCACTCGGGCGACGACGGCCATCTTTCCGCATTCGCCGCCCTCGTCGCCGTCCAGATTTTTTACGGAACGCTGCCGGTCGCGGGCAAGATCGTTCTTGCTCACATTCCGGCGCTTGCCCTTGTCGGGTTTCGCGTCGGGATCACGGCGGCCGTGCTCGTAATATTCCAGACAATACGCGGGCGCGTTTGGCTCCCGAACAAAAAAGACTATTGGCGGTTCGCCGTACTCTGTGTCTTCGGCGTACTGCTGAATCAATATCTATTCATCGGCGGCCTTTCGCTTACGCGCGCGTCGAACGCCTCGATCCTTGCGGTTACGATCCCCATTTTTACGTTGATCATCAGCGTAATGTTTCGCTACGAAAGGCTCTTTTTCCTGAAGGTCATTGGCGTTGCACTCGCGGCAGCAGGCGTGATATTTCTGATCGATCCGCGAAACGCATCCTTTGACAGCGCGACGACCCGCGGCGACATTATGATGGTCCTGAATTCCCTCGCGTTCGGCATTTACGTTGCCGTCTCGAAGGACATAATTTCGCGGAACGGCCCATTTCGTTCGATGATGTGGGTGTTCATCTTTTCGAGCATCGTCGCCGTCCCCGTCGGGGCATTTAGCCTTTCGACCGTCGATCTTGCTCTGATCCCGGCTTCCGTCTGGACGCTCATCGCATATATCGGCATCGGTGCGACCGCCGCTCCTTACCTGCTGAACGCTTACGCCGTCACCCGCGTGAAGCCATCGACCGTCGCCATTTTCATCTACCTGCAGCCGATCATCGGCGTCATCCTCGCCGTCGTCTTTTTGAAGGAACAAATGGGCGCAAGCTTTATCATCGCTTCATTGCTCGTCTTTGCCGGCCTCTACCTCGCCACTCGCCGCAACGCCGAAGCCCACGCGTAGGGAAACTCAAGCCTCCGTCTTCTGTTTATTCCAACCGCGCGCGGGCCCCGTCGTGTGCAGACTCAGCACGAGGATGTCGCCGTCCATCACCGGCGATCGAAACAATATGGTTTCCATCGGCCGTATCTGAAAGTGTCTGCAGAAATTTGCCGCGTAGAAGATGCGTGCATTCACGCGCTCCCCGTCCTTCTTCTTCAAGATGAACGCGTTCGCAACCGTGATGGACGACCGCTTGATGCCGATCAGCTGAAGCCGCGTGTCATAAAAAAGCACGACGGCGTCCGGATGGCCGAGAGCCTTCAACGCCGCTCCGTTCAAGTAAAAAGTTCCCGTCCGCGTCATCGTCACGCGGATCGTTTCCGCATCCTGCACGATCGGGCCTTCGCTGAATTCGATCCAATTGATGTTCATAACAGAATGAATGTATCATCTCTGCAACATCGTTGCAAGGCGAATTTGGATAAACTGTCCTCCGGCACGACCTATCCGAACCGTGGAAAACCTACGTGTTCCCACGTAGATCCCATCCAAATCCCGCCCCGCCCGGAAAACATCGTATCCATTCGTCCGCCGCACCCGACGGCCCGGCAAGGGCACCCGACGGACACCATTTTTTCGAAATTCGGCAAAAAACGCATTCATTTTTTGCACGTTTTGTGCAATTTCGCATTTTTCGGAACCAATAAAAATGGGCACTTCAGAAAATTCGCGCGCAAAAAACGCGCAAAATGAACATTTTGCAACCAAACGTCCTGAAATGACGTAGAATGGCCATATTCATTGGATCACACGCAAAAAGCGATGCCGACAAATATCACCGAAACGGTTCAGGCCGAGACAGGAAGAATTTTGCTAAAGGTCGAAGGCGATCTGATGCTCGATGACGCGCTTCTTCTCGAACGGATCGCAACGTCGATCGTCGAAGAACGGTTGGAGGACGTCGTTATTGACCTTGCCGACCTCGACTTTCTAGACAGCGAATCCGCAGGCGTTCTAAGACGCCTTGCTGCGGCCGACGGGATCGAGCTGAACGGCATCGAGATCTTCCTGCAATCGGCGATCGATCTCGCCGAACGCGGCGCCTGATTTCCCGCTTACAACTCACTCGGCATATAATTCCGCTGTATGGATACTTCGGAAATCGCCCTTTCTCTCGACGGAAAACTCATCGGCGAGGTCTTGGCGATCTCCGGTTTTGCCGACCTTTCAACTGCCGGTGCCGGCGACATAAGTTTCTTTTCGGGCGACGGTGCGGTCCCTGAGACGCACGCGACCTGTTTGCTCGTAAAAGCTTCTGCTGAATTCGCCCCTTCGACACCGGCCGTAATCATTGTTAAAGACCCGAAACTCGCGTTTGCAAAGGTTGCCGCAAAGCTCTCTGCCCCGCCGCGACGTACGGGCATCGACCAGACGGCGAAGATCGTGGTCGATGCCGACGTAAAGGCTTCGTTCATCGGGCCGAACGTCGTGATCGACAACTCTGCAAAGATCGGCGCGGACGTCGAGATCCACGCCGGATGCAGTATCGGGCGCGACGTCTCGATCGGCCGCGGAACGCGTATTTTCCCTAATTGCACAATTTACGACGGTGTAACTATCGGCGAGGACTGCATCATCCATGCGGGCTGTGTCATTGGTGCGGATGGCTTTGGCTTCGTTCGCGACGGTGCGTCCGGCTACGTGAAATTCCCGCAGGCCGGCTCGGTCGTCATCGGGAACGAGGTCGAACTCGGTGCGAATTCCTGCGTCGATCGCGGTGCACTCGGCTCGACCGAGATCGGCGACGGCACGAAGATCGACAATCTCGTCCAGGTCGCTCACAACGTGAAGATCGGTAAACGCGTCGTTATCGCCGCACAAACGGGTATCTCGGGCAGCACCGTCATCGAAGACGATTGCGTTATCGGCGGACAGGTCGGAATGGGCGACCACGCACGCGTCCTCAGCGGTGCCGTGATCGGTTCGCAGGCCGGCGTCCTTCCCGGCAAGATCGTTCGTCCGGGCGTCTGGTGGGGCACGCCCGTCCAGCCTCTCGACGAATTCAAACGCCAAAACGCCCTCGTAAAAGGCCTCTCCCGCCTCAAAGACGAGGTCAAACGCCTCCGCTCCCTCATTGAGGATAAATAGCTGCGTTCGGCCACAACCCTTCGCCCCTCAAAACTTTCGTTCTAGCCTAGCCACGCCATTTATGGCGTGGTACGCTCGACAACGATCAACCAAGCCCGTTTACGGGCTTCCAGAGTTCCCACAATGTCGATACGAGTCTATTCCGAGATAAACCTGCACATCACCTGGCACACAAAGGACAGTCTGCCATTCATCAACGCTGAGCTGCGTCCAAAATTGTATGCATTCGTAAAGAACAAGATCGTCGAGACGGACGGCGTCTTTTTTCACGGCATCGGAGGGATCGAAACCCACGTCCATATTGCCGTGTCCGTAAGGCCTTCGCTGCATCTCGATGAATGGATCGGACAACTAAAAGGCAGCAGTTCGTACGCGATGGGTAAACGCTTGCAATGGCAGCATGGTTACGGGGTGGTCTCGTTCGGTACGCGGGACCTGCCATGGGTATTGGATTACATAAAAAATCAGGAAGAGCACCACAAACGCGGACTGATCCACGAGCGTCTAGAACGCATTGGCGAATAAAAAGGGCGTGAACGCCCTGGGATCATATTTCGGCGCGTTTTCCACGCCATAAATGGCGTGGCTAGGCTAAAACGAAAAACGTGATCATGGCCGCAAACAGAAGAGAATCAAGAACTGACAATTTCACGGTTCATCGCGCTGATTCAAGACATCGCGCTCATTCAAGACTTCGGCTTCGCATAGCCACGCCATTTATGGCGTGGTACCGGTCAGCGAGGAGAGACCGAGCCCGTTCACGGGCTTTTTGGCGCGGTAGAAGGGCGTTATTCCTGGCTCCGTAGGAGCCGAATATTTATAGCACACGACCTCCGACCTATTCTCGGAGGCGGCTTGCCGCCGACACGATCTATCGCGTGTTTCACACGCTCCAGAAACAATTTGATCCATCGGGGTGCTATAAACATTTCGCTCCTAGCGGAGCTAAAGAAAGAGCAGACGTCCGCTACGCTAGCTACGCAGAGTGGATACGATGTCGAGCCCTCCCTCACGGTCGGGCTACGGACACACAGTTTCGCCGCTCGGCGACAACGAGTTCTCCTATTTCTTCCTGAATGCCGCGAAAAGGAATTGCCACTAGCTTTAGCTAGTGGACAGTGTCGCATCTCCCGAACCTGCCCGCTTTAGCGGGCGAGGGACCTTTCCGAACCGTTCCGCGACATCGGGCTCGCTCGGCCTGTTTACCAAATTTTCCGGGTCAGTGTTACAGTCTTCAGAGACGTTTCTCCTATGAACACCCTATACTACGGCGACAACCTAAAAATACTACGCGACCACATAAAAGACGAGAGCGTCGATCTCATCTATCTTGACCCGCCTTTTAATTCGAACCGCAACTATAACGTGCTGTTCAAGAATGAGTCGGGTACTGAGGCCGAGTCGCAGATAACTGCGTTCGAGGACACGTGGCATTGGAACACGTCGGCCGAAGAGACGTACAACGAGCTTTTACTTGCGAGCGACAGCGTCGGGCAGATGGTCGAAAGCTTCCGCTCATTCATCGGTGAGAATCAAATGATGGCGTATCTCGTGATGATGGCGATCCGCCTGAAAGAACTCCATCGCGCACTCAAACCGACAGGCTCGCTCTATCTTCACTGCGACCCGACCGCATCGCACTATTTGAAGATATTGTTGGATACGATCTTTGGCGCGGAAAGATATCTGAACGAGATAACATGGAAGCGAACTTTCGCGCATGGGAATGTGGGACGGAACTACGGAAGTGTCTCGGACACTATCTTTTGGTATTCCAAAGGATCAAAATATACGTGGAACCAGCAATACGCGACACTCACGGACGCCGCATCGGACAAGAAATACCCGAAGGCTGATTCCGATGGTCGGCGGTGGCAATCGGTGACGCTTCGCAATCCAGGCTGGCGGCCAAATCTACAGTTTCCCTACACTGCCAGCAATGGGGTCACGTATCATCCGCATCCAAATGGTTGGTCCTGCAATTTGGAAAGGCTGCAGAAACTTGACGCCGAGGGACGTCTCCACTTTCCGAGTAAGCCTGACGGCGCGTTGCGCCTGAAAATGTATGAGGACGAAAGCGAAGGCGAGCGGCTTCAGAACATTTGGAACGACATCTCGCCAATTCCTTCTCAAGCTCAAGAACGCCTTGGCTATCCGACGCAGAAGCCGGTTGCGCTTTTGGAGCGTATCTTAAAGGCTTCGTCGAATGAGGGTGATATTGTTTTGGATCCTTTCTGCGGATGTGGGACGACGATCGCGGCGGCACAGAATCTCAACCGCGAATGGATCGGCATCGACCTGACACATCTTGCGGTCGGCTTGCAAAAGTTTCGGCTCAAGGACACTTACGGGTTGACCGCAGGTCGCGATTACAAGGTGGTCGGCCAACCCGAAGACCTCGCGGGTGCACGCGAGCTTGCACAGAATGACCGATACGGCTTCCAGTGGTGGATACTTCCGCTCGTTGGTGCAAAATCTCTGGGTGCAGAGGCAGGAAAGAAAGAGGGCAAGAAAGGTTCGGACAAGGGCATCGACGGCCTGATGAGCTTTATCGACGATACGTCGGGCAAGGCGAAGAAGGTTATCTTCTCGGTCAAAAGCGGCCACGTCAACGTTTCGCATATTCGCGACCTTGTCGGCACCGTCGAACGCGAAAAGGCGGCGATGGGCGTCTATGTAACGCTCGAACCGCCCACAAAACCGATGATCACCGAGGCCGTCTCGGCAGGTTTCTATCATTCGGATCATTTCAACAAGGACTTCCCGAAGATACAGATCCTCACCGTCGAAGATATCCTCGCCGGCGCAGAAGTCAGGAAACCGACCGATTCAATTACTTTCAAAAAAGCGTCGAAGGCCGTGCCAACGAACACCGCACAGAACGAACTCTTCGGCGAACTGCCGGAAACCAATGACGAGCGGCCTGAAATCGCTGAAACCCAATAAACATCGGGCTCCGACGCGTCTTCGTTCTCCGTTCAGGCTTTACCTCCGCCAGCCGCTCCCGTCGCCGAGCGGAAAAGCTCCGCTTTTCCGACCCGTCCACCAAAAAATCCCCGGCGGCTCAGCCGCCAAAGGAATCTGATTTCGATCACGGCGAAGCACAGCTTCGCCGCTCGGCGACAACGAGTTGATCTATTTTTAAATGAATGCAGCGAAAAGGAATTGCCACTAGCTTTAGCTGTGGTCACCGAGGCTCTGGGCTAAAGCCCAGATCCGTCGTTTCTCTCTCCCTATCCACTAGCTAAAGCTAGTGGCAATTCAAAAACTATCTTTGTATCTTTAATGCAGCACCAATTCTCTGCGGCCTGAGCCTTCCTTACGGACCGTTTATACATCTTAGGATCGCGGTGGCGGCGCGTTTTGAGGCACCGCCGTGGCCGAGTTTTTCGGCGGCGGCGTGCAATTTTGCTCTAACTTCTTTATTTACATCAGGTTGGAGGAGCCGTTCGATCTCGTCGGCGAGGGCATCGGCGGTGAGTTCGTCCTGCACGATCTCCTTAACGACGCGTTCGCCGGCGATGAGGTTTATCAGGCCGTAGTGTTCGACGGAGATCATCGGCGCAAAGATCTTGTAGTTCAGCGTCGAGGTCTTATAGACGATCGCCATCGGTGTGCCGATAATGCCCGCTTCGAGCGTCGCTGTACCGCTTGTAACGGCCGCGGCGTCTGCGGCGTTCAGAGCATTGTACGTCTCGCCGACAACGACCGTGAACGGCAATTCTGAGGCATTCAGGGCCTCGCGAGCGTCACTAAGACACTTCTCTGTTGCGAGCGGCACGACGAACTGCCGTGAGGCGTCCCTTTCGGCGAGCAGTTCGCACGTTTCGACCAGAACCGGCAATATACGCACGATCTCTTTGTGTCGGCTGCCGGGCAACATCGCGATGATCGGCCGTTCGGGATCGAGGCCGTTCTCGCGCGCAAATTCGGTTCGATCCTTTGTTGCCGCGACCTCGCGTGCAAGCGGACTCCCGACGTATTCGACGTGCTCGAGCCCACGTTTCTTGAACCACGCCTCCTCGAACGGCAAAATCGTCAGCAGCAGGTCGCAATTCCGCCGCAAGGCGTTCACGCGATACTCGCGCCATGCCCAAACCTGCGGCGCAATGTACTGAATTACGGGAATTCCCAGCTTTTTGAGCGACCTTGCGAGCTTTAGGTTAAATTCCGGAAAATCGACGAGAATTGCCGCATCCGGCTTTTCGGCGGCGGCCGCCTGTACTAGCTTCTTCTTCGCCGACAAGAACATCGGCAAGGCACGCGCAACCTCCACAAGCCCGACGATCGACAACCGATCGGCCTCGACCACTGCGGAAACACCCGCAGCACGCATTTTCGGGCCCGCAGAGCCGAAGAAACGGACCTCCCCGCCGGCCGCTTCCTTTATCGCTTCTACGAGCTTTGCGCCGTGCGTGTCGCCGGATGCTTCACCCGCGACGATCATTATTTTTAATGGCGAGTTCACGTGATGTCTAAACCGTTAAAACTAAATGATATACAGCCCGCAATAGTTTACAACCGACGGCACCGCCTGCTGCATCAAAGCGTGCAGTTTTTGTAGTTCGCGAATTTGACCTAAATGATGCCCTGTTCCGTTTGCCTAAGGTGCGGAAACGACTTAAAATCTATTGTTTTTGAGTCCTTTGCCGCGCGGCGTTTTTTTGGTCGAAGCGGTATAGTTTCGAAAAGTCCTCCGGAGGAATCTGTGACATTTCGCTTTAGCATTTTATTTCTTGCAATTATCTTCTGCCTCGGCCTGAATACACAGGCTTCGGCACAGCTTGATTCGGTCATCGGCCAGATCACGAATGCCGCCGCCGAATCTTATGCGGGCGGCATCAGCGGCGACGGCCGCTTCGTCGTCTTCGAATCGAACGGCGACGTCGCAACCGAAAATCCACGCAACAGCGATCATAACGTCGAGATATTCGTCTTCGACTACGCACAGCGCAGGATCTTTCAGATCACGGACACAAAGAACGTCCTTTACGACGTCAACGGCGAAAATGTCTTTAGCAACGTCCGCATCTCGATCGTAAATACGCGCCCGATCATCAGCCACGACGGCAAGTGGATCGCATTCTCTTCGAACGCAACGATCGCCTATCCGGGCGATAGCACGAATCCGCCGGTCATCAGCACGACGAATCCCGGATCATTCGACGGCAACGCTTTTACGAGCCCGACGCCGACGCCCACAGCAAGCCCGAGCCCAAGCCCTTCGCCGGCACCGAATCCGCTGACGCGAGACGCAAATCTCGAAATGTGGATCTATCAGATGCCCGTCTTTATGCCGACGCCGGATATGACGACCGGCATCGAGATGCCCTATCAGGAGCTTGCGGGCGGAACGTTCACGCGAGTTACGAATACGGTCCCGAGCCAACTGCCGCGCGGCGGAACGCAAAGCAGCGGAGCGTTCGTCGCGGACGATAACCACGACGCGAGCATCTCGGACGACGGCAGCACGATCGCGTTCATGTCCACGCGCGACCTCGTTCCGGCGGTCGGAAATTCATTCCCGCTCAATGAGGATAATGACGAGGTATTTACATATCACCGTCCGACCTCGACGCTCAACCAGATCACAAAAACGCCTCGCGGCCCGATTTCCGACCCGATCTATAACAAGAACCCGACGATCTCCGGCAACGGCGGACGCGTCGTATTCGCGAGTACGGGCGACAACCCGATCGTCGGTATGACGGGCGGAAATAATCCCGCGTCAAGCAGGAACGAGGAAATATTCTACTCGGATCTGACCGCGACCGGCGACGTTGGGACCGTCAAGAAACAAGTTACTACCACAACGCCGACAACGCCCGGCGCGATCGTGAATATTCTCGACCTCGGACGCCGTATGAGCCGCGACGGCAACCTTATTGTGTTCGACTCGTACGCTGACCTTGCGAACGAAAACGGCGGCACGAATTACGCTTCGTTCGCGACGTACGTCTATGACGCGACGGCGAACACGTTCAGACGCGTGCTTCCGCGAAGCGATGCGGATTCAGGAGCACTCGGCGGCGACCTGCAGCGTTACGGCGGCTTTACCGATACGGACGTCGCAGGCACGCCTTCGACGCTCATTCTCGAAACGAGAATGAACATCAAGGCAGACGGCACGGTTCCCTCGACCGCTTCGGACGGCCTGAACCCCGACCCGAACCGGCCCGTGCAGCTCTACACGTATCCGCTGACAGTGCCGCCCGCAAGCGCGACATTCAAACGGATAGCAAAATTCCCGTCACCCACTACGTTCCTGGCTTCGACCCGAGCTATCACGAGCGATTCGGCCGCGCGCTTCGCGTTCACTATGTCGCTTACCGAGCTCGGCGGCGGCAACCTTGATTCGTCGCCGGAGGTCTATTATATGCTAACGCCGACAGCAATAAACGAGACACGTATCTCGGCAAATTTTGCCACCGGTGCCAGCAAAATCCCGGTTTCACCTACGGTGGTCCCGTCGCCGAGCCCGACCGCAACGCCGACGCCAACTCCGACGCCTTCACCTTCGCCAACCGCTTCGCCGAGCCCGACCCCTTCGCCGACGCCTCAGTCGCCGCCGGCGGTTTTTGGCCTTGCACCTGGGATGCGGGCGATCATGAACTTCCAGGCCGGAATCGACCGTCCGATCGTCGAGCGATCAGGCGTTGGCTCGTTGCAGCGGAGCTTCCAACTGCCCATACAGCTTAGCGGCGTTACCATGACGATCAACGGTTTCTCGTGCGGCCTCGTACGGGTCAGCCGTCACAGGATCGACTTCGTGGTACCGCGTGGGCTTCCGGCGGCGGTGGAAGGCACACCCTATGACCTTGTTCTGAATAACAACGGGACAATTATGCGCACCCAAGTTGTGCTCGTGCCTGCAAGGCCGGACGTATATAGTTTTGAAGGGATCGAAGGCCCGGGCGGTAGAGCTAAGGTATATAATGTTACGAATCGCGTCCATACTACGGAACCGTTCACGGTAAGGACAAAGAGTATTCGACCGTTCGGCCGCGTCCCGACCAAACTACGAATCTACCTGACCGGCTTCAATCCACGGATAGGGCCGGGTGTTATCAATGTACGTATAGGTCTTGGTACGAATCATTTCCTAACCATTTTGAGAGAACCATTCGAGGTCGAACCTGGAATATATGCCCAGGATGTCGAACTGAACGACGATATGAATGGCTCAGGTGATCAACCCGTGGTCGTGATCGTCGCTATCAACGGAACGGTGTTTGCATCACGTCTTGATGACACGGCACCGCGCACCACGATCCTTTGATAGTGGACAAATTGCTTCAACCTTTTGCGGCGGGATCTATCACGGTCCCGCCGTTTTTTTGCCGCCCGGGGCTACATTCTCGGGAGGCGAGCCATATTGCCGAGTTTGCCTCTCTCGAAGGGCTATACTATGCTTTAGGTTATACGGAAATAACGAATATTTTTGCGTTTACCGTCCCTTTCAACATTTATCTACATTAAAGAATCAGTTTTGAATAAGGAGTTCTGATAGAAATATGGCAGGAAAAGACGTTAGCACAATGCTTATTGCCCCGAAGATCTGGAAGAATGGAAAGCTCGTCGCGTGGGACGACGCAAAGATCCATGTGATGTCACACGTCGTCAACTACGGATCCAGCGTTTTCGAAGGAATACGCTGTTACACGACTGCGAATGGGCCGGCTGTCTTCAGGTTGACGGAGCATATGCAGCGATTGCTCAATTCCGCAAAGATCTATCGAATGGACTCGAAGTTCACGCGCGAGGAGTTTTGCAAAGGAACGCTCGACGTTATCGAAGACAGTGGACTCGACCATTGCTATATTCGCCCGATCATTTTCCGCGGCCTTGATGAAGAGAAACCGGCCTTCGGTGTTAACCCCTTTCCGAATCCGATCGATTCTTACATTGCAGTGTGGCAGTGGGGCAAGTACCTTGGCGACGAAGCTCTCGAAACCGGTATCGACACCTGCGTTTCGAGCTGGACACGCATTACCTCGAATTCAATGCCTGCGATGGCAAAAGCAGGTGCGAATTACATGAATTCGCAGTTGATCAAGATGGAAGCTCTACTCGGCGGATTCTCTGAAGGTATCGCACTTGACGATCGCGGGTATCTTTCAGAAGGTTCCGGTGAAAACCTTTTCCTTGTGAACAACGGCAAGTTGGTAACGCCGCCGCTTGGTGCTTCGATCCTTCCCGGCATTACGCGCGATTCCGTTATCCAGATCGCACGCGAACTTGGCATTGAGGTCATTGAGACTGCGATTCAGCGATCGGCTCTTTATGTTGCGGACGAAGCTTTCTTCACAGGCACCGCTGCTGAGATTACTCCGATCCGATCGGTCGACCGTATTACCGTCGGAGCCGGCAAGCGCGGCCCGGTAACCGCAAGACTCCAGGAAGAATTCTTCAAGGTGATCCATGGCGAGCGCGAAGCTCCTTTCGGTGCCAAATGGCTCACGTATGTCAATCCTGAAAAAAAAACGGCTAACGCGTAAGTAGCGCCGGCTGATCTTCTAACTGAGAATGGAAAGTTGTACATCAACTAACCATTCTCGGTTTACTTTTTCCCCTATCTCATTCCTTGCGCGAACTGCTCGGTCCCGAAGCTTCCGATCCCGTTCAGCCTAAAGCTGAAAACGATCTTGTTTTCGCGGCGTGCGCCAACATTGAATGTGTAGTATTGCAATGCCAACGAGCAGCAATCGTACGCATAGCCGATCGTGTATAGCGAACTGATAAGCGGATTAAGATTCGCAGCTCGTCGATTTTCAAAATCAAAGAAAAGCGACGCTCCTCCATACGGCCCTTTGTCTCGATTGCCAACAAATATCGACGGACTCCATTGAGCCCCACGCAGTGTGCCCGGTTCGGACCCATCCGGCCGTGCATATTGAGCGAGTGATGGGATAAGCGTAACGCGACGGGTATAGTACAGTGTCTGGAAGAACTTGAACATCTTCGAGTCGTATCCAACGGTCGCAGAAATATCCCGGAGACCATCGCCGTACAAACCCCAATCCATTCTCGTGCTGGCAAAGATCGTTTTCTGTGGGCGATAGGTTGCCTCGATATTGATGGGTGAGAACCTTCTCGCCGCACCGCCAAAGGAATAGAAACTTAAAGCCGTTATCGGCTCTATCTGATTGCGACGCCCGGCAATAAGCGCTCCGCCGAATGTCTTATCAAAGAAATACTTCCCGCGGACCGTGACCGAAAAGATCTCGTACGGCTGTATGGAGAGTTCATCCTTCTTTGCTTCATCCTCGCTGCTTAGCCGTTTCTGGGCCTCTTTAGTTACAGCCTCCGCGTACCTACGCGTATAGACGCGATTTGTGACGCCATATTCCAACTCGTTCGTATTTGTGATCGTGTCTAGATAATCGAACCGAATGATCTTGTTGAAATTATCGACACCCTTCACGAATCGATACGTCAAAAAGGGTTCGATCACATGACGGAACTTGAATTTATTGTCCTTGCCGTAGAAATTCTTCGCCAAAGCGACCGGTCGGATATCGAAAGTGAATTGCCCGTATTTGCGGATAAGATCTGTGCTCACGACATTCCGGTGGATGTCGAGCGAGTTCGAATAGTACGTTACACGAGCCGAAGCAGAAGCCGTAAAGTTAAAGTATTTCGTGTAGAGCGGGACCGTGAATTCAGGATAGACGTCCATCCGCTGCATGATCGCCGGCGTCAGAGTCGGTTCCTGGAGATTTTGCTGGCGATAGAGAACGATATCGTCAACCTGCTCACGTCTTGAAACACCCTCGATCGACGTCTTGAACGAGAAGTATGCGTCCTTAAAGAACGAGAGACGCGACGGACGCTTTTCGAAAGAAACGCTTGGCAAGTTCCGTGTTTTGACGCGAACATTCGGGATCGATATCACCTGCGAACGCGCGAGTACGTTAAGCGTATAGTTCGTCCAGTTCTTGTTGACAAAAACCTGTGACCTTTCGATCGGCGAAATGATCTGCTGTATCCCTTCGAGGAACACCTGGCGGAATGCAAGGTTCGATGTGATCCGAATATCGGCAGACGCGGTAAAGCCATTCGGGAAATACTGTACACCTTCCGCAAATACGGTCGAGCCTCCTTGGTTCGGATGGTCCTTATCTTCGCGTGCGCCGAAGATCCTGTCCTTTACCGCAAAAAATCCGATGTTAAAATACGACCTCGAATTCGACCGCGTCCTTAGCTCAGCGCCGTATCCGATACCGCGAGAAGTATAGACATCGCCGCGGAAAGTAATATCCGCAGAAGGTCCGAGTGTTTGGAAATACGCACCCGACACCTGCACACCTTTTGCCGGCGAAAAGCCGAAGGCGGGCGTCAAAAAACCGGACTTCCGATCTTCCTTGTCGATGGATATCGAAGCAAAGGGAAGGGCGACGATCGGCACGTCCTTTACCTTGAATTTCACACCTTTGAGCTTGACCCGATCGCCGATCTTAATGCGGGCGGACTTCGCGGCGAAACTCCATTTCGGAACGGCTTCGTCACAGGCCGTGAACTCCGCATCGGTTACGCGAAGTTCGGTCAGCGAAACCCGCTCAACCCGTGCCGCCGTAAAATAGAGTACCGTGCCGTCATTGGTCTGATTCGTAAAGCCGGTCGCATCTTCGAACCACCCGAGTTTTGTCTTATAGTTCCACTCGGAGCGAACCCCGGTGATCCGTTCGTCATTCCCTTTATCGAAGATCACGTTTCCGGTCGCGAGCATCTTGTTCTCGGCTTCGTAGATAACGACCTTGTCAGCCTGCATTCGGTAGATGCCGTAATGAACATCAACGTTCCCTTCGTGTGTAACGACGCGGTGGCCCGGCTGTCCCTCGACTGTTTGATGCTCGGAATACACGACCACTTCCCCGTCGCCGCCTTCCGGCTCAACTTTGTCCTTCTTCTTTGGGCCGGTCAACGCAATAACGCTCTTTTCCGGGGAAATCGGATTGATATTCGGCGTGTCGGTTATTGGGTTTGAGACTTGGCGGTCAACCGGGTTCGTCTGCTGAGCCGATAGCGGCACATACAGTAATAGCAGCAGGATCAAAATGCAGCAGGCCCGGCAAAATCGCATCAAATGGTCAGAGATTCTCGTCTAGGAAAAATGCTAACACGAACACAGTTCAGATCTAAATCGAACAAAAATACTGCTTGTCGTCGGGCACAAAAACGCCCGATACTAGGAGAGTTCAAGCAGGAAATAGTTTGTTGCATCGATCCGTATCAACCGCCCGTGTGAGTACGGTGCCAGCACAAAGAGCTTTGGGTCATAAACGGTCCCGTCCAGCCCGCTGTCTCCCGACGTCTCGCTCTGGGCGGTCAGCTCGCTCGGATACCAGCTCTCAGGTGAAATACTCACTTTGCCCTTTGCCGGTCCGGATTCCGCAGCGATCTTATCTGCGTCCTCCGGCGAGAAGCGCAAAACGGCGACGATGTTATCCGAACCACCTTCCTTCTTCCACGCGAGATCTTCCGTCTCGTAGGGAACATTAATGAGCATTTTTAGCTCTTCGAGGTTAGAGTTCGCCGAATTCAGCTCAGCATTTGCATTGGTATTTGCGTTGGAAGGAAGGTTCGCGTTCTCCGTCCGGCCGGAACAGCCAATGGCGGAAAGTAGTATTAGGAGCAGAAGTATTCGGGTGATCATTACGATTTTGCAAAGGGCGAAGCAAAAAAAGGAACTGAATTCACCTTACAGAATTGCCGCCTGTAACGCAAAGGCCGGCAACTCGGGCAACCGACCGAATTGTCCTCGTTCTTGAACGAAAAATCGTGATATTCTGTACGTTGTGACTGAAAGATCATCCGTTATGACTCCAGAGACGAAAAAGGCTCGAACCGCCAACAGTACCGACAAAGAACGTTGGGAGACCGAAACGCTAAAGCCCGCCCTCGAAAAAAGGGCTGAAAGAAAGGATAAGTTCGAAGGCGTTTCACTAGAGCCTGTCGATGGCCTTTACTCCGCAGCCGACAGCGATGGAATCGAGATCGGCTTCCCGGGTGAGTTTCCCTATAAACGTGGAATTCACCCGACGGGCTATCGCGGCAAACTCTGGACAATGCGGCAGTTCGCAGGCTTCTCCTCGCCGGAAGAGACGAATCAGCGTTTCAAATATCTGATGGAGCAGGGGCAAACGGGACTTTCAGTGGCCTACGACCTTCCGGCGCTGATGGGCCTCGACGCCGACTCGCCGCTTAGCGAGGGCGAGGTTGGGAAGTGCGGCGTTGCCGTCTCCTCGCTTGCCGACTTTGAGATGTTGTTTGACGGCATCCCTCTCGACAGCGTTACCGTCTCGCAGACGATAAACGCACCGGCTCCGATCTTCCTCGCGATGTATCTCGTCGTCGCTGAAAAGCAAAAGGCCGACTTCAAGAAAATATCCGGTACACTGCAGAACGATATTCTCAAAGAATACATCGCCCAAAAGGAATGGATCTATCCGATCAAGCCTGCGATGAAGCTCGTCATCGACACGTTCGAGTATTGTTCGAAGTACGTCCCTAAATACAATCCGATCTCCGTGAGCGGCTACCACATTCGGGAGGCCGGAGCGACCGCGCTTCAGGAACTAGCGTTCACGCTTCGCGATGGTGTTGAATACGTCCAATACGGTGTTGACCGCGGGATGAATGTCGACGAATTCGTGCCGCGGCTTTCATTCTTTTTTAATGCCCACAACGACTTCTTCGAGGAGATCGCAAAGTACCGTGCAGCGCGTGTGATCTGGGCAAGGACAATGAAGGAACGCTTTGGAGCTAAGGATCCGCGAACGATGCAGCTGCGTTTCCATACTCAGACCGCCGGTGTTTCCCTCACGGTTCAGCAACCACTTAACAATATCGCCCGTGTCGCAATACAGGCCCTCGCGGGCGTGCTCGGCGGCACGCAGTCCTTGCATACGGATTCTTACGACGAGGCTCTCGCATTGCCGACCGACAACGCGGCGTTGATCGCCCTTCGAACGCAGCAGATCATCGCGGAAGAGACCGGAGTTGCGAACACCGTCGATCCGCTCGGGGGAAGCTTCTATCTAGAGTCCCTCACAGAAAAGATGGTCGCCGGCTGCTTCGATTACTTCGATAAGATAGACGGTTTCGGAGGAATGGTCGAGGCCATCGAGGCAGGCTTCCCGCAGCGTGAGATCCAGGAATCTGCCTACCAATACCAAAAAGCCGTGGAGCGGAACGAGCAGACGATCGTCGGCGTAAACAACTACGTCATGGACGAAGAGATCCATAAAACGGACATCCTGCAGATCGACGAAAGCGTCCGCGATCATCAACTCGCGCGTCTGCAGCGTACAAAAGAAACTCGCGACAACGGAGCCGTCGCAAACTCCCTCGAATCCCTTCGGAAAGCTGCCTCCAGGAACGAGAACACAATGCCCGCGATCATCGACGCCGTCGCCGCTTACGCGACCGTTGAGGAGATCTGCGTCGCATTGCGTGATGTTTACGGCATCTACGAGGAACCGGCTTTCTGACAAGGCTACTCTGTCCGATGCCCCGGCTCACACCAACGTAAGGATCGAATTTACGAATGCATATCCAGCTATTTGAGCCCCCCAAATCGGAATCCGATCTTGACGATGCCCGACGTCGGCTTGGCGACTTCGGAGAATCTATTGCTGCGAAATTCCTTGTTGCGAACGGCTACCGCATCGTCATGACGAACTTTAAGGTGCCGGTCGGACGCAATCGTACCGGAGCGGCGGTTACAGGCGAGATCGATATTATCGCCCTTGATGGCCGCACGCTCTGCTTTATCGAGGTCAAGACTCGACGATCGGAAGACCTCGTCCCCGTGATCGCTGCGGTTGATAAGCAAAAGATGCGGCAGATCACACGAACCGCTCGGGTCTATCGACGGCTCTTCGCGGTCGGCGAAATGGCGGTTCGTTACGATGTGGTTACGGTGCTCGCTCCGAAAAATGCGGAGCCGAAGATCACGTTAACCAAAGGATTTTGGAATGAAGCAAGTTTGAAGAAACGGATGTGGACGTCGGACAGATGGATGAATTAACTCCTAAGCAATGCGAAGCGATAGCTCAAAACCACGCGATCGAACTTCGCTTCACGAAACCCGCGGGCCTGACGCTTGAGGTCTGGCGGCGCGAAGGCGACACGACCGGTTGGGAACTGATCGCGGCAACGACGCGGCAGCGATACGTCGATCGTCCAACAAAGCCGGGGCAATACTACGAATATAGAACGCGCGCAAAAAAGGGCGAGGCCGTTTCCGACTTCTCGCCCTCAACAGTCGTTTACGGGAAATGAGAGCTACTTGATCTCCCAGGATGTTCCGATCGTGAACGAGCGACCGCGAGCCGGTGCAAAGTTGAATTGCTCGCTGTACGCACGATTCGTCAGATTCGATACGCCAACGTTGATGTTGAAGTTGAATCTTTCCCGTCGGAAATAATATCCGCCCGAAACATTGTGGGTCGTGAAACCAGGTTCCGGTCCACCGTTGCCGCCTTGATTGACCGGCAGCAAGAACTGCGGTGAGAGCCGCTTCTGTTCTCCGACGATGCGTGCCGTATAGTCGAAGAAATAATTCCGGCCGAAATTCTGCCAACGAACGCCGATGTTTGTCCTGAACGGGCTGATAGTATCGAGCGGCACATTTTTCTGTGTGTCATCGCCGCGTAGATAGCTGAAGTTCCCGTTCGGGGTTAGCAGTCCGAGACGAACCTTGATCGGGATCTCAAACTCCGCCTCAAAGCCCTGTATCCGTGCCCTATCAACGTTCTGGGTTTGATACACGCGGATCGGATCGCGGCCCGGCGGTGTGCTTACGATCTGGCAGTTGTTCGCATCATACACCGTACCCGAAGGAACGATGAAGATCGGGCATCCGCGGCTGTCAAACGCTGCGGGCGTTGACATAAAATTCTCGTAGTTATTCACGAAATACGTTGCCGAACCCGAGAAGTGCTTATTCTTGAAACGAACGGTCGCGTCGAAGTTGACGCCGGTTTCGGGCTTGAGCTTCGGATTGCCGACGACAAATCCGCCGATCGAACCTGAATCCGTGAAGAAGATCTCGAATATATTCGGTGTACGGAACGAACGTCCAACCCTAGCGGCGAGCGTGACCTCATGTGTAACGTTATAAACCGCACCAAAATCTCCGGTAACTGCCGTCGTTGAAACGTCCATTCCGTTTGCGATCTCGTCGATGCCGAGGTCATGTATCTGATCCGGCCGAAGCTGCGGAAGCCCAAACCCGGTAGTCGGCTGTGCCTTTGTCTTAAAATTATCGACGCGAATGCCGCCCGTGAGCTTAAATCGTTTCGTAAGGCGAAACTCGTCCTGAGCGAACGCAGCAAAGTTCGTTAGCGTCGCATCCGGAACGCTCTTCGAATTATCGATCGACTGTACCGGCGAGGTAGACGTGAACGCATTGATTATCGTCCGATTGTCCTTATTCGAATCGCGGAAAAAGCTACCTCCGGCCGTCAGAGTGTTACGACCGCCGATCTTCCAATCGGTCTGTAGATCCGCTCCGGTCGTGCGTGTATCGGTGATCGTCTCGCTGAAGCGATACATTCCCGGAAAGTACGGCATCATCGGCGGGACGGTCAGAATGTTCGTGAAATTACGATCCTGCCTCTGGTAAAAGCCTGAGAGCGAGAGTCGGAGAAGATTCTCCGAGAGTGAGGCCGCGTCGTAACGCAGATTTACTTTGTCACGATTCGAGAACGGAAAATTACCGCTGAACGTGCCGACAAGTCCGGCAGAGCCGATATTCGCACCTCGTCGCCTGTCATACGTCGCCTTGATCGTATTCAGGTCGTTCAAAAAGAAACGTGTCGAGATCGCGGTATTGCTGCCGTGCGACTGCGAGTTCAACACCTCGCCATCATCCGTAATGCCGATGCCCTGATCGCGCAGATCGGCAAGAAATGTGCCCTTTGGTTTTCCGGTGAAATAGTTCCCTGATCTATCAAGCGATTGAGCTGCACGGAACGCAAAGTACCGCGTTGACCCAGTCAGAGCGAGCGAGCCGCGAAGGGTATCTTCATTCGAGCTGTAAAAAGTATCAAGACGGCCGCCAAAGCGAAATCCTTTGTCCCGCCGGGCCGGTGTGTCGCTCGTAATGATATTGATCGTGCCGGCAAGGGCATCTGTTCCGTAGAGAACTGATCCGCTTCCGCGGACCACCTCGACCGATTCTATATCTGCGGTGTTGACCAGTCCCGTTTCGACACCGGATTGTCCCGTCGACGTGCGGCTGTTATTGAGACGTTCCCCATCGACAAGGATCAGAACGCGGTTGCTATCGAGCCCGCGAATTCGCGGACGTACCTGAAACGCCCCTTCATTCACGGTCGAGGTTCCGGGCAATGAGCGAAAAATGTCGCCGATGGTGTTGATGCCCTGCTCCTCGATCTCTCTTCTTCCGACTACTGAGACGGGAACCGCCGTCTCGTCGGCGGTGACCTGAGTTCGGGTTGCCGTTACTGTTACCGCTTCGCTGATCCCGCCGACCTCAAGCCGGAACGCTTCGCTTTGATTTGCTCCTGCAGAGATGGAAACCTCACGCGTTGTGGACGCAAAACCGTTTGCCTCAACATTGATGCGATAGTTGCCGGCCTTTTGAACCGAAAAATGAACGACACCGGCATCATTTGTCATTCCGGTATTTACCGTCAGACCACCGACTACGAGTTCGACCTTCGCACCGGCGATGGCAACGTCGTTTGCATCCCGAACCGAAACTTCAATGCCTTGTGTTGACTGTGCCGTGATAGAAACGGCAGTGATAAAAATAAATAGAGAGCAGATCAGAACTGCACGAAAACCTTCGAAAATAGAAGATCGCATATCGTTAATATAATTACAGCGGACCGAACGGCCGCTTTTGTTTATGAATTTACCGCGGCCGAATTTGCTTTTCTTCCGACCCAATTTGTAATACTCGCAAATGTAGCCTTTGCCGACTCGACGATCTCGTCATCAACATCTTTGCCTTCAGCAAACTGCGTCAAACACTCGCCGAATGCTTTCCACATCGGACCGGTCTGCTGGCCATATCCGGCATAGAATGCGCCGCCGTTTTCCGTCGAGATATCGAGGTGCTGCTTCAGGTGCCGCGAGATCACTTGGCCGCCGAGCGTCGAACCTTCGATGACGTACAGGCTGCCAAAGGCCTTAGCGACCGACGAAAGGTCGGGCAATTCAAGGCCGTCGTCGTTGCGCTCAAGGCCAAGCACCTTGGCGTCAGCTTCGATAAGAGGCAGCTTTACGCGTTCCAGATAATCAAAACCCGCCACCTTTAACTCAGCAACCGGCAATGCCGGCTCGTATGCCGCGTAAAAGCTCCAAAACCGTTCGAGCAGACGTTTGTAGTCGTCTAGGTCGAACATCTGATTCATAACATCGACTGCAGCCTCGACCTCTTCGTGCTGCACTCGTGTCTCTTCCTTCAATCGTTTAAGGATCATAGATTACTATTGCAAATGAAATTCGTTTTCAATAAGAGAATTTACTCTCCTACGAATATGTTGTCAAGGCGACGGGTCAGGCGATACAATTCGAAGAGAATATTTGACCAGCTTTCGCCTTACGATATGAAAAAGCCCTTGCCGATTCTCGACAAGGGCCTTTGTTATTACGTGTGTTTGGTCACTCTCTACTTCCCGGCTCCGGCTAGCGTGATCCGAGCATTTGCCGACTCCAGCTTCTGCAGGAGCGGCGCATTCTCTTCGACGGGAGACGTTGCCGCGGCCGCAAGTGCCTTTTCAGCGGCTTCGCGTTCCGTACGGGCAAGTTCTACGTCAACTTCGTCCGAAGTTTCAGCGGTGTCTGCGAGCACGGAAACCTTATTTCCGCTCACCTCGACGAAACCGCCCGAAACAGCCAGCTTCTCCGCGCCGCCCTTTTGCGAATAGCTAAGGATCCCGGGCTTCAACGCGGAGACAAGCGGAGCGTGATTCGGGAAAATACCCGCTTCCCCACTCGCTGTCGGAACGGTCACCGACTCGACCTCGGCATCGAGGACGCGCTTTTCCGGTGTAACTATCTCGAGTTTTAGCATGTTTCCTCGCCTTTACGCCGCTGCGGCCATCTTCTTCGCTTTTTCGCGAGCCTGCTCGATCGTGCCGACCATATAGAAAGCCTGTTCCGGCATATCGTCGCATTTGCCGTCGAGGATCTCGCGGAAGCCCTTGATCGTGTCCTCGACCTTCACATACTCGCCCTTGAGGCCCGTGAACTGCTCACCGACCGTGAAAGGCTGCGAGAAGAAACGCTGGATCTTACGTGCACGAGCAACCGTCAGCTTGTCATCTTCGCTAAGTTCGTCGAGGCCGAGGATCGCGATGATATCCTGAAGGTCTTTGTAACGCTGCAGAATACGCTTAACTTCCTGAGCTGTATTGTAGTGATCTTCGCCGACGACCTGCGGGTCGAGAATGCGTGAGTTCGAAGCGAGCGGGTCAACAGCCGGATAGATACCAAGCTCCACGATCTGACGCGAGAGAGCCGTAACAGCGTCGAGGTGAGCAAACGTCGTCGCAGGTGCCGGGTCAGTGTAATCGTCAGCAGGCACGTAAACGGCCTGGATCGACGTGATAGCACCGGTCTTGGTCGAAGTGATGCGCTCCTGCATCTCGCCCATTTCGGTAGCAAGGTTCGGCTGATAGCCCACAGCAGAAGGCATACGGCCGAGAAGGGCGGACACTTCGGAACCTGCCTGTGTAAACCTGAAGATGTTATCAACGAAGAACAACACGTCGTTTCCCTGATCGCGGAAGTATTCGGCAACCGTCAGGCCCGAAAGTGCGACGCGGAGACGTGCTCCGGGAGGCTCGGTCATCTGCCCGTAAATGAGCGACACCTTTGAGTCCTTCAGCTGAGCCTTATCAACCTTCGAGAGGTCAAAAGCTCCGGTCTCTTCCATAGCGTGTTTGAAGCCGTCGCCGTACTTGATAACTCCGGATTCGACCATTTCGCGTAGGAGGTCGTTGCCCTCACGAGTACGTTCTCCGACGCCTGCGAACACCGAATAACCTTCTCGGCCCTTAGCAACGTTGTTGATAAGCTCCATAATGAGAACGGTTTTGCCAACGCCGGCACCGCCGAAGAGGCCGATCTTTCCGCCGCGAAGGAATGGCTGGACGAGGTCGATGACCTTGATTCCCGTCTCGAACATTTCGAGCGAGGTGGACTGTTCATCGAACGACGGAGCGTGGCGGTGGATCGGGTAACGCGTGTCGGTCGAGATCTCGCCGAGTTCATCCACGGGATCGCCGATAACGTTCATCACGCGTCCGAGCGTCGGACCGCCGACCGGCACGGTGATCGGACCGCCGAGGTCGAATGCCTTCATCCCGCGGATCATACCGTCTGTCGGCAGCATCGAGACCGCACGAACGCGGCCTTCGCCCAGGTGCTGCTGCACCTCGGCAACAACGTCGATCTTCTGCTCAACGTCGAAACCTTCGCTCGAAATACGCAACGCCTGATAAATAGGCGGCAAATAATCCGTGAATTCTACGTCAACCACAGGCCCAATGATCTGAACCACTGTTCCGACCTGATTATTTCCTTCGTTCGCCATTCTTTTAAAAAGTGCTCCTCTAAAATTGAGAAAATCTACTAATTTACAAAGGAGTTAGAATAGCACAGCGTTCTCGTCGCAGGCAAAGCAGAACGGGCCAAATTTGGACAAAATTCCGACCTTTCGACCTCCTTGACGTGCCCCGCGATCTTTTGCTCGCCGCATGCAACGCGTTGACATTCTTAAGGCAATTCTAGTAGCCTCAAACTAAACAGATCGGCCGTCCGCGGCGATATTAGAAAGACCCAATTTGACCGACTCACGCAAACTCGACCTTCCCGCTCAAGGCCTCAATACGCTTTTTGGCGTCCAAGACCAGAACATCAAGTTTCTCGAATCGCTGCTCGATGTCCGTATCGGCGTCCGCGGCAATGAACTGCTGATCGACGGCGAGCCGAATGATATCGCGACGGTCGAACAGATATTGAACGATTTTCGGGACGTTTTTGCCGAAGGAAACTCTTTTAGCGACAAAGAATTAAAGGACGCATTCAAGCAGATCGCCGAAGATCGGGCATACAGCCTCAAGGATCATTTTCAAAAAGCAAGATTCAACCCCTCAGGCAAAAAGACTGTCGCGCCGAAGACCGCCAACCAACGCAAATACCTCGATGCGATCGCAAAAAACGATCTTGTCTTCGGTATCGGCGTCGCAGGAACGGGCAAGAGTTTCCTGGCGGTCGCAATGGCGGTCGATGCCCTTTTCAAGAAGCAGGTCAGCCGTATCATTCTGACGCGCCCGGCGGTCGAGGCAGGCGAACGTCTTGGCTTTTTGCCCGGCGACCTTCAAGACAAGGTCGATCCGTACCTGCGGCCGCTTTACGATGCGCTTTTTGACCTTGTCGACGGTGAGAAAGTAACGAAGATGCTCGAAAAGCGCATCATCGAGATCGCACCGCTCGCCTTTATGCGCGGCCGCACTCTCTCGGACGCCTTTATCATCCTCGACGAGGCCCAGAACACGACGAGCGAGCAGATGAAGATGTTCCTTACGCGTATCGGCTTTGGATCAAAGGCCGTCGTCACCGGCGACATCACTCAGATCGATCTGCCAAGGGGCCAGAAAAGCGGCCTCAAGGAGGCGGAGCGCGTTCTAAAGGACATCGATATGATCGACTTCGTTTACTTCTCTGAAAAGGATGTCGTCCGCCACAAGCTAGTCCAAATGATCGTAAAGGCCTACGAGGAGCGTGCATCTGAACACGGAGCTGATTGATCCGAACACGTCGGCAAGCTCGTTTTGCCAGACCAGGCGGTCAAAGTAAATGATCCTCGACCTCCAACGCAAGGTTAAATTTGACCTCGCCACCGTCCGTGCATTCGCGGAGGCCCTTCCCGAGAACATCGACGAGGCAAAGGCGTCCGTTTTTGGCGTCGCGTTCGTTTCCGACCGGCGGATGAAAGAGTTGAATTCGACCTTTCGCGGAAAGGATTCGACCACCGACGTGCTTTCATTTCCCAACAAACCAGAAGCATTCGAACCCGACACGAAAAACCTCGGCGATATCGTTATCTCCGCCGAACAAGCTGCAAAGCAGGCCGCCGAGAACGGCCTTTCACTCGAAACCGAGATCAAGCAGCTCATCCTCCACGGCGTCCTTCACCTTTGCGGCTACGACCACGAAACCGACAATGGCGAGATGAACGCCCTCGAACTCGAACTCCGCGACAAACTCAGGATCTAGAGCAGAATGGCCCACCGTGTCCCGGCCGAATTGTGTCCGTAGCCCGCACGTCAGGGATCAAGACTAGGCTTCAACTCGTGTCCGTAGCCCGCACGTCAGTGAGGGCTCAGCGTGACTTCCACTTCGCCTCCTTCGCGGGCTTCACTTTGCGTCCTTTGCGTTTCCCACCGATCCAAGACGCAAACGGCCAACAACACCTCGGAGGCGGCTTGTCGCCGACAAGGCTCTGTCGCGCGTGTCACACCCTCCGGGATAAATCGATCCGTCGCCGTGCTATGAACATTCCGCTCCTGACGGAGCTGAAAGCGCTTCTCGAAGCGGGTCGAACAGACAGTTTGGATCGCACTCCGTTCGCCTTGTACGTCTGCATAATTCAATTGTCAAAGACCAAGGTCAACCTCATCGACCAAAACCAGAATACCCATCCATCCCGCACATTGGAAGGACAAACCGCACAGAATGCACGAAACGACACAAAATGCACAAATTGATACAAAATGCACAGAATGCACAAAATCGATTCCCCGGCTATTGGGGCCGGCTTCTGCAGGCCTTTCGGGCCGATATGATAATCTGTAGCTCTAACTTCTTATGCCACAAACGACCAAAGTTACGGATGCGTGCGTGATGGTGATCTTCGGCGCGACCGGCGACCTTACAAAACGCAAACTACTGCCTGCCCTGTACAACCTCGCAAAAGGCGACTTTCTGCCGCATAAGTTCGCGATCGTCGGCGTTGGCCGCCAGGAGATGACGAGCGAGGAATTTCGCAAGATGGTCATCAGCGACCTGAAAGAGTTCTTGCCGCAGCCACCGGATGACAAGCTTCTCTCGTGGTTCGAGGAACGCTCTTATTACACGGGTGGCGACTTTGACGATGATAAGAAGCTCTTCACCGACCTGAAGGCTTTGCTCGGTGATGTTACGACAACGCACCAGATACCGGAGGATTATTTCTTCTATCTTGCGACGCCGCCGCAACTTTTCGCGACCGTTACGCAGAAGGTCGTGAAGAACGGTCTCGGCAAGGAGGAAAACGGCAATTGGCGTCGTTTTGTTTACGAAAAGCCGTTCGGACGCGACCTCGAATCCGCTAAGAAGCTGAACGCGGCATTAGTAAAGTTGATCAAGGAAGACCAGATCTACCGCATCGATCACTATTTGGGCAAGGAAACGGTACAGAACATTTTGGTCTTCCGTTTCGGCAACTCGATCTTCGAACCGATCTGGAATCGAAACTATGTCGATCACGTTCAGATCACCGTGGCCGAGACGCTCGGTGTTGAGAAACGCGGCGGCTATTACGACTCTGCAGGAGCAATGCGGGATATGATCCCGAATCACCTCTTCCAACTGACAACTCTTACGGCGATGGAACCGCCCGTTTCATTCGAAGCTCACGCCGTCCGCGATGAACAGGCAAAGATCCTCCACGCGATACAGCAATTCAGCGACGAAGATGTTCTCCGCCGTGCCGTTCGCGGCCAATACGGTGCGGGAAAGGTCAACAACGTCGATGTCCCGGCCTATCGTGACGAACCGAACGTCTTACCGAGCTCGAACACGGAGACCTTTGCCGCCTTAAAGCTCTCGATCGACAACTGGCGTTGGGCAGGCGTGCCCTTCTACCTGCGGACAGGCAAGCGTCTAAAAGCTCGTCACTCGAGCATCGTTATTCAGTTCAAGGCGGCTCCGTTCGTCCTGTTTCGCGATACGCCTGTCGAAAAGCTGACAACGAATCGCCTCGTCATTCACATCCAGCCGGACGAAGGCATTACGCTTCATTTCGGAGCGAAGATCCCCGGGCCGGTCGTCAACGTCGGCGCCGTCGATATGGATTTCAACTACGTCGAACACTTCGGAGAGCAGATCGCGACCGGCTATGAACGCCTCTTGTATGACTGCATGATCGGCGACGCAACGCTCTTCCAACGTGCGGATATGGTCGAGGCGGCTTGGAGAGTCGTAACGCCGATACTGGACGTCTGGCAGGCAATACCGCCGCGTGGATTCCCTAACTATGAATCCGGCTCGTGGGGACCGCCCGACGCCGACAAGCTTCTGACGGACGACGGCCGTGAGTGGAAGAACATAAACGAGTAGATGCAACTCCAGATACTGATCGCTGCCGTTCTGCTCCTTCTCCTCGTCTTTTTGGCGACGATCGATCTCGCATTCGCTTACCTTTCCGACGTAGCATTACGTCGGCTTGTTTCGGACATCGAGGCGGCCGAAGATCACCGGTCCGCGACGCTCCTGCGCGACATTCTCGATGACCGGCCGCGATTCCGCTTCACTCTATCCCTGATCCTCCAGATCACGCTCATCGCGTTCATCGTTCTGATCACGCTCATTCTGCTCGAAGCTCTACCAGAACGCACTACCTTTATCGCTGCATTTATCCTGGGGGCGTTTGCTGCCGTATTTGGTCGTCAGATCCTGCCCAGGTTGATCGTAAGGCACGAGACGGAGAAGAAGCTTCTAGCGCTTCTCCCCGCCGTTCGCCCAATATTCGTTTTCGGTAAGTGGATCACCTCGCCTTTCTCTTTTCGAATGGCAAAAGACGATTCGAAGATCGAAATGTCGGTTACGCCCGATGCCTCGACCGAGGATGCGGACAATGCAGACGAATTGAATGCGCTGATCGAGGTCGGCGAGGCCGAGGGCATCATCGAAGAGAAGGACCGCGAGCTTATCGAGACGATGATCGAATTTAGCGACACGATCGCCGCTGACATCATGACGCCTCGAACCGAGATCGTTTCGATCCGTAACGATGCGACGATCCGCGACGCGCGTGACCTGATGATCGAAGAAAAATACTCGCGGCTCCCTGTTTATCGCGACACGATCGACAATATCGAAGGCATTATTTACGTCCGCGACCTGCTGCACGCCTGGGCAGAAGGAATGGACCAGATGTCCGTCTCGCAGGTAATGCGACCGACGCTTTTCGTGCCCGAGACAAAGCCTGCGGACGAATTGTTGAAGATACTTCAGCTTAATCACGCGCAGATCGCCGTCGTGATCGATGAATACGGCGGTGTCGCCGGCCTGATCAGCGTTGAAGATATCCTCGAGGAGATCGTCGGTGAGATAGAAGATGAGGATACGCAGCCCGAAGAGATCATCGAGATAATCGAAGGTTCAGACGGATATTACGACGTCCTTGGCTCGACTGAGATAGACAAGATCGAGCATCTTTTCGGCCTTGAGCTTGAGGACGAAGATTTCACGACGATCGCCGGCCTCGTGACGAGCGATGTCGGTTATGTTCCAAAGGTCGGTGAGAAACTTTCACTTCGCGGACTCGACATCGAGGTGATCAAAGCGGACGAGAAACGCATACAGGTCCTTCGGCTGAAGCCTGCTGAAACGCCGCCCGCTCCCGAAGAATAGACGAAGATAGGAATACAGAGAGAACAAATGAAGTTGCAAGCAAAGGTCGGTGATGAAACATCCGAGGTCTCTATAAAGAACGGGGCGGGACGAGGCTACGCCGAGATCGATGGACGCACTTACGAGTTTGATGCCCTTGAACCCGAGGCCGGGCAATTCAGCATACGGCTCGCAGATGGTCGGAAGATCGAGGCACGAGTCTCACTTGATGCAGAAGGCCGATCTCTTGTCTGGATCGATGGCCGTTCTATCGAGGTGGAATTGATCGACCCGAAAAGGCTTCGCGGTACGGGAGGTTCGTCTTCGGAAACCGCCGGTGTTGCGGATATCAAGACAGCGATGCCGGGAAAGGTAGTCCGCCTGATCGCCTCAGTCGGCGATACTGTTGAGAAAGGCGATGGCGTCATTGTGGTCGAGGCTATGAAGATGCAGAACGAGATCAAAGCCCCGAAGAACGGTACCGTTACCTCGATCCGCGTCGCCGAAGGCGACACAGTTGACCCGGGCCAGACCTTGCTCTCTATTGAGTAGCCGCCGTTAGGACGACGAACGTCGTAGCGTTGTCCTCCCTGTCGGCGATATCCCGCTTGAGAATAACGCCGCCGTAAAGTTCGGCCGCTGCTTCGCTGCAGATCGCAGCCGAATGCACGTCGTTGTTCCAAACAATATCTCGGAGACTCGCCGCCGTATCGACCGATTCAACCGCAGAAAGCTGCGGGTTCGCGGAGAGAAATTCTGTGCATTGCCGCAAAGCCTCCGGGTGAGAAACGACATGTGTGATCTCATCCATGGAAGCCTTCACCGCACCTGCCAACACATGGCGAACCGCGACCTTTACTGTCGCCTTTACGTCAATGTCATCAGCATCCAGATGCTCTTTCGTAGATGTGATCTCGCCAACGATCGTATTCGACTTCGGGATCACGGCGAACTCGGCCCTTCCCGAACGCAAAAGAGCAAATGCTTCGTCGAAGGTATCGCATCCGAGGATCTCGATGTTCGAGCCCAACGCTTCGAGTGCTGCCGCCTCGCTGTAGGAACCTCGCGTGCCTTGGATCGCAACTTTCGTCAATGAGCAATCGTCATCGACCGATTGCTCACGCATCTGTTCGACAGCCTGCACGCGGCGTGATTCTGCGAGAATCGCCTCATAGATCTGATCGACGACACGCGAATCCACTACGCCGACACTCAAGTTTCGAACTCGGTCAAAGATCCGCATCTCGCGTTCCCGGTCGCGTATCGGCGTGCCAGATAGATGCTTCAACCGCGATATCTCGCGAGCGATCTGTGCCCGTTTCGCCAGCAGGCCGACGATCTCACTGTCCACGTCATCAATTTGCTTTCGCCAATCGTTTAGATCCATATACAAAATCAGAAAAGGCCGTGAATCTATCATTCACGGCCTTCATCTCGAAACTTTTAGTGTCTTTACCTACATTTTGACACAGCTTCCGACCGCATTCTGCGAAAAGTTCGCAAAATAGCTGTTAAAGAAGCTAAAGCCAAAAGTGTTGAATGTCATCGTCGTTCTCTGAACTCCATCTAGAAAAATAAAGGTTTCGTGCGGATTGGTCAAGTGGAATTTTCGAGAAGTAGCGCCCGGTCCGATTCAGGTTCGGTGGAAGCCCCGCTCGATATCCCTCATAGATAAGCGAAGTATTACCGGCCGACCGTGCGGGCACGTAGTTGGCGATGTCGTCACCACAAGATTATCGATAAGCCAACGCATTTTCTCAGGCGTCAGCTTCATATTGATCTTCACCGCTGCGTGACACGCAAGCGATGCGGCAATATCGTCCCGAAGTGTCGTCTTCGGCGCCTTTCGTTTTTCGGAATCGACCGTGTCAAGAATTTCGGCGAAAAGATTCCTTGCCTCGGACGGCGGCAGATCGTTCGGCACGCTTTTGATCGCGACCGTCCTCCCCGACAGCCTCATCGTGCCAAAGCCAAATTCTGCGAGATCGTCCTCGATCAACGCAAACGCTTCGGATTGCGCCGGCGAAAGGTCGATAGTCTCAGGCAACAGCAAATTCTGCGAGCCGACCTGGCGTTCGGCTTCCGACCGTCTGAATTTATCGAACAAGATACGCTCGTGCGCAACGTGCTGATCGATCAAAAGAAGCCCTTCATCATCAACCGCAATAATAAAGCTCTCGCGAAGCTGACCAAGCGGGACGATCTTCGCCAGAGACAGTGATTCGGGATCCGCGGGCTTAGCGAGATGCGTAGCCGAATTCAATGGCGGAAGGTCGGGCAACCTCGCTGCTTCGACCGTTGGGGATACGGAAGCGTATTCACCAACAACTGCTGCGCTAGCGAGCTGTTGCTCTTCGAATGCCCGTTCGAAGAGATCGAGCTTTGACGGACTTTCGCTAAAATGCTCCGCTCGATTCCCGGCGTTAACTTCCGCAGTTTCGCGTTCGAGCACTCTATCTGCCAGGCTGCGATCGAAGTCAACCTCGACGGCAATGGTCTCCGGCGTTAAATCCATTGTCTCCTGGACAGGGAGCGGCGGAGCCACGGCAGGCTGCGGTTCGATATGAGGCCGAACGGTGTCTTCAACGACGACCGGTGCTTCGCCGACCACACCCGCGTTCGAAAGGGCCGACCTTACCGCCTCTGCAACCGCATCCTTTACCGCCTCAGTACGGCGAAAACGCACTTCCGTCTTCGACGGATGAACGTTAACATCGACCTCATCAAGCGGAAGTTCAATGAACAAAAATGCGACCGGATACACGCCATGCGGCAAAACAGAACGATAGCCTTCGAGGATGCCGCCCGCGATCGTCTTGTCGCGAACGAATCGCTTGTTCACAAAGAAATATTGCTGATCACGCGACGTCCGCCTCTCGCGAGGTGCCGATACGAAGCCGGAGACCTTAGCAACGAACTCCCTGCCACCCGACACCGGCAAAAGACTCTCAAGAAGATTCCCGCCAAAGATCTGAAATGCCCTTTCGCGCAGGTCCTTCGCGGGCGGAGCATTCAGCGTTTCACGACCATTGTTCGTAAGCAAAAAGGCGATCTCAGGGTGCGCAAGAGCGTAGTGCGTAACGATCTGCGTGAGATGGTAATTCTCCGTTGCTTCGGACCGCATGAACTTGCGGCGTGCGGGAGTATTGAAGAAAAGGTCCCTTATAGCGATCGTCGTTCCTTTATCGCGGCCCGAATCCTTTACATCAATCAACCGGCCGCCTTCGATAACAACTCTCGTTGCGGCAACGTCGTCGCCGGTTTTGGTCACAAGTTCGGTTTTCGAAACGGAAGCGATCGAGGCAAGAGCTTCTCCACGAAAGCCCAGCGTCCCGATCGCCGCAAGGTCTTCGAGCGATCGGATCTTCGAGGTCGCATGGCGTTCGAACGCAAGTATCGCATCGTCGCGAAGCATTCCATCGCCATCGTCAGAGATACGGATCAGCCGTCGGCCACCGAGTTCGACCTCGATCGCGATACGCGTCGCTGCCGCGTCGATCGCATTCTCGATCAGTTCTTTGACAACCGACGCGGGACGCTCGACAACCTCACCGGCCGCGATCTGATTTGCAAGATTATCTGAGAGTACGCGGATCTTGTTCATAGATACACAACGCGGTGTCCTCTGTCGTCAAGATCAATTGCAGAATAGATCCAATCGATCACGTCGATGCCATACCGATCGATCAGGCCAACTATATTCAACGTACGTTCCTGAAGGGCTCCCGCCGGATACAGCTCGTCGAAAACGCGGCGCAGACGGCGGTCTGCGTCGGCATTGCGCCGTATCTCAGAATGGTACGCCTTAGTGCGAAGCGCGGCGATGTGATAAAGGATCTTTCGTCGTCTCGTCGCAAGATTCGCGGCAAGGGTCGGATCGACCGCAGCGAAATACTCATCAAGTTTGCGAAGCTCGATGTTCACCTCTTCCTCAACTTCGGCAAAAAGGCGAGCGGCATCTTTACCGATAACCTTCTCGACGACACGTGCCATCACAGCTTCCCTGTCCTCAAAGACGTCGTCGAACGTGAGGCCATAGGCATCAAGAGTTCGCTGATGACGCGGTTCGACCATCGTAAAACTCTGGCGGTGCATTATCGGCGTGGCGGGCCGTCCGAGAACCTCGTAAGCTGCTCCGCTTTGAGCAAAATATGCGATCTCCGCGGCTCCGCCGACATAAAGAGCTGTAGGGAACAAGAAATCCTGAACGACAGCTCGGAGCATAACTCCGGCGCTAAAGCGATGAGGTTCCTCTGCGATCGCCTTCACGATCTCTTCGATGGAGAACGTACGGTTAATGGCTCGTGCCCTAACACCGTCGCGTGTAAGGCGCAGAGGCGTCCTGATGCCGTCTTCTGTTTCCCAAAACAAAGGGAAATAATCGTCCTCGACGAGGACCTGTCGATGCAGCCCGGCTTCAGAAAGAGCGAGGTCGCGCTTTTGGATCTCTGACGTAATGCGGGCAGCATTCTCGGCCGCAAGGCCCATGATCGGTGCAGAAAGACGTTTTAACGCAGCGTCCTGCGGATCTACGAATATCATCCCGAAGCAGCCTAACTGTTTAGCAAGCTGCCGAAGGAACGCTCTGCCGAATCCTTCACCGGGTGTCCACGAATCACGCAACTGAGCGATCGCCTCGCGAGTGAATTCGGTCGGCTGTAGATCTGGCTCAAGTTCTGCGAGCAGACGCTCGATCTCGCTCGTCAGTATGTGCTTGCCGACGGGCGTCTCTTTTGCATCTTCATTGAGATAGGTCAGGCGTACGGGTGCGTCCCGGCCCGCGATCGTCACGCTTGCTACCTCATCGAAATCGTGATCTTCGGTCGCCGCCCAGAACATCGCAACAGTCGGAGTTCCTGTTCGAGTAAGCTCGGCCGCGGCCTTAATGGCGGTCAACGCCTTAAAGATCGTGTAGAGCGGACCGCCAAAAAGGCCCGACTGCTGCCCCGTAAAGACCGCGACCGTCGCGGGGTCGCGAAGCCGCTCGATCGCCGCCGCCACCCTTTCTCCGGCTTGAATGCCATTGTTAAGAGCCGCTAACGCATCCGCAACCTCGTTTCGATCGAGCACGTACGCGGCGGTCACCTGCTTGGCGAATCTGACGATGTCGTCAAGCGTGTCCGGTGCATTCGGATAAAATCTACGCAGGCTTTGCCTATCAGTCTGATATGTTATGAAGAGCTTCGACTGGTCCGGAATGCGCGAGAATGGGATCGATTCGACACGAAGCGATCCACTTGCAACCAGAGAAGGACAGGCACTTTCTTCCGTCAAACTAAAGCTCCTATTGAAAGTAGATTATAGAGGCTTGGATGAGCGACTTCAAAATAGGAAAGGGCCGCAGGTTTCGATAAAAACCCGCAGCCCGGAGAAACATCAGCCGGTTACTATTGTCCCGGCAATACCCTCGGCCTTTCGCCGACGACTATCGTTGTCCGCTTTGGCTGCGGGGCCGGCTCCTTTTCAACCGCCGGCTGCGCGGACGCCGTTTGCGGCCGGGCCGAAACGTCATTCGTTGCTGCCGTGGCGGCCTCAGGGTCCTTCAACTCGATCTTGTACACACCCGAAGAATGCGTCCCTGCATAGATACGATTTGTGTCGTGCGGGTCGAACGCCATCGACCACACGCGCCTGCTCGGTAAATGCATTTTCTTCGTATCTATACGTTTCCACTGCTCGCCCGCATCTTTGGAAATATAAATACCTCCGTCCGATTCGATCGCACTGCCGATAATGATCTCGTTCGGATCTTTGGGGTCGATCAAGATCGACGCAAAGTTTCCAAGCGGAAGGTGACCACCGCGACGCTTCCACGTGGCACCGTTGTCACGGCTCAGGTAGAAGGTCTGTGTCGTACCGACATAGATGTAATCCGGACGTGACGGATCGGTCTCGATCGCGCTTACCGGCACGCCGGCAACCGCTCCACCCGCATTTGTGAACGTCTTGCCATCGTCGCGAGAGACCATAACCCCGGACGTCGCCGTTCCGACCCAGATCGTGTCAGGACGAGCCGCAGCAATGTGGATCGCAAAAATGTTCTGATTCACGCCGGCACCAAGATCGAGCTTCTCCCAGCCTTTCGTAAGGTCATAGCTGCGATAGAGTCCGCTGTCAGTCCCAGCGAGAAGGCCGTGCTTACCGTCCTCGGTAAAGGCAAGAACCTTCACGTTCTCCTTCAATGACGGTATTAGAACCGGGCCCTTCGGTACTGCAGGTACCGGTGCAGCCTTAACAGCCTTTTTTGACCGGCTCCTTGTGGTGCGTGTTGTCTTGGGGGCCGCTTTTGGGGCGGCCTTTCCGGCAGGCAATGGACTCCACGTGATCCCGCGATCCATCGACCTTAGAATACCGGTGTTCGTACCCAGATACATCACATTCCCGTTCGTGCGGTCTTGAAGGATCGCGAATGGTGCTGTGCGGTTGACGTCGATACTTGCCGACGGACGCCACGTCGCCCCGTCATCATCACTGACAAAGAAGAAGCCGCCGCCCGTAGCCGTATTCCGCGTTGCAGCATAAAGGCGATTCGGACGCTCACGATCCGGCACCACGGC
>JABARP010000009.1:48369-96817 GCA_019186825.1 Pyrinomonadaceae bacterium
AGTAAGGTCGGTGTTGGTCTGCGTAAAATTCCTGCCGCCGTCATTCGAGACCATCACGCCGTAGTTATTCGTCGCAATGAACACGCGATCGGGGGCATCAGGATGGACCGCGATCGAATTGATCTCAAGGTTACGCTGTGTCGTAAGCGACCAGGATTTTCCGCCATTCACGCTCATCCAAAACCCCTCGGTCGTCGCTGCATAGATCGTACCCTCGCGACTCGGGTGTTGAACGATGTCGCGTGTCCGGCGCGATTGCGACGGGATGCCGTTGATCTTCGACCAGCGCTCGCCGCCGTTTTGAGATTCGTAGATGCCGCTGCACGCCGAAGCGACGATGTATTCCGGGTTTCGCGGGTTGATCGTGATCGCAAACACGTCGGAATCATCGATCATCCCGTCGCGAATAAGCTTCCAGCTCGCGCCCGCATCCGTCGTCTTATACGCACGCCACCACGTGCCGGCATATATCGTTTTTGCATCTCGCGGATCGATCGCCAGCGAATCGATGTTGACCGGCATTGTCGACGAAGAGATCTTTTTCCAGCTCGCACCGGAATCGTTCGAGATCCAAGCACCGTCGGTAGTACCGGCAACCAGGATCGAAGGATCGGTCGGCGATTGAGCAAGCGAATGGATCGAGGCCTTGTGCAGCTCTTTCGCCTCCTTCCAGGTCACGCCGCCATCAATAGAGCGGAAAAAGCCGCCCGGGGCCTTATGCCTGTGGCCGGAGGCGTAAATGATCTTCGAATCGCGAGAATCAACGATCAAGTTGTCCAAGATGAGCTGCGGTTCATTCAGATTTGCGAGCAGCCGCCAACTCTTCCCCGCATCGGCAGACGTAAAGATCTGGCCGTCGAGCGTGCTGATATAAAGCCGATCCTTGTCCTTCGGGTCGATCGTTACCACACGGACATCGCCACCGTCAGGCCCGGTCACGGTCCATTTTGTAAAGGCAGCCTTATCGGGATCAGACGGCACGATCTCGATGCCCGCGAACGACGGTACGACGCCAAGAAAGGCAAAAATGACAAGAAGCGTAACGCTGCGATGAAACAAACTCACTTTTGGCATAGGGTAATTGAATCGGGGTAAGACCAGCTTGAAATCTCCGCTTCGATCAAAGGCTCGCCCAAAAGTCGGCGATCCCGCATAAAAACTAGATGCTAACGGACTGTACTTCGTTTGCAGCAATTCGAGGAATAGCACGCACCGAAAACCCTATTGTAGCGAACGATGGAAGACAGGGCAAATATTTTTAAGCGCTTAAGCCAAACAATGCAGAAAAGCGGCCGAGGCTTGTGATGTAAGCCTCGACCGCTTGAAATGTTCACCTACAAGGTGAAGCTATTTAGCAGTTACGGTGTCGGAGCTTCCGCAGCTGCCGGCTTGACCCAGAACTTGGTGTATTCACCCTGTCCGTTGTCGCCGCCGTCAACAAATACAACACGGTTCTTGTCGTATTTGCGGAAGTTGATCGCCTTCATGATCTGTGCTCTGCGATGACGCATTTGAGCAGGCGTACCGTAATTGATGATGTATCCGGTCGCGGTCGGATCGTTGTTCAACTGGATATAGAAGTTGTCAACACGAGCCTTGACCTCATCATCTTTCTGCTTGCCGAACTCATCAACGAGAGACGGGTGAGCCTTGTCCGAAATGCCTGCTGTTTCACTTGCCGTATTCGGGCAGTGGCAGTTCTCATCGAGGCCGCCGATCTCAACCGTAGCAGTAACCGACGTGTTCGCCATTTCGGACGTGGTATCGACGGTGATGCTCGAGGTGCCTTGGCCGCTCGAGATCGTACCCGCGGAAACCGTCCAGTTGTAGGTAACGTTGGCACCACCGCTGACATTCGCAGTGAAGGTCATCGACTGTCCAGGGCTCGTGATACCGGCAGGGCCGCTAACAGAGACGCTCGGGCAATCGCATACCTTGACACAGTCAGCACACTCTTCGACGGTGATGGTCTTGGTATCAGTCTTACCGCAAACACCGCAGCCATCGTCAACGCCGGTCGTGATCGTGTAGGTTCCCTTCTCAACACCGGAGAGATCCCATGTTACGTTCGCACCCGAACCGACAATGCGTCCGCCCGAAACGGTGTAGTTGTATACAAGAGGATCGTTCTCAGGATCCGAAGCACTCGTCGAAACACTGATCGAACGGCTGTCGTCGCACGAACCAGATGCCGACTTATAACCCGGCTGGCAGCCAAGGGTGATCTTGGTGTCGCTCAAGGTTACGCTGTTGATGCTGGCCGGCTGATTGACGAGTTCTTTTGCACGCTCGTTCCTGCGGCCGACGAAGAACTGAACGATGTAGCCGTGCGGATCGCCCGATTGGCGGAACCCCGGAGGCACGCCCCTCCAGCTGGTCGTGTAGGTCTGAGCCGAGCAGGCCCCACTCGTCTGGATGAATGCACACGGGTTTGTGACGCTAGCGCTGAAGCTCTCATCTTTATCAAACCAGCTGTCATCCTGCTGATTGAAGTTATACCGATAAGCAAAGCTCATACCTGCCCAGCGGGTAAAGAAGACGCGGGCACCCGCAATACCATCCATCGGATGGTTCTCGAAGGCGTTTGGCGTACGTCCGCCGATATAACGGGTAGCACGCAGCTCAACGATCGGCTGGAACCACTTGTTGACCGGGAAATCGGCACCGATCGCTGCCTGAACTTCATCCGGACGATCAAGAAGCGTGTATGTTCCGCCAGGAAAATCGCCCTTAGCGGCTGACGTCCAATTGTACCCAATGTTCGCCGAAAGGTTTGCCCATTTTGCGACGCGAACATCAGCAACGGCCGTTACCGCGAGATCTCCCCAATTTCCGCCCGGGCCTGCTCCACGCTGCATCTGGTTGAATCCTGCAAAGTCATTTGCATGATCGGTCCACCAGGTGTATGAAGCCACAAGACCAACACCAACAGGATTGTCAACGCTCGTCAAGCGAATCTTTCCGCCGAACGTAAACTGGTTGAAAGCGCTTTCGCCGTAGGTGCGATTGATGAACGGTGCATCAGGCAGATACGACGGTGCGAGCGTGAACACTGCAGGAACAGTGCCCTGAGGTGCACCCGTTGGGCCAATGATATTCGTCGTGCTAAGCACGAGGCCCGGCAGAATGCTGCCATAGACCGAGCCGATACCGCGGAAGTTGCTTGCCTTGCCGCTGTCGACTCCGCCCCCTAGCAGGGCATTCGTGCCAGCCGGAAATCCGAATACCGGGCCCGAGTATGCCGGCGGGAGCAGCCCGTAAGTTCCGGCGTTGCCGCCAAAATACGGAAACTGAACGAAAGGAGCTCCGGCCGGGCGGTAAACCGCACCATAAGGGCTAACGCCGGGCGACATGACGATCGCCGGAGGCTGAACCCACTGGCCGTTGATCACAACTTTCGAATTCGGCAGATAGAAACCAGAAAGGTTCCGGGGCGAATTCACCTTGACCCCTTTGTAAAGGTCGGTCGTGAAGAAGAGCTCGATGTGATCGGTCAAACCAACCTGGAAGCTCAACGGCACGTCCGTAATATCAACATCACCGGGATCGCGGTCATAGTTGCTGACGGCAGCCGAGAAGGTGAACTCACCTTTCCGGAGATTCTGCCCGTCGTAAACCGTAAAAAGACCGGTCGGGCCGCCGACAGCACCGCCGGTACCGACCGTAGGTGCAGTGTTTCTCGGGTCGCTGTCGGGACGCTGGTGCTTATTCTGCGCCACGACCGCGAATACGAGTGTCAAAATAACTAGCGTACTCAAGTACGCCTTCTTAGCGAGTTTCATCACATTCCTCCGCCGAAAAAATTGAAAGTCAAAAAGTTTGGCTGCTTACAGCCGGTTAAATGTTGAAAAATCAACTTGCATTATTACACAGCAGTCAGATCTTTCCAAGTAGGAAAAGTCCAAGCTACCCAACAGTTAGTCGAAAAAGCTTACGCTAATGTCAGCAATTTAAACGGGAGTAAAGCGCAAAGTCAAGATGCGGATCACCCGCATGACAAAAATCTCCCGATAAAACACTAAACCAAACCGCTCGTAAAATCAAGGGTTTTTAGCGATTTGCGGTTTTGCCTTCTTAGGCATAGATACCACGCATCCGCGTATCGTATGCAACACGATCGATCGCTAGCATATATGCGGCCGTTCTCGAGTCAACATCGTGCTTTTCAGCATAATGTACAAGCTCGTTAAAACTTGCGACCATTTTTTCTGCAAGGCGATTGTTGACCTCTTCCTCTGACCAGAAATAGCCCATTCGGTCCTGGACCCATTCAAAATACGAGACCGTAACGCCGCCCGCATTCGCCAAAATGTCTGGAACAACAAAGATCCCCTTGTCATGAAGGATCTTGTCGGCTTTTGGTGTCGTCGGGCCATTTGCACCTTCGGCGAGAATTCTGCATTTGATCCTATCCGCATTCTCAGAAGTGATCTGATTCTCGGTGGCACACGGAGCCAAAACGTCGCATTCGATCTCGAGCAATTCCTTATTATCGACGAATTCGACATCAGGATATCCCTCGAAAGAGCGATTTTTTTCGAGATATTCAAGAACGTGCGGTATATTCAGCCCTTTAGGATTGTAAATGCCGCCGCCGATCTCCGAGATCCCAACCACCTTATAGCCTGCCTCATACATCAGTCTTGCGCCGAGGCCGCCCACGTTCCCGGAACCCTGGACGACGATCGACGTCTTGTCAGGCGTCAGGTTGAGTCGTTTTACCGCTTCGCCGATCGAGATCAGCAGGCCTCGGCCCGTGGCCTCGCGACGGCCGAGACTCCCGCCGAGTGCGACCGGTTTGCCGGTCACGACGGCAGTAACGGTGTGTCGAGCGTGCATGGAATACGTGTCCATTATCCAGGCCATCGTCTGCTCGTTCGTATTCATGTCCGGTGCCGGGACATCCTTGTCCGGTCCGATGAAGTCGATCAACTCAGCTGTATATCGGCGGGTCAGGCGCTCGAGTTCGCCGATAGACATCTGCCGCGGGTCACAAATGATCCCGCCCTTTCCACCGCCGAAAGGAACGTTAACGACCGCGCATTTCCAAGTCATCCAAGCCGAAAGCGCCTTGACTTCGTCGATATTCACATCGGGAGCGTAACGAATTCCGCCTTTTGCAGGACCGCGAGCGAAGTTGTGCTGTACGCGGAAACCTTCGAACACCTGGATGTGTCCGTCATCCATTCGAACGGGGACGTAAACCTTTATCTCGCGACTCGGTACTCTCATGACCGCATAAAGGTCGTCTTCAAGCCCAAGGAGCTTCGCCGCCCGATCGAATCTTTCACTCATCGCTTCGAACGGATTCTTCTCATCGCTACCCTTGAATCGCCGCATATCATCGGCCATCGGATTTGCCATTTTTATATGATTCTCCAAATTAGTTAATTCTTTACTGTATCGCTGCTGACACTGACCGATCCGGAACGAAATCCTTCGAGATCAAGTGTCACAAACTTAAATCCTGATTCCTTTAATCCGCGGGCGATCCTTTCGGCGACTGCGGCGTCAAGAGCAGTCGGCAATTCCGCCGGTGAGATCTCGACCCTTGCGAGCTCGCCGTGAACCCGCACGCGGAATTCTCGGAAACCCATATCACGCAGGATCGCTTCCGCTCGCTCAATTCGGGACAGCCTTTCGAGTGTAACGGGAACACCGACCGCAACTCGAGACGAAAGGCACGGACTCGCAGGTTGATCCCAAGTTTCAAGGCCCGAAGTCTTGCTCAATTCCCTTATATCTTCCTTTGTAAATCCAAGTTCGGCGAGCGGGCTGTGCACGCCATGTTCGGCAGCTGCGACACGTCCCGGCCGATGGCCGCTGAGATCATCCGCATTTGTACCGTCAAGGATCACCGCTTTTTGGCCGTCAGCAACCTCCGAAAGCTTCGAATAGAGTTCGGATTTACAAAAATAGCACCGGTCCCCTTGATTCGCCGCGTACCTTGGGTCGGCAAGCTCGTCGGTATCAAGCATCAAAATATTGAAGCCGTTAGCCTTGGCGATCCTGACCGCACTTTCTCGTTGAAATTTTGAAACGCTGGGCGATAGGCCTATAACGCAAGTGGCATTCGGTCCGAGTTCTTCGGTGGCGACCTTCGCAAGGTAGGAACTATCTACACCTCCCGAGTATGCAACCAACACTCGCTGAAGTTTGCGCATCAGAAAACGCAGGGTGCGTTCCTTATCGGCCGGTGTAAGTTTCGCGGCGGCCGCGGCGATTTCCTGTAAGGCGATCATTCGGGAACAAAGCTCCGCTCAAATCGAACTAAAATAATAACTTAGACGAGCGTGAGTGGCAAACATCAGGAAGGATGTAACGGTATGCTGAGCGCGGTCCATATTGTGAGTGTTATAATTCGATAAGCCTTAGTTCCTTATATGACTAGATCCGTTGGTCTGTTCATCTTTATTCTTGTTGTCGCTGTCTTCAGTGTCGTTGCCCAGACCGGAGATGAGCCTGATCTAGCAACGATGTTTCGTACCGCTCAGGACGTACATGAGAAGGGCGATTACGCGAAGGCGATCGAACTATACAAAAAGATCCTTGAGGCCGCACCCGGACTGCCGGAAGCCGAATATCAGATCGGGTCTGCGTACCTTTCACTAAGGAAAACCGCCGAAGCCGAAGAGGCATTTAGGAACGCCTCAAATTCACGCCCGGACTGGTCATTGCCGCTGACGGCACTAGGCGACCTGCTTGTGCGAAAGTACAAGACGGTCTCCGCAGGAGGAAGCGACGCCCAGGCGATCCGAACAGAGGCCGACGATGTTCTGCAGAAAGCCATTAAGCTCGATGCCGATAATATTCCGGCCTGGGTCGCACTTGCTGATCTGCAGGCGGCCTGCAACGCTCCGGCCGAGACGATAAAGGCGACTCTCACCAAACTCCGCGAACTGTCTGACGGCAAAGCGAATATTCCTGCCTCGCTGTGGGTCGTACGCAGTATCCTTGAGCGATCGCAGAACGACACTGCTGCTGCGAAAGAGAGCCTCAAGCGTGCACTTGCCGCCGCACCAGACGATCGCGGAGCATTGATCCTGCTTGGAGAATCTGAGCTTCGTGCCGGGGACGTGTACGCTGCCGGAGAGATCGTTCGAAGGCTTGAGGCCGATGGCGCGTCTGACCCTTCATTCATCTTGTTCAAAGCCCGGCTGCTTTCGGCCGAAGGCAAGCCCGAGGAAGCTTCCAAAATTCTTTCGTCGGTCAAGACCGCCGAAGCCCAAAAGCTTTCGGATTCGCTTCGTGTAGCTACGTCCGAAGATGCTCCCGACCTGGAGCGACGTCTAAAGGACGATCCGAAGAATGCTGCCATCCTCGGACGGCTTTGCGTTATCGACCGAATAGCCGCTCCGGAAAAGGCTCTTGAATATTGCCGTAGGGCAAGCGAGGCAGACCCCGAGAATATCGCACATGCAATCGGATATTCAGGTGCTTTGATCCAGGCAAAGCAATACGCTCAAGCTGCCGCCCTTGCGAAGAAACTTATCGAATTTGCTCCCGACAATGCGACCGCCCGCACGAACCTTGCGCTCGCTTATTTCGAGCTAAAGGCATATGCTCCGGCGCGAGAGCAGTATCAGTGGCTTGTCGACCACAAACAGGGCTTGCCCGTTGCATATTATTTCCTCGCGATCACGCACGATCATCTTGCTGATTACCGCGATGCCGTGGCAAACTATCAATTATTCTTAAGAAATGCCGATCCGGCGAAGCATAAGCTCCAGATCGATCAAGTCACACTGAGGCTGCCGGCGGTTGAGAAACTGGCTCGCCAGTCGAAGTAGCGACTTGAACAAAGAGGTGTAAAAGAGATGTTCGGTCCAGGCGTTCGCGTTTTGAGGTTTCGTTGGATCGGTGGACGTTTTGTCCGCCTTGCTGGCCTTTGCGGTATTCTCGTCGTTGGCACTCTCTCTTTTTCGACTTCCGCCGCTGCCCAAAAGCGAGATGCTCTCGATAGTGCACCTCCGCCGCTGCTTCTTGCATCAAAGGATGAAGTGGCCCGTATTCTCGCCCCCGAAGATAACGATGACAAGGCAAAGCTTTCCCTCGAATCGTTGGAAACGCATTTGTCGAATGCCGAAGCAGCAAGAACGACGGGCGATCTGGACGGAGTTTATACGGAGCTTGGCAGCTTTTGTGCCATTATGCAGCGAACATTGAGTGCGTTGCTGGTTTATGACTCGCACGGACGCCAGGACCTTCGTGCCTTGAAGAGGTTCGACATCGGGCTTCGGAAATTCGTTCGCCGGCTCGAAAATCTTCGGGGAGAGCTGCCGGCTAACTATGAAGGTTTTGCCGTGCGGACGATCCACTACCTGCAAGACACTCGTGACGCGGCCCTTAAGCCAATGTTCGCTGATAACGTTGTCGCTGTACCGAATTCTGACCGATGATCGTGCGTAAACTCGCCTATACACTTCTTGCCTCGGCATTGATACTGGTCGTATCGGGAGCCGCGGCCGCACAACATCGCGACTACCTTACCGATAACGAGATCGAGATCGTTCGCGATGCTCAACAATTGGACAATCGCGTCAATGTGCTCGTCAAGATAATTGACCGACGATTTACCGCTCTCGGCATAGATCCGAATTCACCTGCATCGGGTAAGAAGGACAAGACGGATTGGGGCCCTGAACCGACCGGTACACGCACCGAATTGCTCGGGGACATCAAGTCAATATTACAAAAGGCTATCGAGGACATAGACAATGTCGCCGAACGCCCTGATCTGATGGTCACGGACGTTACCGAACGAAAACCGAAAACCTTCAAAGAGGTCTTCCCGATCGCCGTTAGAAGTCTCGCCGCAGCGGCCGGTCGTTACAAGCCGTTACTGCAGGCGGAAGGTGCAAAAACCACCGATCGCGTCCAGACTGGGATCATAACCAACATCATCGAACTCTGCGACGAGATCACGGCATCTGTTACGAAGCTCCCCTCTAAATAGTAGAGAACTTTCTGCTGCTTTTGCCCAACGCAAGGTTGCTGCAAAATCCCGCGTCAATTACACTCGTTCTTTATGTCGGACACTGAACTTAAGCGAACTCCGCTAAATGACGTACATCGATCACTTGGCGGAAAGATGGTCGATTTTGGCGGCTGGGATATGCCCGTGCAATACAAAGCCGGCGTGATCGAGGAACATCTACGGTGTCGCACGCGGGTGGGGCTTTTCGATGTCTCGCACATGGGCGAGATCTGGGTCAAAGGTCCCGGAGCTGTCGGCTTCGTCAACCGCATCACGACCAATGATGTTACAAAGCTCGTCGATGGCCAGGCACACTATTCTACCCTCACGAATGATAAAGGCGGTATCGTCGATGACCTTTTGGTCTATCGCTTCGGTGAGGAAAAACTGCTCCTGGTTGTGAATGCAGGCACAACGGATAAGGATTTCGCATGGATATCTTCCCATCATTCTGACGCCGACAATTGCTCGATCGAGAACGCGAGTGCTCGCTATTGTCAGATCGCGATCCAGGGGCCTGACGCCGTCGCCCTCCTCCAGAAACTTACCGAAACCGACCTCAACTCGATCTCGTATTATCATTTTTCGGAGGGCAAGGTCGATGGCGTCGATGCGATCCTTTCGCGCACCGGATACACAGGTGAAGATGGCTATGAGGTTTACGCCGATCCGAAGTTCGCAATACAGCTTTGGAATAAATTCCTTGAGGTCGGAAGGTTCGGTGAAGATGACGGTATCCTGCCTTGCGGCCTTGCAGCACGTAACACGCTGCGGCTCGAATCGGCGATGTCGCTCTATGGGCACGAGCTCGGCGACGACATCACGCCGTACGAGGCAAATCTCGGTTGGATAACAAAACTCGCAAAAGGTGACTTCATTGGCCGTCAAGCATTAGCAGAGCAAAAGGAGGCCGGTGTCACTCGAAAACTCGCGGGCTTTGAGATGATCGAACCGGGCATCGCCCGCGACGGGTTCGACGTTTACGTCAATGATGAGAAATGCGGAGTTGTAACGTCAGGTAGCCCGGCTCCGTTCTTGAAGAAGAATATCGGACTCGCTTTCCTGCCCCCGGCTTTTACAACAGCGGGCCAGGAAATTAAAATCGATATTCGTGGCAGAAAGGCCGCCGCGGTTGTGGTTCCGACACCGTTCTACAAGCGTCAGAAGTAGCAATGTCGGATACGAACTATCCTTGCGGCAAATGCGGGTCAGAGATGGGAATGGGATTTCTCGTTGATCGAACTGATAACTCTGACTACGTGCTTCGCTGGGTAGAAGGCGAACCGGTTCACCCGAACCTCCTCGGTATGACACTCAAGAGTGTGGCAACGCAGGGGAGGCAGGATCTTGGAGTCAGATCGCTTCGTTGCAAGCGATGCGGTTTTGTTGAGCTCTATGCGGTCTGATTTTTGGTACTTTCCCCATTTTCATTAATTCAACTATGTCAAATATTCCTGAAAATTTACGTTACAGCAAGGACCATGAGTGGATCGCAATCGATGGAGATGTAGCGACCATCGGGATCACGGATTACGCACAGCATTCGCTTGGCGATGTTGTGTATGTCGACCTTCCGCGCGTTGGCGACAAATTCGATACCCACGAGTCGTTCGGCTCGGTCGAATCGGTCAAAGCGGTTTCCGAGATATTTACTCCGCTTGGCGGCGAGGTCACCGAGGTCAACGATGGTCTGAACGATGCTCCTGAGTCGGTCAACGGTGACCCGTACACGGCTGGATGGATGATCAAAATGAAGATGGCAAACAGCGGCGAAGCCGATGCCTTGCTATCAGCCGCAGAGTACGAAGAGTATCTAAAAGCCAGCGAGTAGATCTTTTTCCATCGACACCGAGATAGCGCGCAAAGCGACGAACGGTTCTCAAATCTTCAAGCTCCGTACGGAGCGGCATGCTATGTCGCCTCGAACGGGGCTTAATGTATTTCCCGAAGGCCATTCATTTGGCACCTCCTCTCGCACCTTGGCACGGCTTTTTCGTTCTGCAATTTGTTGCGTCGTCGGCCTTTGCTATTATTTGAGTTTGTATCAAAATACAGGTAAATGAGATATATACCCAATTCACCCCAAGAGCGTGGCGAAATGCTCAAGGAAATTGGCCTCAACACCGCTGAAGAGCTGTTCAGGTCGATCCCAGAAGACATTCGCCTGAAAAGATCTTTGAACGTTACCGAACCCCTTGCTGAGAGCGAGATCATTGCTGCCTTCGAAGGGATGGCATCAAGGAATACCGCGACCGTAAAGCCGTCGTTCCTGGGCGCCGGCGTTTACTCGCACTTTTCACCGACGATCGTCGATCATCTGATCCAGAGAAGCGAGTTTTTCACGAGCTACACCCCCTATCAGCCTGAGATCTCGCAGGGCACGCTTCAGTACATCTTCGAGTTTCAAACGCTTGTTGCTCAGCTCACGGGAATGGAAGTTGCGAATGCATCGATGTACGACGGTTCGACAGCGATGGCAGAAGCTTATTTGATGGCGCAGCGGGTTACGCGTCGCGACAAGGTCATCGTCGCTGCTAGCGTTCATCCCGAATACCGCGAAGTTGCCCGAACATATACGCAGCACGGTGATCTTGAGATCGTAACGGCGAACTTTGACGAGGCGACCGGTACACTAAGCGACCTTTCTGCTCTTGATGAAAAGACGGCTGCCGTTGTCGTCCAATCACCGAATTTCTTTGGCTGCATCGAAGATCTTAGTTCTCTCGCGAAGAAAGCCCACGCGGTCGGCGCTCTGCTAGTTGTAGTGGTCACGGAGGCGATTTCGTTCGGGCTGTTGAAGTCTCCGGGAGCGTGTGATGCCGACATTGTCGTTGGTGAAGGGCAATCTTGGGGCATTCCCGCGAGCTTTGGCGGGCCGCACGTCGGATTCTTCGCAACCCGTGACAAGTTCATTCGGCAGATGCCCGGCCGCCTTTGTGGTGTCGCGTATGACAAGAATGGGAACCGGGGCTTCACACTCACCTTGTCGACACGCGAGCAACATATCCGCCGCGAAAAAGCGACATCGAACATTTGCACGAACCAGGGATTGATCGCTCTCGCCGCCACCATCTATATGGAAGCTATGGGCAAGAAAGGCTTGCAGGAAGTCGCGGAGCAGAACGCCCAAAAGGCCGCGTATGCAAAGAAAAAGATCGGCGAGATCGAAGGCTTTTCAGCTCCCTTCTCGGCTCCGACATTTAATGAGTTTGTGGTCCGCGGCCCTAAATCGGCTGCGGAGATCCTCGAAACCGTCCGAGCAAAAGGCGTCATCGGCGGCCTTGCTCTCTCGCACTATTACGCGGGCCACGACAACGACATCCTCGTTTGCGTCACTGAGACAAATTCGCGAGAACAGATCGACGAGCTGGTCTCATTGTTTAGATAATTTTCCGGCGGTCGCCGGAAGGTAATTATTAATTGGTAATTCGTTAATTAGTAATTATTCAGACAGATGAACGACATTGATCGCAGAACATTTTTAGCATCTGCAGGAAAGGGTCTTGGGCTCGCGGCCTTGTCGTCTGCGACTGTTGCAGGTCTGTTCAATAATGTCGTTGCGGCAGGAAATGCGATCAAGCATCTTTCGCCTGCGGAGGCGGCTCTTGACGAGGATTATTGGACGGTCATCCAGCAGGCATTCTCGGTCACGCGCGGCATAATCAATCTCAATAACGGCGGTGTCAGCCCGAGTCCGCGTATCGTAACGGAGGCATTTGTCCGATACACCTGGCAGCAGGAAGATGCGACCGCGTACACGATGTGGCGGATACTCGAACCGCAGTCCGAGACCGTGCGGACGGGCCTTGCTGAACATTTTGGCTGCTCGCCGGAAGAGATCGCCATCACGCGAAACGCTTCCGAGTCGCTCGAGATCCTTTTGATGGGCATGGATCTGAAGTCCGGCGATGAGATCCTCGCAAATACGCAGGATTATCCGCGTATGCTCACAACGCTTCGGCAGCGAGAGCTTCGCGAAAGGCTAAAGCTCAACCTCGTCAAAGTCCCGATCGCTCCGAATGACATTAACGATATCGCGTCGGCCTACGAGCGTGCTGTAACGCCAAAGACGCGCCTTATTCTGATATCGCACCAGATTAACCTAACCGGCCAGATCACCCCGGTCAAAACGGTGTGCGAAATGGCGCGTGCTCGCGGCATCGAAACCATCGTTGACGGCGCTCATTCTTTTTCACAGTTCGCGTTCAAACGTGACGACCTCGGTTGTGACTACTTTGGCACTTCCCTGCACAAATGGACCTACGCTCCAAAGGGTACGGGAATGCTTTATGTAAAGAAGGACAAGATCCCGCGCATTTGGGCCTTGATGGCAAGTGAGGATAAGAACAAGAACGACATCCGAAAGTTCGAAGAGATCGGCACGCATTCGGCCGCGATGCGGCTCGCGATCGGCGAGGCACTATTATTCCAAAACGCGATCGGCAGCAAACGAAAGGAAGAGCGTCTTCGCTACCTTTCGCGTTACTGGATGAACAATCTGAAAGCGATCCCGAAGGTCGGCTTTAACACGTCCTTTGATCCAGGCCAGTCCTGTGCGATCGCGAATTTCAAGATCGAAGGAGTGGATCCGGTAAAGCTCGGCGGTTATCTGATGGATAAGCACCATATTTTTACGACGCCAATCGTCCATCCGGAGTTCTCCGGCATTCGCATAACGCCAAACGTTTACACCACACTCTCGGAACTCGATCGATTCTGCAGCGTCATCGAAGACGTTGCCCGGAAAGGGCTGCCGGCGGCATAGTTCAGCGTATTTTATGAGCATAAAGAAAGTAACTTCACATCCAACTCAGAATGAGGCTTTGATCTTCGAGCGTTCGCAGACTGGCCGTGTCGGCTATCGTCTTCCAAAGCTCGATGTTGAGGCGATGAATATTGACGACATCGTTCCCGCAGCATTGCGTCGTGACGATGATCTTGCGGACGTTCCGGAGGTCTCGGAGGTCGATGTCGTCCGGCATTTCACACGAATCTCGACGTGGAATTATTCGATCGACCTCGGCATCTATCCTCTCGGGTCCTGCACGATGAAGTACAACTCGCGGCTTAACGAAAAGGTCGCAAGAATTCCGGGTTTTGCCGGGCTCCATCCGCTTGCACCTCAAGAGGAATCACAGGGTGCGCTTGAAATGATCTACCGCCTTCAAGAAGCGCTCGCAGAGATCACGGGCTTGCCCGGCGTCTCGCTGCAGCCGGCAGCCGGGGCACAAGGCGAGATGACCGGCGTGATGCTCATCCGCGCATTCCTTGACGAACGCGATGGCGAGGCTTCGAAAGATCGACGAGTGATGCTCATCCCGGATTCCGCACACGGAACGAATCCGGCCTCAGCGGCAATGGCCGGCTTTACTGTTAAGACGATCCGGTCAACCGCGGATGGCATAACGGACATGGACCACCTTCGCGAACTTTGCTCCGAGGGCGGCATTGCAGGCGTGATGTTCACAAATCCGAACACCGTCGGCATCTTCGAACGGAACATCAAAGAGATATGCGACACGGTGCACGGAGCCGGCGGTCTCGTCTATATGGACGGTGCAAATATGAATGCACTCGTCGGCGTCGCTCGTCCCGGCGATATGGGTGTCGATGTCATTCACTTGAATTTGCACAAAACGTTCTCGACCCCGCACGGAGGCGGCGGCCCGGGCTGCGGTCCTTGCTGCTGCACAGCGGAGCTTGCGAAATACCTTCCCGTTCCAAGGATCGAGAAAAAAGCGAGTGGTGAGTTCTTCCTGAACTCCGACTACCCGAATTCGATCGGCCGCGTAAAGGCCTTTTACGGCAATTTTGGGATGATGGTGCGTGCTCTTTCCTACATTTACACTCACGGTAACGATGGGCTTAAAGAAGCAACCGAAGCGGCCGTACTTAACGCACGTTACCTTGGCCACAAACTCGAAGGTACGATCGCAAAGCCGTTCCCATCCGACGGCATGCACGAGGCGATCTTTTCACACAAGAATCAGGCGAAGAATGGCGTCGTTACGCTAGATATTGCAAAACGCCTTATTGATTACGGATTTCATCCGATGACGATCTATTTCCCGCTCGTTGTCGAAGGAGCGATGCTGATCGAACCTACAGAATCGGTAGGCCGCGCGGACCTAGATGCTTTCGTCGAGGCGATGATCGACATAGATCGCGAGGCAAAAGAAGATCCAGATCTCGTAAAGAACGCGCCGCATTCGACACGCATCGGCCGTCTTGACGAGGCGGCGGCGGCTCGCAAACCTGTCCTCCGTTGGGGACCTGATATGGAGGCTGCCGGGACCTCGGCCTAGGATTCCGCCCACTAAGACGAATGGCCGATCTCAAAAAGCTCTCTTCAGTCATTCGTAGATTGCTGACACTGATTTGGGCCGCGGTGATCGTCGCGGCCCTTGGTTTTTTCTTATCAAATCCTGCGGCATTCTCTGCCGAGAACGTTGCTTCATTCCTGAGGCAAAATTCAGCGAGTCTTTGGAGCGCATACATCATCATTTCTGCCCTGCGGGGGTTGACGCTGCTTCCGAGCACCCCTCTTGTCATCGCAGGTACGCTATTGTTCCCTGCCGAACCACTTACGGTTTTCGCCGTCTCGATCTTCGGGATCGGATTATCGTCAACGATGATCTACTTTTTCTCAGAGGCGCTCGGTTTTGACGATTTCTTTGAGAGGCGAAAGCCAGAGCTCGTACACACGATCCAGCGCCGAATGGAGACGCCTTGGGGACTTATCTTCGTCGCTGCGTGGGCTTTCTTTCCGTTCGCACCTACCGACGCGGTCTGCTATGTCGCAGGGATCGTGCGAACGACCTATTGGAAGTTCATTCTAGCCATCCTTTTTGGCGAATCGATACTCTGCGGAATATACATTTGGGCGGGTAACTTCCTGCTTGGATAAGGTTTCGGCTCGCGCGGTTTGACTAGGGAATGAGATGACAAATAGAATTCCCTCAAAGATGTTTCTGCCACCACCCCTTGCAGGCATCCCCTTACCAGAAAAAGATGACAAAGATCGGCATTCCAAAAGAGATAAACCCCGGTGAAAAGAGAGTTGCGGGAACACCCGAGACGGTGATCAAGCTTAGGAAACTTGGCTTTGAAGTCGCTGTCGAAAGCGGTGCGGGCGAGGGTATAAGTGTAACCGACGCAGAATACCGCGAAGCAGGGGCAGAGATAATCGCCGACACCAACGACCTCTGGGGAGCAGCCGATATCGTTCTGAAGGTGCGTCCTCCTGAAACCAACGAAAAACTGCACGTTCACGAAGCCGACCTTTTGCGGAAAGAAGCGACACTGATCGGATTCATCTGGCCCGCTCAGCACAAGGACGTGATCGAGCGGCTTGCCAAGCGTAAGGCAACCGTTTTCGCGATGGATTCCGTGCCGCGCATCACGCGTGCACAGAAAATGGACACGCTCTCTGCAATGGCAAATATCGCCGGCTACCGAGCGGTAATCGAGGCGGCGGCACACTTTCCACGCTTTTTTACCGGGCAGATCACTGCGGCCGGCAAGATCAATCCGGCAAAGGTCCTGGTTATCGGTGCCGGCGTCGCAGGACTGTCCGCCATCGGCGCGGCTAAAGGCTTGGGGGCGATCGTGCGTGCATTCGACCCGCGGTCGGCAACGAAAGACCAGGTCGCCTCGATGGGTGCCGAATTTCTCGAACTTGATATCAAAGAAGAGGGCGAGGGCAAAGGCGGTTATGCGAAAGAAATGTCGGACGCGTTCCTGAATGCCGAGATGGCACTGTTTGCACAGCAGGCGATGCAGGTCGATATCATCATTACGACCGCGCTGATTCCCGGCAAACCTGCCCCAAAACTGATCACGACTGGCATGGTCGAATCAATGAAGCCCGGTTCCGTGATCGTCGATCTCGCTGCAGAACAGGGCGGCAACTGCGCGTTGACGCAGCCCGGAAAGGTCGTAAACCACAAAGGCGTTACTATCATCGGCTATACCGACCTTCCCTCGCGAATGGCATCAATGGCGAGCCAACTTTACGGAGCGTGCGTAACGGCATTGCTTGAGGACCTGATCGGCGGCAGCGGCCGGAGCGCGGACACTCCCGCTCTTCACATCGACCTTGAGGACGAGGTCGTCCGCGGCTCGATCGTTCTGCACGAAGGCAAGATGATGTGGCCGCCGCCGCCAAGGCCGACGCCTCCGGCACCGCCCGAGCCCGGCGTCCCGACCAAGAGTTCGCATGCTGTTGCCGCAGCAGCCAAGGCCGTATCGAACGGACACGATGAAGGCAACGGAGTCAGCCCGTGGCTACTCGGTATCATAGGGCTAATAATGCTCGGCCTTGCGTTTATCCTGCCGCCGAAAGCCGCGAACGCAGGAAGCGATTTCCTCGGCCATTTGACCGTGTTCATTCTCGCGATCTTTATTGGATTCCAGGTCGTCTGGAACGTAAAACCGGCATTGCACACACCGCTAATGTCCGTCACGAACGCTATCAGCGGCATTATCCTCGTCGGCGGAATGCTTCAGTTGACGTCATCGTCGCTTGACCTGACCGTCATCCTCGGTGCCATCGCCGTCCTGATCGCCGCCATCAACATCGCCGGCGGATTTCTCGTCACAAATCGAATGCTGGGGATGTTTAGGAAGTAATGGAAATGGAGCGGTCCAATTCGACGTTGAGTGAAGTGTGGAAGTTTAGGAATTGAAGATATGCCAAAACGAAAGACAGCGAGTTCAATCGGAGTCGATACAAATGTTCGATGCGAGCGCATTTATCCTACTGAGGGAACGAGGAAAACCATCGATGAACTTCAATCTGTAGGAATCAAACTTTCAAAGGAGCAAGCGATACATCTGGCGCGAGTCTTGCTTGCCGTCACTCAGGATTGGAATAGCGTCGATATCACCGCCTATCGTTTCGATCAACGCAAGAGCGATGGTTCGTATCGGCTGACGATTACCAGTCAAGACTAAAACTATGGGAAGCGTTACAAATGTAGTTAGGTCAGCCCTCGTCGTCTTAGGTTTCGAAGCTGCGGATCGCGAGGTAAAGGCCTACATTAAAAAGAATTACACCGATGTTCCCCAAAGTCAGATCAGCCTTGCTTTGCGAAAAATTCGATTTCCGCAGCCACGGGTAAGAACGACGACACGGACGCGATTCAATGATGACCAACCTGATTTATTCGAGAGCTGACAGTTTGTCGGCTGCTGTCCGATGTGTGGACACGCTATTAGGAAGCTGAATAACTTGGTCGCGTAGCGACCTGATGAATTTAGCCGTGGGTTTTAACCCACGGTCGGGATGAACGAAAAAAATCCGCGTCGCGTTAGCGACGCCCGAATGTATGGCTAATACATTTTCACAATGGTTTTACCATATCGTTTTCAGCACAAAGGAGCGGGTGATATTTATCTCGCCGGACATTGAGCAGCGAGTTTGGGCATGCATCGGCGGAGTATTAAACAAGTACAACACGACTAAACTTTTTATTACGATTCCCGTGGGTTGAGCCCGACGGTTAAATTCGCAGAGCCGCTACGCGACTTATGACACAATCGTTGATCACAATTGCATACATCGCCGCGAGTGCGTTGTTTATCTTGAGCCTTGGCGGGTTGAGCCGTCAGGAGACGGCGCGCCGCGGGAATTGGTACGGGATCGTCGGAATGGTCATCGCACTGGTCGCGACCGCAGCGGCGATGAACGCGGGCGGACTTCCGGTGTTGATCGCGGCACTTGTTCCGGGCCTTGTGATCGGTGCGATACTCGCGAGCCGTGTTCAGATGACGTCGATGCCGGAGCTTGTGGCGATCCTGCACAGCTTTGTAGGTCTCGCCGCCGTGCTTGTTGGTTTTGCGACGTATCTCGGCCCGCACCCGCAAATGTCTGCCGGAGAGTCGCACCTACACACGGCCGAGATCTTCATCGGAGTTTGTATAGGCTCAATCACCTTTACGGGTTCGGTCATTGCGTTTCTGAAACTGCGAGGCTCCTTGAGCGGCAAGCCGCTAATGATCCCGGGCCGGCATCTGATCAACATCGCTATGCTGATCGTAACGATCGGCCTCGGCGTAGCATTCTTTATGTCGCCCGACACGCAGTCCGGCCAATGGCCGCTGCTTGCCGCAACGATTTTGACGGGAATTCTCGGCCTCCACTTCATCATGGCGATCGGTGGCGCTGATATGCCGGTCGTCGTCTCGATGCTCAACAGCTATTCGGGTTGGGCCGCAGCCGCAGCAGGTTTTATGCTCTCGAACGACCTGCTCATCATTACCGGGGCTCTCGTCGGATCATCCGGCGCGATCCTTAGCTACATTATGTGCAAGGGTATGAACCGCTCATTCATCAGCGTAATGCTCGGCGGCTTCGGAACAGAAGGTGGTGCGGCGTCGGCCGGAAGTTCGGCTCCAGCGGGCGAGGTACGCTCTGTCGATTCGGCGATGGCGGCGAGCATGCTCGGCCAATCAAAGAAGATCATCATCGTACCCGGTTACGGCCTCGCGGTCGCACAGGCACAGCATTCGCTCGCTGAGGTCGTCAAGATGCTAAAGGCCGAGGGCGTCGAGGTGAAATTCGCGATCCATCCGGTCGCCGGCCGTCTTCCCGGCCATATGAACGTCCTGCTAGCCGAAGCGAATATCCCCTACGACATCGTTTTTGAAATGGACGAGATCAATAACGAATTTGCGTCGACGGATGTGGCGTGGGTCATCGGCGCAAACGATATCGTCAATCCTTCAGCGATGGACGATCCCGCGTCGCCCATCGCCGGCATGCCCGTGCTCCACGTATGGGAGGCTCGCGACGTTATCGTAATGAAACGCTCAATGGCATCCGGCTACGCCGGCGTCGATAACCCACTGTTCTACAAAGACAACACCCTGATGCTCTTCGGCGACGCAAAGAAGGTCGTGGATGAGATACTGACGGCGATGAGGGGATAATCTTAAGGCTCCCCTCCCCACAAAGGAAGGGTGGACGCTGCCTTTTAGTGGGCGGGTTGATTCTTCGGCATCCTTCCAAGCACCTTGTCGCGGCTAAAACTAAGAACCACCCCGCGGCTTTCGACGCCTCCCTCCTTACTAAGGAGGGAGTTTTCTTAGCTGCCTAAAAGTTTCATGAGGGCGAGGCGTTTAACGGGTTCATTCTTCTCAAGATGCTCTTCGATGATCTCGGGGACGTCTTCGGGTTGGACTTGGCCGTAAAGGATGCCGTCGGGGTGGACCATTACGGCAACGCCGATCGAGCAGAAGCCTATCGAGCCGCACTGCGTTAGCAAGACCTCGCCCATCGGGTTCCGTCCTTTTTTCTCTTTGCCCTGGCGGATGCCCTTTGCTTCGAGAATGCGTGCGAATTCAGAGAGCACCTCCTCGCCGCCGACCTTTGAGCAGGATTTGCCTGTACAGACGAACACCTGCCGTTTTATCGGTGCCTTTAGCATCGGAGCAAGCTTTTCGAGTTCTTCGCGGTCGGTAATGAATTTCGGCTTTCCCATATCTACTAAAAGGCTAACAGACCCGCACGCTAGAGGCCAAAAGTTCATCCTGTCCAGTAAGATTTTGCTAGGGCATCTGCCTTGTCTCTGTGGTAGAATCACACCTATAGCGCTATCGCAAGTTTTTCACGCTTACTAATGGCATCCGGCATTATCATCCACGTTACAGTCGGCCTTGAGAAGCGAACCGAATTTTTCGCGCAGGAGCGAATTCGGATCGGCTCGGACTCTACCTGTGACATCCAGATCCACACTTCGTCGGTTCGCGATGTGAACGTCTGGCTTGAGCTCGACAGCTCGGACGGCCAGTTCCGGGTGATCGATTTTGCTCCCGAACTGGAGTTTCAGATCAACGGCAAGCCGATAAGGCGGTATGTGCCGATTTCCGACGCGGATTCGATCACAGCACCGGAAAACCGCATCTCGTTCGACTTCTTCTCGCTCGAGGCCAAATCGGCGCTAATCACGACGAATCGTGCACAGCCGCACATCTCGCAGTTCATTGAGGATGCCGCGATCGAATCTTATGGTTCGGCAAAGCGCGACGATGCGAAGGCTTTTCTGCGTGAATTTACACGCGAGCTTACACGCGAGATCTCCTGGACAACGAAGCTCATAACGCTCGTCATCGCCGTGGCCTTCCTTACAGGCATTTTGTATATCGGCTACGCCGTCAACAAGGAGTTGCGGGAGGGACGCGAGCAAGCCAAGATCCAAAGCGAGACGATCCGAAAGCTCGAGGAGAAGCTCGGCCAGGCGAGTACGCAGTTGGGCGAGCTCGATAAGAGTAACAAGGACATCATCAAGACCGTGTCGCTTGCCCCGAACTTGCGCGTGGCGTACGGAAATTCCATCGGTCTGATCGTCGGCGTTTATGACCTTGTCGATAAGCGGAACGGAAAGGTCTTGCGATACGCCGATCCTTCCCTATATCGTAGCCCATACGAGCCGCAATCGCCCGAGAATCCGGATACTGCTCCGATGCGGCCGCAGATCGGCGTTACAACGGACGGTAACGGTCCGACCGTTGAGTATGACTTCATTGGAACGTGCTTCTACGTTGGCGAAGGATACGTCGTTACGAATAGGCACGTGGTGCGGCCCTGGGAAGAGGACGACGGCGTCAAGCAAATGATGGCCGCCGGTAATGCACGGGCCAGGGTCAAGAAGCTTGTAGTTTACTTCCCGAACAATCCGCAGCCGTTTCCTCTGAGCGTAAAAACACTCGGCACGCGCGAAGACCTCGCCGTAGGCTTTATCGACCCGACAACGCTTCCGGAAGACCTGCCTGTTATCCCGCTCGATACCGACACGGATTCCGTCGAGATCGGCAAAACTGTGGTTACGATGGGGTATCCGAACGGGCCTGACAGGCTGCTCGCGATGGTTGACGATGCCGAAGCTCGGTCGATCAATCAGCGTTTTGGGAACTCCAGGCAGGATCTAATAAACTTTCTTGCTCAGTCGCAAAAGATCGTGCCCCTGACGACACAGGGCTCGATCACAGACCTTGATTCAAAGCGGATAGTGCACGACGCACGCACTGCCGAAGGCGGTTCCGGTGCACCGCTTTTTGGACAAAGCGGCGAGGTCATTGGCGTGAATTTTGGTGTATTTACCGAGAATACTGCAGCGAACATGGCGGTGCCCGTGAGATTTGCGATCACGCTGCTCGAGAATGCCGGATGGAAATCGCCCAACTCGCAGACCGGCTCTAACTCAAATACGGCAACGGCTGCGGCCAATGTTGCAAACACAACCGTGGCCAAGACACGCTAACTTTTAGACGTCAGGTTCTCATCTCCCATCGTTTCACTTGCGTACTCTGCTCGGTCAAGGTCCGCGAGCGATGCGATGCGGTCCATCAGATGGTCAGCGATCTCCTTGTGTGTCCGCAGGCGGTCCGGCTTCTCATAAAACGAAGTAAGATCGATCGCCTCACCGAACCAGATCCGAACCTTTTCGCCCCCGCGCCAGTTGCCCCAGATCTGCTTTGGAAGGTCATTGCCAAGCCCCGCGATAAAGACAGGTATGACTTGCGGCCGAGCGGCATAGACCACCTTTCCGACGCCCGGCTGTGCAGGGAGCATGTCATACGGTCCGCCGGTGAGATTGCGTTTTCCTTCGGGATGAAACCCAATAACGTTCGCTTTGCCGGCTGACGAGAGCTGAATGAGCCGCCGAAGCGAGTACTTGTCAAAATCCCGCTTTTCGACCTCGCCCGCCTCGCGAAAGAACGGCGGGTACATCGAGAACCAGCCCATCACAAAATTCACCATCCAACCGGCCCATCGGTCGTAAAAGAACTTTGCGCGGACGGGGAAATATAGCTTTAGCGGTCTTTCCGTCCGGCGGAAGAGGACGCTCGAAACCGTGTACATATCAAAGAACGAGCGATGATTTGCTACGAGGAGTATCGGGCGCTTGCCGTTTGCTGCCTCGAAATTCTCGAGACCGTGCACCCGCATCAGGTTGTAGGTTGCAAGAAATATCCATAGCGATCCGATGTGCCGCTGAAAGAATGTCATCAGTCTCTTCCAGCGGCCCTGATTCATCTTGTGCGCTAGCCAAAAACCCCGCCGCTCAACGGGAGAGAGGACGGAAATTTCGTCATTTTCCGGGACAAGCGGCTCAATGTACCGGTCTTGAATTATGTCTAGGCTGCTCTCGGACATTTGCGGGACGCAAGGCGATAAGTTTATCATTTTCGGCACCCCGAAATAAAAGTGTGCCGGCTCGATCAGGTCTCTTCGGCGCAGGTTGTTGTATTCATGAGATTTGTAGGATAATCTAACTCGTTCTCATTTAATTTCAAGAAGCTTGGTGTCTCCATTCAATGGTCAGGCCGTTACGCGTCAACCCGCGGAAAAGCCTCGAACGTCAAACTGGATTCCCCATCTAAAAGGAGCAAAAAGTATATGAACACGCATCGGATGTTTCGCGGCGTTCTGTCCCTTTCAATGATCCTCGCGTTTTTGGCGATGAGCGCATCGGCTCAACAGCTGATCTGGACCGAGAGCCAGCAAGATCGGGCGGACATACCAACTGACAGAGCAGTATTGCGACCGTCATACCCGACGGAATTTCGCCTATACAACCTCAACATCGAACCACTGAGAGACCAGCTCTTCTCAGTTGTCGATCGTGCGAGCGGCCAGTCTACGGTGATTTCGATCCCGAACGCTGACGGCGATATGGAACGCTTCGAGGTCTATGAAGACTCGAACTTCGACCCGGCCTTGCAGGCCCGCTTCCCTGAAATACGCTCGTACTCGGGACGTGGCCTTACCGATCGATTCTCAACACTAAAACTAAGCATCTCGCCTCAAGGTATCCAGACGGTTGTGTTCCGCGCGGACGCACGCAATGAGTTCATCGAGCCTTTCTCCGCCGATCACAAGATCTATTCCGTCTTCCGCGGAGACAGTGAGGCTAATGGCTCGCCTTGGAGGTGCACGACAGGCGACATAGGCCTTCTGACCGGTATCCGCGACAATTTTCGACTTAACGGTGATGTAGCAAACCGTCCCGAAAGCAACGCCGGCCAGATCAAGACAATGCGTCTTGCTCAATCCTGCAACGGTGAATACTCCAACTATTTCGGAGCAACAAGTGCTTCACAAGTTGCTCTTGTCCTCGCCGCGTTCAATGCAACGCTTACTCGTGCAAATGGCGTATATGAAAAGGATCTCGGCGTTCACCTCAACCTGATCGATCAGACAACGAGCGTCATTTATTACGACCCCGCGACGGATCCGTATACGTCGATGGGACAGTGGAACAGTCAGCTCCAGGCAACCTTGACCGCAAACATTGGTGAGGCCAATTACGATATCGGCCATATGTTCGGTGCTTCGGGCGGCGGCGGAAACGCGGGCTGCATCGGCTGCGTTTGTGTCGATGGCCAGAAGGGCAGCGGCATAACGTCGCCTGCTGACGGCATCCCGCAAGGTGATAACTTCGACATCGACTATGTCGTACACGAAGTCGGCCACCAGATGGGTGCGAACCACACATTCTCATTCTCGAATGAAGGCACGGGCCGCAACAAAGAGGTCGGCTCGGGCATAACGATCATGGGCTATGCGGGCATCACGTCCTATGACGTCGCTCCGCACTCGATCGACACGTTCCACCAGACCAGCATCGACCAGATCCAACAGAATCTTGCGAACAAGACCTGCCCGGTCACGACCGTAATGACGCAAAATCATCCACCGGTGGTTGCTGCGGTGCCTAATGCTACGATCCCGATCAGCACACCTTTTGCTCTGACCGGCTCGGCAACCGATCCGGATGGCGATGCCCTGACGTATCAATGGGAGCAGAACGATAATGCGACCACGTTCGGCAGCGGCAGTCCGGCATCGCCCGGGAAAACTACAGGGCCGAACTGGATCTCATTCTCGCCATCGGCATCCGGCACGAGATATTTTCCGAAGATGTCCACCGTACTCGCCGGCTTGTTTGTTTCACCAAGCCTACCGGGCGGCGACGCCGTTGCGAACACCGAGGCTCTCAGCTCAGTTTCGCGAACGCTTAACTTCCGCCTGACGGTTCGCGACAATAAGCCGTATGTTCCAGGCGTAACCGTCGGCCAGACGCAATACACCGACACGGTGATCACCGTAACCAACACTTCGGGACCGTTCAAGGTAACTTCCCCGAACACCTCGATGCAGGTTGCTGGCGGTTCGGTCCAGACCGTTACCTGGAACGTCGCAAATACGACGGCAGCTCCAGTAAGTGTCGCGAACGTCAAGATCTCATTCTCGGCCGACGGCGGAGCAACTTTCCCGACTGTCCTTATGGCAAGTACGCCGAACGACGGTTCTGCTGACGTAACGATCCCGATGGGTGTTACCTCGCAGGCCCGGATCAAGATCGAGGCCGTCGGAAATATCTTCTTCGACGTTTCAGATGCAAACTTCTCCGTTACGGCTCCTATAAGGGCAAAATACGACTTTGACGGCGACGGCAAGTCGGATGTTTCGGTCTTTCGCCCGTCTGACGGCAATTGGCATATGCTGCAGTCAACTGCCGGATACTCGGTCGCTCACTGGGGAATGACCGGCGACGTACCCGCACCCGGCGACTATGACAATGACGCGAAGGCGGATCTTGCGATCTTTCGTGCAGATGCGAACGCCGCAAATCCGGACTTCTACATCTTCAATAGTTCGAATTCGACGATCACTTTCTACTCATTCGGGCTTCCGGGCGATATTCCGGTGAGTGCCGATTATGATGGGGATGGTAAGACGGATGTCGGTGTCTATCGGCCGTCGGACGGCGGTTGGTACGTGCTGAAGAGCGCGGGCGGACTCCTTTACACCACGATCCCGAATGCTGCCGGTACGATCCCAGCCCCCGGAGATTTCGACGGTGACGGCAAGGCCGATGTTGCTTACTACATCGGCTCGGCAGGTGCATTCACCTATCGTCCGTCAAGTGGTGGCTTCCCAACGACCGCAACTGGAATGGGAAGTTCTACGGATGTTCCAGTGATCGCAGACTACTCAGGCGACGGCAAGGCCGAGATCGCCCTCTTCCGCACGCTGACGGGTGACTGGTTCATCTACAATCCGGCAGCCGGTACGAGCTCGACGACGCACTTCGGAAGCGTCGGCGATATTCCAACGACGGCAGATTTCGACGGTGACGGCAGAAGCGACCTTGCGGTATATCGCAGCGGCATTTGGTATCTGCTTAGATCGACCGCGGGCTTCACGGCCCTGCAGTTCGGCCTCAGCACAGACCTCCCGATCCCGGGAAGATAGGTTATCCCTTTAGCTCTCCGGCGACACGTCGCCGGAGACATTTGACCTAATAAGAAAGCTGTTGGGGACAAATTGTTCCCAACAGCTTTTTTGATCCGCACCGGCAACCGCGATCGATCGAGCCGTAGTTACTCGATGTTGAAATACTTTGCCTCCGGATGATGCAGTACAATGGCCGAGGTCGATTGTTCAGGGTGAAGTTGAAACTCCTCGCTAAGCTCTACGCCGATCCGCGAAGGATCGAGCAGCTCAAAGATCTTTGCCTGTTCTTCAAGGTCGGGACAGGCAGGATAGCCAAAGCTGTATCGAGAGCCCTGATAACCTTGATGGAAGAGTTTTGCAAGATCCGGAGAATCATTTCCCGCGATTCCAAGCTCCTCACGGATCCGCTTGTGCCACATCTCCGCGAAAGCCTCTGCGGATTCGACCGACAGACCGTGGAACCGCAGATAATCCGTGTAGTTATCGGCAGCGAAAAGCTTCGCCGAATGTTCGCTCGCCTTCCGTCCCATCGTTACAAGGTCGAAAGCAACGACATCCATCTTCCCTGAATCGACCGAGGCGAAATAGTCCGCAAGACAAAGGTTCTTGCCGCCACGCTGCTCGATCGGTTGTCGCGGAAAACTGAACCTAAGGCGTTCCGTCTTCTGATCGTCACTGTAGATAATGAGATCGTTCCCTTCGGATTGACATGGGAAATATCCGTAAACAACTTTCGCCTCGAGGAGCTTTTTTCGGATCGCGTCCGCTTTCAGCTCTTCAAATCGCGGCCGGACCTCCTCCGCGATGATCTTTGCGTATTCATCGGGCTTCATCCGGCCTTGCTTGTATTGCCACTGCCCTTTGAAGAGCGCCGTCTCGTTAACAAACTCGAATATCTTCGTCAGGTCCTTTACCTCAACGACTTTCGAACCATAGAAAGGCGGCGTAGGGATCGGAACATCCTGCGAGACATCCGACCGAGTTGTGTGAGTGGTTGAACCGCTTGCGCGTTTTCGCACCTGCTCGGCCGCATTCACGCCCAATTTCGCATCCTCACCGACAAGATCTTCATTGGAAGACGCCGGATCCGCAACGTTCGGTGCAACCTCGGCACCAGCCGCGGCGCTGCTCGCCTTTTCGGCTTCATCCGACACGAGAGCCTCGCCGGACGTAAGTTTGTCCATGGCGTGCAGGCCGTCAAAAGCATCGCGTGCGTAAAACAATTCACCTTCGTAGAGCGGGATAAGGTCCTGATCGACGTATCGCCGGTTAAGTGCAGCTCCGCCGAGAATTACGGGAGCCGCTATACCGCGCGAATTCATTAGCTCGAGGTTGTCGCGCATTACTAGCGTGGATTTTACGAGCAGGCCGCTCATTCCTATCGCGTCGGCTTTTGATTCTTCAAAAGCTCCGAGAATATCATCGATCGGCTGCTTGATGCCCAGATTCACGACCTTATAGCCGTTGTTCGTCAGAATAATATCGACGAGGTTCTTTCCGATATCGTGAACATCGCCTTTAACGGTCGCAAGGACAAGAGTTCCCTTCTCGATGCCTTCGACGCGATCAAGAAATGGCTCAAGGAACCTTACCGCAGCCTTCATCGCCTCAGCGGACTGAAGGACAAACGGGAGCTGCATCTGCCCGGACCCGAAAAGGTCGCCAACGGTCTTCATGCCATCCAGCAAGATGTCGTTAATGATATCGAGCGGTTTGTAGGTCTCGAGTGCCACTTTGAGTGCGTCCTCAAGGCCGATCTTTTCGCCCTCGATGATGTGCTCTTTTAGACGTTCTTCGATCGGGAGATTTGAGATGTCAGGTTTGATCGACTGCGCAGTTTTGCCCTCAAACAACGCTGTAAACTCGACAAGCGGATCATAAACGCAGACACCGTTTTCGATTTTCCGACGATCGTAGATGAGGTCACGGGCCGTTTCGATCTCATGTTCGTTAAATCGAATAAGCGGAAGGATCTTCGAAGCGTTGACGATAGCCGAATTCATTCCGGCCTCGACCGAATCGTGCAGAAAAACGGAATTGAGCACGATCCTCGCTGCCGGACTCAACCCGAAAGAGATGTTCGAGACACCGAGGATAATGTTCGCCTCAGGCATCTCTTCGCGTATCTGTTTGATCGCAACGATCGTCTCGGCGGCATTTTTACGATCCTCTTCAATGCCTGTGGAGATCGGAAGGGCAAGCGGGTCGAAGAAGATATCGTGGGCCTCGATACCGAATTCCGTCGCCTGTTTGTATGCCCGGCGAGCGATCTTGACCTTGTCCTCGGCTGTTCGGGCCATACCCGTTTCATCGATCAGGCCGATAACTATGCTCGCACCGTATTCTTTCGCAAGTTCGAGCAACTTGATGAAACGCCCTTCGCCGTCCTCGTAATTTGTCGAATTGAGTATCGATTTGCCGCCCGCGTGCTCAAGGCCGGCCTCCATCTTTTCCCATTCGGTCGAATCGAACATCAAAGGGATCTTGACGTTCGTTACGAGCCTTTTTGCAAGCTCGTGCATATCGGCAACTCCGTCACGGCCGACGAAATCAACGTTTACGTCTAGGATGTGCGCACCTTCTTTCTCCTGAGATTTTGCCAAGTTCACAAGGCCGTCCCAGTCCTCGGCGTCTAGCAAGTCGCGCATCTTCTTCGAGCCGGATGCATTCACACGTTCGCCGACGATCAAGAACGAGGCGTCCTGCGTGTAAGGCTGTTGGAAATAGATAGACGACGCCGACGGGGAAAGTTTTGCATTTCGCTGTTTTGGCGAAAGCCTGCCGAGGCGCTCGACGAGCAGCTTGATATACTCGGGTGTCGTTCCGCAACAACCACCCACGATATTTGCTCCAAAATCCTTTGCGAACGCCTCGACCTGCGTGGCAAAGCTCTCGGGCGTTTCGTCGTAGAATTGCTTCCCGTCCTTCACCTCCGGAAGGCCTGCGTTCGGCATAATGCTCACGGGTAGCGGTGAATTCTCACACAAATGGCGAAAGCTGTCCGTCATATGCTTCGGCCCGGTGCCGCAATTCATCCCAATAACATCGATCGGGAACGGTTCAAGCGCGGTCAATGCCGCTCCGATCTCCGTACCGTTCAGCATCGTGCCGAATACTTCGATCGTTACCTGCGCGATCACAGGGATCCGCGAGCGAGTCTTGGCAAAATGGTCGAAGATCGCGGCAAGTGCAGCCTTTGTCTGGAGCAGGTCCTGACAAGTCTCGACGATCAGAACATCGCTGCCGCCATCAACCAGACCGCGAACCTGTTCGCGATAGGCATCTCTAAGATCACGGTAAGTAATGTGCCCAAGCGTTGGAAGCTTCGTTCCGGGACCCATCGACCCCGCGACAAATCGCGGATGGTCGTACGTCGAATAGTCGTTTGCGAGCCGTTTTGCCAGCTCTGCGGCCTTTTTATTGACCTCGTAGGTCTTGTCTGCGATACCGAACTCGCCCAGCACGACTTCGCTGCCGCCGAAGCTGTTCGTCTCGATCACGTCGCATCCGATATCGAGGAAGCTCGTGTGAACTTTTTCCACCGCATCCGGTCGCGTGTAGAGAAGATTCTCCGAACAATTCTCAAAGCTTGGGCCGCCCCAATCGTCGATCGAGAGGTCCATCGCCTGCAGGCTCACACCCATCGCACCGTCAAACACGATGATCTTTTCGCGTAAGAGTTCAAGAATATCTTTAGCCATTTTCGATTACTGAGCAGCGAATTTCGCTATTCGGGCTCCCGACTGATGCAAACCGGCGGGTCGATCATCAAATCAAAAGACCCTGTACAGCAAACGCAGCACAGAGTCTTAATAAGAATATTGATCTCTCTGCTGTTTAGCCGGTTATTTTACGTGGCCGCAAGTCGCAATAACTCACCACTCTAAATTATTGATTCTACGGCTAAATAGATGCTTCGTCAACAGCAGACGGGCTGTCAAGGCCGTTGAGCTGTTGCTATCGGCGAATGACATTGTTTATAATCTCGTTTCGCATGTTTTGCGATGCTTTTCCTTGAAATCACGGCGCCTTCGTCTATCGGTTAGGACGCAAGATTCTCATTCTTGAAAGACGGGTTCGATTCCCGTAGGCGCTGCCACCTTATAAAATTTATTCTAAATGGCAATAGTCAGAGCACAACAAAAGCGTTTGCTTTGACCGTTGCCATTTTTTTTTAATTGCACTAGGTAAGAAATATGATCGTAACAACCGGAATGGAGATCGAAGGCCGTCGGATCAACCAATACCTTGGTGTTGTCCGCGGCATCGTCGTACGTGCGACGGGTATTGGACGCGGCATTATCGGCGGTTTCAAATCGATCGCCGGCGGCAACATTGAGGAATGGGCAGAGGTTTGCGAACGGGCACGAATGGAGGCTTTTAATCGAATGGTCCAGCATGCTCACGATATCGGCGCAGATGCGGTCATCGCAATGCGCTACGACGCGACCGAATTCGGCCAAGGCTCGACAGAGGTTCTCGCGTACGGAACTGCGGTTAAGCTTGGTTAAAGCCTAAAAAGCCTGCGAACCTTTCTTTGCGATCTTGAATCTCTCTTTCGAGGCCTTCGGGCTCGCATAACATATTTAGGAGAGAAAGGATGAGAGGAATTACACGTTCGCTGCTTGTCATCGCGATCGCCGGGATGGCCGTCTTTGCTATTGCCTGCCCGGAAAAGAGGAACATTGCCGAGATCAATGCCAATCCTTCGCGATATCAGAATAAAGAGGTCGGTCTCATTGGAACGGTAACCGACAGCTACGGGCTTTCCATTCCCGGCACCGGGATCTCTGGCGGCGCGTACCGGCTCGATGACGGTACAGGTTCGATCTGGGTAATTACCGAGTCGGCTGTTCCATCTCGCGGCTCGCGGATCGGCATTCGAGGCAAGGTCGGGACGGGCATTAACTACAAGGGTAAGAATTACGGCCTGGGAATTTACGAAAAAGAACGGCGATATAAGGGTCGTTGATTCGATAAGACCTCTCTCCTCTATGCGAAATCTGATCGATGGCTTCGCCCGAAAGTTTGAGCAGATCGATTCCGAAACTCGCGGTCTGCTCGGACAGCTGCCCGAAGATCGTATTTTTTCAAACGTTGGCACGGCCGAACTGCCATATATGAGCGCCGGCACGTGCCTTTTGCGTTCAGCGGCGGCTGTCGAGCAGACGTTCGGTGGGATCACCACCCGCCTGTGGGACGACCCTTTCGAATGGACGCTGCCGGAAAAGCTTTCGACGCAAGAACTTATTCTTGAATACCTCGACGAAGTCGCAGAAACCCGCCTCCACGGCCTAGCCTTCCTAGCTTCTGACGACGATCTCTCGCGAGAACTTCCGGCGCCGGAAAAACTCAGGTCCATATTCTCTTTGCTTCTCGAAACCGCGGCAACAGCGGACCACTATCTTGGCCGTGCGGCGGCGATCTATCAGATCCTAACCGGCTCAAAGATCCGCCGAAGGTGAGATTATTTTTGCCGATAGAACATTTTCGTGGCAAAATTCGTTTATCCAGTCGCATTAGAAGAGACTAGAAGCGAGCCAAAAGTAAAAAATGCATTGCCCTAGCTGCGGACAGCAACAAGCTTCAGAAGAGACAAAATTCTGCTCACGGTGCGGATTGCCGCTTTCGCTCGTTGCGGAGGTCGTCGCCCAGGGCGGCTACCTGCCGCAGTTGGCACAACTGACCGAAAAGCCGCCACCGAAGTTCTTCAACAAGAAGAATGGAGTGTTCTTCGCGGTAAGCTGGTTCATTTTTTTTACGCTTTTCGCAACATCGTTTTTTGGGATAATGAATGGACCCGACGAGCTTATCGCGCTGACGGCGATTACCGGCGTATTCGGCTCGATGCTTTGGCTAATCGGGGCCCTCGTATTTTTGCCGAGTTCAAAGCCCGCTTGGGCCGCTCCACCTGCATTTCGTTCCGGACCGCTGCCGATGCCCGCGACGCTCCACTCCCAACGGAATGCGGCAGCTTTGCCTCCGCAACAAACCCATCCTGCAGAAGTTTACCGAGCACCGGGTGTCGGTGCGTGGCGTGATACGAACGATCTGCAGCCGACGAGCGTTACTGAAGGCACGACCCGTTTGCTCGATCAGGACGAAGCAAAGAAACTTACTCAGTAACCGACCGCAAGGCCGTCGCTCCTCGAGTCGATCGCTCCAAGACGCACACCGTTCGTATCTATCATCAGGCCCGTTGCCGATGCGACCCAACTCGAGGCCAACTTGTGCCCATAGGCCTTCAAGATCACCGTCGTGTCAGGCGAAAACCCAATAGGTTCGGTCGTGAGTTGGTCGGGCAGCCACTGGTGATGAATGCGAGGAGCATCGATCGCCGCCTGGATATCCATCTTGTGATCGATCACATTGATCACTGTCTGAAGAACTGCGGAGATTATCCTAGGGCCGCCGCGTGCGCCGACACCAAACCAAACTGAGCCATCGGGACGTAATACGATCGTCGGGGTCATCGACGATAACGGCCGCTTCCCGCCTTTCACGGCATTCCGTTCGCCCTGAATAAGACCGAACATATTCGGCTCACCGGGCCTTGCGGCAAAATCATCCATCTCGTCATTGAGCAAGATACCTGTCCCTTTTGCCGTGACCTGACTGCCGTAAAGGTCGTTGATCGTATATGTATTAACGACCATCGTGCCGTCTTTGTCCACAACGGCGAAGTTCGTGGTGTCCATTGACTCGTGCCCTGCCGGTGCACCGTGGCCAACCTCATTGCTGTTCGAGGCTTTGTCTTTCTGGATGGATTCACGACGTTTTGCCGCGTACGATTTAGACACAAGAGCTGCGGTCGGGACGTCTGCGAAGTCCGGATCGCCCATAAACTCGGCCCGGTCGGCAAAAGCTCGCCGCATCGCCTCCGCGAGGTAATGATATTTCTCCGCAGAATTGTACTGCATCTTCGCGACGTCATAGCCTTCAAGGATATTCAATGCTTCGAGCATTACAATACCCCCTGAACTTGGAGGCGGCATCGAAATGATCTTATGACCTCGATAACTTCCGATGAGCGGCTCGCGTTCCTTTGCCTGATAGTTCTTAAGATCTTCGACTGTAATGAGGCCGTTGTTTGCCTTCATATCGGCGGCGATGAGCTCTGCAGTCCGGCCGGTATAGAATTCTCGGGCACCGAACCTTTCAACTCGACCAAGCGTCGCGGCGAGGTCCGGCTGTTTGAAGAGATCACCTTCGTTGAAAAATTTTCCGTTGTTCAGAAAGATCCTCTTACTCTCAGGGTATTTTGAGAGGCCTTCAGAATAGTCTCGAAACAGCCGTGCAAGACGATACGAGAGCACATATCCGTCCGCGGCCAGGCGTCGTGCCGGCTCGACAAGTTCGCTCCACTTCACTTTCCCGGAGCCATACTTCTTGAACGCAAGCTCAAACCCCGCGAGCGTGCCGGGAACTCCGGAAGCACGGTAACCGATGGTCGAAGAACCTTCGCCCTTGATAAGCTTGCCGTCCGAACCAACGAACACGTCCCGGGATGCTGCCGCAGGGGCCATTTCACGATAATCGATCGCGTGATTGCCGCCCTTGCTGTCGTGTATGACCATAAATCCGCCGCCGCCAATGTTTCCCGCTTCTGGATAGACGACAGCTAGAGCGAGTCCCACGGCGACCGCAGCATCAACCGCATTGCCACCCTTTTTCAGGATCTCAACGCCGACGCGAGACGCTAGCTCATGCTGGGAGACGACCATGGCGTGCTTCCCTCGGACGGGGGCGGGCCAGGCCGCATACACATTTGCACGGGGAATAAGAATCGCTAAAAGACTGATGATCGCGAGGAGACTGAAGAACCGAGCTTTTATTTGCATAGCTCGAATTTACCAGATTCTTGCAAATGACGAAAAAAACCGCTTGGTTCGCCGCGCGAACTTCAATCATTGCCGCAAAAGGTTTATATTCGTAAGGTCGCATAAGCGGGCACCTGGCAACTTGCGAGCCCCCATTTTTGTTCGAATGACAGACGACGGTAGTAGATCGCAAAATGAACCTTCGCAGCGTATCTCCGAAGAGCATCGCGCTCAATTTGCGCAAGATACCGTCGCGCCTTCGTCGCAACCTTCCTGAATATCGCCTTTTCGCATACCTTGCAGTTCTCGGTCCGGGAATAATCGCGGCTGCGTCGGGTGACGAGGCGAGCGGCATCGCCACATATTCCTCTGCGGGTGCAGATTACGGATACACGCTTTTGTGGACATTCATCCCGATGACCGTGTTCTTCATCGTCGCACAGGAGATGTGTGTGCGAATGGGCGTCGTTACAGGACAAGGCCTTGCCGACCTGATCCGCGAGCAATTCGGCGTCCGTTGGACGGCCCTCGTGATGTTGGCTCTCTTGATCGCAAACTTCGGGATCATCGTCGCCGAATTTGTCGGTATCGCACAGGCGTCAGAGCTCTTCGGGATCTCGCGTTATATAAGCGTTCCGTTGGCGGCCGTCGGGATCTGGCTCCTGGTCGCGCGCGGAACTCCGAAACGGGTCGAGCAGGTCTTCCTGCTCATGGCTCTAGTTCTCCTCGGATATATCGTTTCGGCGATCGCTGCAAAACCTGATTGGGGCCTTGTTGCAAAAGAGTTCGTAACTCCGACCTTCCGCATGGAATCAGGCTATCTTTTCACGGTTATGGCTTTGATCGGTACGACGATCACGCCGTTTATGCAGGTTTTCGTGCAGAGTTCGGTCGTTGAAAAACGTCTCGATAAGGAGGATCTCAACGTTGCGCGGGCTGACGCGATCGTCGGCGTTGTTCTCGCGAATCTCGTTGCAGTGTTCATCCTGATCTCGACCGCGGCAACGCTTCACGCTTCCGGGGTCAAGCTCGAAACCGCGAGCGACGCGGCAAAAGCTCTCGTTCCGTTCGTTGGCGACTATGCCGAATGGCTCTTCGGCATCGGCCTGTTCGGAGCTTCGATGTTGGCGATGGGCGTCCTTCCGCTTGCGACCGCCTACAGCCTGAGCGAGGCGTTGGGTTTTGAGAAAGGGCTCGCCCGTTCATTTCGCGAGGCCCCGATCTTCCTAGGCATCTTTTCGGGTTTGATCGTGCTTGGGGCACTCGTCGCCCTGATCCCAAATATTCCGCAGTTCACGCTTTTGCTCTTTACGCAGTGCGTTAACGGTGTGCTTTTGCCGATATTGCTTATCGCGATCGTCATCCTCTGTAACAATCGCGAGATTATGGGCGAATATCGAAATCGCTTTTTCCATAATGTCCTTGCTTGGGGCACGACGGTGATCGTCTCGATACTTTCGATCCTGTTGATAGTAAAAACGATTGCTGATATTTTTTAGCAGACGATGACGACCTCGGAAGTTTACAAAAAGGCGATCTCGCTAGCTGTCTTTGTCGCCGTGGTTGGGGCGATCCTGACCCTGATGCAGCTGTCGGATGAGAGAATAGATACCTTTCTGACCGGCCACGGTGTTCCGACCTCTGCGATCACAACGATAACTAAGATCGTGACGATCATCCTCGCAATGCTGATCGTGATCGCGATCGTGCGTTTTGCTGCATTTTTGATGATGCGTTCGGCGGTTCGTCGTTCGGCGCAACCAGGCGTTTCATCCCTGCTTAAAACGGTACTCTCGATCGTTGTTTACATCATCGCGTTCGTCCTAATTTTTCAGAATCAATACCCGGATGTTCAGCTTTCCGCGTTGTTTACAGGCTCGACGATCGTCGGTATCGTCGTCGGTCTTGCTTTGCAGGACACCCTCGGAAATCTATTTGCCGGTATCGCTATGCAGGCCGACCAGCCGTTCCAGGTAGGCGATGTGATCTCGATCCAGAATCGCGGAATGGGCGTCGTTGAAGGAGTGTCTTGGCGAGGAGTTAAGATCCGAACTTTTCAGAATAAACTCCTCATCATCAGCAATTCCGTACTTGGAAAAGAGACGATCGAGGTTGCCCCGAGGGATAACTTGAACGCCCGCGTTGTCTTTTTCAACACCGCATACTCTTATTCTCCGTCACGGACGAGCAATGTCGTCCGCGAGGCGTTGCGTTTTACCGACAACATCTCCCGAAAGCGGCATCCGGTTGTGCGTATCCGTAATTTCGGCGACAGCAGCATCGACTGGGAGGTGAAATACTGGATCGAGGATTACACGCGGCATGCCGATACAGATGCCCTTGTCCGCGAGCGTATCTGGTACGCGTTCCAGCGTGAAAAGATCGAATTTGCCTTTCCGACCAGAACGCTCGTAAATCAGGAAGCACCGCCCGAAACGCCGTTAGAGGAAAAAGTTACGCGGCGTTCGGTACAGCTAGCGCGAATCCCTGTCTTTGCCCCGCTTTCTGAGGCTGAGATCGAGCGGCTTGCAAGAAACGCCAAATCAAGAGTTTATGCGGCCGGTGAATCGATCGTTGAACAGGGTGCCGAAGGCACATCAATGTTCGTCATCGCTCGCGGATCTGTGAATGTCGTACTTCGACGAGGACAGCGAACGGAGATAATAAACTCGCTCGGCGAGGATGATTTCTTCGGTGAAATGAGCCTGTTAACGGGCCAGCCGCGTTCAGCGACCGTTGTTGCGACTAGCGAGACCGAAGTTCTACAGATCGGCAAACGTGCGTTAAAACCTATCCTTGAGAACAATGAAGCCTTGGTTCTTGCGGTTTCCGACCGGATCCAGGAACGCCTGAAGAAACTTAGTGAAAATGAGGTCGTGGAGGGCGAGCTTACCACTGAGGACCAAAGGTCCTCGGGAATGATCGGGTCGATCCGAAAGTTCTTTGGATTAAAGGGGCAGAAGGGTGAGTGAAGCGCGTACCCTAGCCGGCATCTGCTTCCTCAGCGGCCTTCTTGCCTTTTGACTCTTTCGCCGATTCCTTCTTTTCGGCACAGTCTGCCTGAGCCTTACGGCCGAATTCGTTCATCGCATCGACCGCTTTATCGAAGACTTTGGACGAATTGTCAACGATATAGTTGATCGTCTCACCGATGGTCACGGCCTCCATCTTAAAAAGCCGGGAGAATTTCTCATCAAGCGGGAGAGCCTCAAACTCAGCCTGAAAAGCATCCTTGCTTTTGGTTGATCCTGTTTCGGTCTTTCGCTTTTCACTCATCTTACTTTCAACTCCTATACTTCTCGACGGTAAAAACTCGAGGTTACGACCTTGATTACGACAGAGCCGGCCGCAATGTTCCGAACTTTGGCCGACCAAAAGGTTGATCAGCCATTCCCGACGGTCGTCCTTACACGAACTCGAGGTTGGGCTCCGGACGGTGTTGCGGGAGCGGCATCTTTCTTTGTGCTGCATTCGCGACAAGTCCCCCATAACCGTAGGCTGTGATGGGTCGGGGTGAACCGGAACTTTGCAGCGGCGAGATCCTGGAGATGTTCGATCTCTTCTGAAACGAATTCGATCACAAGGCCGCAACCCGTGCAGATCATATGATCGTGATGCGCGTGATTGTAGTGGTGTTCGAAATAGGTCTTGTTGTCGCCAAAACGCACTTCGCGTGCGAGCCCTGCTTCGGTCAACAGTCGCAACGTTCGATAGACCGTCGTGTGACCGACCGATGGATCTCTTTTCTGGACGAGCCTGTGAAGGTCCTCGATCGTCAGATGTTCTTCCGTACCGAGAAAGATCTCCATTATCAGCTCACGCTGATCTGTCCGGCGCAGTCCTGATGCTTGAATGTGTTCGAGAAAGATCGCCCGTTCGTTGGCAAATTTGTCCTTAGCCTTTGACATCACCCTTGTATTTAGATGTTATCACTTTGAGCGAAGGATTGCTGTTATGGTAAGTATCACCTCTTCTGAAACTCCCCTTTTTCTTGCAAGATCAAGCGAACGAAGGCCGAGTAGGCAATATATTTCAGCGAGTTCCGGATGGCAGGAATCGCGGATCGCTCGAAGGTTCTTCTCCACGGTCTCTTTGTCGCCGCGGGCAAACGGACCGGTGAGGGCATCCTCGGGGGCCTCATTTTCGAGATTTGCGGCCGTGCTTGCAACCAACGGCGCCAGCACGTTGCGAGCTTCCTCGTGCGACACACCGCATTCCGCCAAGAGATCAACACTTCCGGCAAAAAGTGCTGCGATATGGCCGGCAGACATCACAGCTGCGGCGTGATAGAGGGCCTTCTTCTCGGGGGCGATCTTAAAGCTACGCCCTCCGAGCACGTCGACCAATTCTTTAGCGGCAAGGCAAGCCTTTTCGTCGCCTTCGATGCAGAAATAGGCCGAACCGAGTTTTTCGGCTCCAGCCACGGGATCGCTCACCGAGACTAGCGGATGCATCGAACCAATGGCCGCACCTGCTTCACGAAGCGGCGCAAGGATCTCGGACGAACGTGAGCCACTTGTATGTAGGACAACGCAGCCCGGCCGCAGGTGATTTTTCAATGTATTCGAAGCCACTTCGATCTGAGAATCTTTTACGGCGATGATCACAACGCCAAATATCACATCGTCATTTCTGATCGGCCGCGGCAGAAGCGAGTCAACAGGTTCGCGGCCCGTGGTCCGCGAAATAATGCGGGCCACCGGAGACCATTTGCGCGCGAAGGCAAGAGCCAATGCCCTGCCGATACGTCCGTCGCCAATAATGTCGATCTGTGGTTTCACTTCCCGAAGATAATAACAGAGATCTTATGTCAGCGAATCAATGATCGCGTCGATCTCTGATGGTTCGGGAGTAAATGATGTTAAGTCGCTAAATTCGCCTTGATTTGAAGGGGCTGCCTTTAGCCCGCGAAGAAGTTCAAATTCCCCATCCGTAAACCGTCGTAGGTCTTTTTCATCTTCTATGAGTTTCTTTAAGGAAGCACCGTCGGCCTTTGCATCCCGCTGGGCGGCCAGCTCTTCAATGTCGTCCAGCCGAACACGCAAGGACCGTCGATACTCGAACAAGGCTGTGTTGATCATCTGCCAAAGATCACGAGGTTTTTCCTCGATCTTTTCGGCATCGAGGAGCGAGAAACCACAGCCGCAGCCGGGCGAATCAAGCAGTTCGCGTTCGACGTCACGGTTACAATCGAGCCTCTTCAGGCCGTCAACCGCACCTGAGACATACATTCGGCGAGTCGCGTCAAAGCTCGGAACGCCTGACAGCGTCTCAAACTCCCACCAAACGTCGGTCTTCTTGACCTGGAGAAGCTTCTCACGAATGTCCGCCTCGGCAGGAAGAGCGTTGTGCAACTCGACGAAATTCCGCGAGTAGAGTTTTTGGTATCGGCTCCACTGATTGGCGAGGATACGTGAGGCCTCCGGATCGTGATCGTTAGCGTCCAAAGTGGCCATGTCCCAAAGGTATGCCCGCAAGTTGTCGATCTCCGGCTCACCGGTCAGCTCACACCTTGAGAGGTAGAGTATTGCCTTCTCGCGCAGATCCCAGCCGGATAAGAATTCTTCGATAAGCAGAATATCGTCCGTACGTCGTGAGAACTCGCTTTCCTGGTCGGCAAAAGCGTCAGCGATCCGCGTCATACACTCTTCGCAAGACAACTCGTCCGCGAGTAGAGCATCAATACTTGCCGCAACTGAATCAAAGGTCTTTATCGACGATGACGCTCGCCACGTACGTGTTGTGAGCGAACAATCATCGATCTCAGCATATCTCGCCGCAACACCGGACGTCCGCCACTCACTCTGCCAAGCCTTCAGTGCGGCGCGGACAGCTTCGGCGTCACTCTCTCTCGATACTGAAAGCGTCTCGCTCGCTCCCGTCAACAAATGTAGCCAGCGAGCCAGGCGCTCCACCGAAATACCTGAGCCAACAGGCCGTGCGACCGCGACGATGTCGTCCCAGATGACTTTAAGATCGAGCGAGCGGTGGTTGATCCGATCGCCGCGGGTCGTGACGAACTCGATCATCCTGGCTGCAACCATTGCGGACAGGATCAGATGGACCGATTCAAAGACAAGGCCGTATGGTTCGCGACCGAGTGCCGACCGGATGGCCGCGATATTTGCGGACGTGTCCGCCCCGGCATCGACCGCATCGATCACGATGCGTACGGTCTCAAGACGGCGAAGTTCCTCTGCCGCACAAGGCGTCGGACCGGTTTCAGTTCTGGCAGCGATCCCCAGCGGGAGACAGCAGTCCGCAGCAAGCCGCAAAAGGCCCTCGTCAGATGTTCCTGAGCCGCTGAAGAAGCCTGACACGATCGAAGCAACTTCCTTCGGCCCGACAACATGCGGAAAGATCGGATGCTCCGGATACTTTGTCTCGAAAAGAGGCTCCAGCATAATGCTGAAAACCTGTGAAAGGGACGGTGCTCCGCGGGCCTCCTCCGTCAGGTTATACTCAAATCCGCTGATCGAAAGCACGGCTTGATCGAGGAAGATCCGTTGGAAAGCCTTTGCGGTTGATGAGGCATGGGTCTGAATCGCCGCCGCAAGGTGTTCCTTGTGCTCGGTCCGGATCCCGGCATCGTTCAACAAAAGCCAGTAGCGGGCAAATGTATCTCGATCGCCCGCGGCGATCTCCCCCGGGATCCAGCCGACAGACATCGGGTGAGATGTTGCCGCCGAACTCGGATCCGAAGCAACAATAACCGTCCAGTCGGCCATCTCCGACAAGTCAGGCGGAGGCGCACCCTGCGAAAAATTCCAGAAAAGCTCGCCTTTTCGGACCCCACCACGCCAGAGCAGATATGCGTCGGCTCGGTCGCTGCTAGCGTCCGACCCTTCCGGCGAAAATGAAAAATCGGGAAATCTTTCCGAAAGAAGTCGTTTAAGGATCGCGTCGATGTGAGCCGGTTCGACAGTGGCGGCGGCCGCCTGAAGTGCGTGCTTTAGGCCGTCCTTCGCATCGAGACGGAAGCTGTACCGGCTCTTTCCCGACGCATCGGGCTCTGTCTTGATACCATCAGGTGCTGCGGCAGCAAAAGCTGCGAGAACATTCTCTATATCCTCGATCGCGGCGGACGGATCAGCTTCGTCGAAGATCAGCATAGAGGCACCGATCTCAGCGGCTGTTGAGCCTTCTTCGCTAAGCGAGAAGAGCATCATTCCCTTCAAGATCAGCTTTGCATGCAAGCGCTTTACAACAGGCTGCTTAGCAACGACGTCATTGTTCAGTCGATCGTAGATCTCGAAAGCACCGGCAAGGACCTCGATCTTTCTAAGGTTGTCCTCGACACTGTCAAAGACCTCATCCGGAGCGATCAGCGAGTTCGCAGGCCTTCCCATGATCCGGGCACCGGCCTCTGAGGCAAAGCCAAGCAAGGCGAATTCGTGCAAATAGAGACGGACGAACGGAGCGATCTCCATGATCGCCGGATGCAGAGGAAAGAGCGCCGAAAAACGCTGCTCACTCCATCGGAATCCGGGCACAACTGCCCGGTAGTAATTAAAGATCTCGTGAATTACCGCATTCGAACGCGGAAACTTGGGAAAAATGTGTGCATCGACGATCTTGTACAAGTGCTCGAGGTCTAGATAGTCGATCGTAAAAGAGCGTGTGATCGCCGCATTTGCCCCGTCAGCACCCGCAATGTCATCGTCGAGAGCGACACCGACAAAAATGCCCTTCTTCTTCGCAATATCTGCGATCTCTCCAAGGGCTTCACCGTCGTCACGGCTCACGCGTTCCGATCTATCCAGCGAGGTGTCGATCAGGACGACCAGCGAGGCGTCCGCACCCGCCGTTTGGGCGGCTTCAAGCAGATCAGGGATGGTCGTCCCCAAAACGGCCCTGGAGATACCAGTGGCGGCCGCAATTCCGGTCTGAAGTTCCGCAACGACGGACTCTTCGGTTCCGCGCTGCACCCACACGACCGTGAACTTCCTTCGCCCAAGGGCGTGGGCTGCACTGTCAACGTGTGGGTCGCCGGCACGTGAGCGGAGGTCAGCGATCCCGATGATCGCCCCAAATGTGTTCAAAAAATGGCTCTTGCCAACGCCTCGAAAACCTGCAAGTGCACTTGCTGCACCATTTCCATCGGAAACGCGGCCCGCCTTCTCGATCCATTTTGCCATCAGATCGGACGTAACGTCCGTAAACCGATAGCTCGCGAGAGCCTTTGCAGGTTCGCGAACATATTCGTAGTTGCTCGAATATTGTCGCAGCTCTACTAGATCTTTTACCTTCTGTTCAATGCGTTTCATAGAAAGAACGGATGCAGGCGAGGAAGCACGCGTCGGGAGAGCGTTGCTCGACGTAATTTTAACAAGTTTGTGCGAAGAATTGAAGGCTTTTCTTTTCTATTTTTTGTCGGAGACGTCAAAAAATGTGTGATTTTGCTCTCGCCGACACCAGTCTTCGCAACTTATCTGGAAATTCGTGCATCTTAATCTGCGCGTGGTAAAGTCTATTTAAACTTGAGTTTTCCGGCAGGAAGGCGGTTCTTTTGGAGGCGTTTCGATGTCAAGCAGTAAATTCAGAACGGCAGGGGCATTTATTGCCGCATTTAGCATTTGGATGGCCGTGGTCGGCACCGTCCCGATGGGCGTTTACGGTCAGACGACCGAAAAAAAGGCGGCAAAAAAGGCTGATTCAAAGAAGAACGCCGAACCAACCCCAACACCGACCCCGGCCGCTCATTCAACTGAGCCGCTTTCCGTAAAAGATGACCCGGCTCAGATCGGGAAACGCAATATCAATGGCGGGGCTGACAAGCTATTTGGCTGGCTCGGCGGATCGCAGGAAAAAGAGGTCGCTATCGGCCGCCGCCTCGCTGCAGAGGTCGAACAGCAGACAAAAATGGTCGACGACCCGATGGTAACCGAGTACGTTAACCGGGTCGGTCAAAATATTGTCCTCCACTCTGACGCAAAGATCCCTTTCACTATCAAGGTGATTGACAGCGACGAAGTCAACGCCTTTGCACTGCCGGGAGGCTTTTTCTTTGTAAACAAAGGACTTATCCTCGCCGCTGATAATGAAGCGGAGCTCGCGGGCGTCATGGCACATGAGATCGCACACGTTGCCGCACGCCATGCAATGGAAAATCAGGGCAAGGGTAAACTCCTGCAATACGGCATTCTCGGCGGTCTTATAATGACTGGCGGCATCGCGGGTACTGTTCTTCAGAATACTGCCGGCCTCGGCCAAATGCTTGCGTTCTTTAAGTTTACACGAGGTGCAGAGGAGGAAGCCGACCGTCTCGGCGTACAGTATTTGTATGCTGCGGGATACGATCCGACGGCAATGGCAACAATGTTCGAGAAGCTTGCTTCCCAGAACAAAAAGAAACCCGGCACGCTCTCGAAGCTTTTCATGAGCCATCCACCGGCACTTGAACGTCGCGACGACAGCCAGAGCCTCGTCGCACGCTTTCCGGAGAAAGAGGAGTACATCATTAGCACTTCTGAATTTCAAAAAGTGAAGGCGCACCTTTTGAAGCTCACGAACGCGAAGGCCGGCATTAAGGGCGATTACGACGAAACCGATCAAGGGCCGCCAACGCTGAAAAAGCGACAGCAAGCCCCGGATGAACCGGATGCGGCTGATTCGAGCAGCAGTTCACAAGACAGCGGACCGCCGAAGCTCCAAAAACGAAACCAGCCGACGTCTCCGGATCCGTCTGCGACGCCTGATCAATAATTCGGGTAGAGCCATTAGCAAGAAACAGCATAGCCCCGTCAATTATGGCGGGGCTGCTTTTTGCCAAACATTCTGCCAGCCCGATCTAGCAGGCTGTGTTGTTTTGCTTCTTTACTCGTACAAGGACGAAGAAGGCCGCTCTTGTTCTCTTCCCGTCTAAGCTCCGTAGCGGCCCATTTTCCTTTCGCGCTGATCAAGCCTTAGGTGACCAACTAGAAAAGCCCTTGCCGGCATAGGCAAAGGCTTTTGCGTGAACAAACTCGGACAAGCTTATTCGTTCGATTTTGGCTGCGGCGTAGCGGTAACGGGCGATGCGTTCGCTTGTGCCGAGCGGTCGGAAATGACCGTGGTCAACGACTTCGGGATCTGATTCGTGTTCAGCTCGCCCTGATTCTCAATGATCTGGTCGATCAGTTCGAATTTCCCCTTATCGAAATGGTCTGAGATGAGCACCCCATTGTCATCGATCGTCATCGGATAGATGCCGAAAAGCTGATTCTTGAAGTTTGAGAAGAAGCCCGGCTGCGCACACGGTTCGATCCTAGCACGTTCGGGGTTCGCCGCCGGGACGCTGGCACCGATCAGCTCGAGCTGTTCAGTCGCCTTCTTTACGTACCCGCTGTTCGGAAAGTCCGCAACTATTCGCTGGTAGTACCTTGCTGCCTGATCCGTCTCCTCCTCAAGCTGGTATGTGACGGCAAGCTTGAACAACACCTCGTCCATAAAGCAGAAGTCGGGATACTTGTCGATGATCTCACGATATCGGGACTGTGCACCCTTAAGCCCGCCTTTCTTCTGATCAACCGACAACGTGTAGTAATAATTCGCGATATAAAGATTGTGGAGCCCGAGATTGTCCTGTACCTCTTCGAGCCGTTTTTTCGCTTCATCAAGGATGGTCGAATTCGGATACTGGCTGATAAGGGCCTTGAGCTTGATCTCGGCTCGTTTTGCACGTGTTGCATCTCGATCGGGCAATCCGATCTGCCGCATTTCCGACTCAGCGATCTTTAGAACAACACGATCTGCGAGCGGATGAGTTGGGAAGAAAGTGAGCCAATCCTGATATGAGGCGATCGCCTGGATCAAATTCGAGGAGCTGCCTTCGAGGAAGAACGAATCCGCAATGGCGAGCTTTGCCATTGGCAGATACGGCGAATCGGGATACGTCGAAATGATCGTCTGATAAAGGAGACGGCCAACGTCGTAATTCTTCTTTCGAACCTCGCGGGTCGCAACGATGAAAAGTTCCTTGTCGCGGCCCGGGCTCACGGAACCGATCAGCTCTTCATATTCGTCAGTCCCGCCTTTGCCAAAGATGCCAAGGAATTTCTTTTTCTTCTTCTTTTCGCGAGGTTTCCCGACCGGCGTATCTGGAAGCGCCCGAGCTTCCGCTGTTTCTGTTTGAAACTTTTCAACCCTTGACTGAAGCTCTGCGACGGCCTGTTCTACACTGTCAACATCCGATTTCTCGTGCCTTTCGCCGCGCTCAACCCTACCGGACAGACTGTTCACGTCCTTTGCGAGCCGCTTTGCCTCTTCAGCCATACTCATCGCTCGGGCATAAAAAGACTCGGGAGACTTGATGTCCTTGGACGCATCGTCCTTGGCCTCCGCTTTTAACGCCGACGCCACGCTCTCAAGCGAACGGCGCATACGTTCGAGCTTGTCGCTCATCACGTTAAGACGCTGCAGTTCGGTGCCGTCCCCTTGCTTTCCTTGCGCCGAAACGGCAAAACTAGCCGCAAGGACGATGGCCAAGAGCGAAATAAGACCTAGAACTTTCTTTGAAAACATAAAAAATACCTGATAGAAATCCGAGAGATCAAACCCAGTCTGAACCGCGGTCGAGCAATGTTCTGACTGCTTCTTCCGGGTTTCCTGTACCAAAAACCGCTGAACCCGCAACACAGATATCCGCTCCTGCGGCTACAATATCTGCAATATTTTCTTGGTCCACGCCGCCATCGATCTCAAGAAGTGTGTTGAGCCCGCGTTCACGGACGATCTCTTTCAATCTTCGAAGCTTATCAAGCACCGGCCGGATAAATTTCTGTCCGCCAAATCCCGGATTCACCGACATTACCAGGACGAAGTCCGCATAATTGAGGACGTCGTCCAGCATCGCAAGCGGCGTTGCCGGATTAATTACAACCCCGGCGAGTGCTCCCTCGGCCTTGATCGAGGCCAGTGTGCGATGGATGTGCGGGTCAGCCTCAATATGGACCGAGACCATGTCAGCTCCTGCCTTTACGAATTCCGCGGCATAGCGGCCGGGTTCTTCGATCATCAGGTGCGTATCGATCTTTATACGCGTGCATTTCCGCAACGACTTTACAACTGGCAGGCCGATCGTAATGTTCGGGACGAATTTCCCGTCCATGACATCGATATGCAGGACGGTAGCACCACCGGCTTCTACCGCAGCGATCTCTTCGCCGAGCCGAGCGAAATCGGCTGACAGGATCGATGGAGCCATCTCGAACGGCGCGGTCCTTTCACCTATTTTTGTTGCGATCTCGCCCATTTTCGTTGCACTAACGGTCCTTTTTTGCGGCCGATTTCGGCTTAGTGTCCTTGTCTTTCTTTGGCTTGGTTTCGTCAGAATCCTTCTTTGCCGGAGGATTCTGCTTGTTTGAAGCCGGTTTGTCATCGGACGTGCTCTTCTTGTCGCCGGCCTTCGTGTCTGTTGCTGCGTCCTTGCCAGCATCCGGATCTGTATCTGTCTCCGAATTCGTTATGTCACGAGTTGTATCGACCTTCTTTTTCGCCGTTGTCTTCTTTTTCGGCTTGTCGGTGATCATCTCCTCGATCTTCTTGGAGTCATCTTCGTCAGTATTTACCGTAGGAGGCACGTTCGTAGGAGTTCCTCCGCCTTTGCTTGTAACAACGTAGATGACCTGGCCGGTCTTTACGGTCTCGCCGGGTTTTGGAAGCTGTTCGATGACCGAATCTATCGGTTCCGCGCTTACCCTTTCCGCGCGTTTCTTCACCTTTAGGCCGAGCGACGCAAGCTCTTTCTCGCTTTCCGTGACGTTCTTGCCGACAAGCTCAGGCACCTTCACCTCGGTCCCCTGCAGCGACATATACACAACGCCCGCCATCGAGAGGAAAAAGACGGCGACGACAACCCCCAAGGCAACTAGCCTTAGAACGCCTGAAATTGCTCTATTTTGTAATCCCACAGCTTTCCAATATCCCCGCCTTGCGCCAAACCAAAAAAGAGGCCGCGAACGAGCGCAATATGCCCGAAAGACCAATAAACCAAAAGTCTAACATTAACAGGCTCGTATGCAATCCTCGCGAGTCACGTTTTCCGCTTCAGAACAGCTGCGAAAAAGCCGTCTATGCCGTCACGATCCGGAAAGGTTCGCAAGGTTCCGTCGTCAAGCATAAATGGCTCCAGCCAGTCGAGAGGCACGATCTCTAATAGGTCGGTCCGCTCAAGAAACTCAGCGATCACGTCCTCGTTCTCCTCACGTTCGAGCGAACACGTCGAATAGATCAAATATCCGTTGAGCGTCAGACACTCAGCTGCATTCTTTAGCATCTTGAGTTGTCGAGCCTTTAGACGACCAAGTTCATCTACTTTGACGCGGTAGCGAATCTCCGGGTTGTGTCTTATCGTGCCGGTGCCAGAGCACGGAGCGTCGAGCAGGATCGTGTCGAACACGGCGTCAAAAGGCAACGGCCTTTCTGCGTCGTACCGAACTACCTCTACATTGTCAGTCCCCTGCCTTTTCAGAAGTTCGGCAAGCGTCTTTATCCGATTGGCCGAACTATCTCCTGCTGCAATATTCGCGGTCGGTGCGGCCATCGCGACCGCCGTGGTCTTACTGCCCGGAGCTGCACAAAGATCGAGGAAACGCGACCTTACGAATCTCGCCGCGATCGCAGCAACAAGCTGCGACGCCTCATCCTGAAAATAGATCTGCCCATCGGCCTCGTACTCCTGCAGCGCTTTGGAGGTTCCGCGCGACACAAAGCCGCCGTCGACAATTCCCGAACGAACGATCTCTCCGCTAGTTAGGAGACGCTCGATCACCGCCTCGTCAGTCTTTGGCGTTCGGCGAAATGCGATCTCTGGGAGTTCTTTGTTCGCGCGAGCGATGTCCGCCGCACGCTCGACGCCGAATTGGTTCGACCAACGTTCAAGGAGTTCAGCCGGATGTGAGGTTTCGACCGAAAGACGTTCAAGCTCGGAAGCAAACTCAAGTTGCGGCATCTCGCGCGAGCACCGTCGAAGGATCGCATTTACAAACCCTGCGGCCGAGTGTTTTCGGGCAAACCTTGCTAATTCAACACTTTCGTTGATAGCAGCGTGCGCCGGAACGCGTTCAAGGGCCCTGAGCTGAAAAAGTCCTAGACGGAGGATGATCCGGATCTCACGATCGACCTTTTTTCCGGGGGCCGCGATGTCGATGATACGGTCGAGAAGGATCTGTTGCCGCAGTACACCCAAAACAAGGGCGTGGCAAAGCCCTTTGTCGGCACCATCCAGACGCCTTTCGGCGTCGGGCAAAAGAACTGCCGACAAACCGCCATTAAGCTCGATCTTTTTTAGGATCTGAAAAGCAGCTTTACGCGCCGGCGAGATCTTCATTTAGGTTCACCGTCAGGTGAAGAATGGCGCTTTGAACGGTCCCAGGAGACGCCCTTGCGCAAGTCGTTATCGAGCGTCGTCCTTTCGTCAAACACAAA
>JABARP010000007.1 GCA_019186825.1 Pyrinomonadaceae bacterium
CGGTAATTGCCGGAATGCATCACGAGCAGGATATGCGGAAGATGGGGAATCTACGCAAGTATATGCCGATCACGTTCATAACGATGTGCGCGGCGTGGCTTGCGATATGCGGTATTCCGATCTGGGGAGGCTTCTTCTCGAAGGACGAGATCCTCTTTAAGACCTTTGCCGCGTCCGGCCCGCTCGGTAATTGGGCGTATGTGCTTTGGGCCATCGGCCTCGCAACGGCAGTCCTCACCGCGGTTTATATGACGCGGCTTATGGTGATGACATTCTTCGGCGAAGAGCGTTTTCACCACGCACTCGAGGAAGATGCTCATCACGCGGATGACCATTCGCATGATGATGCACACGCTGTCGATGATGACGAAGAGGACGCACACCACGCACTTCCCGCGGATTTCAAACCGCACGAATCGCCATGGACGATGACGGTGCCGCTCGTCGCTCTCGCGATACTTTCAACGATAGGCGGCCTTGTCGGAATACCGTACGCGATGAGCTCCCTTTTTGGTGCGGGTGACATAAACGTATTTCACAAGGTTCTCTCTCCGGTGATCGTCGAGGTCGGCAAACCGCACGCTGTCGCTCCTGCCGGCGAACACGCTGCGACGCCGTCAACCGTGGCCTCGGATGCACACGCTGCGACGCCGTCAACGGCCGCGGCACCTGCACACGGCGAAGAGGCTCACGATCCGCACGAGATCTCAATGGAGCGTTGGCTCGCGGTCGTCTCGGTCGTACTCGCCCTGTTTGGTATCGGGATCGGCTGGATCGTCTTCTCAAAGGAGCCGCTCAAGGCTTTGCCGAAGATACTTCAGGACAAGTGGCGCATCGACGAACTTTACAACGGCTATATCGTCGATCCGATCACAACCCTTTCACGCGAAGGCCTTTGGAAGGCGTTCGATGTCGGGTTTATCGACGGCATCGTGAACGGCATCGGGCATTTTATGGCCGAGGCGGGAAATGCGGTTCGCAGCCTACAGGTCGGCTTTGTACGCAGTTATGCGGCGATCATTTTCTTAGGAGCCGTCGCCGTGATCGGTTATTTCATTTATTACGGCCTGAAACTCGTCGGATAGGCGGCGGTCTTAGCAATAGAAATGGATCTTATAACGCAAAACCTTTTAACTATCCTGATCCTGCTGCCGACGGTCGGCGCGATCGGCGCGATCGTCTATCAGGCAGTCACAAAAACGGATTCGCACCAGAAGTGGATAGCGCTTGTCGTTACGCTACTCAATTTTGCGATCTCGCTCCTTCTATTTACGAGAGGCGTACCGGCGATCGGCGGGTTCGAATTCGAGCAGAATGTGCCGTGGATAAGTGCGATCCATACGAATTTCCACGTCGGCGTCGATGGTTTGAGCTTTTGGCTCGTTCTGCTGACAACCTTCATAATGCCGCTCTCGGTTCTGTGTGCCTGGACTGCGGTCGAGAAAAAGAAGACGGCGTTTTACGCCTCGCTCCTTCTGCTCGAATCGGCGATGCTCGGTGTTTTCGTAACGCTCGACCTGCTCGTCTTTTATCTGTTCTTTGAAGCGTCGCTCATCCCGATGTTTCTGCTGATCGGTGTTTGGGGCGGCAAAAACCGCATTTACGCGGCCGTTAAATTCTTTATCTTTACGGCTGTCGGCAGCTTGCTGATGCTGGTTGCGATCATCGCGCTCTATTACATTTACGCCGGTGCGATGCACGGTACGGGTTCGTTCGATTTTGTCGAGATCCTGGCGGCGATGCAGTCGGGTAAGCTTGTCCTCGGTTCGGAGGCGGGAATGCTCTTGTTCTTCGCCTTCGCACTTGCGTTCGCGATCAAGGTCCCGATCTTCCCGGTGCACACATGGCTGCCTGACGCTCACACCGAGGCTCCGACCGCTGGTTCCGTGATACTTGCAGCGATCCTCTTGAAGATGGGAACGTACGGCCTGATGCGCTTTAACTTTGCGTTCTTTCCGGACCAGGCACGCGAGACTGCGTGGATCTTCATCATTCTCGCGGTCATCGGCATCATTTACGGTGCACTCGTGGCAATGGTGCAGCCCGATTGGAAGCGGCTCATAGCCTACACGTCGGTCGCCCACATGGGGTTTGTCGTTCTTGGGATGTTCTCATTCACCGAACTCGGAATGCAGGGTGCTGTCTATCAGATGCTGAATCACGGTGTATCGACCGGCGCACTCTTCATCCTCGTAGGGTTTGCATACGAACGCAGGCACACACGCGAGATCACGGAGTACGGCGGGCTTGCGAACGTAATGCCGAATTACGCCGCGATCTTCATCATTACGACGATGTCGTCGATCGGCTTGCCGTTCTTGAATGGCTTCGTCGGTGAATTTTTGATCATGGTCGGTATGTTCAAATCGAGTATCTTGAATGTTACCGACACAACGAATTGGAATTATGTTGCCGCAATGGCAGCGGGCATCGGCGTGATCCTTGCGGCGGTTTACCTGCTTTGGCTCGTGCAGCGGGTCTTCTTCGGCAAGGTTACGCACGCCGAGAATAAGAAATTGACCGACCTGAATGCACGCGAGATCGGCATAATGATCCCGCTGCTTGTCGCAATGGTCGTGATGGGCGTCTATCCGCGGCCTTTCCTTGAAAGGACAGACCGTGCGATCAAGACGATCGAAGCCCGCGTGATGAAGTCGGCCGGCGGAGCCGTAGAAAAGACGGAGCTCGATACGAAGGCTCTCGAAAATAGATAATGAGTAACTTTTTGTTAGCACAACTGACAACGCCTAACGCGGACGTCACCGTGATCCTTCCGGAGATCGTGATCGCCGTCGCGGGGATCGTCGTAATGCTGTACGACAGCTTTTTCCCGAAACAAAGGGCGGTTTCCGGCGCCATTGGAATGGCGGGCATTCTCGTTTCCGCCGTCCTGCTTGTCTCGATGTGGGGCGATACATTTTCGGGCACGGCCTGGAGCGGAATGATCGCGCACGACAATCTGCGGCTGAGCTTCGGCCTCGTGTTTCTGATGATCGCCGCGATGACGATACTCGCTTCGACGCTCTGGGTCGAGATCGAGGGCGTTCCTGTCGGTGAATACCACGCTATTCTGCTTTTTGCGACATTCGGGATGATGATGATGGCCGCAGGCAACGACCTCGTCGTGATCTTCCTCGGCCTCGAGACCTCCTCTATCGCGACATACGTAATGGCCGGCTTGCGAAAGGGCGACCTTCGCTCGAATGAGTCCGCGCTGAAATATTTCGTGCTTGGCTCATTCGCCTCGGCTTTTCTGCTGTACGGCATGGCGCTCGTTTACGGCGCGACCGGAACGACCAACATCCCGCTCATTGCGGCGAGCGTCGGTGCGGCGAAGTTCCCGGCGTTGCTGCTGATCGGAAGCGCGATGATGATCGTCGGATTCGGTTTTAAGGTCGCTCTTGCTCCGTTCCACGTCTGGACGCCGGACGTTTATGAAGGTGCTCCTGCGCCGATCACGGGCTTTATGGCCGCCGGGCCGAAGGCAGCAGCTTTCTCATCTTTCCTTCGAGTTTTTGTGCTCGGCTTTCCGCTCGTTGCCGGTGCTGAAGCCGCAGGGCTTTTGCACGAGACGTGGATCTCGCTCCTCGCTGTTCTCGGCATCATTACGATCCTTTTCGGGAACGTCGCGGCCATTTTGCAGAACAACATCAAGCGAATGCTCGCCTATTCGTCGATCGCACACGCAGGCTATGCGACGGTCGGCTTTGTCGGTGCGGGCCTTGCAAAGACCGCGGCCGAACGCAATGAAGCGATCGCAGCCGTTGCCTTTTATCTCTTTGTTTATGCGATCACGAATCTCGGTGCATTTGCGGTCGTCTCTCTGCTTGGCCAACGCAACGACCGTCGCGCCGATTTCGAAGATTACAATGGCATCGGCTTTAAGGCTCCGCTGCTGTCGTTCTCGCTGTCGGTCTTTATGCTTTCGCTTTTGGGAATGCCGTTGACCGCGGGTTTTATCGGGAAGGTTCTTGTATTTCGTCCGGCCCTGGAATCGGGCAACGTTCTGCTCGTCACGCTAGTTGTAGTCGCTGTCATCGGTTCCGCGATCTCGGCTTACTACTATCTGCGTTTGCTTGTCGTGATGTTCTTCCGCGAACGCGCGGTCGAATGGACGCCTCCGAGAGTTCCGAGCCCATTGACGACGGCGATCGCCGCGGCGGTCATCGCAGTGCTCTACTTCGGGATCTTCAGCAACGGCCTGATCCGCAAATTCTCAGGCACAACACCGCAGGCGGCCGAGGTGCGCGCAGAACGATAAGTGCGTGAATCCGTCGAGGCGTTATTAGATCGGGTCCGCACGGACCTTGCAGGGGACTGGCTGCCCGAACTCTACGAAGCGAAGGTGCGTTCCCAGCGAACACGCGCATACTTGCTCGATATCAGCAGAGCAGAGAGTTCACCCGAAATTCAATACACATTGCTCGGCATCGAACTCCGCATCGGCAAACGCCGCTTTGCCTGCCCCGATCTTGCGACAGCGCGCTACATACGCGTGTTCGCACGGCTAGGCTGCGGGGAGTTCGCCATTCCGTACGACATTTCGAAGATATCAAGGATAGCCGACCAGCTTGAGACGAGCTGGCAGCGTACTCTGCTCGTTGCGGCTGAACTTACCAAACGCCGTCCGCCACGCTCTGCCGCGTTGATCCGAAAAAAGCTTGTGACAAAAATGCGCGACGAGATCGCGGCGATCGGAGCGGGCGAACCGATGCCGGCATTTGACACGAAGACCCGTCAAAGGGAAAAATAGTCATCACGCGTTTTTCGCTTTTTAATTTCAAAAAGTAAACCGAGTTTTTCGTAGATGCCGTTTTTCGATTCGGAGGGCATTGTCCTTCCTGAAAACACAGAGCTTCGCGCTGCCTGCAAACTATGCGACCGCGCGGCAGATCCGGCGGATGAGGTCATTTGCACCCTGCGTCGGATCGCACAGCGGGACGAGCCTGCCTTTAAGTGTGCAGCGTTTGTCAGTATTTACGGCATCTTAAATGATGATATAATCATCTGATGCGCGTTTGTTCGCGCATTCAGCGTGCATTTCGCATTGTGGAATGCCCGCAACAGTAGTTAAGGGGAATATGCACGATAGCGTTGCAACAGCATTTGAGACGGCGGCCCACGCGTCACCTTTCTCAAGCGGGGATTTTTGCCGGTACGAACCGATCCTCAAGCGGATCGACCACGCAAGAGTTCTTATCGTAAACGACCTTCTACGCTACGCGTCCGATCTCTCCCCTCTCGCATTTGAGGATTGGAAAGGTTCGATCGAAACGAAACTTCGTTTTGAGCGCAAGGTCTCTGCGATGGCGGTCAATAATATCGCAGAGAACGTCATCCGGCTCGTAAAGAATCCGAAGACACTTACCGTCCACCTTTCCGAGGTCGAAGCTGCTGCCGCGCGATTCCGGCCCGATGCCATCGTAATGAGCGGCACCTACGCCGACTTTGATTATTACAACGCAGAGCATCTCGACGCCTTTCACGAGTTCATCAAAGAGACGAAGATCCCTGTGCTTGCGATCTGCGGAGCGCATCAACTGGTCGCAGTTTCTTTCGGCGCAAAGTTGAAGACGCTTGATGACCTCGAGCTTTCCGAGAAGCGCAATGACCGGCTCGTCGAATATCAGTACAGGTTCGTGAAGATCGTGGATCCGACCGACCCGATCTTTGCCGGCCATGACGACCGCGGTTCGCGCCGTTGGCAGGAATATACGAATAAGGACGACATCCTGCGCGTTTGGCAGAATCACGGCGTACAGGTCGATGGTGTTCCGGAAGGATTTAAGCTTCTTGCCAGCTCGTATCTTTGCCGCAATCAGATGATGGTAAAGCGGAGCGACGGCCAACTCATTTATTCGGTACAGTTCCATCTTGAGAAGTCATTTGAAGACTGGTCGAAGAATCCGACTCGTTGGGAACACGTGAATGAAAGCCGCGACGGCCGCATTCTTTTTGAGAATTTCCTCAAGCTCGCGCTTGTTCACAGATCCTAGGCCACCTCACGAACGGCACTAGAAAAATTTTATCAGCACCAGGGAGATCAACTATGCGACGTTCGATATTGTCTCTTACTATCCTTGCTGCTTTCTGCTGCTTTGCGGCCGCGGCTCCTGTGCTTGCTCAACGCGAGCAGCCGACCGTCGAGGTAACGGGCAAGGCGGAGATCGCCGTCGAACCTGATTCGGCGACGATCACCGTGGATTTCACAAAGCTTGACAAGAGCTTGGAGGTTGCGCGGAAGGCAAGCGACGAGGGCGTCGCAAAGATGCTGAAGGTCGCGAAGAAATACGACATTGGTGGCTCCGACATCAGGACGCGCAACATCTCGGTCGAGATGAAGTACATCTCGATCCGCGACGCAAACAAGCGTATCTTCAATGACGATGATGACGAGATCGGGACAAAGCAATTTCTCGGGTATGAGGTGTCCCGCACGGTTACGATCCGCCTGACCAAACTCGACGCGTTCGACCGGCTCTTCAACGACATTCTTGAAACAAACCCGACTTCGATCTCGAACGTTTCTTTTGAAACCTCGCAGGCCATAGAACTCCGAACAAAGGCTCGGGAAGCCGCGATGAAAGCGGCCTATGAGAAGGCACAAGCAATGGCCGGGGCCATCGGGCAGACGATCGGAAAGGCGATAAGCATCAAGGAAGGTTCCGGTAGTGATTCTATCCAGTGGCAGAGTGCGGGGTCTAATTCAAACGTTAGAATCATCAGCCTTCCTACGTCGTCAACAGTCGCTTCCGAAAAACTTGGGATGTTTTCGGCCGGGACGATCTCAGTGGACTCATCCGTTACGGTTGTATTCCTGCTGAATTAAAAACACTCGCCCGGCACGTTCTCAGGCGTATTTTTCATCAGCATTGCGACGGCCGCAGCTCGCGCCGCTGCCTTCTACACTAGGCACAAGTTCTGAGCATGCGCTCCCACAACGGGCGAGAGCGGTATTCCCTTGTCGAAGGTTACGAGGCGGGCGGAGTGTTTTACCGCCAGAGCGAGCAAATAGAGGTCAGTCAGTTGTCTTGACCCGTGGATACGATCGGCAACAAAGATATTTTCATCTAGTACCGACAGATCGTCCTCCCAGAATTTATGATCCGTGAGTTCGGTGAACTCCCGCAGACGCGAAATTAGATCGCCGGGAGCAAAATTCATTTGGCGGCTATAGCCTTCATTGGACATGATCCGCACGACGCCATTCTCCGTGAGCGGGCAGCTCGCCCAGCCTTTGTCAGAATTTGCTGCCCACCAGGCGTGAGCTCGCTCATGAAAAATGTGATCGGGATCGAGCAATGCAATGATCAGGTTGATGTCAAAGAGAGACCGCACCTTTAGATGCCTTCTTCGTCCATCAGATCATGGATCTGTTCAATGGTTACGATCTCACCTCTGGAAGGTAGGACCGGAACGCCCCCACGAAGCCTTTTGGGTGCACGATCAATACTTCGATTTCTACTAGATAGTCCAAGACGGGCTAAGGCTGAAAGTTCGCGGCCGGCGGACGTTCCTTGCTTTCGCGCCAACTCTTTGGCGGCCTGCAGCACATCGTCTTCGATCTCAAGGGTGGTCCTCATGCGTTGATGCTATCGCATCAACGCATCAAATGTCAATATTTTCGCAGAAAGGGCCTTTTCGCTCAAAAACACTCGCCCGGCACGTTCTCAAGCGTATTTTTCATCAGCATTTCGACGACTGCGTTGAAATCGTGTCCGGATTCCTCATAAACGCGGAGCTGTTCGTCGGCTGAGGTGCCGCGTTGGAGGATCGTGTGGATGTGCTCGATCTCCTTGCGGGAGCCGAGCGGATCGACGACCTCATCAACAAACTCAAGCAGTTCGAGGATCAGGTCCCTGACGGGGACCTCTTTTTGTTTGCCGAGATCGAGGAGCTTTCCGTCAAGGCCATATCGGATCGCCCGCCATTTGTTCTCGAGAATGAGGCGGCGATGATAGATGCGCCAGCCGAGGTTAGAATCGATCAGTTTGTGCAGCTTTGCGACGATCGCCTGAAAGAGGGCCGCGACGGCGACAGTGTCGTCAACCCGCGTCGGGATATCGCAAACCCGGAATTCGAGCGTCGGGAATTTGTAATGCGGACGAACATCCCACCAGATCTTTGAGCCGTCCTGGATACAGTTCATCTTGACGAGCAGATCGACGTAGCTCTGGAATTGCGAATAGGACTCAAAATTATCAGGAATCTCGGTTCGCGGGAACTTCTTAAAGACCTCCGAGCGATACGATTTCAGGCCCGTGTTATGGCCAAGCCAAAACGGCGAAGACGTCGTCAGAGCAAGTACGTGCGGCAGGAAGTATCGTGCCGCATTCATTATCTGGATACGCCGTTCGAGGTCGGGAATGCCGACGTGTACGTGAACACCGAAGATCAGCAGGCTCCGGGCGACCATCTGTAGTTCGTCGATCAGGAGCTTGTACCGGTCGCCGTCGTAGATCTGCTGCTCGCTCCATTTTGAGAACGGATGCGTGGATGCGGCGACGATCGCCATCCCTTTTTTCTTTGCGAGGGATGAAATGATGCAGCGGAGCTTTGTGATGTCCTCGCGGGCTTCTTGAATATTTGCGCAGACGCCGGTGCCGACCTCGATCATGGACTGGATCATCTCGGGCTTTACCTTTTCGCCTAAAAGAAGCCGTCCTTCGTCGAGTATCTCGGAGACATGCGACCGCAGCTCGTGGGTCTTTGGATCGACTATCTGAAATTCTTCCTCAATACCCAGCGTAAATTGTTCAAACATTTAATATCCTCGCGATTTGTCTTCCTTAAGCATCCAGGTCGAGTGCCGACTCCAAAAAATTCAGATCCTCATCCGATATATCCTTGAACCGAACCCCGACACCGTGGCCCGGATCCGTATATGCAACGACACCGTCGAGCCGCAGCTCGCGGCCGCCGAGCGTAAGCTTTGCAACAAGCGGCATTCCGGTCGTAAGCTCCGCCGTGGTCGTCATATAAAAACCGCCGCTTCCGATATCGCGTGTATTCGCGATACCAGTAGCGTCGCCGCCCTCAAAGCGCACATCAACGATCAATTTCTTTCGGTCATTGTGCCTGCGCTCAGTTGTAAAATGGCCGCCTTCGGAGTCCGGTTTCATCATAAGGGTAGGGATCGATGAGTATTTTCCCGCGGATCCTGAATTTGAAACTGCTTTTGCCTCTATTCTACCTGAAAGGCCCGAAAGTAGAAACTTATTTTTCTTGCGCCTTGGAGCTAAGCGAGCGTGCGGCGTTCAAGAACGCTTCGGCAGCGTGGGAAAGCTTGGAATTTCGGCGATAAACGATATTCAGCTCACGCGTAAGCTGCAATTCGCGGATGTTCAGCTCCGCCAGCCGCCCATTTTCGATCTCGGCTCGCGCTGCAAGACGCGGGACGAGTGCCGCTCCCGCATTCTTCATAACGAGCAGCTTGATCGCCTCAAGCGATGGCAGCTCGACCGAGATCTGCAGCTCGATGCGGTGTTTTGCGAATGCCTCGATCACCCGCCGCCTGTATGGCGAAGGCGCGTTGTGCGCGATGAAATTCTCGTCAGCGACGTCCTTGATCGAGACGGTCCCGCGGCCTGCGAGGGGATGGTCCGGCGAGACGATCATCACGAGATCGTCGGTTACGATCGGCACAGAGACGAGCGATGCGTCCTCAGGCGAGAATGAGATGACGCCGAGCTCGACCTCGCGTGCCGTGATCTGCTTCGGGATGCGGCTTGCGACGCCTCTCTGAACCTCGATCTTGATCGTCGGATGCAGCTTTAGGAATTCTTCGATCACCGGAAGCAGGAAGAAGACCGTGTGTTCGTTCGCGCTGATCGTAACTTTCCCTCGGCGCAGGCCTTTAAGCTCGCGAATGGCGTTTCGGGCGTTCGTGCGCAAGGCGAGCATCGCTTCTGCGTGCTCAAGTAGCACTTCGCCGGCAAAGGTCAGGGTTCCGTCCTTTGATGATCGGTCAAAGAGCTTTTCACCGACATCTTCCTCAAGCCGCCGGATCGCCTGGCTGACGGCCGGCTGTGTGCGGTTCAAAGCCTCGGCGGCACGCGAAAAGCTCTTCTCGCGGGCGACCGTTACCAATACTTCCAGTTGGTTGATGTCCATAACTTTCAGGTTATGTTCTTGATAGAATAATAAACTTTTGCTGCTTCCGATAGTCTATCTTCAAAAGTGTCGAAAAGCGATGCCTTCCGCGTTACCACGCCGAGCGAAAATAGGCTAAAATAATGTGTTTTACTTCCTATATGGGATTTTCGACAACGGCAATTCACGCGGGCAACGAACCTGATCCGACAACCGGTGCGGTCAGCGTCCCGATCTATCAAACATCTACATTTGCGCAAGAGGCTCTTGGCGTAAATAAGGGCTATGAGTACGCACGTACGAAGAACCCGACACGGACGGCGCTTGAGGCAAACCTTGCGGCCCTCGAAGGTGCAAAGTACGGTTTTGCCTTCGCCTCCGGAATGGCGGCGATCGACACGACCTTAAAGCTGTTAAAGAGCGGCGACCACGTCATTCTCGGCGATAACACGTACGGCGGCACATTCCGCCTTTTTGACCGGATCTTGTCGAATTACGGGATCGAGTTCGATCTTGTAAACACGTCCGAAGCCTCAAACCTCGAATCTGCATTCAAACCGAATACTAAGATGGTGTTCGTCGAGACGCCGACAAACCCAGTGATGACGGTAACGGACTTGGCGGCGGTCTCGGGGATCGCTCACGCACGCGGTGCGAAGGTCGTTTGCGACAACACATTCCTTTCGCCTTATTTTCAGCGTCCGATCGAGCACGGTGTGGATATCGTCGTACATTCGACCACGAAGTACCTGAACGGTCATTCGGACAGCGTCGGCGGTTTCGTCGCCCTGAATGATGACAAAGATGCGGAATGGATCGGTTTTGTGCAAAATAGCGCCGGTGCGATCCTGTCACCGTTTGATTCGTTCCTCGTTCTGCGGGGCACAAAGACGCTTGCCGTCCGTATGGAGGCTCATGACAAGAACGGCCGAACGGTCGCGAATTTCCTTGCGGAGCACCCGCGAGTTGAGAAGGTGCATTATCCGGGGCTTGCGTCCCATCCGCAGCACGAGATCGCAAAGCGTCAGCAAAGCGGGTTCGGCGGAATGGTTTCTTTTGAGACAGGATCACTAAATAACGCAAAAAAAGTTTTGAATTCCGTCAAACTATGTACTCTCGGCGAGAGCTTGGGCGGCGTTGAGAGCCTGATCTCTCACCCGGCGTCGATGACTCACGCTTCCGTACCCGCGGAGCGACGCTCCGCATTGGGCATTACAGATGGCCTTGTTCGCATTTCGGTTGGCATAGAAGATATTGAAGATATCCTGAACGATCTCGATCAGGCATTGTAGCTAATTATGTTCATTGTTGAGGTACATGCGACATCGCATATTGGGCGCGTCCGTAAGGGAAATGAGGATAATTTTCTTGTTCTCTCGGTTTCGGACAGCAAACGCTGGACCGGTTCGCAGGATGACAGCGAATTCGTCATCGAATCGCAGAGGCTGGCCGTTGACGACAACGGTGTGATCGTCGCCGTTTCTGACGGTATGGGCGGAGCTCTTGCCGGCGAGGTCGCAAGCACGCTCGCGGTCGAGACCGTCAGCGAACAGCTCCTCGAAAACGATGCCGATAAGACGCTGACGCCCGAAGAACACGATTACTTCCTCGTCTCTAAGCTCTATAACGCCACCGTTTACGCTAACTATATTATCCACAATCAGGGCCGCACCGATCCGCAATATCAGGGAATGGGTGCGACGTTTACGGGAGTCGCCGTCTCGCCGAAGTTCGCTGATATCATCCAGGTCGGCGACAGCCGTGCGTATCTGATCCGCAACGGAAAGATCTATCAGGTAACGAAGGATCAGTCGCTCGTCCAGCAGCTTATCGATACACAGCAGATCTCGCCCGAAGAGGCGGAATCGCACAATCTTAAGAACGTTATCCTTCAGGCGCTTGGTGCCCAGAGCGAGATCTATCCGATCTCCGCACGGGTTGAGCCGCATCGGAACGACGTTTTCCTGCTCTGCAGCGACGGATTGTCCAATAAGGTTTCCGCCGCGAATATGCAACGGCTCGTCGATGAGAATATCGATTCGCTCGAACAGGCCTGTGCTGAACTCATACGCGAGGCGAACAATAACGGTGGCGAGGACAACATCACCGTTATTCTCGCGAAATTTACGGGTGAGAATCTTCCTGAAGCTGTGGGCGATGAATTGAAGCTTGAGCTGCTTGACCTCGGCGGGATCCACGACACCGCGGATCAAGAGGACACGGCGGAGATCATCTAGCCTTCGCGCCAATCAGGCAGCGCGTCCGTCTTTCGGCGAACGTAAAGCGAAGAGCCGCGAACCTCGACGACCTCGACCTTTTCACCTTCCTTTAGAGACGTCTCTTCGTCTATCGGGAAAGCGGTCCACGTCGAACCAAAAACCTTTACGGCGGCCTCTTTGAGCGGGCCCTCGCTCATTCCGACCACGGTGCCGACCTGTCCCGGCAGCGATTCAATACCCATCTTTACGTAATCCTTGTCGCCGTGCGAAAAATAGTCGGCAAAGATCCGCCGCGACATTACGACCATCGCAACCGACGAGAAGAGGAAAATGAGGATCTGTACGACGAATGGAGCACCGAAAAATGACGCGATCGCGGCGGCAAATGCCCCGAGCCCAAACCAAAAAAGTACGAACCCGAGCGTGAATATCTCTGCAACGACGAACGCCGCTCCGACAAGCACCCACAAAAGCCAAGCATAACTTTCCATTCGCGATCTACGACTCCTTTTCAAAGGATAGCATTGCCCGTCAAAACGGACGATGCCGGCGACGCAGATGTTCGCCAAAGAGGCATTATTTCGATAAAATTCAGCTTGCGCATATCGCTTGTCGAGCAAATTTAGGCCGAATATTAGGTAAAGATGCCGCTTTCAACGATCGAAGAGGCCGTCGAGGACATTCGCGACGGCAAAATGATCATCATTGTCGATGACGAGGACCGTGAGAACGAGGGCGATCTCGTCTGCGCGGCGGAAAAAGTTACGCCCGAGATCATCAGTTTTATGGCGGTTCACGGCCGCGGCCTGATCTGCCTGCCGCTGACGGAAGAGCGTTGTGAGGAACTCCAGCTTTTCCCTCAGACGTCTGAGAATACCTCGAGTCTCGGGACGGCATTCACCGTGTCGATCGAGGCTCGCGAAGGCGTTACGACCGGCATCTCGGCTGCCGATCGCGCCCACACGATACTTACCGCCGTCAACAAGAACACGCGTGCCGCCGACCTTGCACGTCCGGGCCACGTTTTTCCGCTGCGGGCGAAACGCGGCGGCGTGCTCGTGCGCGTCGGCCAGACGGAAGCGAGCGTTGATATCGCTCGGATCGCCGGGCTCGACCCTTCGGCGGTCATATGCGAGATAATGAACGACGACGGGACGATGGCCCGAATGCCGGACCTCGAGGTCTTTGCGGCAAAGCACGGCCTGAAGATCGTCTCGGTCGCCGATCTTGTCCGCTATCGCATCGCAAAAGAGAGCCTTGTTCACCGCCTGATCGAAACGGACCTTCCGACCGAGGACGGCTTGTGGCACGTAGCCGTGTTTGAGAATGTGATGAACGGCGAGACGCATATCGCATTCGTGCTCGGAGACGTTTCCGATGCAACGGGTCCGCCGCTCGTGCGCGTCCAAACGGAGAACGTAACGTTCGCAATGTTCGGTTCGCATTTAGGCGAAGCGTCCGCGGCAATGCGGTCCTCGATCAAGGCGATCACCGACGAAGGACGTGGCGTTATTCTCTATTTACGTCAGCGAGAGAACAATCTTGACCTCGTGGATCAGCTAAAAACATATAAGCTGATGTACGAGAACGGCCTTGATTTCTCCGCGGCGAAGGCGATAACCGGTTACGGGAAAACACACGATTACGGCGTCGGGGCACAGATACTCAAGGAATTGGGCTTGAAGAGGTTCCGCTTGCTGTCAAAGAATCCGCCGCCACGTTCCGTCGTGGATGCATTCGATCTGGAGATCGTGGAAACCGTAAAGGTCTAGAGCATTTCTAATGGACGACGAGCTAGAAAGATCTTTGCCGCCGGATGAACCGGAACCAGCTCCCGACGCACGTCCATTCTTCACGCGTCGGCGGCTGCTGGCTGCCGTCGGGATCATGGCTCTCGCAGCCCTCGTTATCTTCCTCGCGGTAACGGTAATGTACCGCACGGGCGTTTTTGATTCGTACATCAAAGACAAGTTCACGGCGAAAATGGCGGAGATCGGTATCACGTTCTCTGCCGACAAGTTTCGCGTTGCCGCGTCGCCGATGACGCTCGAACTCCAGAACGCGACCTTCAACAACTCGGCAACCGGCGAAAAGCTCTTCTTTATCCGCGAGGCGAAGCTAGGGCTTACCGTCCTCGACCTTCTCTCCTGGAGCACGAGCCGCGACGTTCGTATCGACACGACCGACATCAAAGGTGCAGAGGTTTGGATCACGTTCGACAAGGAAGGCCGCTCGAACTTTCACGGCCTGCATCTTGTCGAAGACAGAGAAGGCTCGGCGGTGAACTTTCGCTATGACTCGGTCGTTGTCTCCCTGAAAGATTCGGTTGTTCATTTTGGCGACCTTTCGCGCAAGATCGAGGCGAATGCGAATGAACTCTCCGTCGAGCTTACGCCCGACAAGGTCGATGCAACGCCGAATGCTCTCCGATTCAAGTTTGACGTCAACGCGCGGAATTCGACCTTTGCGTACGGCGAAGGCCGTGCAGAGAACATCTCGATCCTCGCAAAAGGCATTGCGGACGACACGCATGCCGAAGTCTCCGACCTGCAGGTATCGTCGCCCTTCGGCGATACGTTCATTTCGGGAACGATCACCGATTGGGCACACCCGCGTTACGACCTTAACGCCGAATCTTCGCTCGACCTGACGCAGCTTTCTCAAGCGTTCTCGACAGGGACGGCGCTTCGCGGCGTCGGCAATTTCAAGGGAAAGATCACGGGCGAGGGTGAGAATTACCGCGTCGAGGGCACCGCCTCAAGCGAAGCCTTTCGTGCAGCGGGCGTTTACCTCAAGGGAGCGGACATCGCTGCGACCGTCGAAGGCACAAATTCGAACTACACAGCGAACGGCACCGCGATAGCCGAAATGCTTACGTTTGACGATTTCCGCGTCGATTTCCTGAAGATGACGGGAAATGTCCGCGGCACGGGCACGGACTTTCGCTGGGTCGGCGAACTTCAGGCCATCGCCGCGAAGACGCCCTCGATGACGATAGGCAAGCTCTTTCTCGCGGACGCTGTTGCGGAATATCGCGATGAGCAGCTAAAGGCTTCCTCGGTTGACGGACGCGCTCAGCGTTTTGCCGTCGGCGACACCGAGTTCGACGATCTTCATGCACGAGATCTCCGCATTGGCTACAAGGACGGAGATGTTACGGTCAATTCGAATGCCGCAACTACGAAAACATTCTCGACCGAAGACTTCACGATCGGCGGCGTAAAGAGCGGCTCCGTCGATGTTCGCCATCGCAAGGGCGTAACGGATGTCGCCGTGAATGACATAAAGGCGGCCGACGCAACGCTCGGCGACGCAAAGGTCAAGAACCTGACGGCGAAGAAGTTCGAGCTGACGGACGTTCCGGCAGAGACTCGAATAAAGCTGCACAACGTTCGCGGTGAGAATGTCGCGATCGCCGGAATGAGGGTTACCGGGCTCGAATCGCCTCTTCTTGAAACGCGGACCGCCGACGGCACAACTGTCGTCTATTCGGACGCGACACGCATTGCAAAACTTGACAGCGATGCCGCGACGCTTGGAAGCGTCAACATCGCCGGCGTTCGCTTGACGATAAAACAGGGAAGGGTCGAGAGCCGTTCGAATGACATCGATGCCGGGAATGTAGTGCTCAAGAACACTGCGGCACTCGCAAACGGCGGAAACCTCGACAACGTAAAACTTGCACGGCCGGTCTTTATTCTCGAACCGTCCGGACGCTATCGGGCTTCGGCGGATATGAGCATCGGCGGCGGTGTGTTGGGCAGCATCGCCCTCGGCAATGGTACGGCAAAGGTCGTGGCTACAAACGACCGCGTGGATCTCACGGATCTGCACGCCGCCGTGATGGACGGCAGCCTTGACGGACACGTCTCCATCGCTCTCGATAAAAAAGGCAATTCGGCGATCGACACATACTTTACGAATCTCGATCTTTCGAAGCTCGCGGCGATGCAGAGCGGGCGTGTGATCACGCTCAACGGCAATACCGACGGCAACGCGCATCTGACCTTCCCGGGCACGAATTTCCGTGCGGCGAGCGGTACCGTACAAGCCACGATCGCTGCGACAGCAGGCTCGGAGCAGAATGGCTCTCTTCCTATCAACGGCCGCATCGACCTTGCGGCGGCGAACGGCCTGTTCCGCATCAACGAAGCAGAATTGCACACGGATAAAAGCCGGCTCGACGCGACGGGGCAATTCGACCTGTCTGCGGACGATTCTGCCCTCGCCGTAAAGCTCGCTTCGTCCGACGCGTCCGAGATCACAAAGCTCATACGCATCACCGGTGCCTTGCCCGAACTCGAACGCCAGCTTGACGATATGCAGGCGGAGATCGGCGGCGATCTCGCATTCAACGGCGAGTTGACGGGCAATCTTCTCGATCCTGACATAAACGGAAAAGCGTCGATCGGGAGCGTCGCCTTGCGTGGACGTCCGCTCGGCAGCGTCTCTTCCGATCTCGTCGTTTCAACGGACGGCTTTAAGCTCGAGAACGGCAGGCTGAGCGAACCCGGCGGGGGCTTCGCGAAGTTCGACATCACGATCCCGGCCTACGGCGTCAATAACACGACCGTCAACGCGGAGCTTACGAACATAAACGCGGGCAATCTGCTTGCCGCACTGCCGATCGATCTGCCTGCACGCATCAAAGATCTGAGCGGAAACACTTCGGGCAGCGTCAACATCTCGGGCCTGCCGAACGCCGCGGCCGGCAGCATCGACCTTTCGGCAGACAACGGCCTCGTCGCCGGGCAAAATTTTGATTCGTTAAAGGCAAAGGCAGTCTTTGCCGGAACTGCGATCAACGTGCAGGACGTCGAGATGAATATCGGCTCGGGCCGCCTGACGGCGGTCGGAAAATACGACCGCGGCTCGAAGGATTTTGACGCGAACATCACGGGCAAGGATATTCCCGTTCCGCTCGTTCTCGCATTTTTGCCGCCGAATGAATCTATTCCCGCGATCACCGGCAACGCGGATGTTTCGCTCGTTGCAAGCGGCAACGCCGACCGATTCTCGACCGTGAATGTTACCGGAACCGGCACGGCCGCGGACGTTGTCGTCGGCGACAGCCCGATCGGGACGGTGAATTTTGACGCAAAGACCGTGAGCGGAATTCTTACCGCGAACCTGACGGCGGATTTCAGCGGACATCCTCAATCGCTGAACGCAACGCTGGATCTTACGAACGACGACCTTCCGCTGACGGCTTCGACCGAGTTTCGGGATAACCCGCTCGAACCTTTCCTTGCCTTTATCCCGAAAGTTCGCGATTTTGGCATCACCGGCACTGCCCGCGGCCGCATCGATTTTGGCGGGAATCTTAGTCCGCTCCGCGCCGACGGGACTCGTGCGATCTCGGCAGAGAACCTTTCGGGAACCGCGCGGTTCGATGCCCTTTCGCTGCAGATACAGGACACCCCGTTGAATGCCGCCGAGCCGATCGTCGCAAAATTGAGCGCGTCGGCGGTTACGTTCGAGAGCGCTCATTTCACCGGCGCGGGTTCCGACATCCGCATAACGGGCACGAAGGCGATCTCCGACACGGTCGAGAACAGGCTTGCGGTCGAGGGCAAGATGAACCTCGCCCTTCTGAATCTCGCAGCGAAAGACCTTTTCTTCGCGGGGAATGCGGATGTTTCTGTTCGTCTCGTAGGACTCAATCCGCAAGCGAACCTTACCGGTTCAGTTGCGACCGAGAATGCGGCATTCGCTGCGTTTGTCGGCAACGATCGCCTGACATTCAGCCGCATAAAGACACGCATCTTGTTCACATCCGATCAGGCGGAGATCGAGCAGGCGTCAGGCTACCTCGGCGGCGGAAAGTTCACGGCCGCCGGCGGAGCGTTGCTCGACGGCTTATCGATCCGCAATTTCAGGGCAACGCTTAACGGAGAGAATATTACCGTTCCGTTTCCCGAAGATTTCTTGACCACGGGCGATGCTCGGCTCGAGATCATCGGCCTGCGACGTGCGGCCGGCGATCCGCTGCAGACAACGATCTCCGGCCGCGTATATGCAAGCCGCAGCTTATACACGAAGGACATCGACCTTGCGAACATTATCGGTGCACGCCGGGCGCGTTCGCTTTCTGCGGGCCCGAGCTCGATGACGGCACCGCGATTCGATCTCGTGATCGAGGGCCGCAATGCACTCGTTGTCCGCAACAATATCGCCGATCTTACGGCATCAGTTTCGCTGAACCTGACGGGCGATACCGAGAATCCGATCCTCTACGGCAGGATCGTTGCGAACGGAGGAACGCTGCTCTATCGCCGTGACCGTTACGAGATACAACGCGGCGTGCTGGAATTCCCGCCCGACACGTTCATCGAGCCCGTTGTGAACCTACAGGCTGAGACCGAGATCAACGGCTATCAAATATTTATTTCATTGAACGGGCCGCTCAACGACACAGAACAGGTGACGGCGTCTGTCCGTTCGAGCCCGGCTTTGCCGCAGGCCGACATCGTTTCGCTTATTACGACAGGTTCGCTCACGAATTCTGCGGGCGGCATACCGACGCTTGCCCAAACGGGCATCCGAACCGCGGCCGAGATCCTCGCCGATGCGGTCATAAACAACCCTGCGCGGAAGGCGACCGATAAGCTCTTTGGGCTCAACGTATTCGAGATCGATCCGATACTTACAGGAGAACAGCTCAATCCGGGAGCGCGTCTTACCGTCGGGCGACAGATCAATAACAACCTGCGCGTAACTTACGCAACGAATCTCTCGCAGGACCAGAATCAGGTGCTTGCTTTCGAATATCGCGTGTCGAACAAGCTGTCGTTCGTTGCGCAATACGAACAGCGTTCGCTTACGAACGTTACGCGGAACAGAGATAATTTTAGTTTTGAAATAAGATTTAAGAGACGGTTTTAGAACGCTTTTTGAGAAGATCGCATATCGCAAACAAATATTTGCTTCCGCGTATTGTGGCCGCGGTCGTTCTCATTGCATGCGTTTTTGCCGCTGCGGCGGTCGCACAATCTTCTGAGTTCGAAGGTAAGACGATCGGCGAGGTAAAGATCGTTGTCGATCCGCCGTATTCGAACGGTGCCGAGGATGAAGTCGCGCCGCTCGTCAAGGGTATGTCCGGCAAGCCGTACAATACCGTTCGCGTTCACGATAATATCCTGCAGATCTACAACAATCGGCCCGTAGTTTCGGTCGAGGTCGCTGCTGCTTTGCGTGGTGACCTTGTTGACCTTGAGTTCCGCGTAAAGCGAAAGGCAGTTCTCAACAAAGTACTGATAGAGGTAACTGAACCGAAAGGGAACGGCAGCAAGATCACGGAGCAGGAACTCCTTTTCAAGCTGAACATTCTCTCCTCCGGAACACCGATAACAGAGCAGATCCTGCGCAACAACGCCGACATTATGCTCGACTATTTGCGTGAGCAGGGCTATTACAAAGCTGAGGTCGCGTTCGACGAGCAGAAGGTCGCAGGTATTGACGAGGTGAACGTCGTCTTTCACGTTACCTTGAACGAACAGGCCGTGGTCAACACCTTTTCGATCAACATCGAAGGGCTTACAACGCCGATCGACCAAAGGAAGTTGTCGCTCGAACCAGGCGAAGGGTTCACGCGCGATCGACTCCGAAATGACGTCGAAGAAGTGCGTTCCATTCTTCGCGAAGGTGATCTCATCGCACCGCGCCTCTACGAACCGCGTGTCGTTTACGATCCGGAGGCCAACAAGGTCGATATCGAATTGACCGGCTCCAAAGGGCCGAAGGTGAAGATCGTGATCGACCCTGAGACCGACAAGCCAAGCTCGCGGACCTTGAACAAGATCTTGCCTGTCAAACGGGAAGGGACACTCGATTTTGCCGCGATCGTCGAGGGCGAACGGCGGCTTGAGAACTACTATCAAGAGCACGGCTATTTCTTCGTAGACGTTACACCTGTGTGTTCGGTCGAGCCGGAGATCGTCGAGGGCGATGGAACAAAACTCCCGAACGGCACCGAATTCGTTTGCTCGTCGCTTGCGACCAACGAATTGCTCGGCCGAGATATCGAGGTCAAATATAACGTTGCGTTGAGCCGCAAGCTTCGCCTCCGCTCGATCCGCATTCGCGGCACCGACAAGTTGACATACGAGGACGTGAGCACCGTCCTGAACTCGCAAGAAGCGAATGTCCTCGGCATCATACCGCTATTCGGCTACGGACGCGGCGTGACCAGTGCGGATACGCTCGAACAGGATGCATCGACGATCCGCTCGTTGATGAACGAACTCGGTTATCGGGACGCGACAGTGAGCGTACTGCAGGGTGTCTCTCCGAACAGCGACGATCTGATCATCACGTTTCAGGTCGATGAAGGCCCGCCGACGGTGGTTGACGCCGTAACGATCTCGGGAAATACCGCGATCCCGACCGACGAACTGGAGAAGCAATTGCCCGAATTAAAAGGCCGGAATTATTCGCGTGCACGCGTGCGGAATGCCGTGCGTGCGCTTCAAACGTATTACGCGGACAAGGGCTATTATGACGCCCGCATTACCTCCTCGATCGTCGAACCAAAAACGCCTGCTTCAACCGACGTCGAGAATGTGCAGGTCGAGTTTCAGATCGAGCGGGAAGGCCGCCCGGTCGTGATCGACCGCGTTTTGATCACCGGCAATCAAAAAACAAAAGAGCATGCGATACGGCGTGCGATCGCACTCGAGCCCGGCAAACTGCTGAAGACTTCCGATATCTACTCAAGCGAGCAGAACCTTTTCGGCACTGACGCGTTCGACAGCGTGAACGTAAAACTTCAACGTGCGGGCCGTAACACTGACGGATCCCGCAGCACCGACGTCATCATAAATGTTAGCGAGGCCCCGCCGCGTGTACTTAAATACGGCGGCGGTTTTTCGACCGACCTCGGCGTGAACGGCTTCGTTGATATTCGACACGTTAACTTGTTCGGCAGGCTTTGGCAGGGCGGGGCCCGCTTGAGAATGAGCCGCCGGCAGCAGCTCGTACAGCTCGATTTCATCCATCCGCGTTTTCTGCACGACCGCGAAGGGCGATTCAGCCCGCTCACGATAACGGCTCAGTATCAGCGTGATTCGACGGTTACCAGGTTTTTCCGCTCGGCCTTTGATAAGGGAACTTTCGGCATTGTCCAGCGGCTCGATGAGAATGGCGACCCGATCGACGAATTCGGCAACGCGACCGGCAGCCCGACGCTTCACCGCCTCACGTTCACCGTCGAGACGAACAAGACGCTGAGCGTAAAGAACCGCAGTTTGATCTTCGCGCGATTCAAGTTCGAGGACGTTCGTCTGATGAACTTCGAGAGTTTGCTTGTGCGCGAGCTTCTGCGGCCGGATTCGCGCATCCGAACGTCCGGCTTCTCATTCACATATGTCCGCGATACGCGGCAGAATTGCCAGATACAATATTCGCTTCTCGAAACGATCGCAAAAGGCGAACCCGGCGACCGCTGCCGCTACAACGCGAGCGACCCGACCAACGGCAGCTACATTACGGCGCAATACGATCTTTCCGCACCGCTTCTTGGCGCCAACATCGGCTTTCAGAAATTTCAGGCAAGCTATAACTTTTATTATTCCGTCCCGAAGATCCGTCGGATGACGCTTGCGGCCCGTGCGATCATCGGGCTTGCACACGTTTTTGCGAACGGCAACCGATTTTCGAACTCACAGTTTCCGGGCCTCGATGGGATCTTGCCGATCAGCGAACGCTTTTTTGCCGGCGGCTCGACGACCTTGCGCGGATTCGATTTCGAAGAGGCCGGTCCGCGTGCGGTCGTCGTTCCGCAGGGAACTTTCCGCGATAGCGAAGGAAACCAGGTTTACCTCGACCCGTTCACGCTGCCGTTCGGCGGCAACGCCCTGGCGGTTGTCAATATCGAGGCTCGCATCCCACTTTCTAAGTCGGTACGTGCGGTTCCTTTCTACGACGGCGGCAACGTTTTCAGACGTGTCGGCGATATTTTTAATCCACCGAAGACGATCGGCTCGACCGCGTTCGAGGCGAATTTGCGTGCCCTTTGGACGAATACTGTCGGCCTCGGGCTTCGGTTAAAAACGCCGATCGGCGGCGAGTTCGGGATCGATTACGGCTATCTGCTGAATCCGCCGCGATTCCGCATTCCGCAAACGGTCGGCCCCGACGCCTACTACCGTCTGCGTCAGGGCCATATCCATTTCAGATTTTCACAAGCCTTTTAGTTGACCGAATCGATAAGAACCGCCGATTCGTCCAGCTCGAGGATCAAACCGCCGGGAGCGGCCACGGGGAGTTTTGCGAGTGCCGAGCGGAGGTGGTCGAATTCAGGAGCCTTCGTGTCGCGCATCAGCTCAAGATTCTTCCTGTCGCTCTTTCTACGGTACATTGCGCGATCGGCTGCGACGACGAGCTGATCGAGCGATTCGCCCTTTTGCGGATACGCCGCGGCCCCGACGCTTACGCCGACCGAGGCATACCGTTCGCTCCCCTTTACCTCAAGGCGAAATTCACGCACGGCATTCTCGATACGCTCAGAGACCTCTGCGACCTCGCCGTCCGTCATCTCAGGAACGATGGCAATGAATTCGTCGCCTCCGTATCGAGCAAGGAAGTCGTATTCTCGAAGCTGCGAAAGGATGACCTCGCCGATCTCGCGCAGCATTTGATCGCCGACCTTGTGCCCGAAGCTGTCGTTCACACCCTTGAAGCCATCGAGGTCGAGCATTATCAGCTGGAAGGTCGAATTGCCGCGATCGGCGCGTGCCACCTCGCGTTCGAACTGCATCTGCAGGCTTCGCGCATTCGGAAGGCCCGTCATCGGATCTGTCATCGCGTGTGCACGCGTGCGGGCATGTGCCTGCAGCTTTTCGATCGCACGGGCTGCGATGTTGGCGACCGTCGTCAGCACGCGTATGTGTTCATCCTCATACGCATCGATCGCCGACGTGTAGATCGAAAGCGCTCCGACCGGGCCGCCGTCGGAAACAAGCGGCAGGCTCGCCATCGTTCGATACTCCTGGATCAGGTCAAGCTGCGAAAGCGAGAAATCGAGGTCAGGATTCACGTTGACGACCGGTTCGAGATTCTTGAGCACAAAGCCGGTCGCGCCTTCGCCGGGACGTATTCGTTTTGAGAGGAATACGTCGGCGTTCTGGCCGGTGACTTCTGCTGCTGAGGCGTACTCGCGGCTCTCGTTCAGCAAGAAAACCGCACAAGTGTCCGTTGGTACAAGCTGACTGACCTTCTTTGCGAAGAGTTTGAGCATTGCGCCGAGGCTGTCCGATTCGCCGAATTCGCGGACGAGTTCGAACAGGGCGAAAACCTCGCGGTTTGCCGACTGTATGCGTTCGACGTACGTCTTGCCTTCGATCGTCTTCTGATGTGTGATCTCCTCTTTCGGATAGTCCACGCCGGCAGCTGCGATCTCGACCTCGAATTTCGTGAGGTTCTTCAAGAAAATGTGAACGGCCTCAGGATCGAACCGCGTGCCCGCTGCATTCGCGATATGCTGGCGTGCCTCTTCGCGTGACATCGGCTTGCGGTAAGGCCTTTCGCTGCGAAGTGCATCATAGGTATCGGCGATCGCGAGAATGCGTGCCCCAAGCGGGATGCGGTTGCCCTTCAGGCCGCTCGGATACCCGGCTCCATCCCACGATTCATGGTGATAGCGAACGATCGGAACAACAGGATATGGAAAGTCGATCTCTTCAAGGATCGAAGCGCCGATCGTGCAGTGTGTTTTTGCCTTTTCGAGTTCGGCAGGCGTCAGCTGGTCCGGCTTGCTGAGAATGTGATCCGGAACGGCAAGCTTTCCGATGTCGTGCAGGAGAGAACCGAGCCGAAGGGCGTCGAGCCGGTCACCCGTCAAGCCCATCGCGCGTCCAAGCCCAAGCGCATAGATCTGCGTGCGCCGTACGTGGCCCGTGCCGATCTGGTCGCGTGCGTCGATCGCCGTTGCCAGGACCTCGACCGTCGTCTGATTCAGCTGGTTCGCCTGCTCGATCAGCTCGTTTCGTTTTTGCTGACCCGTACTGTGGATCTTATATGCGGCGGCGACACAGGCGGCGACAGGGAACAATATCAATAGGAACGTTGCCCCGAATACGAGCAGGCCCGCAGCGATCGCCACAAAGGCAATTACACCGCAGGCAGTAAGGCTCAGCATCGAGCCCTTGTATCGTTTCTCAACGTCTTTCATGGCACTCGGGCCGGGGCTGATTCCCAGCGCCGATAGCTTCTTAATTCAAGATGCGTGCCAAGACAAAAATTGCGCGATAAGTGTAGATATTTTCGAAGTTAGGGCCGATTCGCCGATGCCCTCAAGGTATTAAAGGCATCGGCCATATTCGGTCAATTTGAATTGTCTAGACGGTCAATTTGGCGAAAAAGAGAGGGTCGCGTCCCAGGATCAATACGAATCGTCGTCGTATCCGAAATCATCGTGATAGTCGTCATCCATGTCCCGATCGTCATCGTCTTCTGAACGCAGATCGACCTCGACAGGATCGAGTCCGACGACAACAAGGTCAGAGCCGCATTCGTCGCAGGAAACCAGGTCGCCCTGCTCGGAATCGGCATCAACATAAACTTCTTCTTGGCACTCTGGGCAAATTGCAGTCGGCATTATAATTCAACCTCTCAAAATGATAGCTTCTAAGCCGCGTAACACGCAGCAAAAATTGGTATTCTAAAACAATCTATCGCGCTCGATATATCTTTGCAAGACTCGCAATAACTTCGGCAGATCTTGTCCATCTTCGAGCAGAATTTTTCGTAAGAAATGGCATTGTTTCAATTTGCAAAGGACAAAAAATACGACGCTGTGGGTTTTGGCACGAACGCCGTGGATTTCCTGATCGAGGTCCCGCAGTATCCTCAGTTCAACTCGAAGGTAGAGCTGTCTAACTACGCACAATTGGCCGGCGGCGAGGTCGCGAGCACGATGGCCGGGCTTCAGCGGCTTGGGTTTACGACGGCTTATGCGGGCCGACTCGGTGACGACGCGGCGGCAGACATCGGTATCGCGTCGCTTGCCGAAGACGGCGTCGATACACGATTTGCCGAACGCATTTCGGGTGCTGCAACGCAGATCGCGTTCATCATTGTGGATGAGGCATCGGGCGAACGCACCGTCATCTGGAAACGCGACAAAAAGCTTGCGTATTCTGCTGAAGACGCACCGCTCGATGCCGCACGCGAATGCCGCGTACTCCACATCACTCCGCACGACACGGCCGCATGCATTGCGATGGCACGTGCCGCGAAAGAGGCCGATGCGTATATTTCGATCGACATCGACAATATTTTTGACGGCACCGAGGACCTCTTGCCGCTGATCGACATCTTTGTCGCATCGGCTGACTTTCCCGAAAGGCTTACCGGCATCGCCGACCTCAGGGAGGCCCTTCTTTATCTTTCCGAGAAATACGGATTCAAGATCGCTTGTGCAACGCTTGGCGGATCCGGCTCGATCCTTCTTGCTGAAGGGAAGTTCGTCGAAACTCAGGGTTTTGCCGTTCCCGGCGGCTGTGTAGATACGACCGGTGCCGGGGACGCTTTTCGTGCCGGCCTTCTTTACGGCCTTCTCTCCGAAGCATCGATCGAAGAGGCCGCAGCTTGCGCGAACGCAGTTGCAGCCCTTAAATGCCGCCGCCTCGGGGCGCGTTCAGGTCTGCCGAAGAAACAAGAACTTTTAACGATGTTAAAAAAAGCTGGACGTTCCTGACTTTTTAGTATTACAATCAGTTGGGACAAGTCCTTGTCCGTTTGCGAGAAACCTCATTCTCAGCCCAGTTATTAGCGGTCTGTCCTAAGATCCTCACTCTTCTATATGGACGAAAAAATCGGCTTGATCGTACAGATTTCAGGGGTAGCTCTCATTGCCCTCTTGACGCTGTTTCTGCGTCGCAGCCTAAAGATAGTTGCTCTCAGCTATTGGGCCAATGCCTGGTGTATTTTGTGTTTTGGACTGATCTGTCTTCGCATTGCGGCCGGTGAATCGTCCTTAGTCCAGCTCCTCGGCCTTTATTTCGTTACTCAGTACCTCTTCGGGTTCCTGCTCGCCGCTGGCTGTTATAGTCTTGCAAGGAACGAGAGGATGCGGTCTCACTTTGAGTTCGCGATCATTCCGTTCATCATCTTTGGCTTCATTCTTCCATTTCTCTCGGACGACCTGTCGTTGCTCCTCAACATTCACTCGCTCGTGATGGCGGTCTTTTTCGCGGGTTCGTATGCGATCCTTTGGCGGACGCATGTCCGGACGCTTGGCTGGCACGTGATGCTGGTCGCGATCGGGCTGCTGACGGTGAACTGTCTTCAATACTTTGTCGTCTCGCTTGTCGGCGCAAGGCCGTCATTTGCGATCGATCTTGTCCCGTCCGGGCCGCTCTTTGACTTCATTCTCCAGAACCTGCTCGGCTTCGGCACGGTGATCATCCTTCTTGAACGCGTCCTCTCGGATGCAAATAAGGCGAACGCGGAACTCACCGTCGCCCACGCTCAGCTAAAGGAACTCGTTCACGTCGATCCGCTTACTGCAGCCCTTAACCGGCACGCATTCCACGGATACCTGCGGCAGAAAGGCGAGGATGAAGGCAGCGTCCACGGCTGCGTAGGTTTCTTTGACGTTGACGATCTTAAGGACATCAATGACGCATACGGCCATCCTGTGGGCGATGCGGCGATCCGTGCACTCGTGCGTGCAATTCGCGACATCATTCGTGCGGAAGACCTGATCTTCCGCTGGGGCGGCGACGAATTCTTCGTCCTGATGATCGGCCTCGATTGCGAACTCGCAAGCCAGCGAATGTCCCGCCTCGACGGCCTTCTTACTGACGTTTCGCTGGACGGCTTGCGGCATCCGATCACGATCGGCGTGTCCCGTGCCTTTGAGAATTTCGAAGATCTCGAGCGTCTCGAGAATGCGATCGAGCGGGCCGACGCAAAAATGTATCTTGAGAAAGAGCGTCGTAAAAGCATACCGCGGCTTCGTGGTTCTCAACCGGCGATCTCATCCGGCGTGTCGCGAAGCGGCGTCGCCCTATAGCTTGTCCTCGAAAAATCCGACCGCCAACGCCCACGCATCCTGTGCGGCTTCGGCAACATAGACTTCCGGCCGCGTGTCGTTAAAGAATGCGTGGTCGGCTTCGTATTTTACGCTCTCGACCGGCAGCTCGTACCGCTCGGCAGCATCCTCGAGCGAGGCGACCTTCTCGGCATTGATCCAACCGTCTTTAGTCGCGGAGATAAAGATCGTCGGTACGCGAAGCTTTTGCAGGACGGCATCTTCAGGAATGTCGCCATAGAACGGCACGGCGGCACTGATACCTTCGACGAGGCAAGCCGCACGCAGCGCGTACGTTCCGCCCATGCAGAATCCCGTTATTCCGAAATGATCGAGGCCGTTCGTCCTTCGCAGTTCATTCACCGTTGCACGGATCGTCGCGATGCCGTCGTCGAGCGGGAGAGCGCTCATAAGCTTTGCTGCCTCGGCGGGCGTTTGTGCCGTTTTCCCGCGATATAGATCCGGAGCAACGGCCAGGAAACCTTCTCTGGCGTACCGCCGCGTGATGTCGCGTATGTGATCGTTCAGGCCCCAATATTCCTGAATTACGATGACCGCCTTGCCGTTCGGGCTCTCTGGCCTCGCAACATACGCGCTTGTTTCGCCATTATCCGTCTGAAAAGTAACTGTCTCTTCTGCCATTATTGTTGAATTCCTCCCGGCGTTCACCGCCCCTTGTGTCCGACCTTCAAAAGATCCGGCGTCGAACCCAGAATCGATTATAGGTCAATCCGCTTTCCGATTTGGAGCACGGTTTGCACAGAATGACACGAAATGCACAAATTGATACAAAATGCACGAAATGACACAAAATGCACAGAATGCACAGAATGAAGCAGCCGCGGGTTAGCAAGGTGGTTCTGTCCCACATCTCTGCGTGCCCCGCTTCTGTCGCCGAGCGGGGAAGCTCCGCTTTCCCGACATGCCCACCGAATCACCCGGGCGGCTAAGCCGCCAATAACATTCATATTCTTACGACGGCGAAGCTAAGCTTCGCCGCTCGGCGATGATTTGATCCATCGCGGAGCTGTAGATAGTCTGGCCACACCTCCGATCCATTGGCCGTAAAATTGAACCTCTCAGGCCACAAGTGTTAATCTCAAAGCCGTGCTGGGGTGGCGGAATTGGTAGACGCCCAGGACTTAAAATCCTGTGTCCTTAGGGACGTACGGGTTCGATTCCCGTCCCCAGTACCAACCCGCGAGCCTCCAAACACCTGCCTTCTGCCTGATTTCGTGCATCTTTTCTACCGGAAATGAACCATTTCGTCTGCTGACGTGTTCGCGAAGCCACAAAATTTGGCCATTTGCCGCATCATTCTTCGAAATTCGAGCATCTAACCTTCTTGGCATACCCTTTGCAGTTACTCACGCCGGAATCAGCGGTTTAGATTTCGGCCCGGCATCACAACAAGGAACGGAGGTCGAATGAAAAGAGCCATTGCTCCCTTTAAACGCTTGTTTCCACTGGTTTTGATCTTTGCAAGTACAGGTTGTTTATACGCACAGAGGGATTCATTGTACCGGCTGCCTGCCGGTACGAAGATCAAGCTCAAGCTCGGCGCGGAGCTTAAAACCGGAGTTTCGAGCGTCGGCGACACTTTCATCGCGACGGTCGCTGAGCCCGTCCGACGTGAAGGCGAGATCGTCCTGCCCGAGGGAACTGCTTTCGAAGGCAGAATTACTGTCGCCGAGAAGGCAAAGATCGGCGGGCGAGACGGCGAACTCAAATTCGCGATCGAGCATATGCTTGTGGGCGAGGATATTCGACGGAGCGTTTCCGCAAAGGTCCTGACAAGATTCAATGCCGATTCGACGAGGCTGCTCAGAGTCGCGAGTATCGCAGGCGGAACGGCCGTTGGAGCCCTCATCGGTTATGCCGCCGCGGGCGATGCCAACGGTGCCATTATCGGAGCCGGCATTGGAGCCGGCCTTAGCACCGGGACGGCGGTCCTGCAGCGAGGAAACGAAGTGCGGATCAAGAAGGACCAAACCTTTTTGATCGAATTGAAAGAAGACCTGATCTTGCCGGTTTTAGATTATTGAGGTTGGCCGTTGGCGAGAACCGTTCGGCCATATTAAGGAAAGGCCCGTCGTGAAGGGGAGAGCACGGCGGGCTTTTCTATTTGCTCTTCTGTCGCAGTCCGGTACGCCCTTTTTGGCGTTGATGCTTCCATTGTGAGAAAATATCGTTTTTATCAAACATCACTATCTCAAACAGGAAGGTTAAATAATGGCTGGAAGAAATAAAGTTACTGTCGTAGGTGCGGGCAACGTCGGCGCGACCGCTGCACACTGGATCGCGAGCAAGGAACTCGCCGATGTCGTTCTCGTGGACATTATCGAGGGAACACCGCAGGGAAAGACGCTCGACCTCGCTCAGGCAGCACCGATCGACGGTTTTGACGTAAAGCTCGTCGGAAGCAACTCGTACGAGGCGACCGCCGATTCCGATGTTGTGATCATCACGGCCGGACTGCCGCGCAAGCCCGGTATGAGCCGCGACGACCTGCTCAAAACCAACTCAGAGATCGTCGGTGCCGTTACCGAGCAGATCGCGAAATACTCGCCGAACGCATTCATCATCGTTGTCTCAAATCCGCTGGACGCAATGGCACAGGTCGCGTTCCGCCGGTCGGGTTTCCCGAAGAATCGCGTGATGGGAATGGCAGGCGTGCTTGATTCGGCTCGCATGCGATGCTTCGTCGCAGAGGAACTCGACGTCTCGGTCGAGAACGTAACTTGCTTCGTGCTTGGCGGCCACGGCGATACGATGGTTCCGCTTCCGCGATATTCGACCGTCGCAGGCATCCCGATCACCGAGCTCATCCCGAAAGACCGCCTCGATGCGATCATCACGCGTACGGCGAACGGTGGTGCCGAGATCGTCGGCCTTCTGAAAACCGGTTCGGCATTTTACGCCCCGAGCCTCGGTGCCGTCGAGATGTGCGAGGCGATCCTCAAGGACAAGAAGAAGATCCTGCCTTGCGCTGTTTTCCTCGAGGGCGAATATGGCGTCAGCAACCTTTTCGTCGGCGTCCCTGTGAAACTCGGCAAGAATGGCGTCGAGCAGATCATCGAGATCAGCCTCTCGAACGACGAGCGTGCAGCCCTTCACAAATCGGCCGCTGCCGTCCAAGAGCTTGTAGATGTTCTGAACATCTGATCTCTTACTCAATTCAAGAAAAAGGCGGTTCCGAATGCGGAACCGCCTTTTTTGTTGTTCTAGTTCCTTTCGGATCCTAGTTCACATACGCACTTGGGGCCGGTGTGTCGCCTGCAAGGCCGAAGGGTACGACCGAGAACCCTGCACTCGTGCCGAGTATGTAGAACAGTCCTTGTGCATCGGGTCTATAGACCGCGAGGTCTGCCTTGCCGTCGCCATCGTAATCACCTGCTGCAGGGATGTCCGTCGCGATGCCGAACGGTGCACCGTATGCCGTATCGTTCTCGCTTCTGAGGATGTACCAGAAGCCTGTCGATGGTCGATACACCGCAAGGTCCGTCTTGCCGTCGCCTGTGTAGTCGGCAGGGACGATCTTGTCGCCTGCGGCTCCGAACTGTGCGGCCCAGAACGCTCCGTTCGCCGAATTGAACCTGTACCAGACGCCCGTCGAAGGACGATATACGGCAATATCTGCCTTACCGTCGCCATCGAAGTCCGCTGTGGTCGGCCTGTCGCCTGCAAGCCCGAACTGTACGGCCGTAAAGCCCTGTGTAGAACGCTGTATGTAGAACGTCCCCTGTGCGTCAGGACGATATACCGCCATGTCAGCCTTCCCGTCACCGTCGAAATCACCGGGCGTCGGGATATCCGTCGATATGCCGAACGGTGCGACGGTGAGCGTCAGATCTTCGCTACGGAGTATGTACCACGTTCCCGTGCTCGGCCGATACATCGCGACATCCGTCTTACCGTCACCCGTAAAGTCAGCCGGCACCATCTTGTCGCCTGCCGCACCGAACTGATACGCTGTGAACCCTGCCGTCGAACGCTGCAGATACCAGACACTATTCGATGGCCGATACACGCTCACATCCGTCTTCCCGTCCCCGTCAAAATCGAACATCGCGGCACCGGTCGGTGTGGATGATGTGCCGATCGTGAAATTCGCTGATGACGTTCCCGCGGGATCGATAAATCCGGCCTCACGAACGCGAATGCGTGCCGACGAGGTCGGAATGTTCGGTACGGTCCAGCTTCGCGAACCGGAGTTCGCAACGTCGTTCGCGATCACCGTCGGGAATGTCGTCCCACCGTCGGTGGAAAGTTCGATGGTCACGTTCCGGTCGAATCCGGAAGTATTCGTCCACGTGATATTGACGTTCGAGCCGATCGCGACCGAACCGCTAGCGGGCGAGACATTCGTGATCGTATCACGTACATTGTCGTTGTTGCTGTCGCGATACCAGCCGATGTCACGCATTACGTGCCTCGTGAGATCGAGCGTGAGAGGAAGCCCGACAGTGATATTCGGTTCCATCAGCAGGTTCGGGCTGCACGCCGTGTTAAAGTGGGAGATCGATGATCCGCCCTGAAACGTCGAAGGCGTATAGAGCTGAACGCGTCCGCTTGCATCGTCGCATGCAGTAAGAAAACTAGATGCGATGCGTACGTTCGGGCCGTCGAAGACGACGTTGTTATTGTTCGTCGCCGAAGCGCGGCGTTCGAGATCGGTCATTTCCGACCAGCGCTTTCCGGTCGTCGTGTCGAACATAAATCTCAGATACGCGTCCGGAAAGCCCGACGGCATCTCACCCGTCGAACCATTCACAAAACTCTGAAAACCGAGCCCGTGGCCCATTTCGTGAAGGAGCACGACGAGCAGATTGATGCGGTTCGCGGGAGTCGAATTATTGAGTCCGTAGTAAAACCGCGATCCCGAACCAAGACAGCCGTTATCGACGTCCGAATTGAACTGAGCGTTTATCTCAGGGTTCGACAAATTGAGCGGAGTGCCGGCGAGTTTATTCGCGAGAGCGACGGAATACCATGTGCCCGGAACGGGTGCCGATGCGAAATCGCGCAGGCGGCTCGTCGCTCCTGCAGAACCAAGCACACCGCCGCTCGGTGAGCACGGCGAGAGAGAGTTGAATTGCGAATTCACCTCGATCGGTACGGTCGTGTCGAGGAATGCGCCCCAGATACTTGCCGCAAAATTGAAGAGATTCAATCGTTGCTGTCCGCGGGTCGTTCCGTCGTTGCCGCCCTCAGGCGCGGCTGCCGTCGGGTCGTTGAAACCTTCGCCGGCACCATCACCATTCACGATCGTGATCGTGGCAGAATTCGGCTGCAATGCACGACGCTGGGCGGCCTCGGCTATCAAATTCTTGTAAAAGATCAGTTCCGCCGGAGACATTCCATGGCGGGCCGCTTCGTTCGCGACCTCGGTCCTATCCGGATAGTGCGACTGGATCTTTGCACCGGTGAAGAGATCGCGGCCTAGGAAGTTCTCTGCCTCGCCAAGATCCGAAACGCAAGCGGCGACCGGTTCGCCATCCGAGCCGAGTCGAGCGAGCAGAACGTTCTGAAACGTCATCCCCATATCGACCTCGACACCGCCGTCCGGCAATGTTCGTTTGATACTTCGCGAGTCGGTTCGGTCCGTGAGGTCACTGATCAGGCGGCCGAGCTCACGATCACCGTCCTGCGGCCCGGGGCGGGTCTGCGATGAGTTCACCTGTGCGCTTGCCAGCGACCACCTGCCGGTCCCGACAAGAACAAGTGCTCCAAGAATAAGTGCCAATGCTGCAGTGGAAAGAATTACTTTTTTCATTATTGATACAACCTGATGACGTGGGCGTCGTGCGAAGGCTCGCGGAAAATTCATTTTCTCACAGCGAAGAAGTTTTGCAAACAAAATTCTTCCGTCTTCGCGTCGGCTCGAAATGGAGAGCATCGTAATACGCAATAGTTGCACAGATCACGTCCATCTTGCCTCATGTCATCCTGCTTCAATTTGACCGAAAATGGCGGTCAGGCTGACCGAATTTTAGTCTCACATTTCGTTCGATAGTTCGCTAACCCGTGTGATGCCAACAAATACACAGTGGCACGTTCTTTGATTAAAGAAAGGACAGCAAGAGGTGCGCATTGCGTTCGCACCCTCCGAGCCGGTAGATCCACCCCGGACAAGGAAGTGAATTTTATGAAGTCAACATCATGGGTGAAAGCGATGCGGAAGACACTTGCAATAGTGTTCACTGCGTCCTTTCTTTTTTCGAACACGATCGTGTTCGGAATAGGCGGTGCGGGGCCTGACCGCAACGCTAAGTCGGACGCGGTTGTCGCGAAATATACCACCGACCTTACGCAGCTTGGCCGTGAAGGAAGACTGCGTCAGGACCTAAGCCTCGAGAGCGAAGCAATTCGTCTCACGAACGCGTTAGCTGAAGGGGGTCTTCGCCAACCGGTTCTAGTTACTGAACTGCGGGAAACACGAAACACAATTGTTGAGCAGCTTGCGATCCGGATCGCGAACGGTGACGTGCCTGAGGGTATTGCCGGCCGCGATCTTGTCAGGCTGGATGTGGATTCTGTTTACTCCAACTCCGCAAGCAGTAATGATTTTGAGGCTTTGGTCCTATCCATTTTGGATGACGCAGTCTCCGATCACGGCAAAAAGATATTGTTCATCGACGACCTCGGTTTCGTTCTTCAGCACAAGAACGCTGCCGAGAGGATCTTAAGTTGTGTCGCTGAAGGAAAGATCGCGGTGATCGGAGGCAGCTCTGCTCCCGATTACCGCGATCGTATCGAGGCGGACGGCCGTTTCTCAAAAGCATTTACCGCATTTGAGATCAAGGACCTCCGTTCGGCTTCTTCAGATGATGCAGCATCGGCACCGGCCGAATCGTATCGCGGCGGCACCCTTTCACCGGACCTACGCGACATGATCGCTTCGGACCCGAGTGGAAAGACCCGCGTCGATGTGATCGTCCAGGCCCGTAATGCTGACAATCCGGCTCTCCGGCAGCTGATCGCTTCGGGCGAAGCTCGGATCACGGATCGTATCGGCTCGACCGATACGTTGGTCGTCAATATGCCGCTTTCGACCGTACAGACTTTGTCGCAAAGCGGCTTGGCGAACTACATTTCGCCCGATCGCCCGACAACTACGACCGGCCATATCGAAGATACGACCGGCATCTCGCTTATGCGAAGCCAGCCCGCTCTCAATGGCCGCAGTGCTTATACGCTCGACGGCACGGGCATCGGTATCGCAGTGCTCGATTCGGGCATCTACGCCGCCCACAATGGCTTCAAGAACAATTCCGGCGCGTCGCGCATCGTTGCGAACGTTAACTTTACGAACTCGAATATCAACGATACGAGCGACGGATACGGCCATGGAACGCACGTTGCCGGCCTTGCTGCCGGTAATTCGAGTGTTTCTGGCGGTGCGTACCGCGGCGTTGCACCGAATGCGAATATCATCAGCGTTAAGGTCTTGAACAATAGCGGCCAGGGACAGCAGTCGTGGCTCCTTAACGGCCTGAACTGGGTTCTGAACAATCGCACGGCCTACAACATCCGCGTCGTGAACTTGAGCTTAGGCGCAACAGCGATCGATACGTACACGAACGATCCGGTTTGCCTGAAAGTGAAAGAGCTTGCAGCGGCCGGCATCGTCGTCATAGCGGCAGCAGGCAATCTTGGGAAAGATTCGCTCGGGAACAAGCGATACGGCCAGATCCACTCGCCGGGCAACAGCCCGTATGTGATCACGGTCGGTGCAAGCAACACGATGGGAACCACCGCCCACGGCGATGACACTATCGCGAGCTTCAGCTCACGCGGCCCGACGCGAAGTTTCTATACCACATCGAACGGCAGTCGCGTTTTCGACAACATCATCAAGCCGGACCTCGTTGCTCCGGGAAATAAGGTGATCTCGCAGAAATCACCCTCGAACCTGATGTCGGTCGAGAATACGGCTTTGAATCTCGATGGCACGAATGGCGCCGATTCGATGATGTATATGAGCGGCACCTCGATGTCGTCACCGATCGTGGCGGGTGCAGCAGCACTTCTGCTTCAGGTCAATCCGAACCTTACACCGCAGATGGTGAAGATGCTGCTTCAGTACACGGCACAGCCCATCGCCGGCGTGAACACCTTCGAACAAGGCGCCGGTCAGTTGAACCTTGAAGGCGCTGTCCGACTGGCAAGGTCACTTCGCACCGACGTTGACTTCAAAACGGTCGGAATGGGAGCGATGTCCGTGGCCTACAATTGGACGATGCCGACAACTTCGACGACCGTCGGCGGAAGCACCTTCCAGTGGGCGCAGCTGGTAACCGGTAAGTACACGATGATCACGGGCTCGAAGCTCATCTCCGAGTTCCAGGCAGTCTATCGCCTTAATAAGACGATCGGCGATGGCGTCAATTTCGGCAACGGAGCCTTCTCGCTTGATACCGGTTCGTATTTCACAACCGGCCTGTCGGTAAACCGTAACGTCAATACGAGCAACGGTGCTCCGCTCGGAGCCGGGTCGTTGTATCTGACATACGGCGTCCTTGTAGGCGACGGTGTCATTGTTGGTGACGGAGTGATCGTCGGCGACGGTGTGCTTGTTAGCGACGGTGTTCTTGTTGGGGACGGCGTACTGGTCGGAGACGGTGTCCTGATCGGCGACGGTGTACTCATTGGCGATGGCGTTCTCGTTGGAGACAGTGCTTTGCAAGGCGATAATACGCCGGCGATGCAGTAGAGGGGGCAAAGATGTTGAATACAGCAACAAATATGTCGTACCAAGCTGCACCGTTCGAAGCACCGTTCTTTAGGAGAACTGCGTCGGTTCCGGCGTTTCGCCTGACCTGCTCTGATGAGGCCGAGGTGTTGAGATTCCTTGCGATCAACCCGGTTCAGACGGTAGTGATGTCCAGCTACATTGCGGACAACGGCATCGAGAGCGAGTTGAATCGCGGCACCTTTTACGGTCACCGTGCTTCCGACGGCAGTCTCGACGGCGTCGCACTCATCGGCCATAGCACTCTTGTCGAGGCTCGGTCGGACGAAGCGATGACGGCTTTGGCAGTCGCAGCGAAAGAGACGGATGTTCCTGTCCATCTCATTATGTCGAACGGCGATGACGCTGAGTCATTCTTCGATCAAATGACGGATGGGATGAGCAAACCGCGCCTCCGATGTGTCGAAGAGCGTTTCGAGGCTGCATTCCCGTTTGCCGTTCAGTCGTGCGAGTACGCGGTTGGAAACGCCGATATGGGCCAGCTCGAAGCCGTTGCAAAGGCACAGGCCGAGATCGCGTTCATCGAGTGCGGCGTCGATCCAATGCTTCGCGACCGCGAAGGATTCTTAAAGCGTGTCGCACGCCGCATCGATCAGAACCGTGTGTTCTCGGTCGTCGAAGACGGCAAGCTGCTCTTTAAGGCCGACATCATCGCCGAGACGGACGAAACGATCTACCTCGAAGGCATCTACGTCGATCCCGATTCCCGCGGAAAGGGAATCGGTCCGAGATGTCTTGCGGCCCTGACAGCACAGCTCTTGTCCCGCGTCCCAAATGTCTGCCTGCTCAGCAACGTTGATTTCCTCAACGCTCACAAGAGCTTTCAGAAGGCAGGATATCGGCGAACCGGTCAATGCGTAACGCTGTTTGTCTAGAGCACATGGCCTGTTGGAGGCGGGCCGAGCCTGCCTCCAACAACGCTTCCGTTATCGGATCTCTCCCACACCTCAACCAATATTGATGGCCTTTTCTTCACCTCCCCGGAGGCCGGAAATATATATGCAAGGACGATCCTTGCCAAAAGAAATGGAACGTCAAAGAATAGTCAGATCAATGGAGATCACGCTCTGGGTCCTCGGACTCGCGGCTGTCGTTTGGGCAGTTTACGGATTTCCATACTCGAAGATCGATGTCCCGATGACAGCGTTCTTCTTCCTCACAATAGCTATCGGCCCGCGCGTGACGATCCAGATCCCGCGATTCAAATCCTATATCTCGGCCTCTGAAACGTTCATCTTCCTCGCCTTGCTTATTTACGGTGGTGAGGCCGCGCTATTGCTCGCCGCTGCGGAAGCATTTTCGACCTCGTGGGCATTTTGTAAGAAGAAGCGAACGGTATTCGTCAATGCGGCGACGATCGCGTTCTCGACAGCGTGCGCGATCGCTGTGCTGAAGGTTGCCGGCGTGTATGAGCACTTCCACAGCTACAACATTCGGCCGCAGGCGTTTCTGATGGCGCTTCTGCTCCTTGCCCTCACGCAATTTTTGGTAAATACGTCGATCGCCTCGACCTATGCCGCTCTTCGTGACGGGACGCCGATCTTCGAGACGTGGCAAAAGAAGTATATCTGGGCATGTCTGACCTATGTTGTCGGTGCGGCCGCCGCCGGGACTCTTGTGCAGCTTGCAGACACGATCGGTATCGGCATCGTTCTCATTGCATTCCCCGTCTGTTTCTTCGTGTTCTATTCGTATCGGATGTACCTGCAAAACGTCGAGATCTCGATGGAAAAGGCCGACGAGGCAGGGAAATATGCGCAACTTCTCGAATCGCAATCGAATATGCTCCGCGAGTCCGAAGAGCGTTTCCGAAGCGCGTTCAACTACGCTCCGATCGGGATCGGGCTCGTTTCAGGTTCGGGCGAGTGGCTTAAGACGAACTTTGCGATGAGCGAGATCCTTGGCTATTCGGAGGATGAATTTCGGCGTTTGAACTTCCAGGAAGTCATTATGCGTGAGGATCTTGGGGCTACGCTCGTGAAGGTGCATGAGATCTTGGCCGGCCGAGCGGCAACGGCGTCAATGGAGCAGCGATATCGCCATAAGGAAGGCTATACGGTCTGGACCTCTTGGAGCGTATCTGCGGTACCGAGCGCAAATGGATCCATGCCCGATCTGATCTTTCAGCTGCAGGACATCACGGATAAGAAGCTCGCTGAGGCACGGCTTCGCCACGAAGCGACGCACGATGCTCTTACGGGCCTTGCCAACCGGTCCCATTTTATGACCAGGCTCGACTCCGCTCTCACCAAGGTCCACGCCGGGCAGAGCAAGGTCAGCATTCTTTTTATCGACCTTGACCGCTTCAAGGTGGTGAATGACAGCCTTGGCCATCTCGTCGGTGATGAGCTCCTGAAGGGCATTGCTTCGCGTCTGCGCGAATGTATGAGACCTTCGGATCTGGTCGCGCGTCTTGGCGGTGATGAGTTCACGATCCTTGTTGAGGGACGTTACGACGACCAGGAAGTTACGAGGATCGCCGAGCGTATTCAAGAGAAATTCAGCAAGCCGTTCGACCTCTTCGGCCACGACGTGTACAGTTCTGCGAGCATCGGCATCCTTCACGCATCGCCACAGCATGCCACGCCCGAGGACATTATGCGTGATGCGGATACTGCGATGTATCAGGCAAAACGCGCAGGAAAGGCACGGCATGAGGTATTCGACGAGGGAATGCACATGGCCGCAAAAGAGACGCTGCAGCTTGAGACCGATCTTCGTCGGGCTATCGAGCAGAACGAGCTTTCGATGGTCTATCAGCCGATCTTTCGACTTGCCACCAAAGAGCTTGAGGGTGTCGAAGCACTGGTTCGATGGGAGCATCCGACACTAGGCTTTGTCCCGCCGACAAAATTTGTCCAGCTTGCAGAGGAGATCGGCCTGATCGACAAACTCTGTGAGCAGGTGATGACCAAAGGCTGCCGAGACCTGCGCTCGCTGCACCGCGAGTTTCCCACGCTTTCGGATCTCACATTGAGCGTCAATCTTTCGTCGAAGCAGTTCGGCCAGAGTTCGATCCACAATATATGCTCGATCCTGGATGAGACGGGTTTTCCGCCGCATCTCCTCAAGCTCGAGATCACGGAATCGGTCTTCTTCGAACACACTGAGCGGGCGGTCGCGATGCTGAATACGCTTCGCGATCTTGGTATCGATATCAATGTTGATGATTTCGGGACAGGCTATTCGAACCTGAGCTACCTGACGAAACTTCCGATCTCGACGCTGAAGGTCGATCGGTCGTTCGTTTCGATGATACAAGACTCGTCCGGCAGCGAGGTCGTCCACGCGATCGTGACTTTGGCACGGAATCTTGGCTTGCGTGTTGTTGCTGAAGGTATCGAGACCGCGGCTCAATTCGAATATCTGCGTGAACTCAGATGCGAGAGCGGCCAGGGCTATTATCTTTCACGGCCGGTACCTTTTGATGAGCTGATCGACCTTGCTTGCGGCCAAAGAAAGCGGTTGTCTCCCGTACTGCAGCCCGCTTCTGCATTGGCTGCAACGACGGTCATTCATTGACGAAAGGCTAGATCGCTTTTAGGAAGTTCACAACCCGGTCGATAAGCCAATCCGGCGTCGATGCGCCGGCCGTTACGCCGACGGTCTTGACGCCCGCGAGGTCATCGATCGAGATCTCATCTTCTGTTTCGATCAGAAAACTCCTCTCACAATTCTCTTTACAGACCGCGAGCAGCTTCAGGCTGTTGGACGAATGCCGTCCGCCGATGATGTAGAACGCATCGACCATCGAGGAAAGCGCTCGGGCCGCGTCCTGGCGGTCTCGCGTCGCGGAACAGATCGTATTTATGATCTCGACGCTGTCCGTCGTTTTACGTTTCACGGCTTCGGCGGTATCAAAGAAGGTCTTTGCTTTGATCGTCGTCTGCGAGACGACTAGAGGGTTGCGAAGCATCGGAAGATCGGCAAGTTCCGTCTCGTCGCGGACGATGTATGCGTGGTCGGGTGCATAACCTTTTACGCCGATCATCTCCGGATGGTCCGGATTGCCCACAACGATGACGTCGCGATCCTGTGCCGCCGCACGCGATGCAAGACGCTGAACGCGCGTTACGAAAGGACACGTCGCATCGACGACCTTTCCGGCACGCTGTTCCAGTTCCTTTTGAACCTCAGGAGTAACGCCGTGCGCGCGTATAACTGCGGTTTCGTTGGCATTGATCTGGACGGGCTCGCTGATGGTCGTAACACCGCACTCTTCGAGACGATCCATTTCCTGCTGATTGTGGATAAGCGGCCCGAGGCTGCGGACCTTGTCACCGTGTCCGACGGCTTCCTCGACCATATCGACGGCACGCTCGACGCCGAAACAAAAACCGTATTCCTGAGCTAATAAAACTTGCATCGTGAGTTCTGGTTCCGGCCCTCAGCTATCAGGCCTTGCACGTTACCTCTAGCGCTATTCTAGCAAATGGATACATCCTGCGTTAGCCCGGAATGGATCATCTGACCGGCTCACGCAGAAGCTGTAAGGACGCCTCGGCGGCAAGTGTTGAGGCCGGCAGGCCAAGACCGGCGATCTGCCGCAGGGCTTCGCCGGTTCGGGATAAAAGACGGACAAGGTCGCCTTCCGCAGCCTTTGAACGCGCGGTGAGTTCACCCCATTCCATTCCGGCGGCCCATTTTTCGGCAGCGGCGGCGGCAGAGAGATTGAGTTCCTCGTTTATCTCAACTCCATTTTTCCACTCGCATTTTGCGACCTTCGCAACGACCGCCTCGAGTCCGTCGAACGCGGAATCGAGCCTTCGCGAGACCTTTATCTCACCGTAATCCCGATCGGCGTCTGCTGCGACCGCCGCGATCAAACCTGCGAACTCAGCGAGCGGGAGGTCATCGAAGACGCCGTCCCGCAACGCTTCGCCGATCATCAGCGGACGATCGACCCGCAAATTCGCGAGCCATTTGCCGTCGGCAGTAACGGTTTCCGAGGCGTAGTCGATGTAACCGAAATGATCGAGCACTCGTGCCCGATCCTCGAACGGCTGCCAGATCCGGTCGGCAAGCCGTTCCGGGTCGCCCCTACGTTTTTGAAAGCCGCGAAAGGCAAAACTCTTCTCGGTGATCTCACGCACGCGTGCAAAACTCGAAAAAGCGTCGAGCAGATTCAAAAGGCTCGTGTACGTTGCGCGAAAACGGCTTTCGAGAGCCTCAGGCTTCGAGCGAAGCAACTCGGCGATCTTTCGCGGATTCTGAAATCTGCCCGGAGCGAGCACGGCGAACCCGACGTTGTCGCGGCCGCGGCGGCCTGCGCGTCCTGTCATCTGCTGAAGTTCGCTTACACGCAGCGGACGCCAACCTTCGTTGCCGCGCGTATCGGCATTCGTGATCACGACCGTCCTTGCAGGGAAGTCAACACCCGCAGCGACAGTCGATGTCGCGAATATCGCACGCAATAGGCCCGCGCTCATCATCTTCTCAACAAGCAGTTTCCATGCCGGGATGTGGCCTGCGTGATGCGACGCGGTGCCGGATTGTACGAGGGCTTTCACGTGCTTGTGGGTGAGCACTTCGGGATTTTCCGCGGCGAATGAATCGAACATCTCGCGTCTCGCGGCCTGTCTCTCGGGGTCGGCGGGCTGAGACTTGTCGAGCGAGATCTCGGTGGCTGCCTCATCGCACTTCCGTCGCGTGGGCAGGAACACGATCGCGGGAAGGAGGTCATCTCGCCGCAACGCAGCGATCAACTTCGACGGCGGGATCTCGCGAGCGTCATCCATTGTTTGCAAGGCGGCAAAGGCCTTTTAGCGTGAGGTCGCGGTCAACGATATCGATCGCATCGCAGAGCTTTGCGAATTTTTCCGCATAGCCGCCCGTTGCGACAACTTTCGGTTTGCCGATCTGAACCTCGACGCGAGAAAGCACCGTTTCGACAAGCCCGATCTGGCTCAGGATAACGCCGGAGCGGATCGATGTGTCCGTCGTCTCGGATGTTGGCGAGAAGTCGCCCTCGATCTCGACAAGCGGCAACCGAGCCGTCTTTTCGTGCAGTGCGGCCGCAGACATCTTGACGCCTGGTGCGATCAGTCCGCCGAGCAGCTCGTAGTCTTTGGATACAACATCGATCGTCGTCGCCGTCCCAAAACTGATAACCACGCACGGAACTCCGTAGAGATAGGCGGCGGTGGCAGAATTCACGAGGCGATCATTTCCGGCATCCTCGATCGGCCGATATTTGATCTTTATGCCGAGGTCGCGGTCGTTAGAGACGGTATCAGGTTCGATGTTGAATTTTGACTTGATCGATGCTGAGACCAGGGGCGTGAGGCGTGGAACGACCGAGCTGATGATCGCTTTTTTTACGGGAGAAGAAATATGATCGGCAGCGGCGGCAGAAGTTTCGGGGTCGAGCGTGTGCCGTTCGATAAGTTCATTCTGGTCGTCAAAGACGCCCAGCTTGATAGCGGAGTTGCCAATATCTACGGCAAGGAGCACGTATCAACCTTTGAGCGGCAGGCCGTCATAGACGAGATTCCAGCCATTCTTACGGCTCGTGCGAAGGCTCTTCGAGAACCACTCTTCGGCCACCGAAGCATCGTCATAGATCTGCACTGACGGCATTGCCTCGCGAGGATCGACGCGGCATATCGCTGCCCCCACCGAAGCCGTCTTTATGCACAGAAGAGCGACCATCTGTTCTTTGCGAAGGATCACGGTACGATGCTTGACATCTTCATGCTCGATCTCAAAATCGTCAAACTCTTCCAGGGTCTCGTCGAATTCGCCAAGTTCCCAATCTTGAGGTTCGTCACGTTCACTGCTCATAAAACCAGACTCTATACGCTAGACGTTACACGCTGCGACGTCAAAGTTCAATTCGTATTTTACTTCAGCAAGATTTTTCATCAACAGCTCTTCGCGGACGACGTTTCCGGTCGATCGGTCGATCACCTCACGCCAGATCTCGTTTTCCCGCCAGGTCTTATCATTCTCGCGGAAAAACCGATGCTTTTTCTCCACGATATGATAGGTGTTCGGCGGTGCGATGTCCGAGAAGATATTGCCCCGAAGGTGATTTTCACCGACCTTTACACGCAGCTGGAAAGTGATATCAGTCGGGTTAAAGAACCTTAGGTCGTGGTAGTTATAAAAAACGCCGCAGCCGCTGCCAAAAGGCAGCACGCGATTGTCGTCCGGGAACGGGTCAAAGCTGTGATGGTGCCTTTCAGCAACGATCATCGGTGTATGCAGCACCATCCAATGCAGAAGGTTCGATAGCTGGCAAAGTCCACCGCCAACACCTCGCGAAACCTCGCCGCGGGAAAGCTGCATTCCCTCGAGGTAGCCTTTCTTGGCTGTTGTTCGGCCGACCTGCCGCCAAAGTGAGAATAGCTGGCCGGGTTTGATCAATATCCCGTCGATCGTCGGCGAAGCGATGCTCAGGTTTACGACCTTGTTCTCCTGGAGCTGCGGGTCGGAGCTCCCAAGAGTCCGGCGAAGGAGCGAGGAGTGTTTTGAGCACATCACCGGCAGATCATCGGCTTGGATCTTGCTCGCAAAATTCTTGCCCGGGGCCATGTCAGAGAGACGGCGAAACAGCCTTTTCTGCGCGACTCGAGTGTGATAGATGATGGGATGAATTTCAGATATTCGCATTTAGAACTTTTCGGGCGTTCGAAGCCTTTCGACATCGCCCGCCTGAACAATAACGATCGAGTTGTCGGTGAGTTTAACACGCAATGCCCCGTTTTGTTCAAGTCCGTCGGTGATCCCCGCGATATCGCCCGTTGACGTCCTTACACGCACCTCTTTTCCCGAAAAGTATGTCGAACGCTGCTGCCATTCGCGGAGTATCCTGTCCGGCTCGTCGGTCAGGACTGTGTAAAAATATGTGAGGTAACGCGTTAGGCATTCAGAGAATTCATCGGGTGAGATCTTCTTGCCCGTAATCTCTTCGAGCGAGGTCGCAATTTCGGCGAACTCATCCGCAACGCCCGCGCGTCTGAGGTTCACGCCGATCCCGAGGATGACGGCAAGGCCGGTGGGAGTTTCGACCGCTTCGGCAAGTATGCCGCAGATCTTTTTCTCCGAGATCAGTAGGTCGTTGACCCACTTTATATCGGCCTTAGCTCCGAATTCCAGCAGCGTGTCGCAGACCGCAACGCCCGCCATCAGAGTGATCAGCGAAAGTGATGCCGCATCAAGAGCCGGACGCAATACTATGCTGAAATAAAGGCCCGCATCGGGAGCCGAGGCCCACACTCGTCCGTGCCGTCCGCGCCCTTTCGTCTGACTGCGTGCAATGACAACGAGGCCTTCTGCGGCCCCGCGTCGAGCCTGATCTGCGGCCTCGTCATTGGTCGAAGAAAGCGAATCGAATCGCAGGATAACTATGTTCATCGAGGTTCGCTCCGCCAAAGCGAATCGCAATAATATTCGCGGCTGTCGAAGAAGTTTTTCGCTATGCGAAATCCCGCCTCGCGTGCAAAATTCTCGATCACGGGAAGCGTATATTTCTGCGAGATCTCCATAAAGACCGGCTCCCAGCGATCAAACTCGAACCTTTGTCCTGCAACCTCGACCGTCTGTTTCTGTCGGCTGATCAGGTATGAGCGAGCCGAACCCTCGATCGGGCGGTAATTCGCGTAGTGCAGAAAATTCTCTTTGACGAAGTTCCCGCCGAGTTCGCGATTTATCCTATCCAAAAGGTTCAGGTTGAATCTCGCCGTAACGCCTGCCGCGTCGTCGTAGGCTTGATGGATCACACGCGGATCCTTCTGCAGGTCGAATCCGATGAACAACAGATCGTCTTCGTTCATTACGGCCCTTAGCGAGGCAAGGAACTCTTTTGTGGCGTCCGCACTAAAATTTCCGATATTCGACCCGAGGAAGAGTATTATCTTTCGCCGATCGGCCGCCTTTTGCAGCGAATCGAGTATCGCAAAATAGTCGCCGACGTACGGCTCGATCGTAAGCTGCGGCAACTTCGTGCGAAAGTTCTCGGCAAGCTCATCGATCGCTTCTTTCGAGATGTCGATCGGCGAGTACTTTACGGACGCATCTCGTTCGAGAAGATGTTTGAGCAGAATGGCGGTCTTCGAACCGTCGCCCGCGCCAAGCTCGACGACGTCAATGTCGGTGCCCGCGGCGAGAAAACCGTCAACTATCGCGTCGGCCTGTTCCGTGAATATTTCCGTCTCGCAGCCCGTCAGATAGTACTCCGGCAGGGTCATTATCTCTTGAAAAAGACGCGAACCCTGGTCATCGTAAAAATACCTTGAAGACAGCCGTTTTGGCGTCATCGAGAGCCCGGCGAGCACGTCCTGTTTGAAAGCGGAGTTGACTTCGCGTTTTGACGGCATAAGGAACAAGCTAGACTGACAAGGCTCGCAGAAAGGCGCCTATTTCGCAAGCCTCAGACCCGAGAATTGCCAACGCATCTGCGGGTGGAAGAAATTCCGATACGTCGGCCGGCTGTGGCCCTCAGGCGTTGCGATTGATTCACCTCGGAGCGTCATCTGGTTGACCATGAACTTTCCGTTGTACTCACCGACCGCATCAGGCGGTTTCGAAAAACCGGGATACGGCAGATAAGCGGACGCCGTCCATTCCCAACGCTGGCCCCACTCGAATTTTGACTGCGCGGCCTCCCATTCGAACTCTGTCGGAAGACGCATTCCTGCCATCTCTGCATATGCGGCCGCCTCGTAAAATGAGACGTGCGAGACAGGAGCATCAGGCTCCAGGTCCTGTTTTCCCTGCAGGGTGAAATGCGACCAGCCGCCCAAATGTTTCTCCCAATAAAGCGGGGCAGTTATTTCGTTCGCCCGCACCCATTCCCAGCCCTCCGAGTGCCATAGTCGAAAATCATCGTAACCGCCCGCCTCGATGAACTCGGCGAATTCCGCGTTCGTTACGGCGCGGTCGGAGATCGAGAATTCGTCGAGATAGACCTTGTGCTTTGCAAGCTCGTTGTCAAAGCAAAAACCTTTGCCCTCAAACCCGATATCGTAGGTGCCGGCAGGGATCTTTATGAACTCGCCTTTACCGAGCGCCTTCTGGTCCTCGCGATCCCAATTCGGGTCGTAAACCGGGTCGAGCGGATTGAGCCCGAGGCAGTATTTCAGGTCTGTCAGCAAAAGCTCCTGGTGCTGCTGCTCGTGGTTGATCCCGAGGGCCGTAAGCTCTTCGATCTCAGTACGCTTTTCATTTGCCGAAACAACGCCCAGCAATTTCTGCATCGCGTCGTCCACGTGCTTGCGATATTCGTAGATCGTCTCGACCGTCGGACGGCTCAACGCACCGCGTTCGCTGCGGATCGTGCGGCTTCCGATAGAGTTGTAGTAGCTGTTGAAAAGAAATGAGTAGTGTTCGTTGAATCTCTCGTAGTCCTCGACGAATTTTGCGAGGACCATCTCCTCAAAGAACCACGTCGTGTGGGCAATATTCCATTTTGCGGGCGAGACGAATTCAACGGGCTGCGGTACGTAATCCTCGATCTCCAGCGGCTTGCAAAGCTCTACGGTTTGCTCACGGACTGCCGCGAATCTGGCCGCCAGGTCACTGGCCGTATCGCCCGAACCGATCGTATCCATACTTCCATTAAACCACTTGGCGGCGTTATATGGAATTTCTCGGCGATCTCAGCGACCGTTATGACGATAGCTTGAACGTCCGCCGGCGCATCGTTTCCCATTCACCGACTTGGCGAGCGCGTCGATTCTCCGGCATCTTTGCGAGGAAAGCGATAATGTCTTCATTCGGTCTTTGGGAGGTCGGGTCAGGATGAGCGTCGTTCAAGACGATCTTGCTCTCGTAATTGCGTTTGATCTCGGGGTTTGTTCGGTTGACCATCATGCTTTTCACCTCCCGTTCTATGGGTACGAGGCAGACGGTCGAGCGACAAGGCAGCTTAAGTTGGCTTCGGCAGGGACCGTGTGCGTTGAATATTCATTCTCATCAAGCCTAAAGGGTCTCTATAGAATATCACACCCGGACGCTCTTGCACCTAGAAAATTCATCGCGGTCGGTAAGCATTTGACCTCTGAAAATCGGGCCGAAGCCTCCGCAAATGCAACATTCTCAACGCCAAACTGAATTTTTCGCGAATTTCGGATACCATAGAATTTTTGACCTTTTTACCAGATGGACGATAAGTATTTCGCAAAGAAGATAGAGAAGAAATGGCAGGGAATTTGGGCTGCGTCGAAGGCATTCGAGGCGGAACCGGATCCGGAGAACACGCGGCCGAAGTTTTATTCGCTCGAGATGCTGCCGTATCCGTCGGGAAATCTTCATATGGGCCACGTCCGCAATTACTCGGCGGGCGATGCTTTGGCGTGGTACAAACGCCTGAAGGGCTTCAATGTTCTTCACCCGATCGGCTGGGATTCCTTCGGCCAGCCCGCAGAAGACGCAGCGGTAAAGCGCGGAGTTAACCCGCGAGATTGGACCGAGAAGAATATCGAGACGATGCGCGGCCAGCTCGAACGCCTCGGACTGAGCTACGATTGGCGCCGGCAGATCTACGCGCACCGTCCTGAGTATTACAAATTTGACCAGTGGTTCTTCATCAAGATGTACGAGATGGGTCTTGCGTACAAGCGTATGACTCAGGTCAACTGGTGCGAGACCGATCAGGCGACGCTCTCAAACGAACAGGCGAGCGGCGGCCTTTGCTGGCGTTGCGGAAATCCCGTCGTTAAGAAAGACCTCGAACAGTGGTTCTTGCGAACGACGGCCTACACGAGCGAACTCCTCGAAGGAATGGCGTCGATCGAATCTGGCTGGCCGCAGAGTGTCCTAAAGCGGCAGCAGGATTGGATCGGCCGTTCGGACGGCGCGTTCGTGGATTTCGCAGTCAGCGGTTCGGATGCGAAGATCCGCGTATTTACGACACGCATCGACACGATCTTCGGCGCGAACGCCATTGTTGTTGCCGCTCAGCACGACATCGTTGAACAGAATCGTGCGGCATTCTCGCCCGAGATCGTAAGCAAGATCGACGAGATCATTGCCGAGAGCCAAAAACCGACCGAACGCGACGAGGTGATCGCAAAAGACGGTATCGACACAGGCATCAAGGCCATCAATCCTTTCAGCGGCGAAGAATTGCCCGTTTGGGTCGGAAATTACGTAATGATGGATTACGGCACAGGAGCCGTGATGAGCGTTCCCGGCCACGACGAACGCGATCACGAATTCGCAGTCCAATTCGGGTTGCCGATCGTCCAGGTCATCGCTCCGCTCGAAGATGATGCGCCAACACTCGAACTTCCTTTCTGCGATTACGGCAAGCTCGTGAACTCTGCAGATTGGAGCGGAAAACCGAGCACCGATGCCAAACGCGAAATGGCTGCATTTGCTGCATCCAAAGGCTTTGGCGAACCGGCAACGACCTATCGGCTTCGTGATTGGGGTATTTCGCGGCAGCGATTCTGGGGTTCGCCGATCCCGATGATCTATTGCGACGATTGCGGCATCGTCCCCGAAAAATTCGAGAATCTGCCGGTGCTTCTTCCCGAAAATGCTCCGATCACCGGCACAGGTGAATCGCCGCTTGCGAAGGTACCCGAATTCTACGAAACGACGTGCCCGAATTGCGAAGGCTCGGCTCGCCGCGAGACCGATACGATGGACACGTTCGTCGATTCGTCCTGGTACTACTATCGCTACACGGATCCAACGAACGAGATAATGCCCTTCGATCCGTTTGCGGCGAATTATTGGGCACCGGTCGATCAATACATCGGCGGCGACGACCACGCCGTAATGCACCTGATCTACGCACGCTTTTGGACGAAGGCGATCCGCGATATGGGCCTCGTGCAGTTCGATGAGCCATTTACGCGGCTCCTGACGCAGGGAATGGTCGTCGGCGAAACGTTCTTTGACGATTCGAGCGGCAAACGCATCTACTTCCCACCGGATAAGGTAACGCTCGATCGTGACGCGAAAGGCCGCATTACGTCGGCAACGGCTACGGATACGTCCGCCGCTCTCAAGTTCGCCGTCGAAAGGATGTCAAAATCCAAAGGCAACGGCGTCGATCCGGACGAAATGGTCGAGATCTACGGCGCCGATGCATCGCGTCTTTTTGTGATGTTCGCCGCTCCGATCGAGAACGAACTCGTCTGGAACGAAGCCGGTATCGAGGGCGCGTCACGCTTTCTTCAGCGGATCTGGCGGCAGACCCGCACATGGATCGACTTTCTCGATGTGACGGAGGCTCCTGCCGATACGGCGTCGGCAGAGGCCCGTGGACTTCGACGCAAAACGCACCAGACGATCAAGCGCGTCGGCGACAATTTCGAAACGCTGCAATTCAACACGCCGGTCGCCGCCCTGATGGAGCTTTCGAACGCCATCGGCGACGTAAAGACCGAGCCTGCAAACGCGGATGCCGATACACGCTTTGCCGTTCGCGAAGCCCTGACCGCTCTCGTCCTGATGCTCACGCCGTTCTCGCCGCACGTCGCCGAGGAGCTGTACTCGCACCTGACGGCGAGCGAGGCAGGCATACTTGCCTCCGGTGCAAGGTTCCCCGAATTCAACGAAGAGCTTGCCCGCGAGGACGAGATCGAGATCGCCGTGCAGGTGAATGGCAAACTTCGCGGCCGCATTTTTGTCGCACCTGACACAGCCCGCGAGGACCTTGAAAAACTCGCGCTTGCCGACGCTCGAATTCAGGAATTTCTTAACGGCAGCGAGGTCAAAAAGGTGATCGTCGTCCCAAATCGCCTCGTCAACATCGTCGCCGCACCGAAAGCGTAGCCGGCAATGTCCCTAGCCCGATCGTGTCAGTAGCCCGCCGTGTAAGTAGCCGGCCCGAGAGTAAGGGCTCTACACGACCTATCACTCTCCGTAGCAACGCGAAGATGCTGCCCTCTTCTTCGCGTCCTTTGCGGGCCCCACTTTGCGGCCTTTGCGTTTCTGCTTATCCAAGCCGCAACATCTTGTCCTTTCACTTTCCGCATTGGCTTTCACGCAAAGAACGCAAAGATATTCGCCAAGATCGCAAAGACGCTGCCGCGAGATTCTTTCCCTTTGTGTCCTTTGCGGGCTTCACTTCGCGAACTTTGCGGGCCTCACTTTGCGAACTCTGCGTTTCCTGCCAAACAGAGCTACATCGTCTCTCTCTGGCATTTTTCACGTTGATTCAAACGCAAAGAACGCAAAGGTCATCACGAAGATCACAAAGACGCTGCCGCGGAAAGTGCAAAATAAATTGTCAAACATCAACCAACCACAGGAAGAATATCCGACCGTATCAACCATTTGAACCCCAAAATGCACAGATCGTATGAAAATGCACAGAATGCACGAATTGATACAAAATGCACAAAACGCACGAGTATCCGTAACGTCCTTGGGCGGACGACCCTGACTGCTTCGTAACTTTTGAAAAGTTTTGTATTCTAACTATTTGAGTATCTGCTGGACGAAATTCATATGAGCGTTGAAGTCATAATGCCCCAAATGGGCGAATCGATCACCGAAGGCACCGTTTCTCGCTGGCTCAAGAATGTCGGCGACAAGATCGAGAAGGACGAGCCGATCCTTGAGATCTCGACCGATAAGGTCGATGCCGAGGTCCCGAGCCCCGCAGCCGGTGTTTTGCTAGCGATCAATGTACCTGAGGGCGAAACGGTCGAGGTTGGTACAGCTCTCGCTGTTGTCGGGCAGGCTGGCGAAGACGCTGCTTCCGCGCCAAGCGTTGCCCCTGAGACGGCAAAGGCACCCGAGCCGGCACCTGTTGTCGAAAAAGCAGCGGAAGAACCCGTGGCTCCGGCACCGGCGGTCTCGGCCCCTTCAGGCGGTGGTTCATCGGTCGAGGTCGTAATGCCGCAGATGGGCGAATCGATCACGGAAGGTACTGTATCTAAATGGCTTAAGGCTGTTGGCGATTCCGTCGAAAAGGACGAGGCTCTGCTCGAGATCTCGACCGACAAGGTCGATGCGGAAGTTCCTTCTCCGGTGGCGGGCAAGGTATTGGCAATCAACGTTCAAGAGGGTGAGACGGTCGAGGTCGGTTCGGTGCTCGCGACTGTCGGGAGTTCGTCAGCTGCTCCGGCGTCCGCTCCCGAACCTGCTCCAAAGGCAGAGACAAAGGCACCGGACGCTCCTGCAGCACCTGCAGTGGCACCTGTTGCTACCCCGAAACCGGTTGCACCTGTTGCTGCAGCTGCGACCGCTGGTGGCGGCTCGGTCGATGAACTCCGGCGTGCGAAATCGAGCCCGCTTGTGCGCAATATCGCCAAAGAGCACGGTATCGATATCACGCGGATCCCGGGCAGCGGAATCAGCGGCCGTGTTACAAAGAACGATATTCTGAGCTTCCTCGAAACCGGTGCGGCACTTCACCCGGACGATCTGCTTGTAAAGGGAGCACCGGCTTTTCCGTCGAGACAGGCGGTTTCGGCTCCAAAAACATCGGTTCCGACCACGGCGCCGACCTTTACGCCGACTTCAGCACCGATCTCGATGGACGACCGTGTCGAAAAAATGTCGGTGATGCGGAAGAAGATCGCCGAACATATGACGTTCTCAAAGCAGACCTCGGCTCACGTTACGAGCGTTTACGAGATCGATATGACGAACGTCGCAAAATTCCGCAAGGCGCATCAGGCGGAATTTCAGGCGAAATACGGCACGAAACTCACGTTCATGCCGTTCATCTTCGAGGCGGTCGTTGCTGCGATACGCGAGCATCGCATCGTAAACTCGCAGGTCAGAGGCGATGAGATCGTCTATAAGGGCGATATCAATCTCGGGATGGCAGTTGCCCTCGATTGGGGCCTTATCGTGCCTGTGATAAAGGGTGCGGGCAATCTTTCGCTTGCCGAATTGGCTGTTACGGCGAACGATCTTGCCGATCGTGCGCGAACAAAGAAACTTAACCCGGACGAGGTTCAGGGCGGGACATTCACCATCACGAATCCGGGCGTTTTCGGCGGGCTTTTCGGCACGCCGATCATCAATCAGCCGCAGGTTGCGATACTTTGTGTCGGAACCATCGAAAAACGCACAAAAGTAATGACATCGGCGGATGGCGAAGATTTTATCGCTATACGTAATATGGCATACTTTGCGCTCACCTATGACCATCGTATCGTAGATGGTGCCGACGCAGAGAAGTTTCTCTCCTACCTGAAGAACTATCTCGAAAACGCCGAGTTTTCTATATAGGGATCCTGGGAAAAAAGGGTTGAGTCGGTCAAAAAATTAGTGGTATATTCTGTGTTTAACGCGGGTTTTACGCTGTTGACCTGAGTTGCCATTAGCTTTTTTGAATTCGACCGGGATCTTGTTTACAACCCGGCAAAAGGGATAAGGCGTCAAAACAGCCGTCAACTCCCCTTAGCAATTTTAAGGATACGGAACTGGAGGAGTAATTCGATGTTAAAGAAGATTTTTGCAACAAGCCTTTTGATGGCGTTTGCAGGTGTCGGGCTCGTTTTCGCTCAGGAAGCGCAGACACGCAACCTCGCGAGCGGGCAGAAGTATGAGATCAAAGGCGTGATCGTTCAGATGGAAGACGAAAATTCGTTCGTCGTCCGCGACAGCGTTGGTGTTAACACCCGCGTCGTTGTCTCGCCGAATACGAGCATTAAGAATAATAGTTTTTGGGGTGGGGATCGATTCCCGGCGTCAGCACTTGTACGCGGTCTGAATCTCAAGGTCGAAGGAATTGGCGATAGCTCGGGGGCGTTGTCAGCGAGCAAGATCCGCTTTGACAAGAGCAATCTATTGACGGCTCAGTCGATCGATGCACGCGTTTCGCCCGCAGAGGACCGCATCACCGCGACCGAACAGAACGCAAAGCGTCTTTCGGGACAGATCGATGAGCTGATGGCCATCTCGAACGCCGCCAAGGGCGGTGCGAAGGCCGCACAGGAAACCGCTGATGCTGCGGTCGCAGGCGTAAACGCTACGAACAAGCGCATCTCGGACCTCGACGACTATGTTGTTCAGTCCACGGCGACGGTTAATTTCAGGGTCAACAGCGCGAGCCTCTCATCCGAGGCGAAAGCTGCTCTCGATCAAGTTGCCAACGCTGCACGCAGCCTGAAGGGCTATACGATCGAGGTTACAGGCTTTGCATCGTCGGACGGCAGCACGGCAAAGAACAAGGTTTTGAGCCAGCGTCGTGCACAGGCGGTTATTGACTATTTGGTCGAGAACGGCAACGTTCCGCTCCGACGCATCGGAACTTCATATGGTTTTGGCGAGCTGCAGGCAATTGCCGATAACTCGACTCGCGAGGGCCGTGAACAGAACCGACGTGTCGAGGTTAAGCTTCTTGTTAGCCGCGGCATCAATACGAACGTTGAGGTCAAGACGACACCGGTCGATTCGCCGAGCCCTGACAACGAATAAATTCGTTTTACCAGCAACGGCGTTGATGCTAAGGGCCGAGATCAAGATTCTCACTCGGCCTTAGCTCAACGCCATTCTCTTCCCTCCGGATAATTGCCCTTCAGAAGAAATGAGACCCAACTGTCGCCACGCCCTTCTTGCCTTCTGTTTACTGCTTCTTGCGTCTGCAGTCGGAGCTTTTGCCCAGACCACTCAGCCGGAGCCTGCCGCGACACCGCCACCGGCCGATGATGGCGAGGTGATCAAGGTCGAATCACGCCTGATCGTGATCCCGGCGGCCGTTACTGACGCGGCAGGAGAGCCGGTAAAGGGCCTGGACAAAACAAGCTTCAGGGTTCTCGAGGACGGCAAGTTACAGACGGTCGAGGCCGTCAGTTCGGCGGATCAGGTGCCGCTCGAGATAGCATTACTTTTTGACGTTTCGGCGACGACCAGCCCGATGTACAAGTTCCAGCAGGAGACGGCCGCGAAATTCCTCGAACAGGTGATGCGGCCGGAAGACCGTGCGGCAGTATTCTCGATAGGCGACTCTCCGTTGATGGTCCATGGGCGCGATTCAGCGGCTGCCTCCGCGGCAGCGGTCAAGTCCATTCAGCCTACGAAGCAGTACACGGCGTTTTACGACACGGTCGCGGCTGCGGTCGATTATCTAAAACGCAATGCTCCTGAAACGTCCCGACGTGTTGTCGTCGTGATCTCAGACGGCGAGGATACAAACAGCGACCGGATCGCAAAGTCTATCCAAGATCTTTACCGCACAATTGGAAGTAAGATCGACCGGATCGACTCGAAAACGCTTCGCAAAATGACGGCCGACGCACGTGATAGCGCAGCGAAAAGAGAGCGTGCGCGAGTCTTAAAGATCCTACAGGACGCAGACACGGTCTTCTATTCGATAAATCCTGCGGGCAGCTCGTACCAGCTGAACACGATCAGCGTTTTCGGCCAGCAGAATATGGAGACGTTTGCGAGCGACACGGGCGGCACAGCCTTTCTGCCCAAATTTCAGCCGATCGACACGAAAGACGAACTCGCCAACGGCTTGAATATGAAGCGAAACGCACAGGTACTTGACCGCATCTTTACACAGCTCGGGAACGAGCTAAGGTCGCAGTACTTGGTGCAGTTCTATTCGGATGGCGACTTTCCAAAGGGAAGTTTCGTCAAGCTGAACGTTTCTCTGACACAACCTGCCGGCCGAACGATGCGTGCAAGACAAGGCTACTTTGTGAAATAAGCACCGCAGACTCAATTCGCACGCTTCTTAGGCACCGCGACCTTGCCCATTAGCGGCCTTCTCGAACCATTTTTTACGGGCGTTACAGGAGCGATCTCGCCCATCAATGGTTCATCGGTCGCCGGGCTGATACCGCCCATGATAACGGGCGTTGCCTTCGGCGTTGGAGTCGGTGTCGGGTAAGCGCGAAGAACTCCGACGACTGCCTCCGTTCGCCGTGTGAACATGCCGACCGCGAAGAGGCCGGTGATCAGTGCCGCAACGAGCGATGCCATCGCAACCGCCATTCGACGCGTCCTCTGCTTGATCTTTTCCCAGCCGACAGGACAATCCTGCGTTATAACTGTCCCATCCGGACGGGCGAAATATCGCACGCAGACACGGCCTTCCGCAGCGGTGACGAAGTTCTCGGCTTCTTCACGAGACATTGCGGAAAGGTTGTAAACATTGAGTTTACAGTCGCCGCAAAATCTCTTTCGCTCATCACCGAACATCTGATCCCAGTCGGCGGAACATGGACTTGCGATTCGAATATTGTTTAGAGGGCTGGAAAATCGAGGCATAAAAAAGGCTCCGTAAGTATCAGGATTCAGCAATTTCGCTGATGTCTGAAGAACGGAGCTTCCGGTCCTGGCTTGCAGGAAAATTTCGCTATTTGATCTCGAATCTCGCGATTATTGTCACCGTTTCCTTTTCCGGTGCAAATGAGAGCGGTTGTATGACGGAAGCATTGACGGCGTTTGCGTAGGCGTATCCGTCGAAGACGTATCTCGATTCACCGGGCACAACCTCCTTTACGAAGATCGCGCTGCCGACGTGTCCGCCGATCGCCGACATAATGTACTCCGCCTTAGCCCTGGCCGCCTTTATTGCCTCAATACGAAGTTCGCGACGAATATCCTCAATGTGGGAATTTGTCGCGATCACAAGGTCGAGGCGGCTGACGTTTATGCGGTCGGCGAGGTCCTGAAGCGGTGCCACCTTCGTAAGGTCACGGATCACGAGACGATAGTCTTGCGTAGCCTGCACATCGGACGCTCGGCGGCGACGGACATACCTTGCGGAAATATCATAGATCGAGAGGTCTTTTGCCACATCGACGCCGATCTTTTCGAGTTCGGTGCGAAGACTCGCTTCCTGTTGCTCGATCGTGACCTTCGAGCGTCCCATCGTACGCTCAGCAAGCGTGATCCGGAACGTCAATTCATCGGGCACGACCATCCGTTCGGCAGTCCCAACAACTTCAATACCCCGAATGGCATCCGCGATCTCCTGACCGAAGAGTGTGACGGTCAGAATACTGAGTATTGCGAGGGTTCCAAGTATCGTCTTCATATGCGTCTCCTTTTGTCGGCCAGATGATAGCTGAATATGTGACAAAGTCTAAGCCTGCCGCCGGTATTTATGCGTGATCGGCCTGCGGCGGCCGATGCCGATGGCGTTCTTTGAGACGATGATCGTCGGCGGCAGCTGTTGGCGCTTGAACTCGTTCGCCGGATGCTCGACCTTATTCAAGATCCAATAGACCCGTTCGCGGTCGTGGCCCGCCGCTACGATCTCGTCCGGTGAAGCCTTTTGTTCAAAGTACATTTCAAGTATCGGATCCATCACCGGATACGGCGGCAGACTGTCCTCATCCTTTTGGTTCGGAGCGAGCTCGGCAGAAGGCGGTTTGTCGATTATGCGGTTCGGGATGACCTCACGGCCTGCACGCTCGTTCAATTCGCGTGAGATGGCCCAAACCTCTGTTTTCAACACATCGCCAAGAACGGCAAGGCCGCCGTTCGTGTCGCCATAAAGCGTGCAATAGCCGACCGCCAGCTCACTCTTGTTCCCTGTCGATAGCAGCAGACGCCCTTCGGCATTCGAGATCGCCATCAGGATCAGGCCGCGAAGCCGCGACTGCATATTTTCGGCCGCGAGGCTCTCGCCACCCTTCGTCGGCTTGTGCAGGTTGAGCTGCTTGAGGAGAATTTCGAAGGCATCCGAGATCGGCTCGAGCCGAGATTCGCATCCGAGGTTTTTCACAAGCTCCTCGCTGTCGGCAATACTTCCTGTCGAAGAAAAAGGTGATGGCATCATTACGCAGAGGACGTTCTCCGGGCCAAGGGCCTCGGTTGCCAAAGCTGCCACAAGAGCCGAATCGATGCCGCCCGAGAGACCGAGCAAGGCGCGTTTGAAACCGTTCTTTTGAGCGTAGTCGCGGATGCCGAGGACGAGAGCATTGTGAATGGATGCGATCTCGCCACCGGTAATGCCGCGTGCGTCGGGCTTGCGAACGTCCAACTCGACCGTCTCGACGAATTCCTCAAACGCAGGAGCCTGGAGGATGATATCGCCCTCTTCATCGGCGATCAGGCTTGCTCCGTCGAAGACGATCCCGTCGTTGCCGCCTATTAGGTTGACGAAAACGATCGGTAGCTTCTGCAGTTTCGCTCTATGCGCGACCATGTCACACCGCAGTCGGATCTTGCCCTTGTTGTAAGGTGAGGCGTTGATCGATACAAGTACATCAGCACCGAGTTTGATGACCTCGTCCGTTGGGTCCGTCTCGTAGAGGCGATCTTTCCAAAAGGTCTTGTCGTTCCAGAAGTCTTCGCAGACGACAACGCCGATCTTCTTCCCCGCGACATCAAAGAGGCGATATGAGCCCGGCGGCGAAGGCTCGAACCAGCGCGGATCGTCGAAAACGTCGTATTCGGGCAGCAGCGATTTGTCCGCGAATCCGACAAGCTTTCCGTCCGTGATCACGGCGGCAGAGTTGTAGAGCCTGCGGCCATCGTTGTCTTCGTTCCGTCGAACGGTACCGACGATCGCCGTGATCCCCGCGGTCGCGGGAACTATCGCCGTGAGTGCGTCATCAACGTGAGAGATAATGTCGCGATCCTGGAACCAATCCTGTGAGGTGTAGCCGTGCGTTACAAGCTCCGGAAAAACGACAAGGTCCGAACCCTGCCGCCGCGCCTTTGCGATCGCATCGACGATCTTTGCCGTGTTACCTGCGATATCGCCGTTCGTAGTGTTGATCTGTGCGATCGTTACCTTCATTTGAACGATTCTAATCTAATCACAAGGCAATATGGTATCATCCGCAGATGACCCTCACTTTCAGATTCTCTCTCCTTCGATCCTGATTTGGCGTCCTCAAACTCTCTATATGACTCTTGAAATGGCTCACCAAACGGGTTGGGATTGACACGCACGAGCGGTTTGGCTCAGAATACAGGGGAATTCTGCCAAGCCAAGACTTGCAACACGGCAAGTCGTATCATCACCGTATTTTAACGAAGGAGAGGACCATGCTAAGGAAAATTGGGCAGACGGTTTTTTGTTGATGACTGTATTTGCGGGCTTGGTCTTTGGAACAGCACAGCCGCCAAATGTTTTTGACGGTTATACGGGACGCTCCACTTACTGGTGGGCAAATGGCACTGTTATATGCCAGTGACCCAGTTATTTTGATTAAGAAGAATAGTAGAAGACGTCGGATTGCCTTTAGCTTTTTTAAAACCATGGCAACTTTTGAAGAAAGGCTGAATTCACTTGATTTAACCTTATTTGAGAACATTCAAAGTCAGACAACCGAGGATGATCGACGGTCACTCTTGGCTATACAATGTGCAGTTCGCGAAAGATCTCCGGGATACAACTATTTGGAAATCGGCTCGCATTTGGGTGGAAGCCTTCAGTCTCATTTGCTTGATGACAAATGTTCTACGATCTATTCAATCGACAAGCGGCCCTTGGTACAACCTGACGAACGAGGCGTGCGCTACGGTTATCCGGAGAATTCGACAGCGCGGATGCTGGAGCTTTTGTCGGAATTGGCTCCGACCGAAAAGATAATCACTATAGACGGAGACACAAAGACGTTAGATCCTAACGTTATAGATGAGAAGATACAGTTGTGCTTTATCGACGGTGAGCATACAGATGTTGCCACTTCCTTAGATTTCGAGTTTTGCCTGGATGTACTTGATGGCGCGGGGGGGGGATCGTTTTTCACGACTCCTATGTGATTTACAACGCTATCGTAGAATGTATTGAGGCCGTGCAAGAAAGGGGCTTGAGCTTTCGGGCTTACTGCCTTCCGAGTGTTGTCTTTGTTATTGAGATCGGCGAGTTCACATTGCACACCAATTCTCACCTGCAAGAGTTGCTTTTGCAGAATCATAAAAGCTATTTGGTTTCGATGCAGATGAATGACGAGTATAGGAGATTCACGACATCCTTCCCTTTTAGATATTTTTGGAAGTTGGGCGTAAGGTTTGGTTTCAAGTTTTAGGAGACTGTATCTGCCCGCAATCTTTTTGAACGGGTTTGCCCGCCTCGACCCCTTAGCCTAACTTGACGGCGAGGCATCCGTTCGCTTGACCATCGTGAGTCGATTGCCGCGTTCGTTGTAAGCGACCTCGTCCATAATGTTGTAGATGAAAAGGACGCCTCGTCCACTGGTTTTGAAAAGATTTTCGGGGTCGAGCGGGTCAGGGATCGAATTCACATCAAAGCCATCGCCTTCATCCTCGATCGTGAATTTGGCCTCAAGCGGTGACACCTCCGCTACGATGCGGACATTCTTTGTTGTGTCGTACTTGTTGCCGTGCTTTACGGCGTTCACAAAGGCCTCGTCGAGGGCGACAAAAAGATTCGATTTCTCGGGTTTTACGACGCCAAGCATCTCGACTCTCTTCATCAGGTATTCAAGCACGATATGCATCAGCGATATCACGCTTGGAAGTTCGAATTCAATGTGTTCAATGAGGTGCTGAACCTCGGCATCTTTATCAACGAAGCGGATCTTATAGTCTAGAACTGTTGCAACGATCTGGCGGAGTTCCTCTTCGACGAATTCTTCCTGCCGATACATCGCTGCACACAGTTTGAAGGCCTTTAGCTTGTCATTCTCATCGACGTGCGAGATGTGGGGCAGGCAAGTATCTATACCCTCGCATGGAGCAAGGTCAGCGGCCGCCTCAACATCAAGGTCTGAAATCACGACATCAAAACTATCAAGGTTGCCGAGGCCAATGGCGTCGGCCCGGCTTTGAAGAACTCGGACCTCATGCCCAACGTGCGAGAAGACTTCGCCGAGTGCGCTTGCAAGATCGTCGTGATCGTCGATTATCAGTATGCGCCGCTGCATAAAAGATCAAGAGTCAAAGGGCGGAAATCCCTCAGAGACCTACGCAAATAAGCTTTACGTCGCCTCAAGGGCCCTTGTTGCAGATTTTAGCGTAACGCGTTGCGGTGACAAAGTGTTTGCAGCAAGCATAACGAAACTTATCCAGACCAGGTCGGCGAGAAGGAGGTGCCCGATCTGCATCAGCATCGGCATATGTGTCAATAAAGTTGCCGCTCCGAAGAAGAATTGTATGATAGCGAGCCAGGAAAGTGCTTTTGCCCAGCGAACAATGTCCGGGTCATCGGGAATATTCCTTTTAAGCCAATCGGCCGCAAATATGAGGAAAATGATCGTGCCGATAGAGATCAGCGGGTGAAGCGGCCGCAGAAGCACCAGGACGTTCGAGTCCGAGGAGAAATCCTGCTCTAGGCCACCAAGCAGGCTCTTGCTCGGAAAGAGCATATTTGCCAAGGCGGCGATCGAACCACTTGTGCCAACGACGAGGATCCCTACGAGACAGAAGACAAGGATCAAAATTGGCTTTCTCCCGATATTGAAGGCGAGCGGAGCACCGCCGGCTGCACGTCTGGCAGCGAGGGCTAGGAGTCCAAGCAGAATGAATGTATTGATCAGATGGCCTGCCATCCAGAAAGGGCGAGCAGCGGTCAGATTTTCCGCGGTATTGCCCGTAAGAACGAGGCCTGCCCCGACCAACGCTTCCGTTATGACGAAGAACAATGCTCCCGCACTGAAGAGGAAGGTCGAACGCGACTGTTCATGTCGATGGCGTCTCCAAAGGAGCAACGCCCACACAAAAAGTGCGAAGACCACGACGCCGTCAACCGCGCTCATTATTCGGTGCGAAAATTCAATTACCGCCTTTAGTTCCGGAGCCGTCGGCAGCACCTCTCCGTTGCAAGTTAGCCAATGCTGGCCGCAGCCATCGCCAGATTTCGAAGCACGCAAAAATACGCCCCACAAGATAACGAGAATGTTATAGCCGAGCGTAAACCACGCGTAACGAACAAATGCCTTAGGTGAGCGGTCCATCTTCCTTGCTTCAAAGTTATCACGACACCTCGCCCGATAGGAAAGTTAGGGTAGAATCAAGTTTGCATATCAGTCGAAATGCTGAAGGAACGGATCGATATTTTGCTCACGGAACGCGGGCTAGCGGATTCCCGGACGAAGGCACAAGCCCTCGTTATGGCCGGCGTCGTTCTTGTGAATGAACGCCGCGTTGAGAAACCTTCTGAAAAGGTTGCGACCGATTCACCGATTCGCCTAAAGGAAGGGGCTGTCGCCCGCTACGTGGGCCGCGGCGGCCTTAAGCTTGAAGCCGCCCTTGAACATTTTGAAATAGACCCGAAGGGGCTGACTTGTCTTGATATCGGCTCTTCGACCGGCGGGTTCACAGATTGCCTGCTGCAGCATGGTGCGGAAAAGGTAGTTGCCGTTGATAGCGGGACAAACCAGCTGGACTGGCGTCTACGCAGCGATGAACGCGTAGTATCGCTTGAGAACACAAATGCTCGGAACCTCGCCCTTGTCGATGTCGGCGGAAACGCGTTCGACCTGATCGTTATGGACGTCTCGTTCATTTCGGCGACGAAAATACTCCCGATCTTCCCGAGGCTGTTGACAATAGGCGGAAGGGCTGTGGTTCTCATAAAACCGCAGTTCGAGGTCGGAAGAGGCGAGGTAGGGAAAGGCGGGATCGTTCGCGAAACGGAGAAGCATGAGCGCGTTGTTAAAGAGGTGAACGCGTTCGCAGAAGGCCTTGGATTGCGGGCCGTTGGCATAATGCCGTCGCCGATCCTCGGTGCGGAAGGCAACAAGGAGTTTCTTGCCTGTTATAAGGTCGAAGGCCCGGAAAGATCAGGCGTTTAGAGTAAAAAGACCGGCAAATCGTCATCTTCAACATATGCGGATATCCGTATATGTTGGTTTGGATGGATCTCCTCGGTGGGCAGGGTGTGCGGCATGCTGTCGCCCCTGAAGATTACGGAAAGGATGGCTCCTAGCCCTTCGAAACGCTCATTTATTCGATAGTAGATGTGTTTTCCTTCCCGCCGGGTAGCCACTACGTCGTGATCACGAAGGAATGCGAGGTGCCTGGAAACTTTGGGCTGGCTCTCGCCAAGATGTTCGGCCAGGTAGCCGACAGGTCGTTCGTCGTTCGCCAACAGGCGAATAAGTCTTAGCCGTGTTGGATCGGATAGACTTAGAAAGAGTGAGCAAAGTGCGTCGATATTGTCGGTTCCCATTCTTTTTGGACCTCCACCTCAACGCACATATTACGCTACGCATATATATAAATGCAATCGGGACCACAACTACTTATGAAAAATAGCTCAATATTTACCAAGGCGGTCCACGCCGGACTGGATCGCAGCGAAAATCACGGGGCCCTTTCCGTGCCCATATATAATGCATCTGTTTTTGCGTTTGCTGATGCTGATGAGGCCGCAGCCATACACAACGAAGTAGTTCCGGGCTTCTATTACGGAAGGATCGGCAATCCTACAACGGCTGCCCTGGAAGCTGCGATCGCGGAGTTGGAGAATGCAGATGCCGGACTCGCATTTGCTTCAGGCATGGCAGCGATCTCAGCGGCTATCCTGACCACCGTCAAGGTTGGGGAGAACATTGTTGCTCCACGGTCGGGATATTCGACGACGCAGCATTTTTTGAAGTTCATAGAGACAGAATTCGGCATTCAAACGATCTTTGTGGATGCGACCGATGCAGGGGCATATGCCGACGCGGCAACCGATAGGACGAAAATGTTCCTAATCGAGACACCATCGAACCCGCTGCTCAACGTAACCGATCTGCGCGAAGTGGCCGAGATCGCGAAGAAGCGCGGGATCGTAACACTCGCGGATAACACTTTTGCTACGCCGTTCAATCAGCGGCCGGCCGAGTTTGGGATCGACATTGTAGTACACAGTGGAACAAAATACCTTGGCGGGCACAGCGATCTCACTGCAGGGCTTTTGGCAGGGCGTACCGACCTGATAGAAAAAGCACGGCAGAAGGGGGCGAAATTGTTTGGAGGGAATATTGCTCCACAGGTCGCATGGTTGGTCCTCCGTGGCATCAAAACCCTTGCCCTACGAATGGAAAGGCATAACTCAAACGCATATGTGATCGCAAATATGTTGGCTTCCGACGAACGAGTTTATAAGGTGTATTACCCCGGAATGCCCTCGTACGCTAATTATGAGATAGCGAAGGGGCAGATGGCTCCCGGCTTTGGCGGTATGGTCTCGTTCGATCTAGGCACGATAGAGCGGGGGCGGGCTTTTGTTAACTCCGTGCGATTGTGTGCCTTGGCGACCTCATTGGGTGGCGTGGAGTCTATCGTTCAGCATTCGGCTTCAATGACGCATGCGACGCTTTCGCCTGAAGAGCGGGAGGCTGCCGGGATCAGTGATGGGCTTATCAGATTCTCTGTAGGGATCGAAGATATCGAGGATCTAAAGGCCGACATTCTCCAGGCCTTGGACAACGTCTAGCAAAAGCCACACAGAATGATATATATATGGCTAACCGTATATATTAAAAACAAAAAGGGCGACCCGCCGTCGAGTCGCCAATTGCCTGGTTGGAGAGATGTCTTTGAAAAGCTTACGCCTCTTCTGAGTCTTCACCGTCTTTTGACCGGCTCATCTGCGGTGCAGCTGCCACGGAAGGAAGCGGCACCCCGACGCCGTCAGCACTAACAAGAGGTTCCAGATCGATGTCGTGCCCTTCTTCGGGTTCTGCGATAATCATCTTACCCGACTGCTTGGTGAATATCAGCGATTCCTTTTCACGGTCGAAATCGACAAGTACGAGGTCGCCGGTCTCGACCTGTTCGGTCGCAACGAGGTTTGAGAGCGGATAAACAAGATAACGTTCGATCGCACGCTTGAGGTGGCGGGCTCCGTATTTAAGATCGATGCCCTCATTCAGCAAAAATTCTTTTGCCTTGTCGGAACATTCAAAAATGAACTTCGTGCCGGCAGATTCCGTGATCCGCTCTTGTACCGCCGCCAGCTCGATGTCGAGGATCTGGCGGAGGTGGTGTTCCTTTAAACTTCGGAAGACGACGACCTTGTCGATGCGGTTCATAAATTCCGGTGAGAATTTACGCTTCGCCGCTTCGAGTGCGGTTCGATAGATCTTTGTGTCGATCTCGTTATCTTCCTTGACCTTGTCCTGTTTTGTTGGAGCAAAGCCGATCCCGCCCGAGATCATATCGGACATCTCTCGTGCGCCGAGGTTCGAGGTCAGAATGACGACCGTCTTAGAGAAATCGACCCGACGATTGTCACCAAGCGTCAGAGTTGCCTTGTCGAGGATGCCGAGTAGAAGCTGCCAGAGAGAATCAGAAGCCTTTTCGATCTCATCAAAAAGAATGAACGTGAGCTTATTATCCTCGGTGTGCGCCTTGTCGATATTCTCCTGAGTAAGCATAGGAGATGTCTCGCGATGGCCTAGATACCCCGGAGGCGATCCGATCAGCTTTGCGATCTCGTGTGAATGTTGGAATTCCGCACAATCGATCTTCACGACCGCATGCGGGTCATTGAAGAGAACCTCGGCGGCGGCCTCGACAACGCGAGTTTTTCCGGAGCCTGTCGGTCCCAAGAAGAGCATAGTGCCGATCGGCCGCGACGGATTGTTCATTCCGGCGAGATAGATCTGGAAAAGACCACTCATGCGCCGTACCGCTCGTTCCTGACCGACGATCAGACGCGAAAGACGATCTTCGAAGTCCGCAGCTTTCGGACTCTTGCGATCGGGGTCAAGTAAGATGCCCTTTGCCTCCACGTTTTTCTTTTTCGCTGCTTCCTTATTCATTTGCTGTAACTCCAAAATGCCTAAGCCATTATAAAGATCCGAAACGACCTCGAACTAATGGAGACTCAATTTGACTACACTAGTTGAGCAAGACGTTTCCGTCCTCACTAATGATGATTTCAATTTGTTATTAGTTGGCTGATTCACGCCGGTCAAGCATCCCGCGTGATCAAAAGAGTTTATGGAACAAGCATGGAGACCCATTCCATTCCTAGAATTAACATACAACGCGAAATCAAAGCAAGCACATCGTGCAATTTTTCCGGAAAAGAAGAAGTGATCGTCGTATAGCAAGGATCCCGCTACTCGTAATACTCACGGCCGAGGTGCGTGATCATATCCTCACCCTTCAGATGCCGCAGCGTGTTCTTTAGCTTCATTAGCTGAATGAAGAGATCGTGTTCCGGATAAAGACCCGGTGCGGTCTGCGGTGCCTTGAAATAGAACGACAGCCATTCCTGAATTCCTTTCATTCCGGAACGCTGGGCGAGGTCCATAAAGATCGCAAGGTCGAGAGCCAGCGGGGCTGCAAGTATCGAATCGCGGCAGAGAAAGTCGATCTTTATCTGCATCTTGTACCCGAGCCAGCCGAAGATATCGATGTTGTCCCAGCCCTCCTTATTATCTCCACGCGGCGGATAATAGTTGATCCTTACGACGTGAGAAAAATCTCCGTAGAGGTCCGGATAAACTTCTGTCTGCAGAATATGTTCGAGTACGGAAAGTTTCGATTCCTCTTTGGTCTTGAAGTTCTCCGGGTCGTCAAGCACCTCACCGTCCCGATTGCCGAGGATGTTTGTGGAGTACCAACCGTCGAGGCCGAGCATACGTGCCTTCAGGCCCGGAGCGATGATGGTCTTCATCAATGTCTGGCCGGTCTTGAAATCTTTACCGCAAATGGGAACGTTGTGCTGTTCGGCTAACTGTACGATGGCAGGGATATCTACCGTCAGATTCGGAGCACCATTTGCGAAAGGAACGCCGGATTTGATGGCCGCATACGCATAGATCATTGACGGGGCAATGTTCGGGTCGCTGTCGTAGAGGCCCTTTTCGAAAGCCTCGACCGATCTGTGAACATCGGTCTCTTCGATATAGATCTCGGTCGACGCCGCCCATACCATCACGAGCCGCGCGCAATTCTTCTCCGTTTTGAATCTGGCAATGTCCGCGATCAGTTGCTCGGCAAGGTCCATCTTGGACTTACCGGTCTTCACGTTATTGCCGTGAATACGCTTGACCCACTTTTGCTCGAACACCGCAGGCATCGGCGAAAGGGCTGCGAGCGGTTCGCCTATCTGGTCAAGAAGCGAGCGATCAAGTACCCCGGCATTTGTTGCCGAATCGAACGCGTTATCTGTGAAAATATCCCATGCGCCGAAGACAATATCGTCGAGCGAGGCGAGCGGAACAAAATCCTTGATAAACGGCGAATTATTGTCGGTCCGTTTGCCTAAACGGATCGTGCCCATTTGTGTAAGGCTGCCGACCGGCTGCGAAAGTCCACGCTTTACTGCCTCAACGCCTGCAATGAGCGTCGTGCTGACGGCGCCGAGGCCGACCATCAAGATACCAAGTCTTCCGTCTGCGGGCGCAATTTCTACGCCATTATCTGCCATGAATTTCTCCTATAGGTCTAAAAAAATGATATAGCCCGCAAATACGTAAGGCAAGTAAACCCAACGAATAGAGGTCGAAGGTGCCTTTATCGCGAACGATAAAGGCGAAAATCGAGCTCTTGGAAGATATTGTCGCGGGTGGCGATCTCGTTGAAGAGTTCGTGGTCGATGGTGCCGGATTCGAGCATATCGGCGAGTAAGCTGAACCGTTGGATGTGCGATTCGAAGCGTCGGGTCGAGTACTGGACGGTCGTGCCCTGATAGATCTGGAAGGCCCAGTCGGATGACTGTGCGAGCAGGAGCTCGCGGGCCATCTGGTCAAGGATCCGAGCCTGCTCTTTGGTTGCGTCGGCCCCGAATCTATTTGCAAGTGCGGTCATACGCCTTTCGGCGTCGTGCTGATACGGATACATCCAGGAGTTTCTTTCATTCAGCCAAACTTTGTAATAACCGGCTTCGCCCCAGGACGATGCTATCGGTTGCTGCACCTGGATCGGCAGGCCGGAATCGAGGAAATCACCCGGCGTTATGCATTCGATATCGTCCTGGTCGAAATGGATCTTCTTAAAGAAGAAGTCGATGAACTGCGGACCTTCGTACCACCAATGGCCATATAGTTCCGCCTCATAGGGCGAGACCACCAGAGGCGGGTGGCCCTCAAATGTCTCGCGGAGTTTTTTCGCCTGCTCGATACGTTTGCCGATAAAATCCGAAGCGTCGTCTGACGCACGTTGGCGTGCGAGCGAAGGGATGTATGGCAGCTTTTTGTCCTGAGGCGTGCCTTTCGGCGAGATACGATGATATTTCAGTCCAAGGTGGCGCCGTCCGCCGTCGGAATGCAGGTGCGGCAGCAGATACTCAAGCGGTGCATCCCAACCGATGTCGCGGTAGAACTCTCGATAGAGTTGGTTGCCCGGATAGCCCGCTTCGGCTGACCAAACCTGTCGGCTTGTATCTACATCACGAGCAAAAACAGCGACGCCATTTGGACAAACCACCGGAGCGTGCACTCCGTATTTCGGCCGCGGGCTACCGTAGAGTATCGCGTGCGTGTCGGAGACGAAATACTCAATACCGTTCGCTTTCAAGAGATCTTCCGCACCGTTTTCGTACGCGCACTCTGCAAGCCAAATTCCGCGCGGCTGACGGCCGAAGTGTTTCCGGTAGTTATTGACAGCGATCTCTATCTGAGCGTTCTTTGCTTCGGGCGTTGAGATGAGCGGCAGAAAGCCGTGCGTTGCCGCGCATGTGATGATCTCGATCACACCCTCGTCATTAAGTTCGCGGAATGCGGTTAGCAGGTTTCGCTTATAGCGATCATTCCACAACGAGTGCGACGCTGTAAGATTTTCGACGTACATTTGAGCGACGTCATGAAATTCCGCGGCTTCGCTGCGCGTGCGAACCTCTTCTTTTCTAGCTAGATCGATGAGGTTTTCGAGGTGAGCAGTATAACGCGTCTGAAGCAGCTCGTCCGCAAGCATTTCGCAGAGCGGTGGTGAGATGTTCATCGCGAGCCTCGGGCTGGCCCCGGACTCGTGTAGCGATTGGAAGATGAAGATCAGCGGGAGATAGACCTCAGTGATCGCCTCGTAAAGCCAATCTTCTTCCAGAAATTCCGGATATTCCGGATGCCGCACAAACGGGAGGTGTGCGTGCAGGATCAGGCTGAAATATCCAAGCGGCATAGAATGTCGGCTTAACGAAGTGCGAACGAACTAACCGGATTGTATCTCGGCGAATACGCGGGCACGCGCTTTGCGCGTAGGCGTTTCGGGAAGTTCAGGCGGCTGCCGCCGATCGATGTGAATTCCGGTTCGTCTTCAGTCCAGCCCGAGTCGTCAACCTCGAAATGCTCGGCGAGTACGCCGCGCGCGGATGCGGGGTCGATCTTCGAAGCACTTGCTTCGAGCAGGCTGAACAAGGCACTTCCAATACGGTTGCGAAGCTGCACAAGGGACGTGCCGGCAGCAAGCGAAAGCAAAGCGTATCGGATATCGTCATGTGAAATACCGTTGAGCGAAGCATTCGTATTTCCGATCAAGCCCGCTAACGCACGCTCGCTGCGATCCATCGCTCCGTAGGGATCATCGCCGACCATCGCGACATCGAATGCATCCCGCTGGAATCCGGAAACATCGAGGACCTGTGCGAATTTGTTCGCAGAGATACGCCATTCCGCGTCCTTTGCAGGCATAGGGCTTGGTCCACGACGGGGAGTTTCAATCGTGTTCGAATAGACGATCCGAAAATACGGGCGGCTCGGAGAATAGAATCCGATCTCTGCCGAATATCTGCCGTCCGGTTCGACCTCGAACCACCAATTGCCTTCACGTTCAACACGATGGATCTCCTCGATATCGCGCGAAAGGTCCTTTAGCTTTAGGACAAGCATATAGCTTGCAGAGCCAGACTCGCCGAATGTCCTATGGATCTGCTGCCACGGATCTTCCTTCAGCGACCAATAGAAATAAAGTCTTGTCGGCGATTGCATCAAAAGTCGGGCTCGATTTTGCCGTCTGACCTTTGGTAGTTCGACATCTGCCAGGAGGTTGAAAGCACGCGACCGCTCGATAACTTCCGGTTCCGCGGGTGTCTTGACGACCTCGGCAGTTGGCGGATGTAATTCAGGTGCCTTTGCGGCGCGCTTTCTCGTCTTGGTCGCGGGTTTTACGGCCGTTTTTGGAGTAGCGGCCTTAATGGCCCTCGTTTTTGTCGCAGCCTTTGCAGCCTGCTTCTTTGGCGTCGTCTCAACAGACTTTACCTCTTCGGCAGGTGTGGCAACCGCGGTAGCAGCCTTTTCTTTCGCCTTTATCACCTTGATCTTTCTGACCGGCTTCGCGGGTTCTTCAACAGTCTTCGCAAACGCGGCTTCCCGTTCTTCTGCCTTTGAAGCGGTCTTCGCGGTCCTTGGTTTACGCGGGGAAGTGGCTTTTTTCCGAGGCGCGGGCGTATCCACCGTCGACTCGAAAGGATCGGCAGCGCTTATTGCGGATGGTTCAGACGTAAGTTTTTCAGCTTTCTTCGGCATACGAACAACAAAAAAACAGTATGCGGTTCTTTACGCCGAGATTCAAGAAAGATGTTGATTTTTGGAGAGCTAGTCGTCGTTCGGGTCCTGGATTCGAATGTCGAACTTGCCGTATTTGAATTTTACGACAGCTCGGACAGGCGTGCGTAGCGGGTTGTCGGCGAGCCATATCGTCATGCTGCCTTTGCCCTCAATAAGGCGGTTTGGCCCAAAGATCTCGGGCACGATACGGAAGCACCAAAGTTTGCCGATCTCGGTCTTTTGCCGTTCGCGTCGTACAACAGCCACCGGGATCGAGTAGATGAGGCCGGAGTCACTAACCTGGATATTGAACTTATCTCCGACCTTTAGCGGCATCATTCGGATCCGATACGCGGCCGACGACAGGTCGTTCATCGGTGCCAAGAGGTCAGAGGCGATGCGTCGCGGGGGCCGGGTTGGCTCGTTCGGGTCGCTTTCGATGAAAGTAACCCGTTTTTCTGCGTAGTTAAAATCGGCGATGCTGTCGCGGATCCTTTCACGCTGGACGTCGTGCTTTTTTGTCGCGATCACGTTAAATGTCGCCGGATCGACCGTTGTTTCGTAATTCTGAAGGAACGAAAAGCGAAAAAGGCGGGCAAGCGTTCCTTTTGAGTTCGCATCGGCCCGGATCAGATATTTGTCACCGACACGGTCGAATGAGAATTTGACGTCAGCGATGGCGATGCCCTGAATGATCTTGCTGACCTTGCCCTCAAAAAGGAGCTTTTCGCCGACAAAAGACTCCGCCGTAGGGAGCTGCTGAGCTGCCGCAAAACTACACACCGCAAGCGTGATAAGGATGAGACTTGCCGCTCTCGCGATTGCTTTGTTCATCAGGTGAAAATTCCTCGGGACCAGATTCTTAGAAATGTCAGCAAGTATGAGTATAACGGATTCGGCCGCAATTGGTACCAAAGTTTATTGACGCTGATCAGCGGCGATTCGTTGCTTTTGTTTCGGTTCGCATCCGCTTTTGAACAGCTTCAAAGACGGTTTCAACAGGTATGTCCATACAGATCCAGTTCGAGCAAGTACGCCGATGACAATCTACGCGGCAGCCAATATCGGTACGCTCGACGCAAATGTCGTCGGGGTTGAGGCTCCCATTCCGCCACCACTCGGTGGGTCCGAAGATCCCAACGACAGGTGCTCCTGCCGCGATCGCAAGGTGCGTCGGGCCAGTGTCACCGCCCACATAAACGGCCGCTCGCCTTGCAAGCTCATAAAAGCCTTTCAGGCTCGGTTCAGCAAATATCGTGCGTTCGGATCGAGAGTTTGCACGGACGGCGGCAGCGAGTTCACCCTCGTTCGGGCCGGTCACGACGATCGGCGTTAGGTCAAGTTCGCCATCCAACCTGTCAGCAAGCCTTCCGAAGTCAGCCGCTTGCCATAACTTCGTAACCCAGCCGCCAGCCGGATTCAGGATCGCGAAGGCTCGTCCACCTGCCCTTGCGATCAGAGTTTCCACCTCTTTGCGATGCTCGTCACCCGTCGCGATCGGGAATTCGACCTCGGAATCAGCCTCAAAACCGAGAGCTGCAGCCGCCAAGGCAAGATTTTTCCTAATGACGTGTATCTTCGGCTCTGTCGTCACCGTGTCGGTGTAAAAGATGCGTCCAGCGGGCTCGCGCAACCCCTTTTTGTCGAACCCCCAACGCTTTTTCGCCGCGGAGACTTGTGTTGCGACCGCAGATTTGATAAGGCCTTGCAAGTCGATCGCGACGTCGTATTTTGAACGGCGGATCAGGCGTGCCTGGCGTGACATCTCGATCAGAATATTTTCGATCGTCTTTCCACCTTTGAAAGAGCGTGTATCAACCTCGATCAGATCATCGACCAGGGGATTTCCGCGTAAGATCTCGGCGGAACGCTGTTCTGCTACCCAGGAAACGCGCGAGTCGGGCAAATGCCGTTTGATGGCGGCAAGCACCGGCAGGGAATGGATGATATCGCCGATCGCACTAAGACGAACGATGAGAATATTCACGAGTTATATCGTAATGTGGTGAGGCCGAAAATGCACCCTTTCTAACGATCAGCTCGTATGGTCGAGCGTGATACGCCAGCCTTCTTTGAACTTTCGGAAAACGAGCGTGAACTTGCCGTGCGGCTCATCCTTTTGGCGCTTTAAGTGCCAGGAGCCGAGGACGATCGCGGCATCTTTTGAGAGAACGGTGATCTCAAGGTCAGAGAAGGTGAGCACGCCCATCTTTTCGCGTGTGTTGTAGCCCTTCTTGTAACGGTCGAGAGTTGCCTGCCAACCGCGGGTTACTGTGTCGCCGGAAACGAAGGTGAGCTTCTCGGAGACCCAATAGCCTTTCATATAGCCATCGATATCGCCTTTGTTCCAAGCGGCCGCCTGCTCATCCATAACTTTGCGGATGGCTGTTTCCGAAGCGGAGTTTTGACCAAACGAAGCGCCTGCCATAAGGAGAAAGATCGTTGTTCCAAATAGCAGACGCTTCATTTCAAAATTCCTCTTGAGTTAGTCTTTTTTTGATTCAGTATATGCTTTCCAAGCTTCGACGTTGGCCTTTTGCTCGTCTGTCAGGGCAATGCCCATTTTCTCGAGCGTGGCTGCGTTCAAGGTTTTTGTCTCCTTTATGCCCTTAGCCTTCTGATACTCGCCGAGGCTCGCGCGGAAAGCATCAGTGAACTTATCGTCGATCTCTCCGGCGAAAAGTTTTTCACCGACAAGTATAGTTTTTGCAGATTTGATCTGCTCGTCAGTGGCTCGGAATGGAGCAGGCCGCTTATGTCCATCGTGTGCCGAGTTGGCACTATCCGCCTTCTTTTCCGGAGCCTTGCCAAGCTGATGATCGGTCAGCGGAATATTCATTTTCTCGAGCGTCGCTTTGTCGAACTTTCCGTTGACTTCAAGATCGTTAGCTTTCTGATAGCTGCGGATCGCCTCGCGCGTCTCGTCAGTGTACTTGCCTGTCGCCTCGCCTGTAAGAAGCTTAGCGTCGATCAGTACTTGCTGGCCGCTCTTTACCTGGCTCTTGGTAGGCCGAAATGCCTGACCTCGCGATTTATGCTTCTCCGTTTTGGCCGTGGAAGCAGCTGTTGTGGAAGAACCCGTATCCTGAGCCGAGATGCCGACGGCAAACAGCAGGAATACGGTGAGTAGCAAACCAATTGTTTTCATATTTTGTAGTTCTGCCTTTTTTATATCGTGGTGATGCGAGAAGAAGTATCCATTGCCGCTCGCGATAAGTCAAGATTTAGCCGTCAAACTGGCCGCCGAAGGCCATTGTCCTGAATAAATGAACTCTGCGCTTCCGGTGATAACCACTTCATCGTCCATGGCTCTCCATTCGACCTGTGTAATGCCGCCGGGCGAGTGAACGCTAACCTTCCGATCTGTTCTTAGCTGAAGCGCGGAAAGAACTGCGGCACCGACCGAGCACGTTCCGGAGGCGGCGGTTTCGCCTGCACCGCGTTCCCAAATGCGTATCTCGATATTCTGGCGGTCAAAGATCCGTGCGAAAACGACATTGACGCGGCTTGGGAAGCGTTCGTGATTCTCGATCTTCGGCCCGATGGCACGCCAATCAAGTTCGAAAACCGGTACGAACATAACGGCGACGGGATTCCCGACGTTCACGGCCGATATCGTGTAGGTCGATTCGTCCACCTGGATCGGCTCGTTGACCACTGCATCGCTTTCACGGGCAGTGATAATGGGTATCTCGCTGCTCTTAAACTTTGGTTTCCCGATCTCAGATTCAAAATCAAAATAGATATCCCGCTCGCTCTTTAAGAGCGTGAAGCTCTTCACACCGGAGCGCGTCCTCAAACGCAGGTTTTCGCCGGTTGAAAGGCCGTTCTTAACGAGGTAAGCAGCAGCGCAACGTGTTCCATTGCCAGAGAACGTCGCGATCGAGCCGTCCGGGTTGATGATCTCGCAATCGAAATCTGCGATATCGCCATCGAGTTTTGTCAAAAGAGCGACGCCATCCGCACCGGCTCCTGTGTGGCGGGCGCAAATAGATCTGACGAAATGCGGAATGTCCTCACCTATCGCTGATGTTCGCTCGACAACTATATAGTCATTCTTAAAACCGTGAAATTTCGAAAAGGGAATATCCGTCATCCATGTAGTTGGGAACGTGCCCGCTTGATAATTTTTGCAGCTTGCCGGTCATCGTCCGCCTGCATGAACCGGGACGATCTTCAGCGTCAAAGTCTCGCTGCCGCGACGTACGACTATCTCATAAGTTTCGCCGGCCTTCATCTCGCCAAGGGCGAACATATAATCGGAGATATTACGCACCTCCTTGCCGGCAAGTTTTATCACGATATCCCCGCCCTTTACGCCCGCCTTTGCCGCAGGCGAATTATCCCGAACAGCATCCAGATGGAGTCCGTCAGAGGTCTCAGCATAATTCGGGACCGTGCCAAGGCTTACATTGAACGCAGTGCGTGCTACCGGAGCGGACTTCGCGACCTCGTAGGTCGGGCGCGTCGCATTCGCATCCAGGGCGTTCACGATGCGCTCGACAAATCGTACGATCTCGTACTCACCATCGTAGTTGATCTTCTCGGCAGTGTCGGACGGCTTGTGGTAGTCCGCGTGTGTGCCGGTGAAAAAGAAAAGTACAGGGATCTTTTTACCGTAGAACGATGAGTGGTCTGATGGGCCGAAACCGTCGTCATTGAGCTGTAAGTGGAAGAGCGGCTTTCCAGCATGGTCCTTGGAATATTTTTCCACCAACGCTTTCCACTCGGACGCCGTGCCCATACCGCCGATCGTCAATTTGCCTTCGTTGAGGCGGCCGACCATATCGAGATTTATCATCGCCACTGTCTGCGCGATGGGAAAGGTCGGATGATTTACGTACCAGTTCGAGCCATATAGGCCCTCCTCCTCGCCGCTGAAGGAGATGAACACTAACGTGCGGGCATTTTTCCCTAAATGTGCGAAGTTCCTTGCCATCTCGATGATCGCCGCGGTCCCAGAGGCATTGTCATCGGCGCCGTGATGGATCTCTGTGGAGTTCGGCGCAAGGCTACCCGAACCGCCGCGTCCCAGGTGGTCATAGTGAGCCCCGATGACGATCGCTTCGTCCTTCAGTTTCGGATCGTTGCCCTGGAGCACTCCGATGATGTTATAGGCAGGAACCGTTTTCTGAACAAGATCGACATTGAATGAAAGCGTCGAAGTCGCGGCAACATCGCCGCCGCCTTTAATCGCATCAGCTTCGAGCTTGTCCAATCCGGCGGCATCAAGCCCCAACAACGCGACCGCACCTTTTCTTGAAATGACAAAAGTTGGTACGGCTGCCGTTCCCAGAGTCTGGTCGAAACTTAGTTTTCTCAAACGCTCATCGGCGAAGTTCTTCTCCCGTGAGATCACGATCAGGCCGGCGGCGCCATTTTCTTTTGCGATCGAAGCTTTTGTGCGCAGGTCAAAGCGGCGAAAAGGAGAGTGCGGGTCGTCGTTCGCCTGATTTCCATCAAATGCGACGACTACCTTGCCCTTTACATCGAGCCGGGCACCGTTGCGACTGTAGTCGTCGTATTTTTGATCTTTTGCGGTGATGCCGAACCCGGCGAATACCAACGGCGCATCTCCGACCTTTCCATTTGGCGAGAATCCCACAGGCGAGATCTCGAGGTCCGTCATTTTAAGATCTGAAGTGCCACGCGTTGCAGAAAATGTATTTGCGGGACCGATCTCGACATGGGTTACGTAAGGAAATTCTTGCTTGTAGGCCTTTCCATTAACGCCCGGCTTTAAGCCGGCTGCTTTGAATTGAGCCTCGACGTAATCAGCAGCGAGATTCGCGCCTTTTGAGCCTGTGCGGCGGCCTTCGAGTTTGTCTGATGCGAGATACTCGATCGTTCTTCTAAGGCCGACCGTTTCCTTTGCCGGCTGAACGGCCTGAGCGGCGGCCGATGTGGCCACCAATGCGAAGGTCAAAAATAGGGTGCGGAGATCGAGCTTTTTCATGCTAAAACGGAAAACTATTCGAGAGGCTCGTGCAGCCTGTCGATCCAAAAATCAAGAACAAAGACCGAATTGGACTATTCTACCCAATCGGCAATAAAAACGTTTGTGTCGCCCTGTTTTGCGGCGTTCCGATTAGAACCGAAAACAAGCTTCTTGCCATCGGGCGAGAACATCGGGAATCCATCGAACGAATCGTTGAACGTAACGCGCTCGAGGCCCGTGCCATCGATATTAATGATCGCAAGATCAAAATTCCTCTTCTTTGGATCAGTTGCGAAATAGTTCGTGCAGAAAATGATCCTTTTGCCGTCCGGAGTAAAATATGGAGCGAAGCTCGCAACTCCCAGGTTGGTAACTTGCCGCTTATTCGAACCATCGGCGTTCATCACCCAAACCTCAAAGACCATCGGAACGATCAGGTGCTCTTTCAGATACTGTTTGTCGCGCTCAATAAGCTTTGGATCGGTCGGATGCGAACCGCGATAGACGATCATCTTGCTGTCAGGTGAGAAAAAGGCACCGCCGTCGTAGCCCGGTTCGTGCGTAAGGCGCTTTACGTTCTTGCCGTTGGTGTCCATCGAATAGAGTTCGAGGTCGCCGTCGCGTTCGGACGTAAAGACGATCTTCTTGCCGTTCGGGCTGATCGTGGCTTCGGCGTCGTAACCGGGAGTGTCGGTCAGCTTCTTCAAGTTGCTGCCGTCGGCGTTCGCAGTGTAGATGTCGTAATCCGGATAGACGGCCCAGACGTAACCCTTCGAGAAATCAGGATTCGGGGGGCAGTCCTTTGATCCTGCGCGTGTCGAAGCATAAAGGATCTTCTTGCCGCCCTTAAAGAAATATGAACACGTTGTTCGGCCTTCACCGTCGGACACCTGTTTTACGTTCGATCCATCGACATTCATCGTGTAGATCTGGTCGCACTTATGTTCGTCACGCTTTGACTGAAAGATCAGGCGTTTGCCGTCCGATGAGAAGTAAGCTTCCGCGTTCTCGCCGCCAAATGTCAGCTGCTTGATATTGGCGAGATGCTTTTCGCCCGCGACCTGCAGCGATTTGGTTTGAGCCGGGAAATTGACACTAAAAACCAATAGAAAGACGAATAACAAGACAGAATACTTCATATCCTTTGAATATATCACTCGCGCCCGTGCGAGGGTGAAACCGAAAATAGCAATTCGACGAACTTTGGTTATAAGCGGAAACGTCTCAAGAGGCCGTTTCCAGGAGGCTTATGACATTTGAATCTAAAAAGGACGTCCTTGACTGGTACGAGGCTCAACCCTCAAGCGTAACTCCCGAATTCTTGTCGTCGATCAATTGGCACGAGGTGCGGCAGTATCCCTTTGACGCGCGTCTTGTTCCGGTTCTCTTCTATATGCGCGATGTAGAGAGTTTGACGGACATGTACTATCGCGAACTTCGCCGGACGCCAACTGGTCGAGACCCGCATATCAGCAAGTTTATGGCCAGGTGGGGCGAGGAAGAACTGGTGCACGGCCAGCTTCTGGATCGCTTTCTAAATGAATTGGGCTATGAAACCGATGAGCGATGGTATGAAGGGGTTCGCTCATCGGTCGGGAGATTCTACAAGGCTCACACCTATGCCATCACCACCCTGACCAATCTGGTTGGAAGGCGATTCACCGGCACGCATATGATCTTCGGCGCGATCAACGAGATGACGACAGGTCAGGCATACCGCCGTCTCATGGAGAAGGCGAACCATCCAGTTCTTACGCAAATACTGCGAGCGATCCTTCGAGAGGAGTCTTTGCATACGAACTTCTACTCGCGCGTCGCCCGGCTTGAGCTGGAAAGGCAGCCGATCTCGCAGAAGTTGGCGCGTTTCGTCATCGATCATTTCTGGGAGCCGGTCGGAGGAAGCGCACTCGGGTATGTACGTTCGAACTATACGATCGCTCAACTTTTTGGCGATGACGAAGGACGCAGGGTAATCGATTCGGCTGTTTCGAAGCGATTGAACAGCTTTCCGGGGTTTTCCGGAGTTGCGGCGATCAACAGAGCCGCTGAGAAATCCATTCAAGCCGGAAAGATCATTCATCAAATGGAGGCGCTTTCGGCAGTCTTGTAGATCTCCACGCCGGAACTCAATTCGACCGAGAGCTGGCCATTTCCGTGAGCGTAGTCCAGATGAGCGATCGCCTCGGAAATCGCCAGAAAGCGATGCACGCCATGTCCGAATGAATCAGGGAATAGCCTTTTCGCGAGATCGAACGCGGTCGTACCGCTCCCGACCAGCGACATCACCTTTCTCTGGCGGTCGTCGATCGATCGTACATATCGATGAAAGATCTCGTCAAAATCACGGATCGGTTCGCCGTGGCCACCATAAGCGAGGGTCGGTGAAAACGACCGGATGCGTGCGAGCGAGACAAGGTACTCGGCAAGGGCGGGAAAGCGTTTCGTTCGGTCGTGCGGATCAGGCGCAAGCATTGGATTGGGCGTGATGCGCTTCAGGACGCAGTCGCCGCAGATCATCGTACGATCGGCGGCCCGAAACAGCGAGCAGGAGCCCGGTGTATGTCCCGGTGTATGTAGGACCGTGAGTGAACCGCCGTCAAATTCAAGTTCCATTTCGTCCCGGAGAGGCTTGTATTCGCTTTCGCTCAGAGAGTCCGTCAGCAAGCTGATCTCCGAATACAGCAGTTGCATCTCATCAAAAATACTCGCCGGAACGCCTCCCCGGAGCAGCAGTTCGCGATGTTCATCCTGTGCTAGTCGGCCGAACAGATGGCCGGTTTCCCACTCGTGCACAAAGATCTCGGCGTTCAACGCCTGATCACGAACCTTTTTCGCAAGGCCGCAGTGATCTTCGTGTGAATGCGTAAGAACGATCCGCCGAACGTCCTTGAATGACAAGCCCTCGCGCCCGAGTCCGTCGGCAAGAGCTTTTTCTGCCGCGGCGGTCTTCGGGCCGACATCAATGAGAGTGATCGGGTCTTCGCGGATCAGATAAACATTGACGTCGCCGACATAGAAGGGCGTTGGGATAGAGATCGGAATTATCCGCATAATTTCAGCTGTCTCCGGCTTGCGATACCGAACATATTGTACGGCGCCTCGCAAAAACTGCTAAGCGTGTATTTTCTTTTCATAAAATTGGCACAAATGTCAGTTTTTACTTGCGTAAATCACGCATTTGGAGTACAACTTCGAAAGTTAATCTTTTCTTTCAAAAACTGTTGTCGCAAATGCGTTCCCTGAAGGTGACGTCCATCTCGGGAACTTTCGCCTACACGGCCGTTCTTACGGAGCGGTGCGGACCAACAAACTCGGCGTAAGCGGCGTTCCCAAACAGATTTGAAGCTTAAAAATTCTGAGGTACATAAGGAGACACACTCAAATGACCCCATATCCGTCCAGAGCCTTTCAGACGGCGGTACGTATTTTTGCATCTGCGTTCGCAGTTTGCATGTTCACCGCGGCTGTTTTTTCCCAGACGCAATCGACCGCTGCGGACCTTTCCGGCACCGTCGTCGACCCTAACGGAGCGGTTGTCGCAGGAGCAACGGTTACCGCAAAACAGATCGCGACGGGAGTATCCCGAACAACCGTCAGCAAATCCGATGGTTCTTACCAGCTTATCGGCCTGCCCGCCGGCCAGTACGAAGTCTCGGCAGAGGCACCAAGCTTCAAAAAGGTCGTTATTTCGCCCGTTAGACTTACGGTCGGGCAGGCGGCAGACCTTACGGTCAAGCTCGAGATCGGAACGCCTGATGCGGTCGTTACCGTTTCGGGAAGCGATGCCGAACTCGTCGAAACGACCCGCACGACCGTATCGAACACGATCGAGCAGGTTCGCATTGAGAACCTTCCGATCAATGAACGTAGTGCGACCGGGTTTGCCCTGACGATCTCAACCGTTGGACGTGACAATGGCCGGCCGATCGGACCTGCTCCGACCTCCGGATTGAACATCGGCGGCCAGCGCGGACGTTCAACGCTTGTGCAGGTGGACGGCGCAGATTTTACCGATAATTCGATCAATGCTGCACGCACGACCGTCTCAATGGAAGCCGTACAGGAATATCAGGTTACGACGAACTCCTATATGCCGGAATTTGGACGTGCGACGGGCGGCATCGTGAACGTCGTGACAAAACGCGGCGGTAATCATTTTCACGGAAACGTTTTCGGTTTCATCCGCGACAAGAGCATACAGGCTCGCAATGCGTTCGCTCCGATAATTGACGGCGACCCGAAAAAGAAGCCGGCATACACTCGAACTCAATACGGCGGGACATTCGGCGGCCCGATCGCACGCGATCGCTCCTTCTTCTTCGTCTCGGTCGAACGTCGTGCTCGTCACGAGTCAGGCTTCTTTACCGGTGATATTGTGGGCGGAGCTACATCAAGCGTAACGATCGGCGCTCCGTTCCTGCCTGTTTCGCAGACCTTCAATGGCCTGACGGCCGCTCAGGCAGCGTTCATTCAGGCGACGCTTGCAACCAGCCCATCCCAGGCCATCGCGTATGCACAGCTCGCGTCGACCGGAACTCAGACGGCTCTTAACGGCAGCAGTACGCTGATAAATTTCCTTCCCGGCCTGGGTGTGCCGCAAGGTTCGGTCATCGGTCCGAGATTCATCCTCTCCGGAACGCCGATACCGCTTACGCGAAATGCGGCGGGGCAGTTTGTCGCTTTCCGTCCGCTCAATCAGCTTCAGAAGGTTTTCCCGGTCTCTGAAGGCTCGGTGTTCACCTCAGTCCGTTTTGATCAGGTGCTGAACGACAACAACAACCTGAGCGTTCGTGCTGGGTACAATCCTGGCACGCTCACCGGTATTCAGGATGAATCACAAAACCAGACGCTCGGGCAGAACGATTATTCCCGTACCGGTATTCAGCAGATCAAGGACATTTCGTTCGGTGCGTCGCTTACGAGCGTACTGCCGAGGAATATGCTGAACGAGTTCTACATTAACTTCGGACGCCGCGACGCAAAATTCAATTCGGCGGTACCAAGCGTTGCTCACCAGATCGCCGGAACAGGCTTTATCGGATCGAATCCGTTCTCGCCCGTGGACCGCCGGGAGAATCGAATACAGGTGCGAGACAACATCACTTGGGCACCGAAGGATCATACGTTCAAGTTCGGAGCCGATCTCGGCTCGATCTACGGAACCGCGAAATTCGAACTGAACTTCCCGGGCCTTTTTAACTTCGGCCAGCAGGCTTGCAGTACGCTTATTACCGGATGCACAGGCCCTGCGTTCACACCGATCCAAACTTATGGACTCGGCTTCCCGTCAGTCTTCCTGCAAGGCTTTGGCGACCCGAACAGCTCCTTGACGAATAAGCCGCTTGCCTTCTTCGGTCAGGATACGTGGCGCATCCGGCGGAATCTAACGTTCAACTACGGCGTTCGCTACGACATTGAGTTCACGAAGCAATATGCCCCGACCGGATTTAGGGATCCGTTGACCGGCATTACGCTTTCGGCGGCCGATGTTCAGGTTGCACAGGACGCCTTGAACGTAACTCAGGGCTTCCCGCGTGATACGAACAACTGGGCACCTCGTTTCGGCTTTGCATGGGATGTTTGGGGCAGCGGCAAGACCGTTGTTCGCGGGGCACTTGGACTCTTTTATGATCATCCGCTCCTTGCCGTTTCCTTCAACTCAGATATCGGTGACGGGTCGCAGCAGCAGCAGGCCACTCTCCTGCCGATCGGCGGTCCTTCGCCCACGGGGTTGTTCAACGCCTTCCAAGTGTTCCAGGGGACGGTCTGCGGCGTGCAGGGTTCGGTTCCTGCGATCTGCGGTGCCACGGTAACGCCGGGGGTCGCATCGTCTGCGCAGTATTTGTACGGCTATCAGCGGTTTAACCCGGGAACGTTTACGGGATTCGGCCCGATCTTGCCGTTCACGCTTAACGTCGATAAGAACTTCCAATATCCGGAAGCTGTTCAGGCAAACCTGTCGGTCGAGCATATGATCGGCAAGAATATGAGCCTTTCAGCAAGCTACATAATGGTGAACGCTCATCACCTTGGCCATCCGCAGGACGTTAATACGGTCAACACGGATAATATGCGGGAGAATTTCCGCCGGTTCGCGGTAAATAATCCGGCATTCCCGGGCTGCACGTCCGCAACACCGAATGCTCCTGCATGCTACCCGCGGAGCCTTTCGATGGCAGCGTTCTTCCCGATGCCGACGGCAAGTAATGCACTGTTCACCGTCGTTATTCCCGGTTTGATCGCCGTCAACAACACAACCGGCGAGCGGTTCGTAAGCCCGATCGCCGCGGATTATTTCCGCCGTCTCGGCCCGAACTATTTCTTTGTTGCAGCGGTTACCGGCGGCCTTGTCAATAAGGCGATCTTTGACGCACAGTTAGCAGGCACCGTGAGAGCCCCGGGCCCGATCAATCCGTACGCGGATGTAAACGCCCAGCTTTCGGACGGCAATTCGTCCTACAATGCGCTGAACCTTGAGATGAAGAAGCGTTTCTCGACGGGCATGCAGTTCTATGCGAGCTACACCTGGTCGCACTCGATCGACGATTCGTCGGATCTTCAGACGTTGTTGAAGCCTCAGGACAATACTAATTTCCGTGCGGAACGTTCGAACTCGCTGTTCGATCAGCGTCATCGCTTTGTATTCAGCGGTGTGTTTGCGACGCCCGACAATTGGCGTTCGCAGAACGGCTGGAAAAAAATTCTTCACGGATTCACCTTCTCGCCGATCCTCGAGATCAGTTCTGGCCGTCCGTTCAACATCATTGCTCCGGGCGATGCGAACGGTGATTTCCAGAGCACGAACGAGAGGCCGACGGTTAGGCCCGACGGCAGCCTTTGTGCGACCGGTATCGATCCGAACTGCCTCCAGGGCGAATTTCCGGCGAACGGCAACTTAGGCCGCAATATGGGCATCACCCACGGATATATGTCTTTCGATGCACGTATTACGCGTCGGATCCGATTTAATGAGCGGTTCAATATCGAACTGATCGCGGAGGGCTTTAACCTCTTCAATCGTTTTAACGAGGCGGCGGCGAATCCGTTCTATACGGCCGTCAACGCTTACGGCAAGAAGAAGGGCGGGAAATACTATAGCTACGCGACAGCCGCTTTTGACCCGCGGCAATTCCAATTCGGCATCAAGCTGAATTTCTAACCTTTCTCGGGCTATTCCGGTCCGAAGAAGCATCCTGCAGGCTCGAAAGGGAATATACCTTTTCGGGCCTGCATTTTTGTGTCTATGCGATACTTAGACATCGACGATGAAACTCACCTCGCAAACGATAAAAGATCTGGCACGGTCAGTGGGCATTGACCGCGTCGGGATCGTGCGTGCCGAGAATCTCCCGACCGAGGAAGCGCAGTTTCGCGAATGGCTTGCCAAGGGCTACCAGGCATCAATGGCGTGGATCGAACGCGAACCGGAAAAGCGGGCCGATCCGCGAATACTTTTTCCGGGATGCCGCTCCGTGATCGCCGTCGCTTTGAATTACTACACGCCGCACGAGCACTCTACATCAGACAATAAAGGCAAGATCTCACGGTATGCATGGGGCGACGATTATCACGACGTTTTTCGCGAGAAGCTAAAGGCGCTCGTGGACAAAATGACCGAGATCTCGCCCGATATTCAAACGAAGATCTGCGTGGATACAACGCCGTTCATGGATAAAGCCTGGGCGGTGCGTGCCGGTATTGGGTGGCTTGGGAAAAGCTCGAATCTGATCACGACGGATCTTGGCTCGTGGGTGTTCCTCGGCGCTGTGCTTGTCGATATCGAGCTTGAATATGACGATCGCGTGGTCGCCGATCATTGCGGGTCGTGTACGGCCTGCATAGATGCCTGCCCAACCGGTGCGATCACCGAGCCGTATGTTGTCGATGCGGCAAAATGCATCTCTTACGCGACGATCGAGCTTCGCGATGAAAAGATGCCGGAAGAGATCGCCGCAAACCTTGAAGGTTGGCTTTACGGCTGCGACATTTGCCAGGACGTTTGTCCATGGAATCGGTTTGAGAAACCAACGCACGAAACACGTTTTGAACCCCGCGAAATGGAAACTTCGCTTTCGCTGGAAAGGGTTGCCAACCTTGAACACGACGATTACGTAGTACGCTTTCGCAAGAGTGCGATAAAGAGGGCAAAGCTTTTGGGCCTGAAACGCAATGCCAAGGCTCTGGCGACTAACACTCACCGGTCTGAAACGCTATGATGGAACTATGGCGTTAAGCGACAAATACGGGCGTGAGATCCGCGACTTAAGGTTGTCGCTGACCGACCGCTGTAATTTTCGCTGCTTCTACTGCTTGCCGACCGGCAAGCCTGCACTCGCCCGCAAAGAGACGATCCTGACCTTCGAAGAGATCTTCCGGGTCTCGAGCATTTTTGTATCGCTCGGGATAGAAAAGATACGTCTGACAGGCGGTGAACCGCTCATTCGACGCGATGTTCCGTTGCTTGTCGAGAAGCTTGCCACGCTCAAGCCGCAGCTCAAAGATATCGCGCTGACGACGAACGGGTATGATTTTCCGCGATTCGCTGAGGCCTTGAAGCAAGCCGGTCTTGACCGCGTAACATTAAGCCTCGACAGCCTTCGGCGCGAACGATTCAAAGAGATAACTGGCGTTGACGCCCTCGACCGAGCTCTCGCAGCGATCGATGCTGCAAAAAGCCTCGGCTTCGAACCGGTAAAGGTGAATGCTGTGATCGTTCGCGGCAGGAACGATGACGAGCTTGCCGATTTTGCGAGATTTGCCCGCGAACGCGATGTAACGATGCGGTTCATCGAATTTATGCCGCTCGATTCAGAGCAAAGCTGGACACGCGAAGCGATGGTCTCCGGAGCTGAGATGCGAGACAGGATCAGCGAGGTTTTCCCGCTTGAACTCAAGGAGACGAAACGCGGTGCAGGTACGTCGTGGAAATATGCCTTTGCCGATGGTGCTCCGGGTGGGATCGGCATTATCGCACCGGTTACGGATATGTTCTGCGGCCAATGTTCTCGCGTGCGGCTTACGGCGGACGGCCAGATCCGTACGTGCCTTTTTTCAGAGCGAGAACATGACCTTCGTTCGCTCCTTCGCTCGGGTGCGGATGACGAACAGATCGTAGCCTTCATTGAAAGCTGCGTCTATCAAAAAGAAGCAAGCCATAGGATCAACGATCCGGATTTCGTCCAGCCGTTGCGGACGATGAGCTTCATAGGCGGATAATACTCAAAATTTCTCGTTAGCTCTGCTTTCTTCCGGCCATGTCAAGGCCGACTGCGATCACAAGGATCGAGCCCTTGATGATGTCCTGCATAAAATCGCTGACGCCGACGAGCGACATTCCGTTGTCAAGGCTTGCCATGATCAAGGCCCCGAGACAAGCCCCGAAAACAGTTCCGCGGCCACCGACAAGCGATGCTCCACCGATGACGCATGCGGCGATCGCGTCGAGTTCTTTTAGCGTTCCGGCGTCGGGTAGTGCGCTTCCGACGCGAGCGGTAAAAATCAAGGCTGCAACGCCGGTTAGAGCGCCGAGAACACCGAAAACCTTCAGCACATTCCAACGGTTGTTGATGCCGGAAAGCCGAGCTGCGTCAGCATTTCCGCCGATGGCATATAGGTAGCGGCCAAACACTGTCGATCTTGTGATGAAAACTCCCAGGAAAGCGATACAAAGGAAGATCACAACCGGCACCGGGACGCCTTGCCATGCGTTCATGATCGCGAAAAAGCCGACGATCGCCGCAACCGGCAGGGCCGCCTTCAGGAGTTCGCGTCCAACGCCGCCATTGTTTTCGTTATCGGTACTTTTGGCTCTGCGATAAGCGGCAAAGAGTACGATCACGACCAGAAGTCCGGCAACGCCCCAGCCGTATTCGATCGGTAGATTTGCATTACCGATGCCCTTGAACGTTTCGTCCGAGATAGGGATCGTGTTGCCGCCAAGGAGCCATTTTGCCGCACCACGCCATGCGAGAAGGCCACCGAGCGTAACGATGAACGACGGAATATTCACATACGCCGTCAACGCGCCTTGGAAGAGGCCGATCGCGGTGCTCATTACGACAGCGGCGATTATCGCGGCCGTCATCGAATAGCCCATGTCTGCCATTGCATAGGCGGCAACCCCTCCGGCGAAGCCGATGATCGAACCAACAGAAAGGTCGATCTGGCCCGAAACGATCACCATCAGCATCCCGACCGCTATGACGCCCGTAACAGCCGTCTGTGTCATCAGGTTCGACAGATTTCGCGGTGTGAGAAATGTGTGGCCCGGTGTGATCACGTGGAACAGGATCCAGATCGCGGCCAGCACGCCGATCATCGCGTATGCTCGAAGGGCAGCTCGGTTTGTGAAAATGCTTTTGAAGTCGCTCATCTTTAAATGGCTATGGTTTTCAGACGCCGTGGCCCGTTGCCGCGGCCATTACGCGTGTTGCAGTTGCCTCTGCTTTTGTGAACTCGCCGGTCTTCTTACCTTCGTGCAGGACGATCACGCGGTCTGATAGCCCAAGAACTTCAGGCAGCTCGCTTGAAACGAGCACGATCGCGAGCCCGGCTTCTGCGAGCTTATTGATCTCCGCGTAGATCTCCTGTTTTGCACCGACATCAATGCCGCGTGTCGGTTCATCGAGGAATAGAACTTTTGGCTTCGTAAGAAGCCATTTGCCCAACACTACCTTTTGCTGATTGCCGCCCGAAAGCGTGCCGGCAACCGTCTCGACCGATGGAGCCTTGATCCGCAGCGAACGCATCGGTTCGGCTGCGGCTCGCCGTTCATTTTGCTTGCTCGTAAGAATGCGTCCGGAGATCCGCTTTAGTGCTGCAAGCGTCATATTGTCGAGTATTGTCTGTTCGATGATCAGGCCGTAACGTTTTCGATCTTCCGTTACGAAACCAATGCCTGCACGAATGGCTTCCCAAGGAGTTCGCACGGTGATCGGGCTGCCGTCAAGCACCAGTTTCAGCGAGTGTTTTCCTTGCCACGCACCAAAGATGGACGCGAGAAGTTCGCTTCGGCCTGCACCCATAAGTCCTGCAATACCAAGCACTTCACCGGAGCGTACATTGAACGACACATCGTCAACCAGGCGTTTGTCAGGCTCGTCGATCGAGTAGACCGTTACATTCTCAGCCTGCAAGACAACCTCACCCAGGTCGTGCTCTGATTCGGGAAAAATGTCCGTAACTTCACGGCCGACCATCTCCGCTATGATGCCGTCCTTGCTGGTCTCGCTTGCGATATGGGACGCAACTGTGCGCCCGTCACGCAGAACAGTAATGCGATCGCTCATCCGGAAGACCTCGTCGAGCCGATGCGAGATATAGATCATACCGACGCCGCGTTTCTTCAGGTCATGGAGGATCGTAAAAAGAGTCTCGACCTCTGCGTCAGTGAGTGCGGCGGTCGGTTCGTCGAGGACGAGAATTCGAGCATTGCGCGATAGGGCTTTTGCGATCTCGACAAGCTGCTGTTGGCCTATGCCCAAAGCTCCGACCTTTGCGCGCGGATCGATCGAGAGGCCAAGGTCATGAAGCAGCTTCGAGGCGCGAGCGTAGAGTTCTGTCCAGTCGATAACGCCCATCCTGGACGGTGCACGGCCCAGAAAGATGTTCTCGCCAACGCTTAGTTCTTTGACGAGCGAGAGCTCTTGAAAGATGATCGCGATGCCCGCGTTCTCAGAATCGCGTATGCCGGAGAATGAAACGGTTTGGCCTTCGATGGCGATACGGCCTTGGAATTCGCTTGCAGGATAAACGCCTGAGAGCACTTTCATCAGCGTCGATTTTCCGGCACCGTTCTCACCGACGAGCGCGTGGAATTCGCCCGCGTCGAGCGTAAGGCTTACTCCGTCAAGCGCACGAACACCGGGGAAGTCCTTTTGAATGTCGTGCATCTCAAGAAGTGCCATATTTTTACCGTGAACGAGAGAGTGAACGCATAAAGAGTATGGCATCAGCGAAATTTGTGCAAAAGGCGCATAGGCATAAGCAGCCGTAGATGTTTTATACTCTTCTTGATATGGCTGACAAACCAACGATCGAATCCGTTCTTAGCGAAGAACGTGTCTTTCCGCCGCCCACAGAATTTTCGAAAAATGCGCACATAAAAAGCTTTGAAGAATACGAGAAGCTTTATGCGGATGCCGCATCGGATCTGCCCGCCTTTTGGGCCAAACAGGCCGAGGCCCTCGACTGGTTCTCGCCGTGGAAGACCGTGCTTGACTGGCAGCCTCCGCACGCAAAATGGTTCTCAGGCGGAGAGATAAACGCATCATACAATTGCCTGGATCGGCACCTTGAAACTCGCGGTGACAAGACCGCGATCATCTGGGAAGGCGAGCCGGGCGAAGAGCACCGCCTCACTTATCGCGAATTGCACGCGGAGGTGGCAAAATTCGCAAACGTCCTGAAGGGCCTAGGCGTCGAGAAGGGAGATCGGATTGCGGTCTATATGCCGCTTGTGCCGGAATTGGCGATCGCGATCCTAGCTTGTTCAAGGATCGGCGCACCGCACACGGTTATTTTTGGCGGATTCTCGGCCGATTCGATCCGCGACCGTGTGAATGATTGCGGCTGCAAGGCTGTGATCACTGCAGATGGCGGCTTTCGCCGCGGACGCGAGATCCGTCTAAAGCCGGTCGTTGACGAGGCCATTCAAGAATGTCCAAGCGTCGAGCATGTCGTTGTCTTTAGGCGCACAGGTACCGAGATACCTATGCAGGATGGCCGAGATCATTGGTGGGATGCATTGATGAAGGACGCAAGCCCTGATTGCCCTCCCGAACATCTCGATGCCGAACATCCGCTCTATATCCTTTACACGTCAGGGACGACCGGCAAGCCGAAAGGGATACTTCACACAACGGGCGGCTATTTAACGCAGGCGGCTTACTCGACGAAGCTTGTTTTTGACCTCAAAGAAGACGATATTTACTGGTGCACGGCCGATATCGGTTGGGTGACGGGCCACTCATATGTAGTTTATGGGCCGCTCGCGAATGCGGCGACGGTCTTGATGTACGAAGGTGCGCCGAATCACCCGGACTTCGACCGATTCTGGGACATCATCGAACGGCATAAGGTCTCGATCCTTTACACAGCTCCGACCGCGATCCGCTCTTTCATTCGTTGGGGACGTGAATACCCCGACCGTCACGATCTAACGTCGCTCCGAGTGATCGGTACCGTCGGCGAGCCAATAAATCCCGAGGCTTGGATGTGGTACCACAAGGTCATTGGCGGAGAACGCTGTCCGATCGTTGATACGTGGTGGCAGACAGAGACGGGCACGATAATGATCTCACCTCTTCCGGGTGCGACATCGACGGTCCCGGGTTCTGCAACGCGTCCGCTGCCGGGAATTGTCGTCGATATCATGTCGAAGGACGGGCGTTCGGCTGGAACAGATGAGGGCGGATATTTGGTCGTGAAAGAACCGTGGCCGTCGATGCTGCGAACCCTTTGGGGCGATGACGATCGCTACAAGATGGCGTATTGGTCCGAGATCGAAGGCGTATATTTTGCCGGTGATGGTGCCCGCCGTGATGAACGCGGCTATTACTGGGTGATGGGCCGCGTCGATGATGTGATCAACGTAAGCGGCCATCGGCTCGGGACAGCAGAGGTCGAGTCCGCACTCGTATCGCATCCCTCTGTGGCAGAGGCCGCGGTGGTTGGGCGTCCTGACGAGATAAAGGGCCAGGCGATCGCCGCATTTGTAACTCTTGAGGGCGGCCGAGCCGGGTCGGACGAGTTGAAAACGGAGCTTCGCGAACACGTCGCAAAGGAGATCGGAGCCTTGGCAAAACCCGACGATATTCGCTTTACGGATGCGCTTCCAAAGACGCGTTCAGGTAAAATAATGCGACGGCTGCTTCGCGAACTCGCAACGAGCGGCGTCGTCGCCGGTGACGTTACGACACTCGAAGACCTTGGCGTCCTCGACAAACTCCGTGAGGAAGAGGAATAACCGAAAAACTTAGAATGGCCGAGCCGACACAAAAACCCGCAAGCCCGGTTGAGCTGCTTTCTGCAACCGCGCGAGAGTTCTATCGCCGAGGTTGGGCACGCGGCGGCAGCGGAAATTACAGCGTTCTGCTCGCACGCCGGCCGATGCGTCTTTGCATCACGGCGGCTGGCGACGAGATCGCGGCGCTCGATGATACGAACTTTCTCGAACTTGATGATGATGCCGAGATCATTCAGGGCTTCGGCAGGCCGTCGGACGAAACGCTCCTGCACCTTGCGATCTACCGGCACCGGCCGAAGGCGAGGTGCGTCCTATACACACAGACCGTTCCGGGGCTTCTCATCGCGGATCGATGTTTCGTTGACGGTGTCGTGATCTTGCGTGACTACGAGGCTTTGAAAGGGGTTGAAGGTGCAAACAGTGCGGCTCGGGTCGAGAAGATACCGATCGTTGAGAACTCCGCCGATCAGGTCGCGCTATCACACGTTATCGCGAACGTTCTCCTTGATAACGAAGCGTCGAATGCCGTGCTAATTCGGCGGCACGGGCTTTATGTTTGGGGTGAAACGATCGAGCAGGCAAGACGCCATGCCGAGATCTTCGAATTCTTGTTCGAACTGAAGGATCGGCAGCAAGGCAAGTAAGTGATTATGGCAGCGAGCGAGACAGCAACTTTGGCGGGCGGATGTTTTTGGTGCACGGAGTCGGTTTTTGACGAACTTCGCGGTGTGGAGAGCGTTGTTTCGGGTTATTCCGGCGGACATACGGAATCGCCGACCTACCGCGAGGTTTGCTCGGGGATGACGGGGCACGCAGAGGTGATCGACGTAAAATTCGACCCGGACGTGATCGACTTTGCGGATATCCTGCGAGTGTTCTTCACGGTTCACGATCCGACAACCCTTAACCGTCAGGGCGGCGACATCGGGACCCAATACCGATCGTCCATTTTCTATCATTCGGACGAACAGCGGAAGACCGCCACGGACGTCATCCGCGAGATCGAAGAAGCCGGCGTTTACGAAGCTCCGATCGTTACGGAGGTCGTGCCTTTTGAGAAATTTTGGCCAGCGGAAGATTATCATCAGGAGTATTTCGCAAATAATCCCGATCAGCCGTATTGCTCGGCCGTTATCGCTCCAAAGGTCGCAAAATTCAGGAAAATGCACGCCGATCGGTTGAAGCGTTAGTGGGACAATACGGTTACCTGACGTTAATTTCTGTTGACGATTCTTAAACAGGTCTGCTAAATTATCGAATGGTTGTCTGCGTGATCAATGCGCTTGGCACGTGCTCAACTACCTCACCCTAAAATTTAAGATACCTGGACATTGATCGTTACCGCCAAAACCTCAGTGTTTGTTTTGGAGTTTTTGTCATCCGACCGGTCATTGGAAATCCCCGTGAATAAAATTATGTTTAAGAATTTGCTTACCGCCCGAACTGTGCTCGGCTCTCTCGCTGTTTGCATCACAGTCATCACCGCCGTTCTGCTTTCTACTCATTCCGACGCGCAAATCGCCCGAAATGATAGCGACAGACAACTCGCTCCGCTTGCCGGAACTATCACCGGCCGTGTCTTTCAGGATTTCAATGGAAATGGCCTTTACGAGACCTCGGGCGGAACGGCGGCGGCACCAACCGCCGTAGATGTTGGCGTACAGGGCGTGACAGTTACCGCATATGATTCTGCCGGTGTAGCACAGGGCAACACGACAACCGCGGCGAACGGGACATACGGCCTCGCCGCGACAGGTACAGGCCCATATCGTATTGAATTTACGACGATTCCATCGGGGTATTCTCCATCGGCACGTAGCACGGATTCTGTCCTTGGCGGCAGCGGTACAAACGCAGGCTCGACCGTGCAGTTCGTTGATAACGGCAATACATCTGACGTTAATCTTGCTGTCAACCGAGGCAAAGACTATTGCGAAGATAATCCGGACATTGCCTCGCAGCTGTATTCGTACGGAGGCACAAATGCACCCGATGCGATGATCATGTTTTCTTACCGTTCAGGCAGCACGAGAACCGGCACCGAGAATGGCAGCTTTCCAGGTTCGTTTATGGATTTTACTATGCCGGGCTACACAAGTTTGGCGAGTACAGATGAGATCGGAACCACTTTTGGCCTTGCCTTTGATAGGGTAAACCGAATGATCTATGCCGCCGCCTTTATGAAACGGCATGCAAAATTTGGCCCGAATGGCACGGGGGCTATCTACAAAGTTGATCCGGCAAGCAGCACAGGTTCACTTTACGTTGATCTTAACGCGGTTTTTGGAGCTGGCACGGCTGGTGCCGATGCTCACAACCCGAGCAACTGGGACCGAGACAACAACAATACAGCTTGGGAAGCTGTCGGCAAGAGGTCCCTTGGTGGGATGGCCATCTCCGATGATATGGCGAATCTGTTTGTAATGAACCTGTGGGATCGCATGCTCTATAAGATCCCGACCTCAGGTCCTCTAAACAATACAACGATCACAAGAGTTGCTTTTCCATCACCAAATGATGCCAATGCCTGCGGTAGTCAGGCGAACTATCGACCATTCGCAGTTTCATATCATGAAGGAAAAGTATATGTGGGCGCGGTCTGCAGCAATGGCACAAACAGTCGATGGGCCCATGTTTTCGAGGTGGACCCAAACACGTTGACCTATACGCAGAATCCGATCCTTTCATTTAGTCTTAGGTTCCAGCGTGGCCTGGCAGATCCAGGAAACTCGGGTAACTGGCGTAGCTGGAGCACGATGTTTAGTGCAGTGAACGCTAATGGTGCATGGACCTGGCCTCAGCCGATGTTCACGGATATCGATTTTGATAACGGCAATCTGATCATGTCTTTTCGAGATAGGATGGGTGACCAGACGGGGTATCAAACGCTCAGTAATCCAAACAACAATGCTCGGTCAAAAGGGATAACGGCTGGTGATATTATTCGTGCCTGCGGTGACCCGACAAATGGATGGACCTTGGAGAGCAATGGACGGTGCGGTGGCGAGGGGAGCGCTCCGCAAGGTACGAACGAGGGGCCGGACGGAGGTGAGTTCTACTATCAAGAGAACTACCATCCGAACAGTATTCCGCACTCAGAGGTTGGAGTCGGTTCGGCCTCGCAGATTCCGGGCCATACGGAATTCATTGCAGGCATTTTCGACCCGATCTACCTTTCTGGCACGAACGTTTATGATTCGCAGGGATTCCGATGGTTCGTCAACACCGGTTCGGTAGCTGGTAGCCAAAATCGCGGATACCAAGTTAACGACGGCGGGTTTGGCAAGGCAAATGGTGTCGGAAATACGGTCCCGCTGTGCGAGGCGGCACCGATCGAGATCGGCAACCGCGTGTGGCGGGATCTCAATGACAACGGCGTGCAGGATCCGGGCGAACCGGGAATTGCGGGCGTAACGGTACACCTTTACGATTCGAACAACGTGTTGGTTGGCACGGCCGTGACGGATGCGAACGGAGAGTATTACTTCGTATCGAGCACGGTTGCTGACCCGAACCCGGGCGACAATATCGGCCAGGTCAATGGCGGCATCAAGTTCAATGCCGGCTACACGATCAAGCTCGATCGCCCGGAGGACTGGAATACGGGCGGCCCGCTTTTTGGCCTTCGTAAGACGATCATGGATGTTGCGTCGCAGCCCGGCTTTGCTGAAGGTTCGGATTCGGATGCCGACTACGACAATAGCGGCAACTACCTCCAGATCCCGATCACGACCGGCAACCCGGGCGACAATAACCACAACTACGATTTCGGCCTGACGCTCGCACCGTCCGCTGCCCCGGTTTCTGTGTCCGGACGCATTACGACGGCGAATGGCAACGGCATCAGAAACGTTCGCGTTACGCTGACCGAGGAAAGCGGCGCGATGCACTATGCCCTAACCGGCACGTTCGGGTATTTCACATTCGAGAATATCGAATCGGGCCAGGGCGTCGTCCTTTCGGTTTCGGCGAAACGCTACACGTTCAGCCAGCCGACGCGGTTCATCTCGCTCGATGACAACATAACGGATGCGGATTGGGTGGCCAATCCGTAGCTCGACGATGTCATTGTGTTATTCGAGAGCGGCGGGAGCGATCCCGCCGCTTTTTTGTGCATCTTGTGTATTCTGTGCATTTTGTATCAATTTGTGCATTCTGTGCATTTTCATACAATTCGTGCATTTTGGGGTTCAAATGGGTGCGGTTGTTGGATATTCTTTCTGTGGTTGATTGATGTTTGACAACTTAGTTAGGTGTTTTCCGCGGCAACGTCTGTGTTTGGGAAAAGTGCGTAGCGTTTAGCTTAGCCACGTCGTTTACGGCGTGGAACATGCGTCGAGATCCGAGCTTGGCGGCTACGCCGCCAGGGTGCTTTGGTGAGCGTGTCGGAAAAGCGAAGCTTTCCCGCTCGGAGACGGTTCGGCAGAAAACGCAAAGGTCGCAGAGCGAGGCCCCAAAGGTCGCGAAGGAAAGCCCCGCAGAGGGAGCAAAGGGAAAGGATTTCGCGGCAGCGGCTTAGGGACCTTTGCGAAATGCCTTCGCGTTCTTTGCGTTTGAATCAACGCGAAAAGTGCTAGAGGGGGACGAGGCTCTCTGGACCGGCAGTAAACGCAAAGGTCGCAGAGCGAGGCCCGCAGAGGACGCAAGGGAAAGAATCTCGCGGCAGCGTCTTTGAGAGCTTTGCGATGACCTTTGCGTTCTTTGCGTTTGGATCAACGTGAAGAGTGCAAAGCGAAATAACATGAAGCTCGATCGGCGGAAGACGCAAAGGCCGCGAGGCGAAGGCCGCAAAGTTCGCAAAGGAGAGGGCTACAGCTTTCCGGTAAGCACCCATGCGGGCGAGATACCAAGCCCTCACCGAGGTGCGGGCTACGGACATGAGGCTCTAGGGACACGGCGGGTTGCGGACCAGGTTGGCGATCGGCGGCTGTTCGTTGCTTGAAGGGGAGGCGGGATTCAGCTAAAATGGAAGATTGCCGGGAAGTGCCGTTTTTACACGGGTTTCCGCTTAGAACGTCGATCCTGGCAACCTAAGGCTGAATGCCGGTGTCCAAACGGGGCCGGCGGACGGGATCGGCCGAGATCGAGAAAGATCGATGTATTGAGCCTTTTATTTAGAATAGGGATTGATGAATCAAAATGAGTACAGGAACTGAAACGGGATCTGCCGCAACTGCCGGACTTCGCGGCGTTGTCGCTGCACAGAGTTCGATCGGCGACGTTAACGGCGAACAGGGAATCTTAATTTACCAGGGCTACAACATTCATGACCTCGCTGAGCATTCTACGTTCGAAGAGGTCATTTATCTTTTGTGGAACGGACGGCTTCCGAAGGCGGACGAACTCGCTGATCTGAAGTCGCGTCTTCAGGCGAATTATGCGGTTCCGGCCGAAGTGATCGCCTTTATGAAGAGCTTCCCGAAGGATGCGGACCCGATGGACGCCCTTCGCACGGCGGTCTCGTCGCTGGATTTTTACGACAAAGCCGGCCACGGCACCGATCGTGAGAACGCGATGAACTCTGCGATCAAGCTCACCGCCCAGATCGGCACGATCGCCGCGGCTTTCGACCGTATCCGCAACGGCAAGGAAGTTGTCGCTCCGGACACAAGCCTTTCGATCGCGGAGAATTTCCTTTATATGCTTCGCGGTGAAAAGCCGGCAGCGGACGAAGCTCGTATGTTCGACGTTTGCCTGATCCTCCACGCCGATCACGAGCTGAATGCTTCGACGTTCACGACACGCGTCGTCGCAGGTACGCTTGCCGATATGTATGGCTGCGTCACTGCCGGTATCGCGGCACTTGCCGGTCCGCTCCACGGCGGTGCGAATACCAACGTGATGAAGATGCTCGTCGAGATCGGTTCGCTTGAGAACGTCGATGCATGGGTCGATAAGGCTCTAGAAGAGAAGCGGAAGATCATGGGCATCGGCCACGCCGTTTACAAGACGGAAGACCCGCGTGCAACGTGGCTACGACGCTATTCGAAGCAGATGGCCGAGAAGACGGGCGAATCAAAATGGTTCGATATGTCGCAGCGGATCGAAAAGCTGATGCACGAGAAGAAAGGTATGTTCCCGAACGTCGATTTTTATTCGGCCTCGACCTACTACCTGATGGGAATCCCGCTCGATCTCTACACGCCGATCTTTGCCGTTAGCCGTATTTCGGGATGGACCGGCCACGTCCTCGAGCAGTACGCGAATAACAAGCTCATTCGCCCGCGTGCTGAATACATCGGCCCGCGCGACCTGAAGTATACGCCGATCGAAGAGCGTTAAGTTCGGTTGGTGAAGCTAAATGATGAAGGCCTCAGGAATGTGAGTTCTTGAGGTCTTTTCGATGGTCCGGGTGGTGAGCTGCCGCTTCGCGGATAGCTTACTGCCCGCTGGTTTGCGTTGCCGCGGGAACGTCGCCCGGAAGGCCGAATTGCGTGGCAGCAAAGCCCGACGTCGATTGAAGCAGGTACCACGTGCCTTGTGAGGGCCGAAAGACGGCAAGGTCTTTTCGACCGTCGCCGTCGTAGTCGCCCGGAACGGGAAGGTCGCCGGCGATCCCGAACGCCGCGGCGTAAAAGCTTCTGTCCTCGCTTCGAAGCACATACCAGGTTCCCGTTGCTTCGCGAAAGACAGCGATGTCGGCTTTGCCGTCGCCGGTATAGTCAGCCGGGACGGGCGTGTCGCCCGCGGTGCCGAAAGTGGCTGCATAAAAGCTCGAGTCCGAACTGTTCAGCCGATACCAGACGTTCGTAGATGGGCGAAATACGGCGACATCAGCCTTGCCGTCGCCGTCAAAATCGCTTGGCGTCGGGCGGTCGCCCGCCGTGCCAAACTGCGTTATCCGAACTCCGGAATCCGAACCCGCGATATACCATGTTCCTGTCGAGGGCCGGAAAACCGCGAGATCCGCACTGCCGTCGGCGTCGAAATCTGC
>JABARP010000022.1 GCA_019186825.1 Pyrinomonadaceae bacterium
AAAGGTCAGAAAGATGCGGTTCGGCCTCGGGAATACAGGCTCGGGGCACACGCTTGAAGAGGTCGGACAGCACTTTGCCGTTACACGCGAACGCATCCGCCAGATCGAGGCAAAGGCTCTGCGTAAGCTGCGTCATCCATCGCGTTCACGCCGCCTCAAGGCCTTCCTCGAAGGCAAGCAAAACTAAGGGTTCATCTACGTTTGTTTAGAAAGAAGGTGCCGGGTTGATAAAACCTCGGCACCTTTTTTGACCTTTTCAGCAGCCGTCAAGCCGGGACAGACTTTATGCCCAACGCAAGCCGAGGCACTAAAGCCTTTGCGGCGTCGATCGCTCCTTTGATGTGGCGTTGGTTGGTGAAATGTCCGGCGACGAAGATGCCGGGAACGTTCGTCTCGAACGTCTCTTCCGAATAGACCGGAACCTCGCCGTACTTCCCCTGCTCGGTCGCAACGCCGAGATCCTTGAGCATGGTCAGGTCAGCGTCCGAACCGATGAGAACAAAAACAACGTCGGTCGGGATCGAAACCTTCTCGCCGGCCTCGCTTTCGAGTACCGTCTCGCCGACGCGAAATTCCACGATCCGTCCCAGATAGAAAAGGCGCAGGCAGTGTTCGCCTAGAGCATTTTCGAGCGGCTGCTTTACCCAAAATTTGATGCAGCCTTGCTTTGGGTCGTTATTGGTCCAATCGTCGCGGAAGATGGCAAGCGTCGTGTCCGCACCTTCTTCAGCGAGGAACAGAGCGGCTTCGCCCGCAGAATTTCCGCCGCCGACAACAAGGGCTTTCTTGCGGACCCACGGATACGTCTCGCGGAAATGATCAAAGACGTGTGGCAGATCTTCGCCCGGGACATTCAGCTTGCGCGGATGATCCATCGCGCCGATCGCAAAAAGGACGTTGTGGGCCGTGTATTCGCCCTTGTCGGTGCGAACGGAAAAAATGTGCGGTTCGATCTCTTGTACCGCAAGCACACTTTCCTCAGTTTGAATTTTCAGGTCGTTGTCGAGGGCGAAGCGGACGTAGTACGAGAGAAGTTCTTCGCGGGTCGGCTTTTCGCGTGCGGGCTTGAGCTCGCCCTCGGCGAACTCAAGCTCGTTCGTTGTCGAAAAGACCGTCAGGCCGACCGGATAATTGTAGATCGTGTTGCCGATAAGCCCTTTTTCGACAACGAGATAGTCGAGGCCCGCTCGCTCGGCTTCGTATGCTGCAGAAAGGCCTGCCGGGCCCGCACCGATGATCAAAAGGTCAAGCATCTTCGTACTGCTTCAGGGCGGCGATGAACACCTCGATCTGAGCCTTTGTGCTTTCGAGTTCGCGTTTTGATTCGAGGTAAGATTCCCACTGCATCGTTCCTGTAAGAGCTTTCAGCGTGTCTTCGTCGAGGGCGTGCGACATTACGACGAGGAGGTCGCTGAGCTTTTCGTGCCCATCGAGGAGCGATTGAATGATCGTGTATGCGAGCTTTCCCTGCTCGGCCGGGATCGCGGAGTCGGTGCTCATTCGTCGTCCTCCGTCGATTCGGCTTCCTGCTTTCTTTCGGGTCGCATATGCGGGAACAGGATGACGTCGCGGATCGAATGTTTGTTCGTTAAGAGCATTACCAGGCGGTCGATACCAATGCCGATGCCCGCTGCCGGCGGCATCCCGTAGCTCAACGCACGGACATAGTCCTCATCGAGCACCATCGCCTCGTCATCGCCGCGTTCGCGTGCCTCGGCCTGATCGACAAAACGCTCGTACTGCTCACGCGGGTCGTTCAGCTCGCTAAAGCCGTTCGCAACCTCCATCCCGTTTATGAACAGCTCAAAACGCTCAGCGATCTGCGGATCTTCAGGCGAAGCCTTCGAAAGCGGCGAGATGGATTTCGGATAGTCGATGATGAAGGTCGGTTGAATAAGATTCGGCTCGACAACGATGTCGAAGAGTTGTTCAATCTCTCCCCCCGACTCGTGTTCGGTCTGCATCAGCTTATCGACACCCTCCCAAATCCTTTGTTTCGCCAGAGGATAACTTTGAGAATGTTGACTGAGACTCCCGTCTGTTTCGGCAATAAATACACGCCGGACGTATTGCGTAAATTTAGAAAGCCGCAATGGATCTGACAAATCTTGGGGGATGTCTTGGTCTTGCAGCTTCCAACGTTCGGGGAAGTGCCGAATGATGGCATCTCGCATTGCAATGCGCTCAAACTTAGAGAAGTTGATCTTTTTCCCCTCATACTCGACGACGAGGCCGCCGGTTGCCTTCATCACACTTTTCTGGATGAGCTTTTCGCAGAAATCCATCATCCCGTTGACGTTCATATACGCACAGTAGAATTCGAGCATCGTGAACTCGGGATTGTGCTTGTATGAGATGCCTTCGTTACGGAAATTGCGATTCAGCTCGTACACCTTTTCAAAGCCGCCAACGAGCAGACGCTTTAGGTAAAGCTCAGGCGCGATGCGTGCGTAAAGGGCAATGTCGAGGGCGTTGTGATGCGTTTTGAAGGGTTTTGCGGCTGCACCGGTCGCCTTCGGCGTGAGCATCGGCGTCTCGACCTCGATGTAGCCGTTGTCCTCGAGGAAGTGGCGAATGGATGAGATGGTCTTTGCCCGCACCTCGAATGTTTCGCGTGTCGAAAGCTCATGCTTTTCACCCGCCATTTCCACACGGAGGCTCGACGCGATCAGGTCGAGATATCGCTTTCGCTGCTTTATCTCGGCATCTTCGATACCGTGGACCTTGTCGGGCATCGGCGAGAGAGCCTTCGATAGAAAAGTTAGCCGCTCGACGTGAACACTCACTTCGCCCGTGTTCGTCACGAACAAATATCCTTCGACGCCGATCAGGTCACCGTGGTCAAGTATCTGCCACGCTTCCCACGCGGTTTCAGGTTCGCGGTCGGCCCCGCCATCATTCCTTGCGAGTGTGAACTGCCCTTTCTTTGCGTATATTTGCAGCTTCTCGCGGCCATCGGTCAGGTGAACGAAGTTTCCACGGATCGGCGTTGCCACACGCCCTGCGATGCGGACGCCGCCGAGCTCTTTGAGCGTTTCGTTGAGCTTGTCTTTCAACTCTGCGGGCGGACGCGTTCCAGGCTCAAGAGTCGCACGCACGTCGGCCATTTCTTTCGCCGCAGCGGCAACGGGGCCAAATGCCTTTAGATTCGAGATCGTGTCTTCGTTTCCAGACAAGGACGAACGATCGAATTTATTCGGATACGCATTTCCGACCAGTTCGATAAACCGTGCGAGATGCTCGCCGCGAGCCTCGGTCTGGTCGTTGGGGACAACAATTTCGTCAAATGAAGGTAATGTCATCGGCAAAACTTTAGTTTAATCAAAGTTTACGAGATTTTGAAACTTGACGGGCGGCTGACACAGCTTAGGATTTTGCCCCGCGGGTGATAGAGTTTAATCATCGAAACGGAAAGATCCGCACAAGGCCCCTCAAAAGGCTTTGGCGCGGGATTTTTGCGTCTCGAAGTGTTTATGGGCGACTCTCTCGCTTCCGCAATTGAATACGTCAAGGACGGCGCGCGCCTGCTGTCAGTGAGCGGCCTTACGACGCCCTCAGCACGTGCGTACTTTGTTACGCGTCTGTTCACGGGCACTGGGCGACGCATTGCATTCATAACATCGTCGAATAACGAAGCGGAAGAGTACGCGGACGAGATCGGATCATTCTCGAAGATCGTTTCCTCGAATTCCGTCGCCGTCGGCCTGCTTCCCGCCTTTGAGAGCGACCCGTATTCAGGAACTTCGCCGCACGCCGGCACCAAAGAGACGCGTGCCTTGACGCTTTTCAACCTTGCGAATGACGCGATCGACATCGCGATTCTACCGGTCCGCTCTCTTCTTTTTCGTACACCCGAAGGGAGCGAAATTCGAGATCTCGGCATTTTCCTTAAAACCGGAGACTGGTTCGAGCCGACCGAGGTGCGTAAAAAGCTGATCGCTAGCGGTTACCTTTTGGAAGATCCGGTTGCGGGACAAGGGCAATATTCGTTTCGCGGCGGCATCGTAGATATATGGCCTGCAGGAGCAGACGAGCCGGTTCGCGTAGAATTCTTCGGCGATGAGATCGAATCCATGCGGAAGTTCGACCCTGAAACGCAGCGTTCGGTCGATCACATCTCAGAGATCGTCGTGCCGCCGATGCGTGCCTATGCCATTTCTAACGACACGTTTCGCGAATGGGCGGCTGAAGCGAAAGATCACTGGCGCGACGCGAAGTATCAACGAAACCTAGCCGACCGAACTTCGTTCGCCAAAGAGGGCGAAGATTTCAGCGGTTGGGAATATCAGCTTCCGCTTGTGCAGCCGTTGTCTTCATCGGCATTCGACCACCTAAAGGATTTCGTTTTTGTTTTTGACGAACCTGCGCTGATCGAAACAACCGCACGCACGCTTCACGAACACCTCGAAGCTCGATTCGAAGCCGTTGATGCCGATGGCGATATCGCTCTCGAACCAAAACACTTGTTCTTAAGCCTAGAAGAACTTCGCGAAAGGATCATCACGGCTCCTCGGCTTGAGCTTCGAGCGCTCGGGCGCAGCGATTCGGCGGTAGATGCTGAGTTCATTGTTGACGGAGCGATCGAGGGAAATTCAAAGCTCGCGTTCCTGTTCGTGAGCGACGAAAAAGAGACGGAGATCGAACTTCGTTCTCAGGTCGCACGCAAATATCGCGGCGATCTCGCGGCACTCGCTGCTGACCTGAAGAGAGATGCGGCCACGCCTACCTTCGTGCTTGAGACCGTCGGCATGGCACAGCGTTTCGGCGAGATCCTGGATCAATACGAAGTGACTTTCTCGGGCAGAGATATCCGCGTTGGGCATGTTGCCGCCGGATTCTCGATGCCAAATGAAGGCATTTCATTCCTCTCGGAAACAGACATCTTCGGCGAAACGTCGGTCGCCGAGCCGGTCGAACCCAAACGTCGAAAGAGCCTTCTCGGGGCATTTATCTCCGACTTTCGAGACTTAAAGCCCGGCGATTTCGTCGTGCACGTCGATCACGGGATCGGACGTTTTGCGGGCCTCGAAACGATTACGACGCAAGGCAGCGAGCGTGAATTCATGCTGCTCGTCTATGCCGACGACGCCAAGCTGTTCGTCCCCGTCGAGCGTGCGGACCTCATCTCACGTTATTCGTCGGGCGAAGCGGCTGCCCCAACGCTCGATCGTCTCGGCGGAATCGGCTGGCAAAAGACCAAGGCAAAGGCAAAGCGCGCCATGCGCGATATGGCGGACGAGCTTCTAAAGCTTTATGCCGAACGAAAGCTCGTTACAGGCCACGCGTTCCCGCCCGATATGCCGTGGCAGCATGAATTCGAGGACGCTTTTCCCTACGACCTGACCGCCGATCAGGCGGCCTCGATCGAAGCCGTGAAAAGCGATATGGAAACGCCTTCGCCAATGGACCGGCTGATCGTCGGCGACGTCGGCTACGGCAAGACGGAGGTCGCGATGCGTGCCGTTTTCAAGGCGGTGATGGACGGCAAACAGGCCGCCGTTCTGACGCCAACGACCGTGCTTGCGTACCAGCATTATGAGACGTTCAAAAAGCGGTTTGCGGCGTTCCCTGTGAAGGTCGAGCTGCTCTCGCGCTTTCGCACAGCCAAAGAGCAGAAGCAGGTTGTTGAATCGGCCGCAAAGGGCGAGATCGATGTGCTTATCGGCACGCATCGGATACTTTCAACCGACGTCAAGCTACCAAAGCTCGGCCTCGTTGTTATCGACGAAGAACAGCGTTTCGGCGTCGGCCACAAAGAGAAACTCAAGCAGCTTAAGAAAAAGGTCGATGTCCTTACGCTCTCTGCGACGCCGATCCCGCGGACGCTGAATATGTCGCTTCTCGGAATGCGCGATATGTCCGTGATCGAAACACCGCCGCGCGACCGCCTTGCGATCAACACGCAGGTCGTGCAATTCTCCGAAAGCGTGATCCGCTCGGCGATCGAACTCGAACTCGCGCGAGGCGGGCAAGTTTTTGTGATACACAACCGCATAGAGTCGATCGATTCGATCGCCGCCCTCATCGGCAAGATCGTTCCCGAAGCTCGTATTGCTATCGGGCACGGGCAAATGAACGAGTCCGAGATGGAACGCGTTATGCTCGATTTTATCGATTACAAATACGACGTTCTTGTCGCGACAACGATCATCGAGAACGGCATCGATATACCGCGTGCGAACACGATCATCATCAATCGAGCCGATAACTACGGACTCTCACAGCTCTACCAGCTTCGCGGACGCGTCGGTAGATCGAATCGGCGGGCTTACGCGTATCTGTTGATCCCGAGCGAACTAGAGTTGACGCCGATCGCAAGAAGGCGGCTTTCTGCCATCAGGGAATTCTCGGACCTCGGGGCGGGATTTCGTCTTGCGGCGCTCGACCTCGAACTTCGCGGTGCCGGGAACATCCTGGGCGGACAGCAATCTGGACACCTCGACGCACTCGGCTTCGACCTTTACACGAAGATGCTCGAACGGACGATCGCCGAACTCAAAGGCGAAGAGGTCGCGGATGAGGTCGGTGTTTCCATCAATCTCGGCGTCGATGTTTCGATCCCGAAAGGCTACATTCAGGAGGCATCGCAGCGGCTGCGTACGTATAAGAGGATCGCGTCGGCAGATTCGCGCGAGGCTCTTGATGCGATCCGAGGCGAGATCGAAGACCGTTATGGCCGGCTGCCGCGCGAGGTCGAAAATCTGCTCGACTACGGCCGCTTGCGTCAGCTTGCCGAGCGCCTCCGCGTTGTTTCGATCGAAAAGGCAGGGGCCGCGATCGCGATCAAATGCGGCGAAACCACGCGGATCGATCCGGAAAAACTGCTTCGCGCACTCGACAATGTCGAAGGAGCGAGCTTCTCGCCGAATGGCATCTTCCGAACGCCGGTGAAACCGGGCGAGACACCGATCATTACCGCAATCGACACGATAAGCTCTTTAGCTGCTTGATTTACATTGAGGCCATGGAGTGATCGCGGCTACGGAATGATGGAAAGGAAATGCGCATAACGCAACAAAGATCGTCGATCGGCGTTGTGGAGATCGCCGACTTTCAAACAAAATGGCGATTGACGTTCGTTCGCATAAAACTTACTCGCCGGCAATTGCATCAAATATTCCGGTTTGCAAATCCGTTCAGGTAAGGCTATAAACTTTCTTTTGCGCAAAGAAGTTTTTAGCTAAAGATCATAAAAATGAAGTATATAAGAAGCACTATGGTAATCGGCCTCACGCTCGCCGCCCTCGGCACCTTCGCAACGGCCCAGGAGACAGCGACCCGTGTAGTTGACGAGGTAGTAGCGGTCGTAAACGACAGCGTCATCACGCTTTCGCGGGTCAAGAGCGTCAAGAAGGACCTTGTCGATTCATACGTCAAAGAAGGCAAAACGCCCGAAGAAGCTAAACGGCTCGTTGACGAGAAAGAGGGCGAGCTGATCGCGAACCTCATCAATGAGGAGCTTCTGATGCAAAAGGCAAAAGAGGTCGGACTCGATTCTTCGATCGAAGCCGACATCAACGCCCGTTTTGTCCAGATCATGAAGGACAACAACCTGAAGACCATCGATGCGCTCTACCAGATGATGCGATCGCAGGGCTACGAGCCGGATGACATCAAAGAGAACTGGCGTACGCAAGCGACCCGCGACAAGGTGATCCAGGAGCTTGTGCAAAAGAAGGTCTTCTGGGAAGCGACGCCAAAAGAGCTAAAGGATTATTTTGAAGCCCACAAGGCAAAGTTCATAAAGCCGGAGACCGTTTCATATAGTGAGATCTACCTCGGTTTTGCAGGCCGTGACGAAGCTGCGGTCCGCGCAAAGGCAAAGGAGATATATGATGAGCTGAAGAAGGGCGTGAGCTTTGACGAACTTGCCAAAGCGAATTCCGACCCGGGCATCGTTACGGAAGGTGCCGGCAAAGCCGAGAAAGTGGCGGTGAATACGCTAACCGACGTCGTCAAGAAACCGATCGCGGGCATCAAGCCGGGCGATTTCACGCTTCCCTTTGAAGTTCAGAAGATGGGTATCGTTATCCTGCGCATCGACGCACGCGAAGCGGCCGGCTCAGAATCAACTTTCGATGAAAATGCTGTCCGTCTTGCGATCCTGCAGGAAAAAGGCCCCGAAGCTCAGAAGAAGTTTATGACAAACCTGCGGACGGAAGCCTATATCAAGATCAACGACACGTACCGCCCGATCGTCTCGCCGCTTCTTTACGCAGACGAGCGAAAAGAAACAAAAGGTTCGCATTAGGATGCGGAAATTACAGACTAAGGGCGGCCGGAGGCCGCCCTTTTTTTGTTTCGCGAGTTTTATTTTGAACCGAGAACGTCTTTAAGAGCGTCGCGGTAGAGCTCTGCCTTTTTGAGCGCTCGTTGCGCTTGCGGATGATCAGGTTTGTACGTGCGAAGGAGGCGATTGAGTTCGGTCTCGACCTCGGCGCGGCGGACGATCAGCTTGCCAAGAGCGAGCGTAAGTTTCTGCACATCGTCAGGGCGAACGGCGAAGAGGCGGTCAATATCCTTTGAAAGCGTCGCGAGTTCAAAGCGAGCGTCGATCACCTTTGGATTCTGATCCGTATAGTCATCAGCGAATGAGAGCAGATCGGCCTCAAGCTCGGTCTTTCGAAGTAAAACTTCCGCATACGCGGGCGAAGATTTGATCGGGCCCGGGTCGCTCGACCGAACAGGCGTCGCAGACGGCTTCGGCTGCGGTGTTTGTGCCGAAACACCGTACGCGCCCGCGACCACGATGAACGCGGAAAGAAAGCCGGCTCTCAAGAAACGGTTCATTTCTCTTACTCTAAAGCCCATAGAATGCACCTGCCGAGCAGGACTCCAACTGCGGCGGCTCATCTTTTTCGATACGTCCGTCGCCGAACATTTCGCCTCGCTGCAAGGTCCCGAAATATGTAGAAATGTTCATCAAGATCTCGTCCGCCGAGTGCGAATGATAGAGCGTTTGGCGGAACTGTGCCCCACCGGGCAACCCTTTCGTAAATTGACCGGCGAGCTGCTTCATCTTGCCGAGAGCGACGATCTCGGGCATCTCTTCGCGACACATTCCAAAGAATTCGAGCAGAGCGGATTTCTTTTCTTCGACATCAGGCTGATACGGTTCGCGGCCTTCGATGACGTCCTGGAACTGACGGAATATCCACGGATTCTGCATTGCACCGCGGCCGATCAGGATGCCGTCAACGCCGGTCTCACGCCAGCACTTCAAACCGTATTCGATCGAGGTGATGTCACCGTTGCCCGAAACCGGGATCGACACCGCCTCCTTCACCTGGCGAATGATAGCCCAATTTGCGAAGCCTTTGTAGCCCTGTTCGCGTGTGCGGCCGTGTACCTGTATGTGTTCGACGCCGCATTGCTCTGCCATTTTTGCGATATCGACGACGTTGATCGTGGATTCGGAGTAGCCGGTTCGCACCTTTAGCGTTAGCGGGATCGAGATCGATCGCTTTATCTCGCGCAGGATCAGTTCAAGCTGCTTCGGTTCGCGCAAAAGGCCTGAGCCGCCGCCGTTCCGCACAACTTTCGGTGCCGGACAGCCGCAATTTACGTCGACGATGTCGGCTCCGACCTCTTCGGCCATCTCGGCACCCATTGCCATTCGCTCAGGACGTCCGCCGAAGATCTGCACGGCAAATGGACGCTCTTCCTCGTCGAAATGCATCTGACGTTTTGACTTCGGATTACCGCGCGTCAGGCCCTCGACCGAGATGAATTCCGACACGACAAGCCCTACGCCGCCGCGCCGCTTTATCAAGCGACGAAACGTGTAATCCGTCACACCCGCCATCGGCGAGAGTATCAACGGCGGGTCGATCTCGATGTCTCTTACTTTGAAGGGCCTCATCAGGTCAAAGGACTATTTTACAACAGGCATGACCGATATTCATTAAGTTTTACGGGTATGGGAGGGGTCGACCGCCTTTTTACGCCCAGTAATTGCGGTCAAGCGAGCGGTAGTTGATGGCCTCGGAAAGGTGGCCGGCAGAGACGTCCTCTTTGCCCTCGAGGTCGGCGATCGTGCGTGCGACCTTGAGAATGCGGTCGTGTGCGCGAGCAGAAAGTCCTTGCCGCTGCATCGCTTTTTCGAGAAGAGCCTCGCCTTCGGTATCGATCGCGCAGAATTCGCGTATCTCGCGAGGAGCCATCGCTGAATTCGAGAAGGTCTTGCCTTTGAAACGCTTTAGCTGAATCGCTCGGGCCGCGATCACGCGTTCGCGAACCTCGGCTGACGATTCGCTCTCTTCGGTCGTTTTGCCGCGAAGCTCTTCGAATTTTACGCTCGGGACGTCGATGTGAATGTCGATGCGATCCATCAGCGGCCCGCTCACACGCCCGACATAACGCTGTATCTGGAGCGGCGAACATTTACATTCCCGCGACGAGCCGAAATAGCCGCACGGACACGGATTCATCGACGCAACGAGCGTGAAATTCGCCGGAAACGTAAGCGAAGACGCAGCACGCGAGATCGTAACGCTTTTGTCCTCCATCGGTTGACGAAGGACTTCGAGCGCGCTTCGGTCAAATTCGGGCAATTCGTCGAGAAAAAGTACGCCTAGATGCGCAAGGCTTACCTCGCCCGGCTTTGGCACAGAGCCTCCGCCGACAAGGCCCGCCTGACTCACCGTGTGATGCGGAGATTTGAACGGTCGCTCGGTCACGAGGCCGCTGCGGCCGGTCAAGCCCGCGACGGAATGGATCTTTGTGATCTCAAGGGCCTCTTCAAATTCGAGCGGCGGCAGGATCGTCGGGAGACGCCGGGCAAGCATCGTCTTTCCGGATCCCGGCGGGCCGATGAAAAGGATGTTATGTCCGCCGGCACTTGCGATCTCCAGCGCTCGTTTTGCGGTCTTTTGGCCGCGCACCTCGGAGAAATCGACAGCGTAGCCGGACGCGTTACCCTTGAGTGCGTCGGCGTCAAGCTCAAGTGGGCGAACGCTCTTTGCCTGCCCAAACTCAAGCTCGCGACAGACGTTCACCGCAGTTCGCAGATCCGCGACAGGATAGACCGCGACGCCGTTTACGACGGCCGCCTCGAGGCCATTCTCTTCGGGGACGAGAAGGTGTTTGATCTTGTTATCGCGGGCGGCGAGAGCTATTGAGAGGGCACCTCGCACCGGCCGGACGCGGCCATCGAGCGACAATTCGCCGATCGCCATCACGCCTTCCATTTCCTGGCCGTTCGTCAGGTCGCCGTTCGCACCTAGAATGCCGAGCGCCGTCGGCAAATCGAAGCTTGCGCCTTCTTTTCTTAGGTCGGCGGGAGCGAGATTGACGGTTACTTTGCTTACGGGAAAGAAGAAGCCTGAGTTTTGAACGGCTGCACGGATGCGTTCGCGGGATTCGCGTACAGCGGTATCTGGAAGGCCGACGATGATTATGTTCGGCGAAAGGTCATTCTCTGCTGCAGGACGGATATTGACTTCAATATCGACCAGCAAAGCGTCGATGCCGTACACCGCCGCCGACTGAGTGCGAAACACCATAGGAGATCAGTTCTATTTGCTGTTTTTCTTTGCCTTTTTGCCTGCGGGCACGTTGGCACCGACCAGTTGTTTGAGCTCGGTAAGGAACTCGGATACATCTGCGAACTCGAGATAAACGGACGCAAACCTCACGTACGCGACCTTATCAAGCGTCTTCAAACGACGCATTATCACCTTGCCGATGTCGGTCGTAGAAAACTCACGGTCGGGTGCATCCTGGACGCATTTTTCGACCTCATCGGCGATAACTTCGAGCTGAGTCGTCGATATCGGGCGCTTTTCGGCGGCTTTCAGAAGGCCCGCGATAACCTTGTCCCGATAAAAATGCTCGCGCTTCCCGTCTTTTTTGACGACCATGTACGGGATCTCGTCAATACGCTCGTAAGACGTGAAACGCCGCGTACAGGCCAGGCATTCGCGGCGGCGACGGATCGAATCGCCGTCCTTTGATTCGCGCGAATCAACGACCTTGTCTTCCAAATGTGCACAAAAGGGACAGCGCATCTAAACTCAAGTTTGCGGCTCAAAGTTCGGCGAGTCAGACTCGATCTCGCGCTCGGCATTCTCGCTGGAGAGAAGACGGCGGAAACGCTCAACGCTGATATCACCGTGGAACAGATAATATAAACCGAAAATGACCGCCGGAGCAAAGTAAACAAGGTGCATCACGATCGAGACCGCAGCTGCATCCTCATGCCCGATGCCGAGCAGGATGAGGCTGCCGGCGGTCGCGGCGTGAAACGCTCCGGCCGCTCCTCCAGGCGTCGGGACAAGCGAACCCATCGAGGCGACGCCCATCACGAAGATCGAATCCACAAATGTGAGCGGTAGGCCGAATGCCATTAGAACAAGCCATGTCGGCAAAGCGATCGCGAGCCATAGGGCCACTGTCCAGAGCGTAACCCAAAAGATCTCGCGAGCGTTCGTCATCACCTTCAGCGAGGTTGCAAGCTGCTGCATCAATCCAAGGCCGAGCCTACGAACGCGTTTCGGGATGAACTTTCGGTCAGTGACCGCGGCGAACCAATTGATCAGCGGTTCGCTGCGCCACGAATAGATGAGCAGGAATACGATGAACGAAACAGCACCGAGCGCCATGAGGTTTCCGACAAGGCGGATATATGCGTATTCAGCCTCGTGGCCCGCTCTTGTTTGGAACCAGATCAGGCTGATGCTGAAGAAACAGATGAGCGAGGCAAGGTCAAAAACACGCTCCACGCCGATCGTTATCACGGCATAGCTCGGGCGAATGCGTTTATCCAGCATCGGCAGCCACATCGGCCTAAGGATCTCGCCGGCCCGGCCAACAAGGAATATCGCGGTAAAACCGACCGTTGTTGTCGCAAAAAGGTCCCGGACGTTGGAAGGTGCAAGCGGAGCAAGCAGAACCTGCCATCGGATCGACCGCAGAAAATACCCGAGACAAATGATCGCCGCCGCAGCGAGCAGGTACCAGATGTTGGCTTTTCGTAGATTCTCCGTAACCTCGTTCCAGTCAAGATTACGTGCGAAATACCACACGAACGCCGCCGTTAAGAGGATGAGAAATAAATATTTAAGGGCTTTACGCAATGGCTTCTATTTGCCCGGCCATACGCCGACGGACAAAGAGAAAAGATACAGTATTCGCCGCAAAATGTCATAGCTAGGACCTGCGACCTTCTAGTAGACACTAAAGCTGTACTCCACTTGCCGCACTGAATCAACGGGGACATCGTTTTTGATCACGGGATTGAACTTTATCTGCTTCGCGGCTTCGACCGCCTTTTCGGTCAGGCCGTTGCCAAGTCCGCGAAGGACGAGAACCGGGCCTATCGTTCCGTCCGCGCGGAAGGCAACGAGCAAGAGCACGACCCCTGACAAGCCGGTCTCCTTGGCCTCTCGTGTGTAGTTGGGAGCCTTTGCCTTCTTGACGGCAAGCTTGGTGCCCGGTTCTGCCGGAGACTGTCCAGAGTCCTTAGGGGTGTTATCGCCGCGCTTATTGTAAAAGTTCGCAAACCATTGCACGGCGGCAATTTGTTCCCGGAGATACGCGCCGAGCGGACCATTTTTGTTCAACTCTGTATAGCGTTGAAAGGCGGCATCTGCTTTTTGGAGGGTCTCTGCACGATGCTGATACCTGCCATCCGGCACCTGCCTCAGATAGAGCGATCCTCTAAGAAAGTACGGATCAGGGGATGACGGGTTGAGGGCGATCATTTTCTCGATCTGCGTTTCGGCGGTCAGAAACTCCTCTTTCAGTATGGAAATGAACGCGTAGAAAAAATAGCTATCGGCCACATTCGGCTGCAGCCCGATCAGCTTTTTAGCGGCCATTTCTGCCTGGGCGATTCGATCAAGCGATATGAGTACGGAAGCAAATGTCCTCCAATAACGCGGCTCCTTGGAACTGATGCCGGTGGCCTTTTCGAGGGCGTCTGCCGCCTTTTCGTCCTTCTTATCGGCCAAATACGCTAGTGAGAGCTGATACCATGCTTCGGCGTTGTTTGGCTCCGCTTTCGTGAGCTTTTTGTAGAGTTTCGCAGCTTTGTCGAAATTCCCCACCTTCATTGCCGCTGCGGCGTCGGCATTTACCTGGTCTTGAGGCTGAGCAAGCACGGGGCAAAGAAAAAGCAGAGTGAGGCTAAATATTGCGATCGTTCTCATTTGCACGGAATAATAACACGATTTTCGAGGAACTTTTCTAGTTATTCGGTCGTAACCTTTCATTGACGGGGCGCTGTTCCAAGGCCTTGTTGCTGATATAGTTATTGGCTAGAGGCATTTCGACTCAAGGAGTGGATTCGATTGGAAGCGGCAAAATCTGCAGCCGAAATTAACGGAGCGGAACTCGTCAAAAGGGCGCGTCAAGGTGATGGCGCGGCGTGGGAAGACGTGGTTACGATGTTCTCGCGCCGGATATTCAACCTCGCCTACCGCTTTACGTCGAGTGTCGAGGCGGCGGAAGACCTGACGCAGGAAGTTTTCATACGCGTCTATCGTTCGCTCGATCAGTACGACGCGAAACAGGGCGACCTTGCGAATTGGCTTATGCGGCTTGCAAGGAATTTGATAATCGACGATTACCGGCATAGGCAGCGAAATCCGCAAAATTCGATGGCGGATGCCGTCGATGATCATCACTACCATTTGCGTGCGGTCGGCAATTCGGCCCATCGCGAAATGGAGCGAAAGGAACTTGCCGCACAGGTTCAGGAAGGTATTGACAAGCTGCCGGAAGACCTACGCACCTGCGTGATCCTCCGAGACATCGAAGAGCTTACCTATCAGGAGATCGTCGATGTCCTTCAAATACCGGAAGGCACAGTGAAATCGCGAATTAATCGCGGCCGGATCGAGTTGGCAAAGATACTGAGGCGGATGAGGGTCGTAACTATTTAGACACGGGTTGGAATTTGTAATGGCAAACGCAGAGAAGCACATCGTAAACTGTACCGCGTTCGAGGAGGCTTTGTCGGATTATATCGACAAAACGCTGAGCGTGGCGATGAATTCGGCTATGGCCGAACACGCGATCTCGTGCCCGCTCTGCCATGCGCTTTTGAACGATGTAAAGGCCTCGCTCGACGTCTGCCAAACGCTTCAGGCACCAAAAATGCCGATGGCCCGGCTTGAAGCCCGTGTTCTTTCAGCGACGGCTCCGAACACAGGACTCTCGTGTGATGAGTTTGAAGGCTATTTGACCGACTATCTCGACGGATTTCTTCCGGCGAAGGCTTTCCATCGATGGGAACGCCACGCCGTATGCTGCGAAAAATGCGAAGACCTGCCCGGCATGGTCGTCCGCTCGATCGCAGCGTGCTATACGTACAAGCTCGATGAACTCGCTGTTCCGGACGGCCTTATCGCCTCGATCCTTGCTCAAACAAGCGAGAAGCGCGGCGTGATCGTCGGGAAACCGAGTTTCGGCGAAACGATACGGTCTTGGGTCGCCGGTATCCGATTTCCGATGCCGCTTGGCCAGCTCGCTCCGGTTGCGATGCTTCTGCTCGTTGCCTTTCTGATCTTCGGACAGAGCGTTTCGGCGGACGGCACGGCCACGAATGTTTATAAGAAAGGATTTGAGCTTGCGGAAGCAACCTATCAGCAAAGCGCAGGTGCGTGGAACGGAACGCCCGCAGTTCAGCCTGAGTCGAAATGAATTGTGCTTTTCACTTACATAATGCCGCTGTAGCCAGCTGTAACGGATGCGGACGTGCACTGTGCCCGGCTTGCGATCATCGCATCAAGGGCTTTCCCTATTGCCAGGAATGTATCGTCCGCGGCGTTGAACTACTCCGTTCGCAGTCGCATCCGGATTATGCTCCGTACGTAAAGAAGAAAACTTCGCCCGTGCTTGCGGTCATCTTCTCGGCGATCTGCCCGGGGCTTGGAGCGGCGTACAATGGGCAGGCAACCAAGGCGATCGTGCATTTTGCTGTTTTCGTCGGGCTGTTCCAGATGGCGGTACTGACAAGCGGAACCCCGCTTTTCGTTTTCGGCTTTATCGGGATGTGGCTCTTTGCTGCACTGGATTCGTGGCGGACGGCTCAGATGATCCGCTCGGGAGTAACGGCCGACACCGCGGAAGATATTCTCGTAAGCCGCTTCTCCGGAAATCCGAAACTTTGGGGCATTGTGCTCGCGGTTCTCGGTGCGGCATTTCTTTTCCAGCGATTTGTCGATGTCGGCGGCCTGATGAGATATTTTCTACCCGTAATGCTCATCGGTCTTGGGATATACTTCCTGCGGAGCACGATCTTTAGATCGAAGGCGGCAAAGCAGGCTTCTGCCGGAGGTGACCAGACGAGTTTCGCACTCTCGGAACCACTTTCAGGCCGCGGCTACGACCGCGATGCAGACTTTACGACGCGCTCAAGGTTCGGCACCTGGCGAGACCATAATTAAGTAGTTTGAGGTAAGAAAAATGGGACTTTGGTTAGGTATAGCAGGCCGTATCGGCGGCATCTTGGCCCTCGTGGCGTTGATCGCATTATTCGTCGAAAAGCTCATCTTATTGGTCGGCTTTTTGGCCTTCGCTCTGAAGGCGATCGTTGTCCTAGCGTTCGTTCTCGTGTTCGGGATCGTCGGCTACTTGGCTTTTAAGACGTGGCGTGATTCCTGCAAACGCTCGGACGCCTAGTATTTCCGCTCAATATTCACATTATCCGTTCTAATATCTTTGAGGGCCCTTCGCTTGCGCTTAGGGCCTTCAATATGTTTACATTTAGTTTCGATAGGCCTTTCCGGCCTGTTCGAAGGTAATACAAATTGGTATCCCCAATGCGATATCGATCCTTATCCTAGGGCTAGGCAAGGTTCGATATCATCGGTTTCGCGTTAGTCGCTCGCGGCTGTTCTTGCGTGATTCCACGGTTCGAGAGCTATTTTCTCGAAACGAGATCATCTTAAGGAGCTTTACGGCATAATGCAGAAAAACGATAAGTATTATACTTTTCTATTCAAGCATTCATCCAAAAATAGAATATTCATCAAGCGGGTCGAGATCCCACGAAAAGGCGTAACACTTGCGTCGGTCTCGGTGGTCTTCTTAGCAGGCGTTTCCCTGTTCAGCCTCGGTATTTACGGATTATTCGCAAGCGGCAGCCTTCGCGCTGAAGGTGCGCAGATGACCGCGGCCCTTCAGACCGCACCGGCAGAAACCGAACATTTTGACTATTCACGCCCGGGCGATTCGAAGGACATCCTGCGAAATGCGGGCGGCCCGGAACTCGGTGACGAGAACGATTCTGAGACGTCGGAGATCGACGACCAGCTAAAAGCAGCGGCTCTAGCCATTCCTGCAAACCTTCGGCCAAGCATCTGGCCGCACGAAGGCAAGATCAATAACGAATTCGGTTTTCGGCGAAACCCTTTCGGCGGCCGTGCTTATGAGTTCCACGGTGGAATGGATATCGACGGCGAACGCGGCGAACAGGTGTTTGCACCCGCAGGCGGCACCGTCATCAAGGCAGGTTGGACCGGCGGCTACGGGAATATGATCGAGATCGATCACGGCAACGGACTTACGACACGGTACGGCCACCTTTCGAAGATCGAGATCGAGGTTGGCGACACGGTTTCGCGCGGTCAGGAGATCGGACTCATCGGCTCGACCGGACGCTCGACCGGCCCGCACCTTCATTACGAAATGCGGCTGAATGACCGTCCCGTGAATCCGCGGCACTTCCTGCCCCAGGAATCGCCGACGCTCACCGTAAAGTAGTAGCGTTCAACATTAATGAGGCTGCATAAGGCCTCCGCGACAGAGCAGGATAGCCTCGTCATTTTTGGCGAGGCTATTTTTTTGTTCGATCGCGCTGCCGGGCACGTTTGGCCGGCTCGTTATAATCCTTCGCGGATTTCCGATATAATCGCTTCTGTTGCATCTACATCAACTTAGGACAAGGTTTTTACTTATGACTTCTATTAAAGCTCGTTTTTTGTCGGTGCTGTTCATTGTGTCGATGCTTGCGACGACAGCGCCGTTCGCACTCGCGTTTGACGAGGGTATGTTCATGCCCGACCAGATCGCGAAACTCCCATTGAAAAAGCTTGGTTTTAAGATCACGGCCAGCGATATCTACAACCCGAATGGTGTCGGGCTGTCGGATGCGATCGTCCGCCTGAGCATCGGATGTTCGGCAGAATTCGTATCGCCGGAAGGGCTGATCTTGACGAATCACCACTGCGGCTTTTCGGCTCTCGTGACCGCCTCGACCCCGGAAAAGGATCTTGTCGAAACAGGCTTTGATTCGAAAGGACGTTCAGGCGAGATCCGCGCGATGGACGGCAAGGAGCCGTACAGCGTGCAGATGACCGAACGAAGCGATGACGTAACCGCTCGCGTCCTTGCCGGCACCAAAGATCTCGCCGCAGACGCTCGCAACGCCGCCATCGAAAAGAACATCGAGGAGATCACAAAGGCTGAACAGGCAAAGGCTCCCAAAGGCTCAACTGTCCGCATCGTGCCACTTAACAACGGCTTTTTTTACTACCTGATCCAAACATCCGAGATCAAGGATGTTCGCGTCGTTTATGCACCGCCACGCAACATCGGCGTCTTCGGCGGCGACCCGGACAACTTCGAGTGGACGCGGCACACCGGCGATTTCACTTTCTTGAGAGCGTATGTCGCACCGGACGGTTCACCGGCAGAGTACTCGCCGAATAACGTGCCTTACAAGCCGAAAAAATTCTTGACGATGAGCATCGCCGGCCTCAAGGAGAACGATCCCGTTTTCGTGATGGGCTTCCCTGGCGGCACAACCCGTTATCGCGAAAGCCAATCGATCCGTTACGCACGTGATGCGAATTTCCCTTTCCTCGAAAAATGGCTCATCGCGATGAGCGACAGCCTAAAGAAGATCGGAGCTACGGACGAAGAGAAACGCATTAAGTTCCAAGATAAGATCGCTAACTACGACAATTCGCGAAAGGTTTACGGCGGCGGCTGGCTCCGGCTAAAGCATGCTGACGTGGTTGAAAAACGTCAGGCCGAAGAGGCAAGACTTCGCGATTGGATCAAGGCGGACGCCGCACGGGTCAAGGAATACGGCAGCCTCCTCGACGAGATCAAATCGGCATCCGATGTTTCGAACGCCACGCAGGAACGCGACGTGATGGTTCGCCGCTTCCCGAATCCGCTTTCGACCCCTGTGCTGACCGAGATCGTAAAGGCGATGATGACGGTTCGGAGCGGACGGACGCTCAACGCAGAGCAAAAAGCGGCGGTCGAGGCCGGCATCAAGGCGGCTCTTGCTGACCGCGAACCGGTTTTCGAATCCGACCTCATAAAGTTCTTCCTGAAGTCGTTTGATTCCCTGCCGAAGAACGAGCGGTTCGAGGCTGCGGATAAATTCTTTGCCGCACCGACCGAAAAAGAACGTCGAGCAAAGGAAGCGGCCTGGGCGGACTCGATGGCGAATGGCAAGTATGCCAACACCGCGGCCATCATGGCTCTCTATTCGAAGACCTACGCGGAACTCGAAGCCGAATTTCCCTTCCTCGCAGGTGTTGTTGCCGAACAGAGAGCTGCAGGCGAACGCGCACAGGAGTTCGCCAAGCACGCCAACCATTTTCGTCTGCTTTATATGAAAGCCTTGACCGAAATGGAAGGCGGCACGGTCTATCCGGACGCGAATTTCACACAGAGATTCTCGTACGGCACGATCAAAGGCTATCAGCCGCGAGAGGCAGAATTCCGTACGCCTTTTACGACCATCAAGGGCATGGAAGAAAAGGACACCGGAATGTTCCCGTTCGATATGCCGAATAAGCTCAAAGAGCTGCAGGCGGCACATGATTTCGGGCCGTATGGACAGGGCGACAGCGTCGTCGTGAACTTCCTTTCGACAACCGATATCATCGGCGGCAACAGCGGTTCGCCGATAATGAACAAATACGGCGAACAGGTCGGCATCTGTTTTGACGGCAACTTCGAAGGCCTCGGGAATGATTTCTATTACGACCCGAACGTCAATCGAACGATCTCTGTCGATATCAGGTTCGTCCTTTTTGTAGTGGATAAGTTTGCCGGCGCGACCTACATCACGAAAGAGATGAAGATCAACGACGGCAAGAAGTCCTGATCCTGTCGAAAGGCAGTTTCTGATACCAAAGGCGGAAGGGCGTTATTCCGACGTCCCTTCCGCTTCGGCAAAACTTGAGGAGTTTGCAAGAGATGAGGCCTTTCGTTCTTTCCGCGATCCTTTCCTTGATCGGACTCTCTGCCGTTCTTGCTCCCGCACAACAGCCTACTGCTTGCGAAAAGACCATTGCCCGTGCTTTCGGTGATCCCGGAGCTTATTTCTCCGACCCGCATGACGGTGACCCGATCGACCTAACTGTCGGGCTGAGCGCCCTTGGAAACGCCGATCCTAATGACCTCACGCTCGGCGACGCGCATCTTTATGCCAGCGTTTCCGACCCGAATGCACGTTCATCCATCTACATTCCGCCCGGCGGAAAGCTTATCAAGATCAAAGCTCATAAAAAGGATGATCCCGTCTATGTCGGGCGTTTTGATAATGGCGATTCGTACTCGATCATTCAGTTCCCGGATCTCAAGCTAACGCTCTTCGTTCACCATATGATCAACGTCGCTCTCGGGGAGAAACTTCCCGACGGCCGTATCAAATTCGGAGAAATGGGTGAGGGCGGCGGCGGCGAATGGTCGTATCGGACGGTCGATAAGGCAAAGAAACCGCCGACCGTTTGGAGTCGGAGCTTTCATTACCACTTCGAGCTTTTTGCCGGCCTCGCCTCATCCCTCGACGAAGCAAAGGAGCGCGTTCCCTTCGTTGCTCTCTGCAAGTATCTGGAAACGCATTGACCCCCACGTCCTAACCGACAAGATCTCGCTTATCGCCGGCTTGCTCTCCGAGCCAAACCGTAACCGGTATCTCGATATCTCCGCCGACGCTGCCCTCGAACCGAAGACTCCATTGGCCGGCCGGATAGTTCCCCTTTACAGTGATCGTACGGAAAACGTCCGCGGAAGTCTCCGAGCCTGCCGGATCGACACCGATCGTTTCGCCGCGTTCGTTGACAAGCGTCGCCGTAACTCCCGGCGGTGCCATGAATACGACCGAGATCCTCGATGTCGCAGGCAGCCGCATATTCATTGCTGCAGGTGCGTTCGGTTTCAGGAGAACCACCCCGGAATGATCGGGTTTGCGCTCGTCACTATTGCTTCCGCTGAATGACGCCATCTTGAAGTATGCCTCACTCCGGAACGGCGTGACGGCGTTCAGCGTCGAGGGATCCGGCGAATGATCGCCGTTCGGCGGAATCGCGATCCACTTCAGGATCTGACGAAAATGTGCGACCTCACCCATTATCTGGCGCGTCGGCACCTGCGCCCGCATCACCGCATTGACCTTTGTCCGCCATATCGCCGATGGTATCGTAGCGAATCCATCGCCTGGCGTGTCCTCCATACAAACGGAGTTTCGCGTGCGGACCGCAAGTGCAGCGAACCGAGTTCCGTTCGTATTGTTGACAAGCAGGTTGAAGCGTTTCATCGATTCTTCCGAGAGCTCGGCTACCGCGTTCCAGTTCAGCGTATTCAGCTTGAAGGACAAGCCCATTATTCCCGCAGCGCACGGCGTCCCAAGGTTCGGCACGCCGACCATTACCAGGTGCGTCGCGGTCGGACGTCCGTCAAAGACCGTGGGCATAATGCTGTTGACATAGACGCGCGCTGTCAGTCCGCCGTTCTGTACGGACACAAGGTCAACGTGCCACGCGTTCATGCGCCTCTGCATCTTTCGGATCGTCGAATCGAGATCATTCGCGTTGTCCGTTGAGACCTTCCGCACATCGGTCATACCGTCAGAGCTTGCCCATCTATCCGAGACGGCGTTGAGGTACGAATGGAATTTCCGCATCGCATCTCCGGCTTGCCAGAAACCCCAAACGAGGATCACCGGCTTTGGAACGATCGTCAGGCCCTTTTGCATCGAATCGTCCGGGATCCTTGCCTCGACAAGGCGAGCCGCCTCCGGCACGGGCGAATCGCCTGATCGCTGCCAGGCGTAGCCGCTCGTATCCCAGATAATCTCGACGTCCTTCTGCCCGTTCGCAGGGATCGTGGCGGTTACCGAGCCGTCCGGGAGATCCGTGTCCTCCTTCAGTTCGCGAAAATTGACCGTCGCGGTCTTATCCGTGCTTGCGAGGTTGACGACCGTTGCGATCACCTTCACCTGATTGCCATCAACGGCAAAAAGCTTGTCCGGTATCTCCTGCCAATCCGAGGGACTCGGGTAGATCGGTTGAAAGAATCGAATATCGGTGATCATTAGCGGCTGCGGTTTTCTTCGGAGCCGCCATGTGATCGTGTATGTGAAGCCCTTGATCTTCGCCGTCCCTTCCGTCCACGTCTTTGAACCCTCGAGAATATCAGGCGTCTTTGGGTCGATTTTTCCTTCAACGCTTGAACCTCCTTGCGGCACACGCGTCATCGAGCTATTGCTTGAGTTTGATGGCTTTCGCGTACTGTTCGCACAGAGGTTGCTGTAGGTCGTGCTTTCCGTATGAGTGTATTTTGCCTCGAACTCCGGCAGGCTGAAGCTCAGCCTGAATGTGTCGCCGACCGTCGAGATCGAGTATGAAGCCGCCTCGCCAGTGGCGTTCCCTTCGGTGAGCTTCTTGTCTATGTTCTCACTCTTGATCATCCGGGACGGCTCAAAAGCGTGGCAGTTCGTCGATTCGTTCTGCGTGACCTTGCGGGATTCGGAATCGCGAAGGCTGACGGTCGCTTTTGTGGTGGCACGGCCCGTTCCCGCGAGATCGTTGACGAGAAGCTGGCCTTGATAGAGATAATTGCGGGTCTGGTCGTGCTTTATGCGCTCGCTGTCGTCAACTCGGCCAAAAAGTTTCTCATCGGTATGCAGACTGTCCTGCAGCGTTTTTCGGAAAGTTATGATCCCGCTCCAGCCGGCTTTCGGCGGAACTTTCTCGGCCACACGTCTTGGATTCGATTTTGATGGCCGCTGTGCGGGCAGGCTCGTTGTCAGTGCCGCGATGACAAGCACGGCGGTCATTGCCGTGTGGAATGCTTTTGATATCGATGGTCGGATGTTCATTTTTCTCTTCGCCTCGATCTGATAGGCGTAAACATTGCGAAAAAAGTATCAGGGCGGTAATTCGAATCCACGATCCAAAAAAGTCCTTGCATTCCGGACAAGAATCGCTTATTCTATATTTTGTTGCATCTGTGCAACACTCTGCAACTGCCCGCACAGCACTGTCTATGAGTTATTTGAGCCTCGTAAAACCGCTTTCACATCTACGCGAGGCACAGGAACACCCGGATGAGATCGTCTTGGAGACTGTCGGAGTTTCGTTTCAGCGCGGTGCCGTCTCGGAGATCTCGGGCCGGGCGAGTTCGGGAAAAACGGGATCGACGCTCGTCCTTCTCGCACAATTGACGGCCGCCGGCGAGATCTGTGCGGTCGTCGATGGAACGGGTGGTTTTGATCCTTCAACGGCGGCGCAGGCCGGCGTCGAGCTCGCAAATCTTCTCTGGATACGCTGCGGAGGCGATGTCGAACGCTCTTTTCTCTCGGCCGATCATCTCGTGCAGGCGAAAGGCTTTGGAGCGATCTGGCTGAATTTGAGCGGCCTGCCAATGCAGAAACTCCGGCTCGTGCCGAGGACCTATTGGTACCGCTACCGCACGCAGATAAAAGAGACGCCGACGATCTTCGTCGTCACGTCGAGCGAGCCGTTGGCCGGGTCCGCGGCGAACAAGTCGTTCGAAATGTCACGCGAAAAGGCCGCGTGGTCAGGAGCGGGTAGTTTCAAACTTTTACGCGAATTTCATCTGAAGATCGCCTCGCGAAAGCATTATTACGAACCGCCGATCCACACAAAGGCCGAGTTCGATCACACGGAAAATTAGATCTCCCTATGCCGAAACTTTTTGTATGCATAACTGTCGATGACGTGTCCGCCGCACGGCACTTTCTGCTTGCCGTCGCACGCGAATTCTCGTTCGCGATCGAGGTCATCGAGGACGGCATCATCTTTGATGCAAGCGGCCTCGAACGCCTTATCGGCGGACCGGAACGCGTTGCACGCCGTGTGCAGGATTCGCTTGACAAGCTGGGCGTTGCAGGCCATATCGCTCTTGCGGACACTGCCGATGCGGCGATGCTGCTCGCACGCGGCGGTCGCGATAAGGTGATGGTGAATTCGCCCCGGAATTTCACCTCGCTTTCGCTTGACGGCCTCGACATCGAACGCGACACGCTGAACGTGCTGGGCGATCTCGGTATCGCGAATATCGGCGAATTGCTCGCGATACCGCGCGACGAACTTTCGCAGCGTTACGGACGGGATTTCGACCGCGTGATAAAACGCATCGAGCAGCGTGGCGAGCGGCTTTTGACGCCGAATATCCGTGAGAGCCGCGTTTCGTGGAGCTTCGATCTTGATCAGCCGGTCGAGGATTTTGAGCAGCTTATTTTCATCCTCAACCACGGGCTCGAACGTCTTTTCGCACGCGTCGCAAATTACGGCAAGAGCAGCGACCACATCGACATTTCGCTGCGGCTCGAGAATGGCAAATGGCATCGATACGAGATCAAGGCATCGTTCCCGACGCTTGAGCGCAGGTTTTGGCTAAAGCTCATAGACCTTCGCGTCTCGATAGAACCGCCCGAGGCCGCGATCGCATCGGTCGAGGTCGTGACGCATTTTACGCGTCCGCGGTCCGATCAACGCGGGCTTTATGCCGTCTCAAGGCCCGAACCGGAAAGCCTGCTGCTTACCGCAGGCAAATTAAAAAAGCTCGTCGGCACGCACGACGTCGGTGTGCCGGTGCTGCTCAACCAACGCCTCGCGCTTCCCTTTCGTCTGGACGCAGACGCTCTGCCTGTCGGGAAAGAAAAGAGAGAGCGACATTCGCCGAGGCCCGTGATCGCATTTCATTATTTTCGGCCGGCGCGTCGTGCCGAGGTCGAGCTGCGTGACCGCAAGATCGTTCACGTAAGGACGCGCGAATTTTCCGGCCCGGTCATCGAGCACGGCGGTGTGTGGCGTGCCGCGTCAAAGTGGTGGGAAGCGGACGGCTGGCGTACGCAGGAATGGGATGTCGAGGTCGAGAACGCCGGCGTATATCGGCTTTCTTTGGTGAATGGCGAGTGGTTCGTCGTCGGTGAATACGATTAGGTCCTTATGTCTTTTTGCGAATTACATACGCGTTCCGCGTTCAGCTTTTTATCCTCGGGCAGCGAACCGCAAAGGCTTGCCGCACGGGCTGCGGAATTAGGCATTAAGAGCGTTGGCCTGCTCGACAGGGACACGTTCGCGGGTGCCGTGCGGTTTTATTTCGAGGCGAAAGAGCAAGGCATCCGTTCGATCATCGGTGCTGAGGTAACGCTTGATGACGGCACTCTGCTGCCGCTCGTCGCTCTCGATCTCAAGGGTTATCAGAATCTGAGCCGTCTTATCACGACCTCAAAACTCCGCAGCAAAAAGGGCGAACATTTTGCGACACGCCGCGACATCGAATATCACTCCGCCGGGCTGATGTGTTTTACGGGCGGGCCGGACGGCCTTATTCACAACAGCATAAAACGCGGCGACGGACAGCTCGATCTTGCGTGGCTCAAATACGTTTTCGAGGATCGGCTTTATGTCGAGCTGCAGCGGCATCATCTGCGGCACGAAGAGGCGATAAATCAGGCTCTGCTCGGGCTCGCACACAAGCTGCGTGTAGATTATTTTGCAAGCAACGGCGTCTATTACGCGGACGAGAAGGACCGCGAGCTTTACGATGTTTTCACCTGCATAAAGAATCATACGACCATCTACGACGCAGGAAAGCTTCTCTCGGAAAACAGCGAGCGTTACATCAAGAACGAGAGGCAGATGCTGCGGCTTTTTGCCGATATTCCCGAAGCTGTCGAGATCACCGAAGAGATCGCCGCACGCGTCCGATTCTCGATGGAAGAACTCGCATATACGTTCCCCGATTATCCTGTGCCGCCGGGCGAGACGATGGATTCCGTATTGAGGCAAAAGGCGATCGAGCGCGCGCAGGAGCGTTATCGCGATAAGGCATGGCCGATCAGGTCGCAGGTCTTGCCGCGGCTTGAGAAAGAATTTCGCGTGATCGAGATGAAGCGGCTTGCGGGCTATTTTCTCGTCGTCAACGACATCTCCGACTACTGCAAAGCGAACAAGATACTCTCGCAGGGACGCGGCTCGGCAGCGAATTCCGTCGTCTGCTACACGCTCGGGATAACGGCCGTCGATCCGATCGAGCACAATCTTCTTTTTGAGCGTTTCCTTTCGGAAAAATACGAGCAATATCCGGACATCGACATCGATCTGCCGTCGGGCGACGACCGCGAGAGCGTCATCCAGCACGTCTACGAGAAGTACGGACGGCGCAGCTCCGGGATGACGGCGAATGTGATCTGCTATCGCGGAAAGTCGGCGATACGCGAGGCCGGTAAGACGTTCGGTTTCGGGCCGGAAGTTCTCGATCGCCTCTCGCGGCTCAATTCGCATTACGAGCAGTTCAAGGGCGACGAGCTTTACAAACGGCTCAAGGACGAGGGCTTCGATGCGACGGAGACCTATCGCCTGCAGAAATTCTCGGACATCTATCACCGCATCCTCGATTTCCCTCGCCACCTCGGCCAGCATTCCGGTGGAATGGTCGTCTCTCTCGATCGGCTTGACGGCATCGTGCCGCTCGAACCTGCGTCGATGGACGGCCGCACGATCATCCAATGGGACAAGGACGATTGCGAGGCGTTGAAGGTCGTAAAGATCGATCTTTTGGGCCTTGGAATGATGGCCGTGCTGCGCGATTCGATCACGCTGATACGCGAGCATCACGGCGTCAAGCTCGACCTTTACCGCATCCCGAACAACGACAAAAAAGTTTACGATGCACTTCAGAAAGGCGACACGGTCGGGATGTTCCAGGTCGAGAGCCGCGCGCAGATCGCCTTCTTACCGAAAGCAAAGCCGCGATGTTTTTACGACATCGTCGTACAGGTCGCGATCATTCGTCCCGGCCCGATCGTCGGCAATATGCTTCATTCTTACCTGAAAAGAAGGCAAGGTTTTGAGGAAGTTTCGTACCCGCACGAGTCTCTCGCACCGATCTTGAAACGCACGCTCGGCGTCCCGCTTTTTCAGGAGCAACTGCTCAAGATCGCGATGGACATCGCCGGATTTTCGGGCGGCGAGGCCGACGAACTGCGTCGTGCGATGGGCTTTAAGCGACCGGATCGAAAGATGGAGCGGATCACGCAGAACCTTCGCAACGGGATGACGAAGAACAACATTCCCGAAGACGTTCAGGACCAGATCGTCGATTACACGAAGGCGTTCGCAAACTACGGTTTTCCGGAATCGCACGCGTACAGTTTCGCTCTGCTCGCGTATGCCTCAGCGTATTACATCATCCACTTTCGCGCGTGTTTTATGACGGCGATGTTCAATAACTATCCGCTCGGTTTTTACTCTGCGGCAACGCTCGTAAAAGACGCGCAAAGGCACGGATTGCATTTCCGCCATTTGGATGTAAATCTTTCCGACTACGATTTTACGGTCGAGGAAGTTGACGGCGAAAAGCAGGTGCGTGTGGGCCTGCGTTTTGTTCGCGGGCTACGCGAGACGGTCGGCCGTGCGATCGTCGAGGAACGTAACCGCGCAGGAACATTCGACGATCTTGCCGACCTTTTGCGGCGTGTGCCTGAGCTGAATAAACGCGAGGTGCGTGCGTTGAGCATCGCGGGTGCGTTGAATTTTGATAACTCTATTCACCGACGCGAAGCCTTGTGGCAATCGGAGCTTGAGCTGCGGCCGAAGGGCACGCTTTTCGATCAGGCAACGAAAACCGAAGAGACGGATCCGCATTTTCTCTCTCGTCTCGAAGGCGTTGATCTTGTCGCCGCGGATCTCAAGAAGACCGGCATCTCGATCGGCCGTCATCCGATGTCATTCGTTCGCGAAAGGCTGAACACGCTCGGCATTCTAACGGCAGAGCAGACGCGTAACCTTCGACGCGGCGACGTCGTTTCGGTCGCCGGTGCGGTGATCATTCGCCAAAGGCCGATGACGACGAAGAATGTGGTTTTTGTAACGCTCGAGGACGAAACGGGATTTTCGAATTTCGTCGTGATGCCGGACGTTTTCGAGTCGTACAGAGCGGTGATCAATCGGAATGATTTTCTGATAATACGAGGCGTCTTTGAAGAACGCGGAATGCTGAAAGCCCTTTATTTCACGCCGCTTAGCGGTATCTCGACCGAGGTCGTATCACACGATTTCAGATGAAAGGCAGCGTCGAAACGACACACTCCGTCCCACCGGCAAAAAGCTTTGTGCCCGGCTCAAGAAAGTCGTACCGGACGAAACCGAGTGCGATGTGCTTGTCGAGTTTCGGCGAGAAGCGGACGGACGTGATGAGCCCTGCGTTCTTATCCTCGGCGGTTTTCAATTCGCTGCCCGCGTCGAGTTCCTGAGAGAGTTCAAGCCCCGAAAGACGCTTTGCGATATGCCCACGAAAATGAATTCTTGCGATAATTTCCTGCCCGATGTAGCAGCCTTTTTTGTACGAGATCATATCGTCGATGCCAAGCTCCGGCACGACGGTCGTCTCGTCCATATCTTTACCGTAGAGCGGAACGCCGGACTCGATCCTCAGCGTCTCGAACGTTTCGTCGTCGATCTCGACAGCATCGTTCAACGCGGTTTCAAATTCCCCGGTAGATCCATTCGGGATAAAGAAGCCTGCGCCGTAAGGCCGCTCAAAAACAAACGCGTCGCTGGCCGCGGCCGCTCTGAATTTTTCGCTATCGCCGAAGACCTCAAAATTCGCATGGGTATCCGACAGGTCTTCGAGAATAAAATCTCCCGCAAAAGTGAACCGGTAAAGATTCTGCCAGAGCTTTTCGCGCGTCGCAGATTCGGTCTCGATGATGAATCGTTCCCCGCGTTTTGCGAAGGAAACAGCCGCGAGCAAGCGGCCTTGCGCATTAGGAAAAGCGGCGAGCATCGACCCACCGTCTTCGAGCGTCTTCACGTCGTTCGTGATCAGGCCGTCAAGGAACCGAAGCGCTTCCGACCCCGAAACCGCAAACAACCCGCGGCCTTCGCGTCGATATCCGGCGGCTCCGTTCCGCACTTTGTCGTAAATGTTCTCGGGCATTTTTTCGTTTCTATTATTCTAGCAATTCTCGATTGCCTGCCTAAGCGCCTGAAAATGCGCAAGCTGGATATCGAGCCCTCTTTGCGACGCGATGACGAGCGGGCTTGGGTGATAAAGCGGCACGAGGATGCGGCCGTTCCAATGCTGGATCGTTCCGGCGTGTTCTTTCAGCGTGAACGAGTGAGCCTCGATGAGCTTCAGCGAATCGAGCCCGACGGCGCCGAGCGTCGCGACAAGCGGCGGATCGATCAGCTCAAGAAGCCTGCGAAGATAGTGCGAACAATTGCGTATCTCGGCACGTGTCGGCTTTCGGTTGGCGTCCGTCGCAGAACGCGGGCTGCACATCACGGCGCTTGTCAGAAAAACGTCGTCGCGGCTCAGACCGATCGAATCGAACAGGATCTGAAGGTTGTCGCCGGATTTATCGCCCGTGAAGGGCCTGCGTGTCCGGTCCGCACCCGCCCTTCCCGGCGCCTCGCCGACGAAAAAGACCTTCGGGTCCAGAGAGCCGTTCAATTCGCTCAAAACCGCCGTTTTATCGGCAAGATCGGGACAGATCGTGCATACCTGGGCCTCGATATAAATGGCTTTGAACGCTTCGAACTTCCCGCTCATAGCTCAATTCTATCGGATGGAGCGACGCCGGGCGAAATTCGCCGGATCTCCGCACAACGGCTCTTGCAACAAGGAAACCCGCGGACGAGTTTGTTACAATTTAGTTGAAGCAAAACCTCAAAAGTGTGTGCTAGATGTTGAGCTTATTAGGAATATAGACTTAGTCAATAGATTATGAGCCAAGTAACAGAAGAAATCGTCCTGGACTCCCTCCGGAAGATCATTGACCCCGATCTCCGAAAGGACATTGTAAAGCTGGGGTTCGTTAAAGACCTTGCGATCGACGGCGGCAAGGTATCGTTCAGAATCGTTCTGACGACGCCCGCCTGCCCGGTCAAAGAAGAAATGGAATCGCAGGCACAGGCGCTTGTTTCGGCCATCGAAGGCGTAACGGAGGTCAACGTAACGATGGACGCCGAAGTGCCGAAAGGCCGTGGCGTAAAAGATAACGTTGCGGTTCCGGGCGTCAAGAATATCATTGCCGTCTCAAGCGGAAAGGGCGGCGTCGGAAAATCGACCGTCGCGGTGAATCTCGCAGTTTCGCTTGCGCAGAATGGCGCGAAGGTCGGGCTGATGGACGCCGACGTTTACGGGCCGAACGTCCCGCTGATGCTCGGTACGGGTTTCGAGCAGCCGCCGGTATTTAACGGCCAGCTTATCCCGCTCGAAGCACACGGCGTGAAGATGATCTCGATGGCGCTGCTCGTTCCGCAGGATAAACCGATGATCCTCCGCGGGCCGATGCTGCACGGTATCGTCCGCCAATTCTTGACCGACGTGAACTGGGGCGAGCTCGACTATCTCGTCGTCGATATGCCGCCGGGAACAGGCGATGTCCAGCTCAGCTTGGCGCAGCTCGTGCCGGTGCAGGGAGCGGTCATTGTAACGACGCCGCAGGAGGTATCGCTTGCGGACGTCCGACGAGCGGTCAAGATGTTCGAGCAGGTGAATGTGCCGGTCCTCGGCGTGATCGAAAACATGTCGTACTTTGTCGCGCCGGATACGGGAACGCGGTACAACATTTTCGGCGAGGGCGGCGGCAAAAAACTTGCGGATGAATATGGGCTGAAGTTCCTCGGTGAAGTGCCGTTGGGCCTCGAGGTTCGCGAGGGCGGCGACAAAGGCATTCCGGTCGTCATTTCGGCACCGGGTTCGCCACAGACCGCAGCGTTCCTGAAGGTCGCCGAAGAGGTCGCACGCGAGATCTCGATCGAGGCAATGAAGCCGGAACTTACGATCCTGAGCAAAGCCCATTCCTAAATTAGGAAAGCGAGCGGAGCGTCTCAAGGAGCTTTTTGTACTTCTCTTCTTCGGATCTCGAGAGAAGGCTTGCGGCCTTTAGTTTCTCGAAATAGGGTTTCGCGAGTTCGAAATTCTCTTTCGCGGTCTTGATATTAGCGGGAGTGCGGCCTTTAGCGAGAGCGGCATTCCCGAGACCCGAATAGATGTCGGCGTATTGCTCGTCGGTTTGCGTTTCGGCTGAAAGGCGGCCGGCCATCTTCAAGGCTTTTGTGTAGATCGCGGTCGCCTCATCAGGCTTTTTGCCTTTCACCAGCCAGTCCCCAAAATAAGTGTGCGTTACGACGTAGTTGTCCATCGAGTAGTTATAATTCGGGTCGGCACCAAAAACGTCATCATACATCGTCACGGAGCGATGAAATTCGGCATAGCAATCCGCCGTCCGGCCTGCGCGGCAGAGTGCGTCTGCGTAGTTCCCGACGAGCGTTGCGAGGTTCATTTTTGAAGAGTAGTTCTTCGAATCGTCGGCCGCGATCTCTTCGGCCAGCTTGACGGCCTTAACACCAAACTCCAGCCCGGCATTCGCATCGCCGGCCTCGGTCCCGGCGGCAGCAACACGGCCATACATCATCGCCAAATTGTATTTGTATTTTGCTACACCCTTATTCTCCTCATAGATCCGTTCAACAGTTGGTACGGCATTGCGCATATGCTGGAGAGAGGCGGCAAAGTCCTTTCTCATATAGGTAATATCACCCAGCCGAACTTCGCAGGCAGCAACGGCCATCGCCTTCTTCAGATCGTCGGGTGCAGCGGCAAGATCGGCTTTCGTCATTGCCAACGCCGTTAGTTGGATATCGAGCGCTCCGTCGAAATCGCCAAGCTGTTCGCGCACCTGACTCGCTCGATTGTATGAGTCGATCGCGGCACCACGATCGTTCTCAACCCCACGACGTTCGATCTCCTGCGTGTAAGAAACGGACTTATCGCAATGTTCCTTGGCCTCTGCGAAAGTGCCTGTGGCCCAAAGGCCTTCGCACAAGCGCATTTCCCCATTCCGAATGCCGATAATATCCTCGACGCTATCCTGATCGGCGTCGAAAAGCTCTTGCCTGATCGCCAGAGATTTGCGATAGCTCTCAACGGCCCCTTTCGAGTCGCCAAGGCCGGTCGATCTGAACGGATTTCCCAGAAGATCGCCGATCTTCTCATAACCTTCGGCGATCTCGCGTTTAAGCGCAGGTTCAGCTACGCCTTCGGCAGCGAGTCCGTCGAGGTATCGGAGCCCGTCGGTTACCATCTTGTGCCGCAGTTCGGTCGTGCCGGCGATGTTCGCCATCCCGTCGTAGTATTCGAAGATCATACTCCGGGAAAGTTCGCGAACCTGTGCAAAGCGTTGCTCTGCCAACTGCCGTTCGCGATTTGCGACCGTGTATTGCCACGCCGAGATGCCGGTTGCCGCAATAAGCAGAGCCGCGGCGACCGACACACCGATCGCACCCGTTCGGTGACGCCGAAGGAATTTCTTCAACCGGTATGAGCTTGAGTCGGCCGTGGCCGTGACGGGTAAACCCGCCTGGAATTTGCGAATATCCTCGGCGAACTCTTCGACCGATTGATACCGGCGATCTTGTTCGCGGCGTAAAGCTTTCAGGACGATGTTGTCGAGGTCTCCCTGCAGACGCTTTGGTTCGACGCCGGTGACATCTGATCTTTCCGTAATTCGCACAAGCGGATCTGCATCGTCGGTTTCCGAAGCGTGGCTTGCCGTCTTACCCGATTCGCGTGTCCGCGCAGCGGTCGAGGGCCGACGCGGCTCACCCGAGAGCAGAAACTGGATCAGCTCATTCGGGGCCTTTCCCTTTGTGTCAAAAGGACGCTCGCCCGTCAGCAGTTCGTAAAGGATCACGCCGAGGCTGTAAACATCGGTCGAGGTCGAGGTCGCCTTCCCCTCGATCTGCTCGGGCGAAGCATATTCGGGCGTCATGACACGAAATTGGGTCACGGTTGCCTCATCGGTATCGGCGCTCCAATCGGGTGAGAGCAGCTTTGCAATGCCGAAATCAAGAAGCTTTGGCTCGCCGTCCCTTGTAACGAGGATGTTCGAGGGTTTCAGGTCGCGATGGACGACAAGGTTGCGATGTGCTGCAGTGACCGCCGAACAGACCTTTCGGAAGAGGGCGAGACGCTCGTCGAGGCCGTACTTCTCCGCCGCGCAGAACTCGCGTATCTCGCGGCCATCGACGTATTCCATTACGAAGTACGGAAGGCCGTCGGTCGTCGAACCGCCGTCGAGCATTCGAGCAATATTCGGATGATCAAGCGCGGCTAGTATCTGCCGCTCGATCAGGAAACGCTTGAGAACAAGGCCCGTGTCCATTCCGCGTTTGATGAGCTTTAGAGCGACTTGCTGCGAAAAGCCCTCGCCGGTGTGGTGTGCGAGATAGACGGTTCCCATGCCGCCGGAACCAAGCTTTTCAACGATGGTGTAATCGTCGATGGAGTCCGGCATATCGTCGCCTTCATGCCCGCCGTGTAAGACGATGGCCGGCTTCTCGATAAAATCTTCAGCCTCGTGGTCGGCTTTTATTAGACGCTCGACATCTGCTCTGAGAGATAGGTCAAGCCCGTCGAGGAACGCCCGGCGTTCTTGCGGCCGCATTTCGCTCACAGCAGCGAAAGCGTCTTTAATTAGTTTCCATTTTGTCGGGTCCATCGTCGTCCACAACCACTACGCGTAAGATAGTTCGATTTTGGCTCAGCCGCAGTTTATTCGATCGAAAAGCCAGGCTCGGGCCGACGCCCATTCCCTTTTAACGGTTGCGGGTGAGATCTTCAGCACTTCGGCGGCCTCTTCAATAGAAAGGCCCGCAAAATATCGAAGTTCGACGACGCGGGCCTGATCCTGGTCAAATTTTTCGAGTTCGCACAATGCAGCGTCGAGGTCGAGCAGCTCCTGATCGGCCGCGATCGAGACGCCGAGCGAATCGTCGAGCGGCACCTTTTCAACATCGCGTTTTTTTGAGCGGCGTGCCCGAGCCGCATCGATGAGTATCCGACGCATCGCCTGAGCGGCAATGGCAAAGAACTGGCCGCGGTTCGCCCAATCGACCGTGCGCTGTTCGGTCAGTTTGAAATAGGCTTCGTGGACGAGTTCAGTCGTCTGCAGCGAGGCCTCATATTCGCGATTGAGAAAGCTGCCGGCAAGGCGGCGAAGTTCGTTATAGACGAGCGGGAGCAGGCGGTCGAGAGCTTCGCGATCTTTCGCATCGCCGCTCTTTCCGAGTTCATTCAGCAATAGCGTGACTTCGGTCGCCATTGCGGCATATTTTAGCACACGCAAGGCCTAACGCGAGCGGATATTTCTCTTGTATTTTCAAAGATTTATGGCCATTGGGCCACGCGGTTTTTTCGGGGAATATCACGCAAGGTATCCGCCCGGAGTTTCGGGGCCGAACCTGCCAAAACGAAGCAACATTTTTTGAGGCGTGAGCCAAATTCCGACGGATCTACGCGTATTGGTTTGAAGCCTGATCCACCATCGACACGGCCGGGACTTCGGAGGAACAAGATCCTATATGAAACGCATACTTAGCTTATTGCTCACATTGGCCATTCTTTCGCCCGCAACATTCGCCGACTGGAAACTATCGCAGAAAACGACGCCAGGCGGGTCGAACATGGGTATGATCACGACGATCTACTTAAAAGGCGTCAGGCAGCGAACCGAGATGAAGATGGATATGGATCCCGAAACCGCTGCGGCGATGAGTCAGATGGGTTCAATGGCGTCCCAAATGATGCCGGAGATGCCGATCTCGATCCAGCAATGCGATCTGAAACAGGACCTTTACCTGAGCGACCGCAACAAGCAGTTCTTCATCGATTACTACGACTGGTCGTCCGTACCGCCGGAGAAACTCGCCCGCCGCGGCAATCAGAAGATCACGATCAAGGGAACCGTAACGATCGATTCCTGGGTCGTCGATTCCGGCAAGCGGCAAAAGATGTTCGGCCTCGATGCAAAGTGGCTCAAGTGGACGCAGACGATCGAGACCTCGCCCGACGCATGCCAAACGTCCGAACCGGTAAAGATGGAGTTCGAAGGCTGGTTCGTGCAGTTGTCGGTCGAGTCACAGTCCTGCCCGACGAATCGCCCGCCTCCGACAGGCGGCGGATGCATGCCGAAGATGATCTTCAAACGCATCGCCAATCCGGGATTTATGCTCACCGGCACGAGAAAGACCTATCTCAACGGCAAACTTACCGACACTTCGAAGGTCGAGACACTCGATCTTTCCAGTGCGACTCTCGCACAGTCACTCTTTGACGTGCCGACCAACCCGTGGATCGAGGTCGAGTCCATGGCCGCTTTGATGAAAAAGCAAATAAATATCGATACGTCCGCGAAGACGGTCTTCTCCGACGGCGGCAAATCGCAGAAGACGATCGCTATCGACTATTTCTCGGGCAAGGCGAACAAGGTCGATCAGGATGCGTTGCGTTCGTACATTTCGAGCAAAGTGAGTTCTGCAGGGATGAGCGGATATTTGGTCTCGTCGGCGGCAGACATCGCGGGCGGAAAATTCGCGAATGTCATCGGCGTTGAGATCAAAAAGACAAAGGAATCCGGAGCGGCAAAGATCGGAGGCCTTTTCGGAAAGATCACCGGATCGACCGATGCGGCAAAAGCAGGAACGACTTCCGCCGAGATCGTCGTAACGCTTTACGGAAGCGACGGGAAGACGGTCGTTGCCTCAATGCCTGCGACCGCCGAGGTTAAAGGCCAGCCTGATGACGCCGTCAGGGCAGCGATAGACCAGGTGATCGGAAGCCTGCTCGCGAAGGCAAAATAACGGAGGCCTGTATGAAGGACATTGCACTCTCAACATTGATCTTGCTCATTCTCTCCGTCGGTTCATTGGCTCAACCGCCGCGTCGGACCGGCCCGCCGATAGTTCGCGGACCGGCACCGGCACCAAAAGTTAAGGCCATCGCGATCGACGATCCGCTGAATGATTTTGCGAAGAAAGGCCTGCCGGGGGCGTACGTCTTCGGCGGCGATCCCGATGCGGCCCTCGCGCGCAAGGCCGCAGCGCTGATCCTGAGCGACGACGAGAATTCCCTTTCGGCACTCATTGGTGCGCTACAGGTCGCGGGCTTTCACATCATCGACCAGGATCAGAAGATCTTGTTCAAGCCTTCGCATTCAAATGGCACGGCATTCTTTGACTACGAGGTTGCCGGAATGCTCCGCTCTGCCAAGATGGGATTCGCTACGAGCCTCGAAAAGTTCGGCACGGTCGTAAAAGGAGATTCGCCGATCCTTAAGAACATCGATATTGCCGGCAAAATGCTTGCCGACCTGAAGGCAGCACGAGCGGGCAAAGACCTGCAGAATAAGTTCCTCGTTGAGCTTATCTTTGCTCTCGGAAACGGCACGTCAGGCATTGCAACACCGCAGTCGAACATAAATATGCTGCAAATGTCGCTCATCGAGCGGCGCTATCTTGGCGACCTCGCCGCAACATACGAGGAAATGGCGGGCGCGGGCGTCTCGCTTTTTGACCGAGGTCGCAACCGCGAAGTTCCGGTCAAGTTCGTCAACGCGAGTTTCAGCGGAATGCCCGCGATCTTTGCAACGCACAGCGCAGTTCCTGATGATTCGCCCTGCCCTGCGATAGACACTGCCGCCGAGGCTCAAGGATATAAGAAGAAAGGCGAGAAGATCATCAAGATCTTCGGGTACGAACATCCGGGAAAGGCGGCGTTCGACGAGTATTTCAAGGACGCGGCGAAAGGCGTCGAGCTTGCGAATACGATCACCTCATATCTAAAGCTGATCGCCGCAAACCTATTCATCGAGATCGAGGTCGATGTTCCGAACGCTCCGCTTGTTCGCACCAAGAGCAACCAACTGATCGACCGCGGTGAAGAACGTATCGTAACCGCGACGTTCAAACGCTATTTTCCGAACTCAGGGCAGATCAATTGTGTGGCAAAGGTCATCAAAATGGCGACGGGTGCCGACCTCGAGGTGCCGGAAGAAGGCGTGTTGAAGGACGTTCCGGTCAAGTGGGAACCGCTCGATCGCGCCGAGAACGCACCGCTCTATATCGATGCGCTCGACCGTGGAGATGTTTCCAAGCAAAAGACGGACAATGCGGGCCAAAACAAGATAAAGGCTACGGGCAAGGAACAGCGGAAAGATCTACGGAAGATCGCCGTTACTCCCGTGCCAAAAAAGGATCGCTGGCGAGTTTCAGTTGCGACCGAGAACATGGACGCGAACAAGGATATTCCGAAGATCCTTTGGGGTGCGCTCGATCTTAGAAGCGGCGGGATCGTCGGCTATTTGATCGGGGTCGTACCGGACGTGCTGGCAAAGATGGCCCTTAAGACCTATCGCGTCGATATCCCTGTCAAAGATTGGGAGCCGTGCAGCGCCGATTGGGCCGGCACAGTAAGTTACACACGCGATCTTCGAAAGACGACGGTCGTGAAATCGAACCGAACACCGGGAATGAATTCGGCAGGCGACGGCGTCAAGACGGTCGATATTCACGAGGACGTTGAGATCACTCTCAACCCGAGAACACCCGAAGAGGTTGCGGCCGGAGCGCCAAAAAGGCGCGCGACCTACGATGTGTACGGCTATTACACAACAAAATTCGAGGGCAAACGCGAGAACGATCCGTGCTGCGGCAAAACTGAGGGCAGTTACACAACGTCCTTCGTATCGGGCACCGACATCACGTTTCAGAAACCGAGCTATGAGTATTCCTTCGGTATGAACTTCTCAGGTGGTGATTCCGACTATCAACTCGGCTTTATGCTCGACAGCGGACCGGTGCCGTCAAAAGTGCACGACTACGAGCGTGTTGACGAAACAACCTGCAGCCTCGAGAAAGGACACGATGAGAATACAGAAAGCTCGGCGTGGGTGCACGCAAATCTTGCAGAAGGACGTTATCCGACGATGTACCTGAACGACGGCGTTCAACTAGCTGGCTCAAAGTCCTACCAGGATCCAGACGGTGGGACGGTCACGTGGGCTTGGGAGTTGAGCAGATGCGCGGGCAAGCAAGGCTCCCGCTGATCTTAGAGAGGTGAAAGATATGAAATACAAGATCTTAGCGATCGCAACGATCTTATTCGCGGCGGCAGTTTCGTCTGCGGCTCAGACCTACAACTCGAACTCTGGCGGCTGGAATACGGGCTACGGCACTGTGTACGGTTCATTCGGCCTCGCGATGGCGACGCAGAATATGTACAACACGGTGCAGATGAATATGCAGCGTTCGATCATGCGTCAGGCAATGATCAGAAAGTGGGGCAAGGCCGCGGTCGAAAAGGCGGAGCGGAATGCTGCGAACCGGTCGGGCCAGCGTTCCGGAAGTGTGTCAACTTCGTCGCCTGCATCAGCGGGACCGCTGGTCGAGGCTCCACGCGTACCGAAATATTACGGCAGGTTCACCGCAACTCCGGGCGTCGATACCGCGAGCGTCTTTGCAAATGCCTTGGGGGACAACGCACAGGAACGCGAACTCTATAAGAAGATCGTTGCCGAATCGATCACTCTGTTGAACGCCGAGGCTGCAAAGAAGGGTTGGAAGAACGACATCGCGGGTGCAATGACGATCTTCATCCTATCGAACAGCGTTATCTACAACAACACGGACGACCCTGGCGATGAGACGGCCAACGCACTATATGACGCGGTTCAGGCATCGATCGACGACATTCCTGAGTTCGCCAAGCTACTGAACAAGGATAAGCAGGCCCTCTACAACACACTGCTCGCCCTGTCAGGCATTCCGCTGACATTCTATGCAGATGCACAACAGCGTAACGATCCCGAAGCGTTGGCGACAGCACGAAAGCTTGCGGGTGAAATGCTCAAAATGGTGTTTAAGACAGAACCGGAAAAACTTCGGCTGACGACGAACGGGTTTGGAGGCGGTCATTAAGAAACCGGAATGCCGGTTCGGAGGTTAGAATTATGAGGGCAAATATTGGTTTACTTTTTACACTTCTTTTTGTCTCCCTCGTTTCAGGGCAGACGGCCTGGGGGTTCGCACAAGCGGGCCGCCTTTTTTTTACGCGTTCAGCTCGGTGGAGAGTGAAAGCCTATGGTTCCAAAAGCGAAGGCGATAGCGATCCGTGCTAACCTTGGAAGCTGGCAACTTTTGATAATTTAGTTTGCGTGAGCCGATACGACGAGAAAATTCGCGTAATAGGGTGCAGAAGATCGCAATTGAGATTGGAATAGCAGAAATGAAGCAAGCATTAATTATATTTGGTATCGCATTGCTGTTGGCAACTGTCGGTTACGGACAAACCGGGACCTTGGCTCCGCCGCCGAGCCCGTTTATTTACCAGGGGAAATTAACCCTTGCGAACGGAGACCCGGCAACGGGCAACTTCGATATGATCGTGGAGATCTACACGACCGAGACGGGCGGCACGCCGATCGCGACACTCAACCTGACCGGCGTGTCGATGGCGAATGGCATCTTTACGATACCGTTGACCGTCCCGGGCGATCTTTTCAGCTCGACGGCGACAACGTATCTCGATATGCAGGTAAGTCCTGCGGGTGCAAATAACTACACACAGCTTTCGCCACGCCTTGCGATCGGCTCGACGCCGTATGCACAGGCTTTAACGTGTCTGAGCTGTATCAGCAACGCCCAGATCGTAACCGTTGACGGGTCGAAAGTTACGGGGACGGTTGCAAACGCATCGAATGCCGCGACGGCAACAAGCGCGACCTCGGCATATTCGGTCACCGGGATCGTCGGCATCGCGAATGGCGGTACGGGCAGCAACGTAAAGAATTTCGTCGATCTGAGTACTGCGCAAAGCATCGCGGGCGATAAATCATTTACGGGCGTGCTCAGCGGCAACGGCTCCGGCCTCGTGAATGTGCCGGGGACTCTCAAATGGAACGTCGCCGCGAGCGGAAATGTGCAAACACAGTCGAATAACGGCTACGTCCTGATGAATGGAAGTGCCGTAACGGTTACGCTGCCTACGACGCCCGCCGTTGGCGATGTCGTTCGCGTGTTAGAAAAAGGTACAGGCGGCTTTACGCTCGCAATGAACTCCGGCCAGTCGATACTCGATTGGGCAACGTCCCACCAGGAGACGATCTGGACTCGTCAATATAATTTTGGCTCGTCGGGGAGTACGATCGCGTGGTCGGCGGTGGCATCTTCCGATGACGGAATGAAGATCGCTGCGGTCGAGTATCCCGGGGGTAGGCTCGTGGTTTCATCGGACGGCGGCCAGAGTTGGATGGATCCTATGCCCGATGACACACGCAGCTACACGAGCGTCGCTTCATCGAGCGACGGCACAAAGCTGATCGCGGCTGTCGAGAATGGGTATTTGTACACCTCGGCCGATTCAGGGGCGACCTGGACTCCAAGGTTTTCGGACTCGAACAAAAACTGGTATTCGGTTGCATCGTCGGCGGACGGAAACAAGCTCGTCGCCGCTGACACCACCAACGTATACACATCGACAGATGGCGGAGTGATCTGGACTCCGCGAAGGTCTACCGGCGGACATATTGGGTATGTCGCTTCTTCGACGGATGGTACAAAGTTGATTTTCGCCGAGAATTTGGGACACGTTTACACGTCCACCGATTCAGGCGTGACATGGACGGACCGACTTAGCTCGTCTTTTAATCAATGGTCTTCGGTCGCTTCGAGCTCGGACGGCTCAAAGCTCATAGCTACGGAGAATCCGGGAAGAATTTGGATCTCGACCAACTCCGGCGTGACGTGGACGCCAAATACGGTTGGGCCGGCGGGGACGAACACGAAGTGGACGCGAGTATCTGTATCCTCTGACGGTTCGCGGATCGCGGCAACAGCCAATAACCCTTCCGGCCTTGTTGCGATCTCGTATGACGGTGGAACCAGCTGGACTCCGACCGGCGTCGGAACGTCATGGTCCGCGGTCGCAGTTGCGGGCAATGGAGGCAGGGTCGCCGCAGGGGCGTTCGACAGTAGCGCAAACAAACTTTACACCGGCCCGGTCACAACACAAACGATCGTCGATACGATCACAGGTGTTAAGGACTCCGCCGTCGAGCTTGTGTATGTCGGCTCGAACCAGTTCGTGATGGCAAGTTCGAACAATATGACGATCCCGCCGCATACGTATCGGACTTCGACGGTATCGCGATAGATGAAGGAGGGCAGAATGATAAGAACTTTCGTAGCAACGCTCTCCGTTTCGGTCGCATTTGTGGCGTTTGCATTTGGTCAAACGCCGCAGACCGCAACGACCGGCACGCCTTACGTTCTTCAAAAACAGGTGATCGCGGCCGGCGGTGGAACAATGACCTCGCCGACCTATACGATGACCGGCACGATCACACAGCCCGTCGCGGGCATCCAGGAATCGACCGCGACGGACACCGCGTATGTCGGGTTCTGGATCCCGGAGATGCTCTCGCCGACGGCTGCATCAGCTTCCATTGGCGGCAGAGTGGTCACGAACGACGGACGCGGGATCCCCTATTCGCAGCTAACGCTTACAGATATGTTCGGGCTGAGCCGCACTGCAATTACGGGACAACTGGGCTACTTTCGATTTGAGGGGCTCGAATCGGGACAAGCGTACATCCTTTCCGTTTCGGCAAAACAATATAGCTTCGCTCAACCGTCTATCGTCGTAAATCTCGGCGAAGATGTAACCGAGCTGAAGTTCACGGCACTGCCAACGTCCGGGCAATAGGTTGATCCGAGTTGGCATTTTGCGCCGATGACCTTGCCCTAAAGCTTGTTATTTTGTGAGTATTTAGGTTAATATTGACAAATAGGTAAGGATTCGTATATTTACGGATCGAATCTACTAAATAGGAGATATCATTTAATAATGTCAGCAGTTGCAGCACCGAGCCTTGAGCTGAACGTAACAGAGACGGCGGCCGATGAGATCAAGAAATTTATCGCGGCCGAAGAAGATCTGCCGGAAACCGCAGGACTTCGCGTGCGGGTCGTCCCGGGCGGATGCTCCGGTTTTCAGTACAGTTTGAACGTCGAGGAAGAATCGCGTTCGGGTGATCTCTTGGTTGATGCACACGGCATCAAGTTCTTTGTCGATATGTTTTCGGCACAATACCTGAACGGCATCACGATCGACTACACGACGAATATGATGGGCTCCGGCTTTACGTTCGAGAACCCGAATGCAACCGGCGGCTGCGGCTGCGGAACGTCGTTCTCGGCATAAACAACGTCCACAAGCTTTTTCGCTTAAGGGCTGTCTGAAAGGGCAGCCTTTTTCCGTGGAATCGGCGTCCGATTCGGAATATCTTTTCTCATCCGAGACAACTGAAGGTTAGGCAAAAGGCGCATTCGTGAAGTGGAGTTGGCGGCGGTGTCCTGCGCTCGCCCGCGCAAAAACGTGTTTTTCCGGCTTGCCAACGCCCTTTTCGATGGGCCATAATAGTTCCTGCGGCCGATATCCAGCTTTCCACGATAATTTAGACCGGCCGAAAAATAACAGAAAGTCTTGGGAAAAGGTACTGCTTTAGCGGTTTCCTTTTATTAGGTGAGTTAGTTCTTACCTTCCCCGTTTCCCACAGACTTCTGATAAAAAAGCAAAAATCGAGAGGAAAAACCGTAGATGAATTTTAAGAAGTTATTCTTGCTATCGGTATGCGCGGCTGTTGCCGTGGGCATTTCGACAGCATCGACCGCAGCACAAGACAGAGACCGCGTCGTCAAACCGACATCAAGTCAACCGACGAACCTTCCGCCCTCTGGCCCTTCTGCAGCACCTGTCCAAAGAACGACTTCTTCACGTCCTACGCTCTCAAACCCGATAATCGTCGTAAAACCGCAGCCCGCCGCACCGCTTGTAAAGAAGACGGCATCTTCGCGTGCAGTAAATAACTACACGTCGGCTCTCGTTGCCGGCCGCACAGCATACAGCGCAAGCGTGAGCGACATGATCTATCAGGGAATCATGGCTCGCTGGGGCATTCCGTATCGTTACGGCTCGACCGGCCCGAACACATATGATTGCTCGGGGTTTGTCTGGAGCGTTTTCAACGACGCTGGCATCAATTTCACACGCGTAAGCGCACGTTCGCTTTGGGCACAATCGGAACCGGTTTATGGCGACGACCGCTTCAAGTTCGGCACGCTCGTCTTCCTGAACGGCCTTGGCCATATGGGAATCGTCGCGGATGAGAACGGTTTTTTCCACGCTTCGTCGAGCAAGGGCATAACGTACTCGCCGTTCAAAGGCTATTGGGAGAATCGCATCGTCGGGTTCCGACGTCTGCCGGTCGAAGCAACGTCTACTGCGGACATCCACTAAGCATTTAGAGATCTCAACAAAAAGCCTGCCGCACGAAAGTGCCGCAGGCTTTTTTACTTTTTCGATGTCCGACCGTCTAGCCGATGAACCCGGGTCGGATTGACGGATCCTTTACCTCGTAGATCGCCGCGATCTTGTCGATCGACACATAGGCGACGCGTTCGTCCTCATCGCGCAGGAATACAACACCGCCCTCAACATTGACAATGTCGCCGCGGAAATTCACATTTGTCTGGCATGCAACATCAACCTTTTTTCCCATCAACTGCTTGAGTAACTCTTCCATTTCTGTCCTGTATCAAAGCTCCTTAAATTCCCTTTACCGAAGCCGCACGCCCGGCCGAAACCCAACGGCTCATCTGACGATCGCTATTGCCGGCAGATGCCGCTGCATTCCTCTTTTGCATGGCCAACGCTACGGCGATGATCGCGGCGTCTTTCGTTTCCCGGTCAGGCTCGACGGTCTTTCGCCGTTCCATAAATCCGTTTATAAAACCTGTATCAAGGTCGCCGCGAATGAAGACCTCGTCGTCCATCACTTCGCGAAAGAACGGCAGCGTCGTCTTGATGCCGTCAACTTGATACTCGAGAAGCGCTCGTCGCATTCGGTCGATCGCCTCGGCACGATCGCGGCCATAGACCGCGAACTTCGAGATCATCGGGTCGTAGTAGATCGAAACTTCCGCACCCTCGTAAATGCCACCGTCATCGCGGACGCCCGGGCCTTGCGGCAATCGAAGCCGCGTGATCTTGCCCGGCGAAGGCAAAAAACCGGCGTCGGCGTCTTCCGCATAGACACGGCATTCGATCGCGTGCCCGCGAAGTACGATGTCGTCCTGCGTGAACGAAAGTTCACGTCCCGCGGCGACATAGATCTGTTCGCGAACAAGGTCGATGCCGGTAACGAGTTCCGTAACGGGATGTTCGACCTGCAGGCGCGTGTTCATCTCGAGAAAGTAGAACGAGCGGTCGAGATCCGAGACGAGAAATTCGACGGTTCCCGCACCTTCGTAATTTACGGCCTTTGCGACCTTCACGGCACATTCGCCCATCGCCTGTCTGAGTTCGGCAGAATCGATCGGCGACGGAGCCTCTTCAATGACCTTTTGATGCCGACGCTGAATGGAACATTCGCGTTCGCCGAGATGCACGTGATTGCCGTGTGTGTCCGAAAATATCTGGATCTCGATATGCCGCGGACGCACGATCGCTTTCTCGATATAGACCGAATCGTCACCAAAGCTTGCGGCGGCCTCGCCCTGTGCGGTCTCAAGCGCGCTCTGCAGTTCGCTCTCTTCGGCAACAAGCCGCATTCCCTTGCCTCCTCCGCCGGCGGAAGCCTTGAGCATCACCGGATAACCGAATGATGCCGCAGTTCGGCGAGCATCTTCGTAAGACCTTAGAGGCTCTGTCGTCCCCGGCACGACCGGAACGCCGGCTTCGATCGCGATCTTTCGCGCGGAGATCTTGCCGCCCATTCCTTCCATCGCTTCGAGCGGCGGTCCGATGAACTTGATTCCCAACGCGGTGACCTCGCGGACAAACTCCGCATTCTCCGATAGAAATCCGTAGCCGGGATGCACCGCATCGACGCCGCTTGTTCGTGCGACGTCAAGGATCTTGTCGTGTCGAAGATAGCTCTCAGAGGATGGAGGCGGTCCGATGTGATACGCCTCATCCGCCATGCGGACGTGAAGCGCAGCCCGATCCGCATCGGAATAGACGGCGACCGTTTTGATGCCAAGTTCACGGCACGCACGGATAACGCGGCAAGCGATCTCTCCTCGATTTGCGATCAGAATTTTCTTGAACATCATTCGATTATGGAGTTGACCTGATTCTTCGGATCGTATCGGATCGCAACGCTCGATCCAGGCGCATAGGAAATTCCTGCGTTCTTTTGAGCTTCGGTCAAAACCTCTGCCGACTCGAATTCGACGCCATTCAATGTGTAATGATACACGGCCACGATGTCCGAATTCTCACCTTTTTTGAGCTCGATGATGACGCCGTCCGTTATCCGGCCGATCGCGAGCAGGCGTTCGCGACGGGAGTCCACAGGTTTTTGAGCCTTAAAAAGTCTGTCAAAAATGCCCATCGCTTCCCTTCTATCCTAATCTACAACGAGCGGCGGTTTACCCCAGCGTGCACGCAGAGCGTTCGCCGCTGCAAGAACATTCGGACGCTTGATGATACGCGCTTCTAGCGGGCGTTTTCCCGGAATGTCGAGCATTATCAAACCAAGCAAAATGGTCAAAATTCCCTGTCCCGGAACTCCGGGCAGCGAGAGCAAAATGCCCAGAAAGATCAGGAACACGCCAAGGATATTCTTCAGTATTACCGCACCCCAGCGAACGAGCCAAGGGCTGTCCGGCAGAAAATCACGTTCGTAGTGCGAACTGAAATAATGTTCCGGGATCTTGACCAGAACGAAGGCGATCGCACCGAGGCTGAACGTGAATGTCACCGCGAACAGGATAATGCTGATCGCGATACTTTCCCATGTCAAACCGTGCCATTTTTCAGTGAACCAATCGATCATTTATGAGTCCAGCCGGCGAAACTCCTTCCAAACGAAATACATTCTATGCACGAGCGTCCAGACAGAACCGACCGCAAGGATCCAAAGCACGGGCGGCATACGGTTGGCAAAATAACTCGTCGAATTCCAGTCCCACGTCGAGAGAGCTCCGATCACGAGAAGCACGACACGCTCAGGCCTCTGCAGAAAGCCGACATTCGCCTTCACGCCCAAGCCTTCGCTGCGTGCCGTCGTGTAACTGACCATTACGGATGCCATCATTCCGACGCCGGCGAGAAATACGTTAAGTAGAGAATGCTGCGGCGAATTGCCCGCGTAGAACATTATGATGCCCATAAAGGCAGCCATATCCGACAGTCGGTCGAGCGAAGAATCCAGGAACGAGCCGAACTTCGTAACGCGGCCCGAATTGCGGGCAACATTCCCGTCGAGCATATCGAAGAGGTTTGCGACGATGAGAACGATGCCGGCCCAAAAGAATTGGCCAAGCCCGAATAGCACGCCGCAGCCGATGTTGATCGTTACGCCGAGCGTCGTTAGATAGTTCGGGTTGATGCCGCTCGCTGAAAGAGCGCGGACCATCGCGCCGATGATCCTTTTTGCTCCGCGGCCTATATTCGAGCCCAGCATCTATTTTCGATCCTCATTTCGTCCGGCCGCTTCGCACGGAAGTTTACTCTGCATCGTGGATCGTCGTGAGACGGCTGATCTCGAAATTTCTCCAGCCGTTCGGGGTCTTGACCTTTACTTCGTCGCCCTCTTCGCGGCCCATCAACGCCTGGCCGATCGGCGAGACCGTCGAGATAAGGCCCTTGTCCGGGTCGCTCTCCTCGCTTGTTACGAGCTTGTAGCTGACCTTTTCTTCCCTCTCGATATCAAAGAGGATGACCAGCGAACCGTACGCGACGCGATCCTGCGGGATCTTCGAAAGATCGATGCTCTCGACCTCGCTCATACGCAGCTGGATCTGGCTGATCCGTGCCTGCACGATCGACTGCCGCTCCATGGCGGCCTTGTATTCGGCATTCTCGCGGAGGTCACCGAATTCGCGCGCCTTCTGGATCTCCTTTGGGAGTTTGAAATGGAGTTCCTGCTCGAGTTCGTCGAGCTCGGCCTTAAGTTTCTTCTTTATGTCTTCCATCTTTCTAAATTAATGGGCACCTTCGGCAAATCTTTCCTTAAGTTCAGCTTCGTGAGGAGCTGCAAACGATATTCCAACATCACGTGCGGTCCGCACAAGCTGGCCATCGGTCGGCACTCTCTTAATGTTCGAAACCGCCTCGTCAAGCGGTACCGTAACGACGGTTCCCGCCTGAAGCGCGACCATCTTGCCGGTCTCGCCGTTCGCAAGCGCACGGGCAGCACACGCCCCGAAATTCGTCCCCAGCATTCGGTCAAATGCGTTGGGGCTTCCGCCTCTCTGGAGGTGTCCGAGCACGACACAGCGAGACTCTTTGTCCATCATCTCTTCGACGCGGCGGCGTACGATCTCACCAATACCGCCAAGCCGAAGTTCTGCGCGGTCCGAGTACGTCTCGCTGGTCCCGACCTCGAGTGCGCCTTCGGCGACGATGATATTCGTAAAGCGTGAACCCGCAGCCTCGCGTTCGAGGACCTTTCGCCGAATCGCCTCGAACGAGAACGGTATCTCCGGCATCAGGATGATGTCGGCGCTTCCCGCAAGTCCGGCGTGAAGGGCGATCCAACCCGTATTGCGGCCCATCACCTCCAGGATCATCACGCGGTCGTGCGAAGCGGCGGTCGTATGAAGGCGATCGAGAGCTTCGGTCGCGATGTCGATCGCCGTCATAAATCCGAACGTGAATTCCGTTGCCGCAAGATCGTTGTCGATCGTCTTCGGAACGCCGATAACCGGAAACCCGCGTTTGTGAAACTGTTCGGCGATCGCAAGCGTGCCTTCGCCGCCGATCGCGACCAGAGCTTCGATGCCGAGAATATCGAGGTTAGCGAGTGCCTCTGAAACGGGCAGTTCGGTGAAAACGGGTTTCCCGTCCACCATCTTGACGAAGCTGCCGCGATTCCTTGTCCCGAGAACGGTTCCGCCCTGAGAAAGCAGGCCGCTCACGTTCATCGGTGAAAGCTTTCGCGTATGGGTTTCGCCTAAGATCCCTTCAAAACTATCTTCAATGCCAATGCATTGCATCCCAAACTTGCCGGTGGCCGTTCTTACGACGGCCCGTATCGCTGCGTTCAGGCCGGGGGCGTCGCCGCCGCCCGTTAGAATGCCGATCTGTTTATACATAAAAAATCAAGAGTCCGTGTAGTAAAACTCCATTTTACTGCACGAACCCGTCCGTTAAAAATTGCGTTTACCTTTGTCCGAACAGCCCGGCGGTGTCGACGAGCTTGCTTGCCTCAGGCATTGATTCGATCGCCTTGGCAACCTGCGGATCATTTTCCATCAGCACCTGAAAACCGGCTTCAGACGAATAGTTTGCGGTCGCCAATTCCTCGCGTATACGCGAACGCGCATATGCCGCGACCTCATCCATCGCTGCGGTCGAAAGGTGGCTTTCCTTGTCGGCAAGCGAAAACTTCACGAACGCATCAAAAAGCTTGTCTGAGACGGCAAAATCGCCGGGACGCACGACGTTCACAAAGCTCTGCTTGTCATTCTTGTAGGTTTCAAATCCGGGGATCTTCCCGGCAACAAGCTGCCGCACGAAGAAGAACGCCTCCTCGTTGACCTTCGCCTTCTTTTGCGGGTCTGCGATCGGATCGACGCGGACGTCAGGCTCGATGCCGCGTCCGCCGTAAAGGATCCGTCCGTTCGCCGTCTTTACAGGCACGCCTTCGGGCTTTGGCACCGCATGTCCCTCGCTGTCCTCTGCGTCAGCAAGATGCGTGTAATAATCGTAGATCGAGCCGCTGGAATAATCCCTTTGCAATGACCTGCCGAACGGCGTGTAATATCTTGCGGTCGTAAGCGTCAATCCCGTGCCGTATGGCAGGCGGAATATCCGCTGTACAAGCCCTTTGCCAAAGCTGTCGCTGCCGACGATAACACCTCGGTCGTAATCCTGAATCGCTCCCGCAACTATCTCGGATGCGGACGCCGAACCGCCGTTGATCATAACGACGAGCGGCATTGTTTCAACGTCTCCGCCAATGGCGGGCAGGTCGCGCTTCTGCCCAAGACGTCCGGTCTTGACAGATACGATCGTCTGGCCGCCGGGAATGAACTTGCTTGCAACCTCGACCGCCTGTTCGAGAATGCCGCCGGGATTATTGCGAAGGTCGAGAATGAGGTTCTTCATTCCCTGTTTTTTGAGATCGTTGATCGCCTCGGTCAATTCGTCCGCCGTCGTCTGTTGGAAGCCACCGGTCAATGCGATATACCCCGTGCCGTTCGGGAGCATAAAGTAGTTTCGGATCGACGGAAGCGGCACACCGCCACGAATGATCTCGAACGCGACCGGATCCTTGACGCCGACACGCTCGACCGTCAGCTTAACTGGCGTGCCCCGCTCTCCGCGGACATTCTTTGAGACCTCGGATGCCGTCCATTCGGTCGCATCTTTGCCCTCGACGGTCATAAATTTATCGCCGTACCGCAGGCCGGCTTTCTCGGCCGGCGTGCCCGGAACGACCGACTGCACATAAACGCCGTCGCGATGCTGAAAGATCGAGACACCGATGCCGTAGAATTGCGATGATTGCTCTTCGTCGAGCTTTTTTAGTTCACGGCGATTGAAAAAAGACGAGTGCGGATCGAGAGTCCACAGCATTCCCTGTATCGAGCCTTCGGTGAGGTCTTCGAGAGCGATCTTCCCTGCGTAGTTGTCGATGATGACCTTGTCGGCCTCACGAAGCTGCTTCGTGATCATCTCGTTCGTCACGCCGCCCTGCTCTGCGGCTGCGTCCGATCGATGGCCAAAAACACCGCCAACAACGGCTCCGACGACGATGACTACTATCGCGATTATTGGAAAATTCTTAAGCATTCTAGGCTTCAAACGGGAGCGCAAATAACTCTCAATTATAACATACGAGCGGTGGCCGGACTTCGTTGCGAGAAAGCGTCGATTTACTTGTCTGGACGAAACGCGTAACATTACTCTTTTCTCTGATGCCGAAAAGTCTTTCCATTGTCATTCCTGCATTTAACGAATCCGAGCGTATCGCACCCGGCCTTGCGAAAATACTCACCTACATTCGCGAGCGAAAGATCGATGGCGAGCTGATCGTCGTTGATGACGGCTCCAGCGATGACACGGCGGAGGTCGCACGAAATGTCGCCTCTGAATACAGCGATATTGAAACGAACGTCATTCGATATGAGCAGAATCGAGGCAAAGGTTACGCCGTTAAGACCGGTCTCCTCGCGGCAAGGGCCGACATCGCTCTTTTTAGCGATGCCGACCTCTCGACGCCGATCGATGAGGCCGATAAACTCCTCACTCCGATCGCGAATGATGAAATGGACGTAACCTTTGGTTCCCGTGCTATCGACCGCAGCCTTATCGGGACGCATCAGCCATGGCGGCGTGAACAAGGCGGAAAGGTGATGAATTTCGTCATTCGAAAGATGTCGGGCCTCGATTTTGCCGACACGCAGTGCGGCTTTAAGGCTTTTAATATGAAGAAGTTCCGGCCGCTGCTCGACGTAATGACGGTGGATCGGTTCGGATTTGACGTCGAGTTTCTCTTCGTTGCGAAGTATCATGGTTTGCGGCTTGCGGAGATACCGGTTCGTTGGAATGACGTCGCCGGTTCGAAGGTCAGCGTCTTTAGGGATACCCGCCGAATGTTCTCCGAACTTGCACAAGTTCGCCGGAACGCGAAAAATGGTCTTTACGATCTAAAATGACTGCACGCTTAAATGTAAATATCGATCACGTCGCGACCATCCGCGAGGCTCGAAAGACCATCGAGCCAAGCGTTGGCGCCGCGGCGATCCTGTGTGAAAAGGCAGGCGCGGACGGCATCACCGTCCATCTTCGCAGCGATCGCCGGCATATACAGGACGCCGACCTCGACGTGCTTCGCGGGGTCGTAACAACATATCTGAACGTTGAGATGGCGGCGACCGATGAGATGGTCGAGATCGCAAAACGAACACGTCCCGATGCCGTCTCGCTCGTTCCCGAAAGCCCGACAGAGATCACGACCGAAGGCGGACTGGACGTTATCGGAAACTTTGACGCGGTCGCAAAAGCCGCTAAAGAATTGTCGGCTGCGGGCATCTTTGTCAGCATATTTATCGATCCGATCGAGGATCAGATCACCGCAGCAAAAAAGGCTGGTGCCGGACAGATCGAGCTTTGCACCGCAGAATATGCCGAATTGACGCTCGGCGCGCGTGCTGCACACGGTGAAGGCCGCAAAAAAGCCGCTGCCGAGGTCGAAAGACTGCATGATGCGGCTTTGCACGCCCAGAATAAGGGTCTGATAGTCGCCGCGGGGCACGGCCTTACGACGCGGAATATCGCACCACTCGCTGCCATGCCGGAGATCGCGGAATTCAACATCGGCCATAACATCATTTCGCGTGCAGTTTTCTGCGGGCTGGAAGAGGCCGTCCGCGAGATGCTTGCAGCCATCGGCAGATAGCTTTATGTCTGACCTCTCACAAAAAAATAGCCAGCGCGACCTTGCCGCCATTTTTGCGGCTCTCGAGAAAATGAACCATCGGCTCGACAAACTTGAAGGCAAAGCGGCCAGCACTCCGCCCGCTGCCTCGAATACACCCCACCCGAGCACGGACAAATTTTCCGTCGCCGAGGCGATAGCAGACAGCATCTTCGCCTCGATGAAGGAAAAGGCCTGCCAGTTCGAACCTGACAAGCCTTGTGATCATTGCTCGATGTGCAATTCGAGAGGGTTCTGAACCCGGTGCGGGTCGCGGCGGCTTATTTGTGCTGCCGCATAGAATTCGCATCGCCGACGGTCGGGACCGACTTCGCACTTTCATCCGCCTTAAAGAAAGGTTCTTCCTTAAAGCCCAGCAATCCGGCGGTCAGGACGGCAGGAAATGAGTTTCGCGTCGTGTTATAGTCCGTCACGGCCTTATTGTAATCCTGCCGCGTGGTCGCAATTCGGTTCTCCGTCCCCGCAAGCTCGTCCTGAACCTTCATAAAAGCCTCGCTCGAACGCAGCTGCGGATAGTTCTCAGAAAGGCTCAGAAGGCGTCCTATCGTGCCTCCAAAGCTGTTAGCAGCGTCGATCACAGCCTGTTTCTGCTCGGGTGTAGAGTCACCGCCGGCGGGAGCCGCACTTGTTGCGTTCAATAGACGGGAACGCGCCTCGGAGATTTGACCGAAAACTTCCTGCTCGTTGACGCCGACCATCTTCGCGGTTTCGATCATATTGGGGATCAGATCGGCCCTGCGTTGAAGAGCCGCCTCGATGTCAGCCCATTTTCCGCGGACGCCCTGCTGTTTCGCGGTCAACTCGTTATAGCTGCACCCGGAAAGCAGGAAGCCCGAAACTAAGATCACGATCAATAAAAATACTCTCTTCATAACTTATCCTCTCCCTAAAGAACTAGTCTTTTTTCGATCTATCGACCGCATCAATTACCTTTTCGATCTCGATCAGGTATTCCCCAAAAAGGGCGTTTGCCGCCGCTTCGTCCAATTCTAATGCAAAGTTATCTTTGCGGATATTGAAGATCTTTTCAAACGGCGTGCCGTCGATCCCGATCGTCTGGGCCGTCATCGCGACGACTTCGCGTTTCGTAACAGGCGGTTCGATGCCGTAAACCTTAAGAACCGCACGAAAAAGTGCTGCGAAGCTCGAAAGGCTGCTGGCCATCAAGCCCGTTAGCTTCTCAACGGACGACGACGCAGGGATGTATTGCCTCCGAAGCTGCAGAAGCTTGCTCCGCAGTTCGAATTCAGCCTGCAGCCGGAGGAATTTCTCTGATATTTCGATCTCGCCCAAAAGGTCGGGCCCGAAAAGCACACGTCTTGCCTGCCGCATCTGGTCAAACTCGATCGGAAAGACATCGGCTCCGTTCTTGAGTTCCGAGACCGTGAAATACACAGGTATCGGGTTACCGAGTTTTGCCCATTCGCGAACGCAGGCGTGAGCCTTGCGCAGGTCGTCTGGGCCGATGGCGTTCAGTGCAACTAGGATATTGTAATCCGACATTCTCGGCACAAAATCACCCGCCGCCGCCGAACCGTAAAGAATGACCGAAACGAGATTGCTCCCGTGGCTCGCTCTAAGATCGTCAACGAGTGCGTCAAAATGATGATTCATATTCTTTACCAGTCGCCGCCTGCGCCGCCTCCGCCAAAATCACCGCCGCCGCCGAATCCGCCCCAACCGCCGTCAGAACCACTGCTACCGCCCCAATCGCTGCTGCTTGATGAACCGGCGTCAAGCACGTTGCCGATGATCCCGCCAACTACCCACGGAACCACGCTGTCACCACCGCCGCTCCCGCCGCCACGGCCTCCACCACGACCTCCACCGCCCTTATTCCCGTAGTAAAGCGCGATCAGAAAGATCACCCCAAGGATCGCGAGGCCGCAGCATAGGAACCACGAAACTGCCGACGACTTTGGCGTGTTGTCGGTCTGCGGCGTCGCTGGCCCCGACGTATTGCCCTTGTCGCGGATCCGCGCAATATAGGCGTCGATAGTATCGCTGATACCTTTTGAATAATTCCCTTTTTTGAACTCGGGTACGAGGTATTGGCGTTGAATGCTGCCGACGAGTCCGTCAGGCAATTCGTCCTCGAGGTCGCGGCTGATCTGTGTGAAGTATTTCCTGTCGTCGATCGCGACAAAGAGCAAGGCGCTTGGATTATCGTCGGCCTTTGACCCGATCTTCCAGGTACGTGCAAGATCCCTTGAGAAAGTGAAGATATCGCGGCCGCCCGTCGTCCTAACGACGGCAACTGCGATCTCGACCTGCGGGTTTGTTGAATTCTTGAGGTCGGTCAGCTTCCGCTCGAGGGCTGCCTTTGAAGCGGGATCGATAACACCCGCGTAATCATTGACAAACCCTGTCGGTTGAAGTGTCGTGGGATCTGACGGATCGGCCGCCGTCTGAGCAATGCCTGCTGCAGCGAAGGCGCAGAATACTAGAAGGGCCGCGAGTATTGGACGCAGCACGGCGTAACCTCTGAAATGTGCAGCGGCACGCATTCCCATATCGTCTCATAATACGACCTTCAGCGTCGAGGGGTTCCGCGCTTAGGCGTGCTTGCGGGCCTCAATGACCGTTGCACGGAAGATCTGCTTTGCAAGGCGCACGGAAGGTAATGAATTCGCGAATTCCAACAACTCTTCCTCCGTCGGATCGGCACTCAATTCGGGTATCGCCTGCGCACCATCGGCTTCGACCTCTTTCGGGATAATGTGCGAAAGATCGACCGCCGGCCTTGCTGCCGTGCCGCCGCCAACCGAATGTGCCCTAGCTCCATTCGACCCGCTCCTAGCACGTTTTGAAAGGCTTTCTGCCAGCTCGACACCGGTCGGAACCGGTAAAAGGTCATCGCCCTCACGACGGAGAGCTTCTTCATAGGCATCGTCGAGCTTTACGTCGTCAAAATGTACTAGCAGATCCGCGGGTATCGACGATAACGTGAGCTCGCCGGCATAGGCATTCGCGTTGATCCGAACCTCGGTATCCGCCACGGGAATGGAAATTTCCTCATCCGAAAAGCCGATATCTTCATCCGGTGGTTCAACAACCGGGTCCTCGACTTCGGAAGATCGTTCAGGAACAAAAGCTTCACGCTCCGGCTCTATTTGTGCCGGAACCGCTACTTTCGGTACAGATCGTTCGGCTGGAGCGACCGCGTTCTCAGATTTTAGAGTTTTTTTTTCCTCGCCCGCCGACGCGGCGGCGACGTTTGAGGCCGGAGAACCGAGTTTCTTGAGGATCTCTTCTATTGGAGCGAGTTTCCTCATCTCGACGAGCTTTACAAGCCCGACTTCGAGCACGTATCGCGGCTGTGCCGCCTCGCGAAGGCTGGATTCTGTCTCGCAAAGAGAATGGAAGAACCGCAGAAGATCGCTCTCAGCGAATGGAGCGGCAAGTTCAGTGAGTTTTTCGGGCGGAAAAGCGGCAGAATCGACGAGGCGTTCGGTCGATGTGCCGGCAACTTTCTGAACCATCAGATCGCGGAACAGGCCGAGCAGGTCGCTCGCAAAATTGCGAAGCTCGTGCCCGCGCGAAACCAAATCATCGACGGTCTCGAGTATCGTTTTCGCGTCTGCATTTGCGACCGCAAGGACGATCTTTTCAAGAACGTCGGCACCGGCAGAACCAAGGGCCTTCGCGACGGAAGCGGCGTCGATCTTGTCGCCCGAGAAGCTGATCACTTGGTCGAAATTGCTCTGAGCGTCGCGCATTGAGCCCATGCCGGAACGCGCGATCTCGCGAAGAGCTTCGTCCGAGACATCGATCTTGTCTTTTTCGGCGATGAGCTTCAGGCGGTCAAAGATCTTGGAGTTCGCGATCGTGCGGAACTGGAACTCCTGGCAACGCGACGTTATCGTGATCGGAACCTTGTGCAGCTCGGTCGTCGCCATTATGAAGACGACGTTCGGCGGCGGCTCTTCAAGGGATTTTAGAAGCGCGTTGAAGGCGGCCTTTGAGAGCTGATGAACCTCATCGATTATAAATACTTTGTAACGGTCGCGTGCGGGGTTGATGTTTAACCCGTCGATGATCGTCTCGCGGACGTTGTCGATGCCCGTGTGCGATGCGGCATCGATCTCAAGCACGTCGAGCGAACGGCTCTCAGCGATCTCAACGCACGACGGACACGCGGCCTCGTCGTCGATACGGCACGGCGTGGTTGTTTTGCCGTCAGACTTGTGGCAGTTGAGAGCTTTTGCGAGCAGGCGCGCGGTTGTCGTCTTACCCACACCTCTCGCACCCGAGAAAAGGTACGCATGATGCAGACGGTCATGCTCGATCGCGTTACGCAGGCTATGCGTTACGACCTCCTGGCCCGTAACTTCGTCAAAGCTCTGGGGCCTCCATTTTCGAGCAATTACCTGATAAGACATTGAGAGTTAGATTGTAATTCGATTTGCTTTCCGTGTGCAACGAATGTGTTCCACAAACACGCACGACCCGCGGACGTTATCGAGCCGCGGGCCGTACCAGGAGGAACAAAATGAGTGAAAATGGCTCCAGACGTGACCGCAACACAAGCTGAAATCGCTACCGTTGCTCCGTTCCCGGCCTAGCGGGGTTCACAACTCAAACCTTGTGCGGAGCCTGAAGCCAAGATAAAGGATAACGGATAAAGGATGAAGGATAAAGTGCCGCGAGACAATATCAGGCCTTTGACTTAACTTTCTTGACTATTGTTACGAAAATTGCGGTAAGTTCTGATGTTTCTATTCGCAGCGGGGCAAGTTTCTCGGCGTCAAACAGTCTCATTTCATCGATTATCTCAAGCCAATAAGCGGTTTCTTCAAGTTCCTGGAGCCCGCCTTCGATCTTACTGATAAAATCAGCATCCGATTTAGCAAATTGAGATTCTCTGTAATGTGCCCCGACCGAGGTTCCTGAGCGCAGTATTTGTTTGCCGACCACTTGGGCTTCGGTCGCTTTAGGCAATGCGGAATACAACTTTATTATTCTGATCGCAGAATCTCTTGTTCGTGTTTTCAAGTCTTGTTCCATAGACAAAAAAGGATGAGCGAGAAGCCCTATCCTTTCTCCCTCATCCTTTTTCCTTTATATGATGGCGGAAAGGGTGGGATTCGAACCCACGGTACCCTTTTGAGGTACACAGCATTTCCAGTGCTGCCAGTTCAACCACTCCTGCACCTTTCCAAGCCGTAAAAATCGGATCAAGTTGTCAAATATGCGGCGTTGTCCGCCGGCAAAAGCCTGTGGTCAATCGCCCGTGACCGGTTCGCTGATGACGCCGATCTCGTCGCCCGTGATCGCGTCATCTGTGCCTGCGTGGGCGGCGATCTTTTCTTCCATCAACCAGTTGAAAACAAAACCGGCAAGAAGAGCTCCCAGTATCGGTGCCAGCCAGAACATCCAGAGCTGCTTCAATGCCCACGTATCATAGTAGAGGCCGACAAAGAGTGCCGGGCCGGTCGAACGAGCCGGGTTCACCGACGTGTTCGTGATGGGTATCGTGATCAAATGGATCAGCGTCAGGCAAAGGCCGATGGCGATCGGGGCAAAGCCGCGAGGTGCCTTCCCATGGGTCGAGCCGAGGATAACGAACACAAAGAAGAACGTCATCACGGCCTCGGCTATAAAACACGCCATTGCCTCGTATTTCGCAGGTGAATGTTCACCAAAACCGTTCGAGGCGAACCCGCCCGCAAATCCGAATCCTGCTTTGCCGTTAGCAATGATGTACAGAATGCCGGCCGCTGCGATCGCACCCAAAAGCTGGGCAACGATATAGGGGATCAGGTCTTTTGCAGGAAATCGCTTACCGGCCCAAAGCCCGATCGACACCGCCGGGTTAAAGTGAGCACCTGAAACGTGTCCGACCGCGTAAGCTCCCGTAAGAACCGTCAAGCCGAATGCCAATGCAACGCCTGCAAACCCGATACCGAGATTCGGATACGCCGCAGCGATCACCGCGCTTCCGCATCCGCCGAGCACGAGCCAAAGCGTGCCCAAAAATTCAGCCATCAATTTTTTCGACAAAGGCATATCGACTTTTCCCTCCTCAAGGAACGTAAAAAAGAAACAACTTGGTCTTTTCTTTGAATTTGGCCGAGCGTAAAAAAGAAAAATGGCGGAGAGGGTGGGATTCGAACCCACGGAACCCGTTAAGGCTCAACAATTTTCGAGACTGCCCGATTCAACCACTCTCGCACCTCTCCAGCACGAACCATTTATAATACGGTTCCGGACGGAAAATAATCAAGTGGAGACACCCTTCTCTGTCTTTTGGCGACGCAGGCGGAAGAAATCCTGCATTAGTTTCCGGCATTCCGCCTCAAGCCCTCCTGCCGTGATCTCGATCCTGTGATTCAGCTTATCGCTATCGCAAAGCTCGAATTTACTTCGGACGGCCCCAAATCTTTCATCTGCCGCACCATAAACAAGCCTTGCTACGCGAGCGTTTACCAGCGCACCGGCACACATCGCACAAGGCTCGATCGTCGAATAGACGGTCACGCCCGTGAGTCGATAATTCTCAATTCTCTCGCCGGCGCGTCGGATCGCGAGGATCTCGGCGTGTGCCGTCGGATCGTGCCTCTCGATCGTTTCATTCGACGCCTCGGCAAGGATCTCGCCATCCTCAGACACGATCACGGCACCGATCGGCACCTCGCCACGACGCTCGGCTTTGCGCGCCAGCTCGATCGCGCGCCGCAAAAATTCTTCGTCCCTTTCGTCCATTCTAAAAGCCTGTTGCGGATTATCGCACAGAATTCGCCTGGGCCGCCGCCATTCCGCCCGGTCGGTTGCAGCGTGATAATATTAGAATAGTCTCACCGATACAATTACAATGCCAAGATCCCTAAAATGCCCCACTTGTAATGCGCCGCTCGAGATCTCGGACGCACATCAGCAGATCGATGTATGCGAGTTTTGCGGCAACAGAATATTGCTTTCGCCGAACGAATACCAGGAAGAACCTTCGTTTCCGATCTCCGGCGGCCTGCTTGACCAGGCTCGCAACCTGAAACGTATCAAGGAACTCGCACTCTCCGGCAATAAGATCGAAGCGATCAAGCTGTTCCACGAAACGTTCGGCGTCGGGCTAAAAGGAGCGAAGGATGCCGTTGAGAATCTTTCGGAAGGACGACCGCTTATCTTTTCGCACACAACGACACCTTTCACTCAGACGACGTTCTCTGCGACTACTCCCCACACTTTCACGTCGCGAGGGACAGAACGAAATGTCGCGTCATTCGTCGTAAGAAAGATCATTATTAGCCTCCTTTCGACTCTCGTATTCGCCGCTGTGATCGTGGGGATCGTCTTCTGGTCCGCTTCCGGGACCATCAATAAGACGATATCGAAATTTACCGATCTTGGAAGCAAGATAAAAAAGACCGGCACAGACCCGCAGGGCCTGGCCAGCGAGGTATTTCGATTCGGCGGTGAAGGCGTCGGCGCGGGCAAGTTCAAGGATAATCGAACGCTTACGATCGACGAGAACGGCAATGTCTATTCGATCGATTACACAGGCAATGCGATCCAGCGATTCGATCAGAACGGCAAATTTCTCGCTCAATGGACGGTCGACATCACGATGCCGATCCTAAAGATCGCGGCTGACCGACAAGGCCGCGTCTATCTCCTGTGTTCTTCGGCTCTAATGATCTTTGACAGCGCGACTGGAAAGCCGGTACGGACGGTTCCGAGGACGGATTATAGCGACCTTGCGGTCAGTTCGGACGGTTCGCTCTATGCCCTTACCCGTAACAGCGAGGTTGTAAAACTCGACACGAACGGCAAGGCGGTCTCAAAGACCGGAAACTTGATAAAGCAGATCAATTTCGAGGTCAAAGATCTGGAGAAACTCGCGGTCGATGGTTCAGGAAATCTCTACGCCGCGGACGGCAGCGGGCGTTTGCTTAAGTTCTCTCCAAACGGCAAATTCCAGTTCCGATTTGATTCTGCCGGCGGCCAGGATGGTCCGGCTGGCTTTGTCGCCGATATTGCTGTGGACAATTCTGGCAAAGGCCGGGTTTATAGGGCCAACGCCTTTAAAGTGTTCATCTACGATATGGAAGGAGCATTTGTCGGCTCATTCCAGGCCCCGCAGACATTCGGTATTACGGTTGATAATAATGGCGCGGTCTGGACCGCCTCACGCCCGTTCATCGTGAAATACGAGATCAACGACCCAGCAAGCTGAGCTAAGGTTTTGTCGCCACGAGCGGCAAGGATATTCTCAAACGAAAAATGGCAGACCTGAAGACTTAAGTCTGCCATTATCATTCCTGCCAACTTCGACTTAAGCCGGCCCGAGGAAACCAAGGTCGGTGTTCGCAAAGTTTCCGATCAACGGAAATACGTTGCTCAGATTGGCCGGCGGCACGCCGAACCACCTTGCAAGCGTAGCGGCATATTGCTCGACGGAGGTCGTCGGGATCCAGCGCCCTCGAGCACTGCTGCCGCTGTCCGCGTCATCCGGGCCATTCAACGTGAGCGTCGGGAAAGGTGTTCCGTTGCTCGTGTTGATCCCAAAGAAATCGGCTGCCGTTATGGCTCCACCAACGACAAAGTGGTAGTTCGCCCATGCATGGTCGCTACCGACGTTGCCGCCGGAACTTGCCGGGTTGAAGGTCCTGGAGAAGTCGGCCATTGTGAATTGCGTAACCTTATCCGCAACACCCTGAACCACCATTTCTTCATAGAATGCACGCATCGACTGGCTCACGTCCGCAAGCTGGGTCGCCTGCGTAGTGATCTGCCCGTTATGCGTATCGAAACCGCCGATCTGCACAAAGAAGACCTGGCGATTGATCGAAAGGTCGGTTCGCTTCTTTATGAGGCGTGCGACCTGCTTCAACTGCCGACCGAGACTTGTGTTCGGGAATGTTACGGTAACTTCCTGCGAAGTCTGCAGGGCGGCATTCGCCTGCATCGCTTCGCCTGTGATCTCGCTTGCCGCAGCGACAACTTGCGAAGACAGATCGATGCTCCGCAGCGAGTTGAACGCCGCGAGGCGCGCCTGGCTTGACGTACTCGAACTAAAGCCTTGCGGATTCAGCACGTTTGCGAGACTCGTACCCGAGTCCGCGATCGCAAGCGGCAGCGTCGTCTGGCCTGCAGTAAAGAGTTGAGCCCCGGAGATCGACGTGATCATCGGCACAAGTCCGGACGGATTGTCCGGCGTTGTCCGAAGGTCGGCAATTCGTCCGCCCCACCCTGTAAAGCTCTCGGTATCGGACCGGCCGCCTTGATACTGACCTACCTGGTCCGAGTGTGAGTAAAGCTGATACGGCCGCTGAACCGAATGATTTTGATATTGTGCACGGGTCATCGGGGCCACGAGAGTCCCGACGTTCGTGACCGCACACATCTTTCCCTGAGCCCAGAGCTCGTGCAGGCCGTTATTGATCGCACCTGCTACGCCCGGCCCGAAGCTCGGATGCAGCCCGTATGTGAGGCCACCCATTCTCGGAACGGTTATCGGCAAGAGCGTATTCTGAGCGATCGCAAGCCCCTGTGCACTTCGTGCGTTCGAATAAGCCGTATAGTTGCTTATCGACGCATCGTTGTGATTAGGGATGATCGTGTTGTTGCCGTCGTTGCCGCCGGCAAGGAACACGCACACTAGTGCGCGGTAATCGCTCGGGACAACGTTCGATCGGTCGGACTTTTGAGCCATAGCGCTCATCAAGCCGAAGTGCCGCATTTGCGTTGCCAAGGCGGTCATGCCCAGGGCACAGCCTGATCTCATTAAAAATTCGCGTCTGTCCTGTTTCATTTTTTCCACCTCGCTATCTCTGCACCTGATACTGTGACGATGTCACCGTAAGATAAACTGCCGCCTGCGCCCTCGCCTTTGCGTTCGCCGGTGTAGACGAGATCGCAGTTACAGCCGTCAAGATCGTTGACCGCATCTCCGGCGACATAGTGCCGTGCATGAATCGTGTGTTCATCTCATCGAGCAGCCTGTTACCGGTCGGATCGGCGTTCGAGAGGGCCTCAAGATCAGCCAGATAGAGCTGCGTTCCATTAGGTGTATCCGGCTGTGAAACGTTGATACGGCCGTAAACCGCCGAATTCACGAAGTTCGCACGTGCGATAGAGCTACCCGTGTTGAAGATCGCAAACTCGGGCCCGAGGATCGACGTCCCGGGTATCACATAGCCCGGCGGATAGAAGTTGAAGACGGTCGGAGAATAGAAAGGATTCTGCGACATTGCCCGCGGATAGCGGCTGATGTTTCCATCACTTTGCGTCGTGCCGTCCGCGCTCGTTACGCCAAGCTGGCGGTAGAGATTCGTCGTCAGCTGAACGGGCTCGCGTAGCTTGCCGTAGTTCGGGTCCGTCTTCGAATCACCACGAGCTTCCGGATCGAGAAGGATCGCCTTGATCACCTCCTTCATCTGCGTCGGATTCGTGCGGTTCGCATTGAATACCGCGGAGATCCTGCCGACATATGCCGGGCTCGGGTCACCGGTTACGAGATGCTGAATGAGATACTTCGAGACGAAAGGAGCCACGTTCGGGTGGTTATAAAGATTGTCCAAAGCCTGGTTCAGCGATGCATACGCATACGGGTAAATCGCGGCTTGCGTTGTACAAGTTGGCGGCCCGCATGCCGGTATATTCTGAGTTGACTCGGATCCCGGATAGGTAAGCAGCGTCTTCGCCGTCAAGTCGTGGCTGCTCGTATTCAAGGACATATTGTCCTTGTAGTCCGGACTTCCCGGTACGGCGTTCGGGCACGAAGCCTGATAATCCGTCGTCCGGCAATCGCGCCAGCCGGTAAAGACCTTCGTCAAGTTCGTTACGGTCGTCTGGTCGTAGGTCGGGATAGGATTTCCCTGCCCGTCAAGCTGCAGTGTGCCGTCCTGGTTGAGCATAAATAGCCCGATATTGAAGAGCTGCATTATCTCCCGCGGATAATTCTCGTTCGGATTTGTACGAGTCGAACGGATCATATCGAGATAGTTCCCCATTCCGGCGTTAAGCGTTACGTCGTACATCAGCTGACGCCAGTTACCGAACACGTTCCTATTGATCGCGTTCTGATAGGCGATCATATGGCTCGATTGCTGCGTATCACTGCCGGAGATCACCCAAAGCTGATTCAAAGCCCAGTTAACACGATGACGGAGCTGCGATTCGCCATAAAGTGCATTCTTAAAGAACCAGATCTGCACCGGATACTGCGTGTAGCGGTCGCGGCGACAAGTCGCCGGGACATCGTCGCCACCGGAGCCGTCACACGTTGACGGCTGGTTTGAAGGCATTAGCGGGATGTCCGGATAAGGAATGTCCGCGTAATTATCTTCGAACTGCTCAGCGAGCCACGTCCTGAGGCCGATGCGCCTGATTCGAGCATCGAGTGACTGCGTCGGGCCGAATGTAGCTTGTTCGAGGAAACGCATACGATCGCTCGACCACCGATAGCCGACACCGCCGTAAGAATCCGTTTTCTCTTGCTTCGCCTCGGTCGCCGCGATAGCCCTTGCTGTCGCAAGCGGTGTTGGAAAAGTTCCCGGCACGTCCTTGATCGGTTCGAGTCCACCCACACCAAGCTTGACAACGTTGCTTGCGAGTCCCCGCCACGTAAGGTACACGTTCAGGTCACCCGGCCGCGGCGCATCCCAGAATTTCATATCGTCGGTCAAAATGACCGTTGCACGATAAACATCCGGGTAGCCAGCAACTCGGCCAAGTGCGACGACAGGATAGCGATAAAAATGTCCCTGGCTGTCGCTTGCGTAAACGCGGAAGGCATTCGCGCCTTCGCCCGGCATCAATGAAACGTTAGTAAAATAGAGCGCCATCTTCGACCCTGCGTCGAAGGCCCTATTGTTTGCGATCCTCTCAAGCGATCCCTTTCCGCGAACGGGAGCAACGCTTGCGAGCGCTCTCGTCGAATCCGGCGACGTGAGCAAGATCGGCGTCGGTGAATTCGGATCGGGGTCGTCCTGAGCAAAGGCCGAGACCACGCAAAATACGGCCAAAAGTGCCGTAAGCAATACTCGCGGGGCGGCGCTAAGTAACCTGCCAGCCATAACTTTTCCTCCTAACTACTTTTAACGAGAACTTTAGTCGGCACTGTGCGGGGAACCAGCACCGTTCAAGGTTGTTTTACAAGTTTTAATTTACACTTTTCCTGCTGTTTTGCCAACCTATTTTTTCAGCCGTGATGGCACTAATTTTCTACCAGAATAGACGCAGGCAAATTGTATTTAGCCGAACAATTTTCCATCCGATATTCGTCATTTTGACCGAGTCTTGAAATAATCTCTGAATGCCGCAAAACATCACGATAAAAACGCCCGAGACCTTCTCTTTCGAGCACACGCTGCTAAGCCATGGATGGTATGATCTGCCGCCGTTCGAGAGATCTGGAAGCGGAGAATTCAGCATTGTTCTACCGCGCGGCAGAGGCGGGAAGGCCGTCGCTGTCACTGTCCGCGGCAGCTCAGGATGCCTCAAGATCGCGGTCGATTCGTCTGAGGCCGATCGGAAGGGCGTAATTCGCGATGTTCGCCACATTTTGCGGCTTGATGAGGAATTCGAAGGATTCTACGAAGCGGTGGAAAAATGTCGCGCGGTTCATTGGGCCGCTGAGGTGAAGGCCGGAAGGTTGCTCCGCGGGCCGAACGTCTTCGAGGACCTGGTAAAAACTCTTTGCACGACGAACTGTTCATGGGCATTGACGAAGGTTATGGTAAAAAATCTCGTCGACGAGCTAGGCGAAAAGACCGCGAATGGTAAACGAGCGTTCCCAACGGCGGAAGCGATGGCCGAGCAGGACGAAGGTTTCTATCGAGAGAGGATCCGCAGCGGCTATCGGGCACCGTACTTTGTCGAGTTGGCAGAACGCGTATCGACCGGCGAGCTCGACCCGGAAAGCTGGCTCAAGAGCGAACTATCTACCCCTGATCTGAAAAAGGAGATCAAGAAAGTAAAAGGCATTGGGGATTACGCGGCAGACAATCTGCTGAAACTCCTGGGCCGGTATGATTGCCTCGCGCTCGATTCTTGGGTACGCGGCGGTTTTTATAAAAAACATAACCGAGGGAGAAAATGCAGCGATAAAAAGATCGAGAAACACTATCGGCAATTCGGCGAATGGCGCGGGCTTGCGATCTGGTGCGACATGACCGAGGACTGGTTCTTTGGCGATGGCCGCCGAAACGGCGAATAGTATCTTTTCGGCCAAGACGCGAACTCGCGTCGTCTAACCTCCAGCCGCACGCTTTGTGCAGCTAAATATTTTTCTCGGAGGTTAGCATTTTATGAAGGCAACATTCCCTAAGGCAATCATTACTCTCTCCGCCTTTATTCTATTACTCGGCCTTGCGGAAACGGCTTCGGCTCAATATCGCCGCAACTGGAGGTATCGTTCGGCAACAACGAAAGCACAGGTCGATCGCGTCATCAACCGTGTCGAGGCCCAACTCGATCACTTCGTCGGCGAATACAACCGTTCGCTCGACCGCAGTCGGCTCGACGGCACGGGCCGTGAAGATTGGCTCAATAAACGCGCACGCGACCTCGAATCGGCGACCGACGAGCTTCGTCGTGATTTCGACCGGCGTGACTCGTGGGGCGAGAATCGGGATGAGGTTCGCCGTTGTTTGAATATCGCGACCGATATCGACAAGAGTATGCGATCGATGCGTCTCGGGGCCGCAACTGAGAGCAATTGGGCTCGGCTTCGGGTTGAGCTAAATGCACTCGCAGATATTTACAGTATGCCGCGCATCGGATCGGCAAAATATCGCTAGAAAACAGAAAAAAGCAGGCAGATTCTGCCATTTGGCCCTTCTCGGCAAATACCGTCGCGAAGGGCCATTTTGTTAAACACTTTGGTGCCGGTTATCGTAAGAGTTTTAGCAAGCGCCGTTCGCGGTAAGTGTAGTATTATTTCCTATTGCGTGCGGTGAGAGTTTTCTGATGATCGGAGCGGGCAGAGTTTTACAGGATCGATACCGGATTGACCAAAAGATCGGTCAAGGCGGCATGGGCGCGGTCTATATTGCGACGGACGAGCGGTTTGCGAGCACGGTCGCGATCAAAGAAACGCTATATATGGACGACAACTATCGCAAAGCGATAGAACGCGAAGCTCGTCTGCTAAACAGCTTAAAACACAACGCCTTACCGCGCGTCAGCGATCATTTCGAAGAGGACAATAGCCAATTCCTCGTGATGGAATATGTCGCGGGCGAGGACCTTTCGACGATCATTGAACGCGACAAGAAACCGTTCCCGTTCGAAAAAGTTCTCGGTTGGGCAGATCAGCTCCTTGATGCCCTTGATTTCCTGCATTCGCAGGTCATTCCGGTCATACACCGCGACATCAAGCCCCAAAACCTAAAGCTAACTCCGGACGGTAAGATCGTTCTGCTTGATTTCGGCCTCGCGAAGGGAAATCCGACCGACGCAGGCCATCCAACCGCAGCAAAGAGTATTTTCGGTTATTCGCGAAATTACGCGTCGTTGGAACAGATCCAGGGCACAGGCACCGATCCGCGGAGCGACCTTTACTCGCTCGCGGCGACGTTGTACCACCTGATGACGGGAGTTCCGCCTGAAGATGCGCTTACGCGTGCAATGGCGGTGCTGACGAGAAAGCCCGACCCGCTCAAGCCGGCAAATTTGATCCTTGCCGAGATCCCAGCCGGTGTTGCAGGCGTCCTTCAGTGTGCACTTGCTCTGGATGCCGCCGACCGGCCATCAACCGCTGCTGAAATGCGGAAGATGCTGCAAAGTTACGAAAATTACGCACATCTCGCTATTCCGTCAGCAAATGGTGTTCAGATCGACGGCCCGACCCGCGATGTTCATTTTCAGGCGACGCGTTTGATGCCCGAGACAACAAGAGGCGTTCCGCTTTCGACCGATGCGAGAACCGAAGTCCTTGATGGTGCGGATTCGCATGAAACAAAGCTTCGATCAAGCGCTCGGACAGAAAGTGCCTCGCCCGGCGGTAGGAAGAGGTTTTTGGCAGTCGCTGCTGGATTGTTGCTTGGTGGTTCCGCGCTCGCTCTGGGCGGCGCATATGTCGCAAACCCAGGCCTCTTTGGCGTTGCCTCGGACGAACCGGCAAACACCCAACCCGTCTCAGAACCAACCGCAGACACGGTCCTGGTGCCCGCTGCCAACACGAATTCTACAGATACGAACAATACTTCCGGTGAAGAGGGAATGTCAGTTGAAAAGGCAGCTCCCGTCGAGAAGCCTCGCACGCAGGCCGAACCAAAGGCTCCGTCGGCGCCCGAACAGAAGCCCGGCAAAGTGACCATCCATGGTGAGGACGGTGATATCACGATGGACGATCTTGAAAATCCCAGCGAGATCATCATTACAAAGCGGAACCCCGATGGAAGCGTTACGACCACAAAGGTAAATCCGAACAAGGCTCCGAAACTGAACACGTGGAAAAGCACCCCCAATCCGCCGAACGTGCCTTTTCCAAACGGTTATCCTAAGGGCCTTACGCCTGAACAGGAGAGGCGTGTCCGCGAGGCCTGGAAAGAAAGACAGCGTGAACTTCGCGAGAAACGACAGCGTCAAAGAGAGGCCCAAGAGCCGCCGGACCTTCAATAGACATCCCCGGCACGAATAGCTTCGCGCAGCCTCTCGGTCTCGATCTCCGCATCGTCGGTCTCCGGAATAAACGGCTCGTGATATACGACCTGAAGGCGGCGAAACAGCCTTGGCGTAAGCCAGCCGCGCGGCCAAATCCGATTTCCGCCGACGATCGTTACAGGCAAAACCGGCGACTTTCGCGCAATGGCGATACGCATCGCACCTTCTTTCATTTCAAGTAATTCGCCGTCCTCGACTTGCCTGGCACCTTCCGGAAAGATCACAAGAGCAGCTCCATCATCAAGCGCCCGCAGCGCTGTTCGAAAGGCGGAAGAAAAACTCCTCGGATTCTGCGAAACCGGAAAGGCACCGAGATAGCGGATCATTCTTCCGACAAAGAACCAGTCGAAAGCTCCGTCAAACGCCATGAACTGCGTTTTTTGCATTATCGGAGCGGCGATCCAGAACGGATCGACGTAAGTTTGGTGATTGGCCGCCACGACGTAGCCTTCCAGGCCGGCCTCCGGGATATTTTCGAGGCCGACGTACTCGATACGCCACAGGATCTTACTCACAACGCGCGCCGCACGCTTGAGCGATCTCGCGATTCTCGGTGGTGGATATTGGAGTTCTGCCGGCACAAAAGAAAGGGATCGAGCGCTTCAGCGTTGCTGAATACTGCTCGATCCATCTAGATTAGCCGTAACTCAGTCGTTTCTTCAAGAAACGACGTTTAGATCGGAATAATCTGCCTCGAGAGGATTGTCGGTAAGAAACATCTTTTCGGTTGGGAACCGCTGATCGACAAACTCCAAATGGAGCGAAGGTAACTGATTCTTTCGCTCTTTACGGTTTCGAACAATAGCGACCGAATAAAAACGAAACTCCTCGCACGCGACCTTTACACGCTCTCCTACGACGGCTGGCAGGGAGCAGAGCACCGATACGCCGGTCGTGCTGATATTCTGGGTCATGCACTCTTCTTTTTGTGAGGTTTTCTCGGACTTTCCCTTTAGTTTGGAAACGGTCATCGGGATGTTCATCCAAAATCGAGAGTTGCGCCGCGGTGTGAAGTCGGTCGCGGATTCGATGACACGCCAAAGGCCGTTCGCGTGCATACCGATGATGCGATAACCTTGGGCAGGATTCTCCATATGGCTGTCCGGCGGTGTCTTGCCGATAAAGCCAACACCGACGTGATAGACCTGTTTGCCTTCTACCTCGGCACGATTGCAGAACTGTACTACGCCGACAACCTGGTAGATCTTTTCGCTCCGGTCATACGCGCGCAGCTCTTCGGCGAGCGGCATCGTTAGCTGTATCAGCCTTCCGACAACGCAAGGCTGCGTGAGGGTAAAGCCCGCCCCATTGCGAGAGATGCTCGTTACTGCGGTTATCTCTTTCCAAGGTTCATCGTCACCGGTTACCTGGACGATGGCTTTGAGGTCAATTTCGTGGCGGGCTGAGGTCCGCATTTCGGGTTGCCCCGCTGGAGGAGTGTGGTCGAATTCTGTAATGCTCATTTGGTTCGGGAACGACGGTCATGCTTGTCAGTTGTGTGGAAACCCGGCCGATCGATTCTTTTCCTTTTTCAGTATTTGCTTTCGGAGCCTCAGTCGATCCCTTCCAACGGAAAGAATCGATCAATGAATTCAAGATGCAGGCGAGGAATGCCATCCGAGCCAAGTCTGCGGCCGCGAATGACCGAGATGATCTTCACGTCGTGCCTGAGGCTAACGACCCGCACGAACGTGCCGGGTTCGAGGTCCCACTGTGTAAAGATCGCCGCTCCACCGTAGCTGATATTCTCAGTAACGGTCGATTCGCTCTTGATGACCTCACCTGATTCATCAAGAAGCTCAATTACAAGCGCTTCCGGTATGTGGAAGCGGGTTTGTTTTCGCAGATCTTTCGGCAGATCGCTGTCATCTGCACCAAGCTGCATTTCGCCTATGTGCCAAAGTCCTTCGTCCTCGCGGTGAGTGATGTCGTAAAGCTTTGACGGATTCGAAAGGTAATCCTCCGGCGGATTCTTCCCAATGAACGCGACGCCGCAGGCGTATTGCGGATTCTCCGGGTTCGGGCTCGCGTCGATGCATCGACGTACCAGGCCCCAGATCTTGTACTGCGGTTCGGTGAAATCATACACACGCAGCTGTCTCGGCATCGGGATCGTCAGCATTATCAGCCTTCCGCGTTTTGTCGGGCGCTTTAATAAAAAGCCCGCACCAAAAGCAGAGACATCCTGAAGCCTTGTGATCTCATTCCAGGAGACATTCCCGTCGATCTTTACTTCGACACGGACCGGCAACGGAAGAGCGATCCTCTGAATTCTCCGATTTTCTTTTACGTAGGCGGTTGACATTTGGCTTGCAAAGGAATTCCGAGCTTCAGGTATGGATGTTATCGGACTGAAGTAAGCTGCCTGTATCTCGGTTTCAAAGGACGGACGGCTGATGTTGGATCGCGATACCGCGTGGATTGCGGCACCTTTCAGCCTACCTTAATAAACGACGGGTGGCCGCAAAATTCCAATTTTTCATCAGTCGTGTTCTCGAAAATGCCTATTCTACGGACTCTCAAAGGTGACAATGCGCTTTGCTGGAAGGTCAATGCCTACAAGCCTTTGCATACAGCCTTTCACCTTGATTTTACTGGACGAAAATAGACTTTCAGAACGGCCTGCAAGGTTGCGGGAGCGGCCTTACAGCCTGTAAAATAGTATTACCTATCGGATGGAGATTTGTAAACACTTTTTTTAGCGCCGATTCTCCTATTCACAGACACTTAAGCAGCTGTAACTTCACGATCTTTCAGAGATCTTTGTATACAAAATGGATTCATTACTTGAACGCGATCAAATAAATATCGAAGACGAGATGCGGCGGTCGTACCTCGATTACGCGATGAGCGTGATCATTGGCCGAGCCCTTCCCGACGCACGCGACGGATTAAAACCCGTACACCGAAGGGTGCTTTACGGTATGTTCGAAGCCGGAAACACGGCGGGCAAGCCCTATCGTAAATCGGCTCGTGCGGTCGGTGATGTGATGGGTAAGTATCATCCTCACGGCGATATGGCCATCTACGATTCGATCGTTCGAATGGCCCAGGATTTCTCTCTTCGCTATCCGCTCGTCGATGGGCAGGGCAATTTCGGTTCGATCGACGGGGACAATCCGGCCGCCATGCGATACACGGAGATCCGCCTAGCGAAGATCGCGAACGAAGTTCTCGCAGACATCGAGAAGGATACGGTCAACTTTCAGCCGAACTACGATGACTCGCTTCAGGAACCATCGGTACTGCCTACTAAGATCCCGCTCCTGCTTGTAAACGGCTCGGAAGGCATTGCCGTCGGGATGGCGACGAAGATCCCGCCCCATAACCTGTCAGAGATCGTATCGGCGACGATCGCACTTGTAAAAGACCCGCAGATCTCGATCGATGAACTCATCAAGATGGTGCCGGGACCGGATTTTCCGACAGCAGGCTTTATCTACGGACGCGAAGGTATTGAAAGTGCGTATCGAACCGGCCGCGGCGTCATTCAGATGCGGGCAAAGGCTGTTGTCGATGAGATCGGCCGCGGCGATCGAGTGCGCAACGCCGTCGTCGTTACCGAAATTCCCTATCAAATAAATAAAGCCCGGCTCATCGAGAAGATCGCCGAGCTTGTCCAGGAAAAACGCCTCGACGGCATCTCCGAGATCAGGGATGAATCCAACCGCGAGGGAATGCGTATCGTCATCGAGCTCAAGCGCGATGCTATCGCACAGGTCGTCCTCAACAAGCTTTATAAGCTGACGGCGATGCAAACGTCGTTCGGCATCATCAACATCGCGATCCTCGACGGCCAGCCTAAGCTCTTGACCCTAAAGCAAATGCTTGAAGCATTCGTCGAATTTCGCCGCGATGTGATACGGCGCCGGACCGAATTCGACCTGCGAAAAGCTCAGGCTCGAGCACACATTTTGGAGGGCTTGAATAAAGCGATCGACGCTCTCGATCACATTATTCCGCTGATCCGAAATTCCCGCTCCGTTGACGAAGCGAGGGCGTGGCTGACCGCGAACTTCGCAACGCTTGACGAAGTAAAGAAATGGCGTGGCATCACCGGCAATAAGTCCGAGGATGCTTTCCTGAAAGACCTGCGAAAGGTGATCGCAAGTCTGGAATTTACAGAAATTCAGGCGCAGGCGATCCTTGACCTTCAGCTTCGCCGCCTATCGGCTCTCGAACGTCAAAAGATCCTCGACGAATACGCTGAGATCATCAAGTATATGGCGGAACTCGAGAATATCCTCGCAAACGACAGCGTTCTGCGGCAGGTAGTTGTCGATGAGTTGACCGAGGTCAAGCGTCTTTACGGTGACGAACGCCGCACCGTTATCGTCGATGCGGGCGTTGACCTCAAGATCGAAGATCTGATCGCAGACGAAGAGGTCGCGATCACCGTTACGAACGCCGGTTACATCAAGCGAACTCCTGTCTCGACATACTCACGGCAGGGACGCGGCGGCAAAGGCCGTCTCGGAGCGACAGCGAAGAACGAAGACTTCGTCGAGCATCTATTTACGGCTTCGACGCACGACGCGCTGATGATCTTCACCGACGACGGACAGGTCTTCAAGATCAAAGTTCACGAGATTCCCGATGCAGCGGCCGCTGCCCGCGGAAAAGCAGTCGTCAACCTCGTTCAACTTTCTTCTGAGAGGAAACTGGTTGCAACGATGGCAGTTCGCAACTTTAACGAGAAGATCTTCCTTACGATGGTCACAAAGAACGGCGTCATCAAGAAGACGGCTCTCTCTGACTATCAGAACATACGAGCTCAGGGCATCAACGCGATCAACATTGATGAGGGCGACGAACTTCTTGAGGTTATCCGAACGGATGGCACTTGCCAGATCTTTATCGCAACACACGACGGAATGGCGGTCCGCTTCAACGAATCGGATGTCCGTCCGACCGGGCGTGCAACGCGCGGCGTCAAGGGCGTGAATCTGCGGGAAGGCGATTACGTCGTCTCTGTATGTGCCGTTTCGAAAGAAGGAACGGAGAAGATCCTTACGGTTTCCGAGAACGGTTTCGGCAAACAGACCCAGGTGGATAGCTATCGTCTGACGAAACGCGGCGGACTCGGCGTTATCAATATGAAGACGACCGAGAGGACGGGCAAGGTCGTTGCTGCCTTCCCTGTCGAGGAAAACAGCGAAATTATGATCATCACGCAGCAGGCAAAGCTTATTCGCCTCGGCGTCGATCATATTCGCGAAACCGGACGCTCCGCACAAGGCGTTACGCTCATCAAAACGGGCGAGGACGACCTCGTAACTTCCGTTTCCCTGCTCGCCGCCGACGACGAATAAGAGGGTACCGCGGGCTGCAAAACGAGAGGCCATCCGGCGTGCCGGATGGCCTCATTTCGTATGGTCTGAGATCTTTATGGAGAAAGATCGTCGTTATCAATTTGCGGTCCAATTCTCCCAATTCGCGTCTGCGAGATCGAACTGGCGTCGCAGTTCGATCTTCATATTGCGAACATCATCCGGAGTCGCAGGAGCAAGCGCCGGCCGAGCCTGTTGACCGCCTTGCTGTGGGCGAGCAGCAGCTTGTGCGGCGCGTCCCTGGTCGATCATTGCTGCTGTAACTGTCGCTTCACGGTTCCATATCTGCGCGGCTGTCCCAACTTCGAACATCGCTCCGCCAAACCCAAGATCGCACGAGTATCTTGTCCGCTGCCCACGGACGGCCGCCGCCCTTTCCCAACGCATTGTCCCCGAATTCGTAAGGTGCACAGCCAGGCGCCTGGTCATGCTAACGTTTGCGTCATTCCAATTCTGCAGGTGCGGACGGTCGGCAAGCGGCCCTCGAAGTGCACCGACAGCGGGACTCGTGCCCACTGTGCGGAGAGTTTCCCAAAACCTCAAAGCTTCCGGCACAAGACGCTGCGTCGGATCCAATTGATGGAGCCACGCATCCTCATTCTCAACAACGGTTCCGTTCTCCCTCAGCCAGCGGAGCCCCGCAAAACCGAGGTCGGCGGCCATCCCAAAGTTGTGATTACTTTCGCCGGGCCCTGCGTTGGTAACTCCGCGGCCGCTCGTCAGGAGGTCATATTGAGTTTGGAATGTCCTGCGATCGCCCTGTGGGCACACGCCTATGGCGATGCCGTGCAATGTATGCATTTGGGTAATGCAGTTGATGACACGTGTTCTAAAGATCTGGGTAAACGTCAGCCCGTTGACAGCATTGATCTTTGCCTGTTTTTGATTTTCGGTCGCCGCAACATATACGGTTTTCCCGCCGATCAGGACCCGCATATCCTTGAATGCCGAATCAACCTTTTCGAGCATCTTCAACCACGTTGCGTCGCCCGGCCGAACGAGGCCCGGTGTCGCCAACGGATTCGCCACGGACTGCTGCGTTGCCTCATTCACAAAAACATTCTCGTTCTGAAAATCTCGAATGGCGTTTTTCGTGCCGTTACCAACAGAACCATCAATACCGGTCAAATATGGACCAGCAGGTCGTCCCGGAGCCGCCGCCCGCGTGATCTTCGCAAGAATGGCCTGCACCAGTGCGGAATCACTCCGCTCGTTTGTGCCGCCATCGCCAACCGAACTACGAATTGCTTGCATTTCTATCTCTCCCGAACAGTTCACTCATAACAGGTGAACGGCAATGTCTCGACCATTGAGGTTGCTCCTGCAACTCCTCTCAAACTGGCATTCAAAACGATCGTCCGGCAATCGGTTCTTTCCAACCAGAAGCCTACATATGTGGTTCCATCACTATCTACAGGGCCTAGGGAACTAGACGTATCGAGGATGATCTTTCTGCGTTGAGTTTTCGAGTTTGAGGAAAACGGCGTCGAGCCCGTCTCAGTTGCGACGAGTCGAACTTTTGCGGCCGCGGGGACGGGCGAATCCTTTCCGAACTGAACCTTAACAATAATGAACGTCGATACCGATGCGTTCGGGCCCGAGGGCATATTGCCAAGCTCACGCGCTCCGGAACCGATGAGGTTCTCCGAGAACGTTCCCGTACGGCTCTCAAAAGCCCTTGCCTGGATCTCAGCGATCTTTGCTGGGGCTTGAGCGCGTGTCGAACAAACAAGACAAAAGGATAGGATGAAAAAAGCGGATAAGGCAGAGAAACGTAACATCATTCCTACTCCTTCGGTTCTGATCTAGCAGTAGTCTGAGGTTATCGTAGCTCTAAGTGCGAAGTCAATATTTCTGCAGAAGAGTGTCGGCGTCGTCCAAACGCGCCTTCAGCAGAGATCTGTGTCTCGTGCAAGTGGGGTATCACGGATCAGTGTCAGCAAATGCGGTCAATAGACGGTGAAAGTCGGTGAGAAGGTGTCTCCCTCCACTTTGGCGACCACTATCTGATTCTCATCGATCTCGTAATCGCGAAGCCTTATTGCTTGCCGCCGGACAATTTCCGGGTAGAGTTGTAGCGCGAGTAAGACCCCGACCATTTTCATCCGATGAACAAACGGGAGCCTTAGCCGATTCGCCATCCGGAGGGCCTCGGAGAATTTCTCTCGGGCCGTCGGCCAATCTTTCTGATAGATCGCCAGGCGTCCTTCAGCTCGAAGGATCGCGGCCTCTTCGCAAGCAATGTGCAGATCTACCTTCGCATTCTCTTCGTAAGTAAAAGGAAGCTTACGCTGCAGACCACGCCATACGTCGCGGCATCTTTCGATCCGCTGGATCATATCGCCTTTCAAGCTGTTGGGCCGAAGGCGATACGTAAAAAGGGCTTCCCGCAAATACCCGAGGCGAACTCCGTCAAATAACAACCTCATCCACAGATCGAAATCTTCAGAACGATAAACGCACGGATCAAAGCCCCCGATCCTGTAAAACGCCTCGGCATCGACCAGGGTCCCTGAGGGAAGGATGTGGCATTCACCATTGATCAAATGAGTTCGGGTGATCTCGCCACCGGCCGGATTGAGGTGAAACAGATCGCCAACACGGTAAGGTTCAGAGACTAAGGTCTTCGCCTCAGAATATACAGCGCCGTAGCCGCCGTCCTTCTTAAACTGCAGCAACCTGGCGAGAAATTCCGGATGCCAAAGGTCATCCCCATCAAGAAAAACGAAAACATCTCCACGAGCACATTTGGCCCCAAGATTCCGGGTCGCACCGGCCCCTGAATTCGCAACTTTGTTGATAAATTTGATCCGAGCCCTATACGGCTCGATCGCTTTACAAAGTTCATCGGCATCCACCGATCCATCGTTGAGGACGATGACCTCAAAGTCTGAGAAAGTCTGAGAAAAAACTGATGCAAGCGTCTCTGCTATATACCCAGCGATCTTGTAGGCGGGTATAATGACCGACACCGCCGGCCGATCCTGGCCTCCGTGTTGCCCAACCGAGATCGCCCTTCGCGGTTCCATTGACTAGTCAAAGAGTGTCGGGCTATCCGTCCCTATAGGATGAAGTCCGAAATGTTCGAATGCACGACGTGTGGCAACACGTCCGCGCGGGGTTCGGTCAAGAAAGCCGATCTGAAGAAGATACGGCTCGATGATCTCTTCGATAGAATCCTTTTCTTCGTGAATCGCTGCCGACAGCGTGCTGAGGCCGACCGGCCCGCCATCGAATTTCTCGATGATCGTGCGAAGGAATTTCGCGTCCATTTCGTCGAGCCCGAACGAATCAACCTCCATACGATTCAGAGCGTCATTCGCGACGTGTTCGGTAACCGTGCCCTCGTGCTCGACCTCGGCGAAATCCCGGACGCGACGCAGCAGACGATTCACGATGCGCGGTGTTCCGCGGCCGCGGCGTGCGATCTCGTGAGAACCTTTCTCATCGACCTCGATGCCCAAAAGATCCGCCGACCGCCGAACGATCTGGTTGAGTTCGGCGACGCCATAAAAATCCAGGTTGAAGATGATCCCGAACCTGCCTCGCAGCGGTGCGGTGATCATTCCGGGCCTTGTGGTCGCGCCGATCAGAGTGAATTTAGGCAGATCAAGTTTGATCGAGCGGGCTGCCGGGCCCTGGCCGATCAAGATGTCGAGGCTGTAATCTTCCATCGCAGGATAGAGGATCTCCTCGATCGCGGGATTCAACCGATGGATCTCGTCGATGAACAAGACGTCGCCTTCCTCGAGTCCGGTCAGGATCGCAGCAAGGTCGCCGGCTTTTTCGATCACAGGGCCGGAGGTTGCCTTGAGCGTTGCACCCATTTCGTTCGCGACGATGTGTGAAAGCGTCGTCTTCCCAAGCCCCGGCGGGCCGGTGAGAAGAATATGATCGAGGGCTTCGCGACGCCTCAACGCCGCCTTCATAAAGACGCGCAGGTTCTCTTTCGCCTTTGGCTGGCCAATGTAGTCGCTCAGCTTTACAGGCCGCAGCGTCGCCTCGAACTTGCTCTCTTCGATAGACAAATCCTCATTTCTGATATCGATCGCCGCCGTGTTCGCCATTAGTGTGTATTCTAGCGCAGAAGCCTCTCGCGGACTTACCTGAAGATCGCACCGGCGTTATAGAGAGAGAAGATGTCCATCGAAAAGGCAACGGAACAGTGCAGGACAAGGCCGAGCCAGATCGTGCCGTTGCGGTATGAGATCCATCCGAGGAAGAGGCCCGCAAAGATAGCGGCGAAGGCCTCCGGCATCGGCTTTTGGAAGTGGATCATCGTGTACGGCACTGTCATCGCGAGGATCGAATATGCACCGAGCGTCGGTTTGAGACTGTGCACGAGAAAGCCTCGGAAGAAGAATTCGAGCCCGAAGAACTGCGCAAAGTAAATGATCTCCCAAACAAGCAGCGTCGTCGAGAGATAGGGCGATCCGTCAAAGACCTTTAGAAATGGGTACTTGGCCGCAAATCCCGCTGTGAGCGACATCAGGTACGTCACCGGCAGCATGATCGCTAGACAAAAGGCGAGTAGCTTTAAGAAGCCCGGTTCCAAACTTAACGCGAGGCCGATCTCGCGGAGCCGACGCTTTTGCACGAACTTGACCCAGATCGCGGGCACAACAAAGTAGAAGAACACAGACACAAAGACCCACCAGGCGAGGTTCGGCAGATTTGTGTGCTCAGGGTGCGTGGCTGCGCGGCCGATGCTGTCGAGAAAAGTTCCGCGAGTAAGCCATTCGAGAACGCCTGGATCCTTTATAAAGTTGATCGCAGTAAGCCCCGCGGCCGCGTAAATAAGGGCGAACATCGCACGTTTATCAAGCGACGCGAGGTCCGCGCGGAATCTCGCGGCGATACCGCTGATCGCCGTCTCTTGTGTCTCTACGATGTCCTGTTCGTTATTTTGCAAGCAGTTGGAGCGCGCGACGCAGGAGCTTTTGGACAGTTGCATCCGACACGTCAGACTTTGCCGTCGAAAGTGCCTTTTCCGCAACGTTCCGCTGGTAACCGAGGTTGATCAAGGCAGAGAGTGCATCGTCAAACGTCTCATCCGCGGACGCTGCGCCCGCCGACGCGGCCTTTTTCTCACCCTCGACCACTAATTCGCCGACCTTGTCGCGTAGGTCGATAACGAGCCGTTCTGCCGTTTTCCGGCCGATCCCGGGAATCGAGGTCAGCCTTGCGAGATCGTTGCCTTTTACGGCCTTTACAAGCTCGTCAACGCCTATGCCGGAGAGCACAGTGATACCAAGCTTCGGCCCGATCCCTTGGACGGAGATCACCTTCAGATAAAGGTCGCGTTCACGCGACGTATTGAACCCAAAAAGCTGAATCGCATCTTCGCGAACGTGAGTGTAGATACGCAGAACGACATCATCGCCCTCTTCGCCAAGTTCATAGAACGTCGAAAGAGGAATGTTCACCTCATAGCCGACGCCCGCAACATCGACAATGACGTGGGTTGCGTTCTTCTCCAATAGTTTCCCGGAAAGATGAGCGATCATCGTCAATAACTTTAGCCTGTGCAGGCGGAAAATGCGAAGCACGCTTCGCTATCCGATTTGCATCTGGCGATTTTCACTTGTCCCGGGAAACCGAATCTTGCCCGTTCGGCATCTAAGGGAGTAGAATTAAATATCAAGGACAGTTTCGGCCGCAAATTTCCCGCGTGCGACATCGTTCCCTTCGGAGGTTTTTAAGAATGGACGTTATGAATTTTGTAAAGCGTTTTGTGCCGTTCGTCGCGGCGTTTGCTGTAGGTATCTTTGTTGCAAGCTTCTTTGTCGATCTTCGCGGGCCACGTCTATTTCGGCTGGATATGAACGGCCGCGGCCGTTGCCGTCATCAAATGAGGGATTATCAACGCCTGCAGCGTGAGAACTATATGCTCCGCCGCCAGCTTGAAGAGGACCGCCTCTCGATGCCGCGCCAAGCAGAGCTTCCTGTTCCGCCGCCAATGACCGTTGATCCTGCCTCGGACCAAGCGATCGATAAGGGTAGGGGCTACGGAAGAGGCTTTGGCAACCCGCATCACCATCCACGGAAATAGTTGCTCCTCATTGTATTCTTTGGGCCCTTGCGTTTCGGAACCGATAAACGCAAGGGCCTCTAGCTTTTGTAACGCAGGGCCGGAGAATCGCGACATTGGCTTCCGAACTCCTGCAACTCTGTAACTCTCCGGCGTTATATGCTAGTCTGATTTCGCCCTAAAAGAATGGACGAGACCACTGCCCGCAAACTCATTGTCGAGATCGGCAAACTCCTTTATGACCGCAGCTACGTCGTGTCGTCTGACGGCAACGTAAGCTGTCGGCTGGACGACAATACGGTGCTTGCAACGCCTACGATGACGTGCAAAGGCCGTATGACCGAGGATTGTCTTGCCCTTACAGATATGGACGGCAAGCCGCTCTCGGATAAACGTGCATCAAGCGAACTTGCGATGCATCTGCTGATCTACAAGATGCGGCCGGACGTTAAGGCCGTTTGCCACGCGCATCCTCCGCACGGAACTGCTTTCGCGGTCGCAGGGCTTGCGATCGATGAACCGATCCTCTCCGAGGTGATACTAACGCTCGGCTGCGTGCCCTTGACCGAGTACGGGACGCCATCGACCAGCGAATTGACCGAGGCGATGAAGCCATTTGTCGCCAACCACAACGCCCTTTTGATGGCAAATCACGGCGCGGTCGCTTACGGTGCGGACCTTTGGCAAGCATTCGACCGGCTCGAAACGCTAGAACACACAGCGAAGATCGCGATCCTCGCTCGGGCTCTTGGCGGTGCGAACGATCTGCCGCCCGACGCCATCGAAAAACTCGTAAATATCCGCGAAAAGGCTGGTTATCTGAAAGAGAATGCCCGCTGTCAGGCCTGCGGATATCTGCATACGGCGGGAATCAGTTGTGATTCACAAATAGTGGTACGTACCACAAATGAAACAAACGGGTCGAAAATTTCCCTTTCCCGCGAGGAATTGATCGAGCTTTTGAGTCAGGCAGTAAATTTAGGGTAAAATCACCTTTTCGCAGACCGAAAAGTTAACAACAAAAGAGGACACATCGAATGCAAGAAGCATTAGGAATGGTTGAGACCAAAGGACTTGTCGCGATGATCGAGGCGGCAGACGCAATGGTGAAAGCGGCAAATGTTCAGCTCGTAAGCTACGAGAAGATCGGTGCTGGTTTTGTAACGGCGATCGTCCGCGGCGATGTCGCGGCCGTCAAAGCTGCTACCGACGCCGGTGCCGCTGCCGCACGCCGCGTCGGCGAACTCGTCAGCGTCCACGTCATCCCGCGTCCGCACGCAAGCGTCGATGAAACACTGCCGGTCGTTCGCAAATAGGCCGGCCGGGGCTCGCTCCTTTGTTGGGCAGCTGCTTTAAGGCGCTCTGAAATGATAATTGCAAGGATATTAGGCACCGTAGTTTCGACCCAAAAGGACGCGCGTCTTGCCGGCAAGAAACTGCTGATCGTAAAGCCTATCAACCTGGACGGTTCCGACCAGAGCGGCTATCTCGTCTCGGTCGATACGGTCGGCGCCGGTTTTCAAGAGAAAGTGATCGTCGTGGGCGGCTCCTCTGCCCGTATGGCCGAGGGCAATAAGGATTGTCCCGTTGATTCGGCGATCATCGGCGTGATCGATAGTTTTGACTTTGTAAAGTAGATGCAAATCGCAAGGGTTATCGGTACGGTCGTCTCAACCGTTAAGAATGACGCTCTCGAGGGCCGTAAACTCCTGATCGTTGAAACCCTCGATGCCGATCTGAAGCCGAAAGGTAAACCGACGATCGCCCTCGACGCGGTCGGTGCCGGGGTCGGCGAACTCGTCTTCTGGTGCCGCGGCAAAGAAGCTTCTTTTCCCTTCAAACGCGATTCGACCCCGACGGACTGCACTATCATCGGCATCATTGATTCGGACGACCACGTATTTCAGAAATCCAAAGGATCAAAGCGACAGTAGTTCGCTTTAGTGCCCGACCTCGGCGGTCAACCATGCTCCTTGCACGTGTCATCGGAAATATAGTCGCAACGCAAAAGAATCAGCGTTACGAGGGGACGCGCGCGATGCTTTGTCGGCAGATCACCCCTGAGGGCGAAGATATGGACTACACGACAATTGCTCTCGATTCGGTGGATGCTGGTGTTGGTGACATCGTAATAATCGCTCAGGAAGGCTGGTCTGCTTCGACCGCTTCGACCGGAAAGCCCGGAGCCGCGATCGACTCGGCCATCGTCGGGGTCGTCGATAGGATCGACCTGCTCTAGAGCACTGCCTTTAGAGCTTGTCCGGTGTAACTTTTCCTGACTCTTACTATCTCTTCCGGCCGTCCTTGCGCGACTACTTTTCCGCCGCCCGAACCGCCTTCCGGCCCAAGGTCGATAACGTAATCCGCAGATTTAATGACATCGAGGTTGTGCTCGATCACGATCACGGTGTTGCCCGTGTCGACGAGCTTTTGGAGCACATCGAGCAGTTTGTGAACATCGGCGAAATGCAGTCCCGTCGTAGGTTCGTCGAGGATGTAGATGGTCTTACCGGTCGCGCGTTTTGAGAGTTCTTTTGCGAGTTTGATCCGCTGGGCCTCACCGCCCGAGAGCGTCGTCGAAGACTGTCCTATCTTGATATAGCCAAGTCCAACGTCGATCAATGTCTCGAGTTTTTGCCGTATTGCGGGAATATTCTCTAGAAGCGGAAGAGCGTCCTCGATCGTGGTGTCGAGAAGGTCTGCGATCGACAATCCCTTGTATTTGACCATCAACGTCTCGCGGTTGTAGCGCTTCCCGCGGCAGACGTCGCACGTCACGTACACATCGGGAAGGAAATTCATCTCGATGCGTTTCATACCGTCGCCTTCGCAGGCCTCGCAGCGGCCGCCTTTCACATTAAAGGAGAATCTTCCTGCCTTGTAGCCGCGCGTCCTCGACTCAGGAAGCATCGCGTAAAGATCGCGTATCGGCGTAAAAAGGCCGGTGTATGTCGCCGGGTTCGAACGCGGCGTGCGTCCGATCGGCGATTGATCTATCTCAATGACCTTATCGATGAGGTCAAGGCCTTCGATAGAATCGTGTTCGAGCGCTTCGATGTTCGAATCGTAAACGTGTCGGTAAAGCACCGGGAAAAGTATCTCTTCAACAAGCGTTGATTTGCCCGAACCCGAAACCCCGGTTACGACCGTCAGGAGACCGAGCGGAAACTCGACATCGATGTTCTTAAGGTTGAAGGCACGCGCACCCTTCACCTTTATGCGGCCGCCGGTAGGAAGGCGCCTTACGTCAGGCACCTCGATCTTCAGTTCGCCATTCAGGTATTTGCCGGTGAGCGAATCGGCCGCCTTTTCGATCTGCTTCGGTGAGCCTTCGGCAACGATGTGGCCGCCGTTCGTTCCGGCGAGCGGACCGAGATCGATGACGTGATCGGCGTGCATGATCGTCTCTTCGTCGTGCTCAACGACAAGGACGGTGTTGCCAAGGTCGCGCAGTTGATGAAGCGTGTCGAGGAGACGGCGATTGTCCCGCGGATGCAGACCGATAGACGGTTCGTCCAGAACATACAACACACCGCGCAGCTGCGAACCGATCTGCGTTGCAAGCCGTATCCTCTGCCCTTCACCACCGGAAAGAGTCGCCGACGCACGCCCCAAGGTAAGGTAGCCAAGGCCGACCGCATTAAGGAAACGGAGCCGGTCGCGGATCTCTTTCAATACGAGTCCGGCGATCTTCTCGTCACGCGCGGAAAGCTTGATCGCGTCGAATCGCTCAAGCGAATCAGCGATCGGGAGCTCCGTATAATCGGCAATGCCAAGGCCGTTGACCTTTACCGCAAGGCTCTCCGGCATAAGACGTGCACCCTTGCACGCCGGGCAAGTAAGCGGAGCAACCAGCTCTTCGAGGGCCGCTTTGACCTTTTCCGAAGGCGGATCGTCCAGCCTTTCGCGAACAACGCGGATCGCCCCGCGCCATTCACGCTCGACCTTGCTATCGCCAAACCGGAAGGTCAATCGCCGCCGCGTTCCGTTCATAAACGCATCTCGGATCTCAGCTGGTAGGTCGTTGTAATTCACCTCAGCAAGATCCGCCTTCGCTCCTTTCTTGGAAGCACGTTTCTTGGTCGCAGGCGCGACAGGATCGCCCGTCGTAAACTTCTCGATCACGGCGAGCAGCGCCGTCCGCAGGAAATTCGCACCGGCTCGGTCAACGCCACCAAGAAAATCGATCTTTGCCGCAGGCAGATCGCCATTCGGAATGATCTTCGATGCGTCGATCTCCAAAACCGTGCCGATGCCCTGACAGCGTTTACACGCGCCGTACGCCGAGTTGAATGAGAATGAACGCGGTTCAAGCTGAGCGATCGAAATGCCGCAATTCACACACGCCATCCGCTCGCTATAAAGATTCTCCTCACCGTCAATGATCGAGACCAGCACCGCACCGTCCGTCAGCTTGAGAGCGGTCTTTACCGACTCGACAAGCCGTTCGCGAATGCCTTCTTTCATAAGCAGGCGATCGACGACGACCTCTATCGTGTGATTCTTTCGCTTGTCGAGGAGAATTTCCTCGTCCAGCTGCCGCATTTCGCCGTCGATGCGTGCACGGAGGAACCCATCGCGATGAAGTTTGTCGAGTTCCTTCTTGAATTCGCCTTTGCGGCCGCGAACGATCGGTGCAAGGATCATTACGCGTTCGCCCTCGGGAAGGCTAAGGATCCCGGAAGCGATCTGATCGACCGACTGCCGCGTTATCGGCGCACCGCACTGTGAACAATGCGGCTGGCCGATCGACGAGAATAACAGACGCAGGAAATCGTAGATCTCCGTAACGGTTCCGACGGTTGAGCGGGGCGAACGCGAGACGGTCTTCTGCTCGATCGAGATCGCCGGACTCAGGCCTTCGATCGAATCGACATCAGGTTTCTCAAGTTGATCGAGGAATTGGCGCGCATAGGCAGAGAGAGATTCGACGTAGCGCCGTTGGCCCTCAGCGTAGATCGTGTCAAACGCTAAGGAGGATTTGCCGGAACCAGACAATCCGGTGAAGACGACAAGCTTGTCTCGCGGGATTTCGACA
>JABARP010000011.1:0-5755 GCA_019186825.1 Pyrinomonadaceae bacterium
GAGAAGAAGCCTGCCCAGATCGGAATACCGCATATCGCAAGCCACGCCGCGCACATCGTTATGAACGTGATCGGCATATACTTGCGTAGATTCCCCATCTTCCGCATATCCTGCTCGTGATGCATTCCGGCAATTACCGATCCTGAACCGAGGAAGAGCAGTGCCTTGAAGAATGCGTGCGTCATCACGTGAAAGATCGCCGCGACGAACGCACCGACGCCGCAGGCAAGGAACATATATCCGAGCTGCGAAACGGTCGAGTATGCGAGAACTTTCTTAATGTCGTTTTGTGCAAGGCCGACGGTCGCTGCGAAGAGGGCCGTGGCACAGCCGATGATCGCGACGATGACCATCGCGGTCGGTGCGTTCTGAAAGATCGCGTTACAGCGGACGACCATATAGACGCCCGCGGTCACCATCGTCGCCGCGTGAATAAGGGCGGAAACAGGCGTCGGGCCGGCCATCGCGTCCGGGAGCCATGTAAAGAGCGGTATCTGCGCCGATTTACCCGTTGCACCGATAAAGAGCAGAACTGCCACCGACGTAATGCCGCCCGCGAAGATCGTGCCCCAGCCGAACGGCTCCTGTGCCATCGAGGCGATCACATTCAGCGAACTTGCGACATGCTGCCCGTCAACGGTCTTGTCAAAGAATGAGATCGAACCCGTTAGCGTAAAGAGAAGGAAAATGCCGATCAGCACGCCCCAATCGCCGATGCGGTTCATCACGAACGCTTTCTTTGCCGCACGTCTCGCTTCGTCAAGCTTGATGTAGTAACCGATGAGCAGATACGAGCAAAGGCCGACGCCTTCCCAACCGACGAACATCAACAGGATGTTGTCGCCGAGGATAAGCGTGAGCATCGAGAACATAAAGAGATTCAGGTACGCAAAAAAGCGGTAGAATCCCTTGTCCCCGTGCATATAACCCGCCGAGAAGAGGTGGATCAGCAGGCCGACGAAGGTGATAAAGCACGCGTAGATCCCCGAAAGCGGATCCATCGCCAGGCCGAAGTCCGCACGAAAGCTGCCGACCTGTATCCATGTCCAGATCTGATCGAATATCGGTTTGTCGGCCCAAAGAGCACCTGTCTGGCCGGTCCCGATGCCGAACGCGAGCATAAATGCCGCGATCGTCGAGATGGCGATCGTACTGCAGCCGACCACGCTCGAGAACAGCTCGTTCTTGAGGCGGCCGCCGATGAGCCAGTTCACCACGGCACCGACAAGCGGTGCAAAAATGATCAAACTTAAAAGGTTGTTCTCAATCATTCTAAAAACTCAGATCGTCGTCTTCATCGACCGTAAGATCCTGTTCAACGAACTCGTGCCAGAAATTGATCGCGAATTCACTCGCATTCCGTTCCCGGAGCAGCTTTGTTACCTCGCCGTCAGAGGTTTTCAGTTCGGGGAACCGCAACAACAGCATCCCGAGGTCTCTCCAATCGGTTCCCGCCTTTGGCTTTCCTCGCCGTGCCTCGTAAGACAAGACCTTGCTGACGATCAACTCAACAGGCGTCAGTATGCTTATGTCCTCGACCGTCGTTGACTCCGGCAAGCTGTCTTCGACGCGAACATCGACAAGATGTCTGTTGCCTTCGCTTCTTACCTGGTAGATCCGGAAGCCCTTATCCTTGATCTCCCTTGTTCGGACCGCAATGCGGAATCGCTCAGCGAGATGTTCCCGAAGTTCCTCCGCCAGTTCCCTTGCCCGCGTTGAGATTATATCTACGTCCTGCGTAGCCCTCGGCTCATCAACATAGGCATTGACCGCTTGAGCACCGAACAAGATCGCATCATTCCGCCCTTGAAGAAACTCCAACACGGCCTCTTGGATCTTCGACAGCGGCAATTGCTCGTGCATCACGAACTCCCTAAATGAGACGACATCGGCATTCAGCATCAATTCTTCAAAATGCTCGCTGTATCGACGTCGATCGACTGCCGATTGCGGAAAAACGCGATAAATATTCCGAGGCCGACGGCCGCTTCCGCTGCAGCCACACTCATCACCATAAAGACGAAAAGCTGTCCGTGAACGTCAGCGTAGTATCTCGAAAACGCGACGAACGTAAGATTTACGGCATTGAGCATCAGCTCGATGCACATGAACATTCCGAGAGCGTTGCGTTTGAAGACAACGCCTACGCATCCGATCGTAAACAGAATTCCCGACAGCCCTAGATATGTTGCAAGATTCGGTTCCATAACTCCCCTTCGCCTCTATGAGGCCAACTCCTCGCTGCGGCGTTCTTCTTCGTTATCGATCACAAGTTCGAGAGCCGGCTGCGACAAACGTCGTGCAAGCACGACGGAGCCGACGATCGCCATCAGCAGCATCACGCCGACGATCTCGACCGGCAGCAGATAATCCGTGTACATCGCGCGGCCGATATCGATCGTGTTGCCGACGGTCACGTTCGGGTCGATCGGCTGATTCGGAGTGCGCGAAACGGCATAGACTACGAAAAGCGTTTGCGCGAGCAGAACGATGCCGAGGCCGCCGCCAAGCGCATAAAGATACTTCAGACGCGTTGTATTCGGTTCGTCGTCAAGATTCAAGAGCAGAATGACGAAGACGACGAGCACCATTATCGCTCCGGCATAGACCAGGATCTGTACGATCGCGATGAACGGGGCCGCAAGCGTCAGATAAATGCACGCCAGCGCGATGAAGACGCCGACAAGCGAGATCGCGCTGTAGAGCGGATTCTTGTGATAGACCATCGAGATCGCACACATGACCGCAAAGCCCGCGAAAAGGAAAAATAATGCAGTTGAGACCATAGCAATAAATCGAACCGCGGGCCGCCTCACGCGAGAGGCGGCTCACGGCACCGTTCATCTATTCAAGAAGAACACAACAATGATCGTCGCGATCAGATTCAAAAGGCCGAGCGGCAGCAGGAATTTCCACCCGAAACTCATCAGCTGATCGAAACGAAAACGCGGCAGCGTCCCTCGGATCCAGATATACAGAAACAGGAAAAAACACACCTTCACGATAAAGGCACCGATGCTTATCAATGCATACGGAACAGAGCCGACGTCGAAAAGATGGCTCAATCCGGGGACGTACCATCCGCCGAGGAAGAGCACCGTCGCCATCATCGACACCGTAAACATATTCACGTATTCCGCCATGAAAAAGAGTGCGAATTTCAGCGCTGAATACTCGGTGTGGAACCCTGCGACAAGTTCGGTTTCCGCTTCCGGCAGGTCGAACGGCACGCGGTTCGTCTCTGCGAACGCCGAGATCAAAAAGACCACGAAGCCGATGAACTGCGGAATGATGTACCACCTGAAAGGTGAGTTCATCTGCGAGTGGATGATCGTCGTCAGGTCGAGCGAACCCGCGAGCATCACGACGCCGATCACGGAAGACCCCATCGCAAGCTCGTACGAGATCATCTGCGCCGAGGAACGCAACCCGCCCATAAGCGAATACTTGCTGTTCGATGACCAGCCCGCGAGCATAATGCCGTAAACACCGACCGACGTGATCGCGAGAACGAAGAGAACACCGACGTCGATATGTGCGATCGCAAGCCGAAGAGTGTGTACGCCTTCTGCGACACCATACGGCAGGAAGCTCCAATCGATGGTAGTGATCGTCGGCCCGAACGGATAGACCGCGATCGGGAGTAACGCGCAGGTCAGTGCGATCAGCGGAGCGAGATAGTAAATGAACTTCGACGATTCGTTCGGAACGATATCTTCCTTGAAAATGAACTTAAGAAGATCGGCAAACGGCTGAAGAACGCCCCATGGCCCGACGCGATTCGGGCCGACGCGGCCCTGGATCCAGCCAAGCACCTTTCTTTCGCCGAGCACCGTGTACGCCACGATCATCAGCACGCCCTGAAATGCCAAAAGTACGCCGATCAGGACGACGATATACGGAAATAGCAGCTTTAAAGTCTCTTCCATTTTCCCTTAATTTTTCGGAATGCTCCTGTCGCTTGCGCTGACACCGGCGGCCTCCGCGATGCCTTCTTCCTTCGGCGATCCGTCCAAATTGAGTTGAACAAGCGGGGCGACCATCAGATTCGCCGGCTTCGGATTGGCATGATTTAGAAGGTGGAATTGCGGCGTCTTTGACGTCATCGTCGTAAGCCTGTGGAGCTTGTGCCCGATGCGTGGCGTTTCGGTGATCTTCTCACCCGGCTGCATCGCATCGACGACCTTACGAAGGCCATCGAGCTCAACAGGATTCGCATTCGTCGGGTATTTCGCCTGGACCGGCGTTCTTTCGTCGCGGATCGCCGGATAGGTTAGCCCTTCATAGACGGCAACGGATTTCGCGATCTGTCTGAAGATCGCCGACGAAGCACGTTCCTGCAAAATATCCGTACCCATTTCGCGTGCGATCTGAGTGGTGATCAGCCAGTCGGCACGTGATTGATCGACAGGTTCGATCGCCTTTCGGACACGCTGCGGATTGCCGGCGTTATTCGTGAAAGTGCCGTCAACCTCGGCAAAGCTCGCCGCGGGCAGAACAACATCCGCCTTCTGTGCGGTCTCGGTCAGGAAGAGTTCCTGCACGGCCACAAACCCGACGCCATCAAGCGCCCCTACGTCCTGCAAACTTCCCGCAACCAACGCGGCCTTCGCTCCCTTGAGAGCGTCCGCAACAGACTTGCGTTGAGAAAGAATGTCGTTCGCACCGACAGAGTTGTTATATCGGGCGAGCGGATGGAGCAGGACGCGGCGGCCTTCGCCCGAGAGCTTTGCCGCACCTGCAGCGAGCACCTTTTGTGCCTCGGCCGAGATACCTTCGCCGAACATCAGAACGACATCGCCGGATGCCGATGAGATCGCCTCGATCGCACGCCGGACCTCGCCGGCATCGACCGCCATCTTCTGTGCGGCCGCATCGATCGAGCCGCCGTCAAGCAGTGCAAGTACGAACGCATCCGCGGTGCCCGGTGCGGTATGGACAAAATGAGTTGCACGCCGCGAAAGATTGGTCGGCGTATCGTTCACGCAGATGAAAGCCGCTCCGTCGTTGCGCACGGCCTGGCGAACCTGCTTTGCCGTAAACGTCTGTTCTTCTTCCGGTTCGCCGCCTATCTGAACGATCGCACGGGCCTTTCGGATCTCCGCGTGCGTAGCAAGCTCGACGCTCAGATTCTCAAAGATCGGCCGCAGATCGAAAGGATCGCTCACCGCAACTCGATCTGATTTCGCGACATTCGCCGCAAACTCCTTCAACGCGAATATCGATTCATTCGTAAGTCTCGGGCTTGCGATGACGGCCGCGTCCGAGCCTGCGTCGGCAAGTCCTTTGGCGGCAAATTTGATCGCCTCATCCCAAGTCGCGGGAATGAACTTTCCGCCTTTTGTATAACGGATGAGCGGCGTCTTTATACGGTCTTCGTGGTTGATGAATCCGTGGGCGTAACGCGCCTTTACGTCGAGGAATTCACCATTCAAACCATCGACATACCGGTCGCGGGCAACTACGCGATGAACCTTGCCGCCGCGTGCACCGATCGAGATCTGCATCCCATCGGAGCCGTAAACATCGGTCGAAATTATCTGTTCGAGTTCCCACGGCCGCGTCTCGTGTCGGTACACTGCATCGAGCAGCGTTCCGGTCGGGCAGACCTCGACGCAGTTGCCGCACTGCGAGCAATTCAGCCAACCCCCGTAGGTTCCAATGACGGTCTGCACGCCGCGGTTCGCCGCCTCGATCGCGTCCTCGCCCATCCATTCGTCGCAGACGCGCGTGCAGCGTTTGCAAAGGATGCAGC
>JABARP010000011.1:5765-83368 GCA_019186825.1 Pyrinomonadaceae bacterium
GGCGCGACGTTCTTGTTCTCGAAGAAACGCTCTTCGACCTCGCCCCAGTCGAAGATCACCTCCTGCAGTTCACATTCACCGCCGCGGTCGCATTGCGGACAATCGAGCGGGTGATTCGCAAGCAGGAATTCGCCCATCGCACGCTGAGCCTTTTCGACCTCTTCGCTGACGGTCGTTACGACCATGCCGTCCGTACAGGTGATCGTGCACGAGGTCTGGAGCTTCGGCATCTTCTCGATGCGCACCAGGCACATTCGGCACGAGGACTGCAGTGCAAGGTCCTTGTAATAGCAAAAAGAAGGTATCCCGACGCCGTTCTCGCGGCATACGTCAATTAGGCGAGCACCTTTTTCGGTGTCAACTTCCTGCCCGTTTATTGTTATCTTTATCGGTTCTGCCATTAAACTTTTCGCGAATACCGCGTCTCGGTCGCAATTGCCTCTTCGCCCTCGGGCGTAATGTTGTATGCCGTGATCACGATATTGTCGTTATCCGTTTGCTCGATCTCGGTCCGCCAGCCCCAGCGCGGGTTGCCTTCACCGGCGAAATAGCTGGCGAGCACATTGAATCGGTCGCCCGGTTCGCCCTCAGAAAATAAGATCCCCGTGGACATATGAAAACTGTCTATCCACGCCATCTGAAATTTCTGCGTCAAAAGATCGAAGCCGTAGATCGCAAAGCCCGTGAAGGGTTTCGAATCAAGGCTGCCCGAATATTCGTGCAGCACGAACCGTCCGTCGAGGATCGGCCGTATCGTCCCCGTCATCGGTGACTCATCGGCAACGACACCGGGCTCGAACCACGTCTTTGTCATGCCCGTCCAATCGCCCGTGATGGCGTTAAGGCGCGAATGCGGCCCGCTTTCTTTTGATTCGGCAAATTTCATTTATTCTTTAGCCTTCGTCTTCTTGGCCGGCTTCGTTTCAGCCGCGGGAGGCTGAACAACCGCTCCCTTGTGCTTCGGCCTCGTTTTGCCAAAGCTTCCGGCAAAGATCTTGCCGCGTCGTGTCCTCTTATCACCCTTTCCCATGTATCAATTACCTCTTTTGATCTAAATTAAGTTAGTTTTCATCCAGGTCGCGAACCCCTGCAAATCCGCGATCGAAAAAGTTCCTCGCCCTTACCATTGCGATCGGCATAGCCGTCAGGTGGTTGAGGCTCGAGTCCTTGATCACCGACCGACGCATCGTGTCGCGCCCGACGCCGCGGTTCCGCATCGTGCGGAACGCGTTCTTTGAATTTTCGTCCGTGACGATCGCGTCACCTTCGAGGTAGATCATCAACATCCTCGAGCGAGGTGACCAATCGAAACAGTTGTTGTCGCGAAGCAGCCTTATCGCCGGGTCTTTAGCGTCGGCCGATTCTGCAACGCGTTTGAATCTTGGCGTCGTGACATTAAACAGATTGTTCTTTGACCGCATCAAAACTGCCGTAACGCCAATTCGCTTAATAATGTCCTCATCCTTGGTCTTGCCGCCGTAAGAGTTGTTGATCGCGAACGCCATCGAAGGTTTGAAGTAATCCGTGATCTTCACTCCCTTCACTTTATGCAGGCTATAGACCATATACCCGACCAAATACGTCCGTATGATGAACCCCGCCTGATCGGTCGGCTGAGCGATCATCCACTTGAGCGTTGCCCCCGAGAGATCGTAAGGCCCTGACGCGGGAGCCGATGCCGTCACAGCGTAGGCCGGGTCGTTCGATCGCTCGAGTTCCCGTGTTTGTGCCATCGCTACGCCGCCTCCTTCGGAGTAACCGGTAATATACAGGTTCGTACCGATCTCAAGCCGGTTCTTGCGGGCTACGGCACGCGCTGGCTTGATCAGATCGACTCCGGCGCGGGCGTTCGTCACATTGGCCGGGTACGGATGGCCGCCGCTGTGGTCACCCTGGCCGATATAATCCGGCATCGCGATGGCGTAACCGCCCGAGGCGAAAGCGAGCATTGCGAGCTCTCCCTCACTGCCTTTGGTCTTAGCGGTTGTGCGCGACGGTACGCTCCCGTTATAGGCCATCGTTCCATGATTAAAAACTATTAGGCCGTTCGGAGCTCCCCCTTCGGGGACCACGACTAACCCCGAAAGCACCGCTTTCCGACCGTTGGCATCCACTGAACGGTACGTGACCTTGTACAAATTCAAAGATCCGCGAAGGCGTTCCGGTGCCGAAGCCCCGAAAACCTCATCCATTCGCCGATTGATCTGGGCCTCCGAAATGGTCGCCACGCGTTGCGAAGCGACCAAACCATTGCCTTGGGCCGCCGCCGAAGCAGCGAACCCAAGGATAAGAATCAAACCAGCTATTATTCCGCGCATAGCGGAAGTTTTAATAGACATTCTTGTTACCAGTCCCTAGCTAATAAATCACCTCGGCTGCGGACCAACATTGATCCTGATCGAACGGATCCGCCCATACCACCAGTCGCCCGGCAGTGGAGCCCAGTCCGAAGTCACAAGATAAGAGCGTCCACGGTAATTCGTTTGCGAATAGACCATAATTGGACGTCCCTGCGGTACTCGTATCGAGCGTATATGGTGCGGTCTGCCGTCCCAATCTTTCAGCTGCGGCCAGTCTTTGACCAATGCCATGGCCGGGCCGTTGAAATTCCTTTGAGCGTAGATCACCGGATCACCCACGGGTGTCGGCGCCGTCGGCCGTTCAACGCGGATCGATCTTACCCGTCCGTTCCACCAAGCGCCCGGCAGCCACGAGATACTTTTCGTGATCGTGGCTTGTGTACCACGGTAATTCCGCTCGCTGTAGAGCGTTAGCTTCCAGCCCGCAGGTACACGGATCGATCGGATCCGATGCGGTTGCCCTTCCCAATCTACTCGGCCCGGATAACCGTTCTCGATCGCTTCGGCCGGCCCCTGATAATTTGCCTGAGCATATATGACAGGAAAATCACCCGGCGTGGGCAATAGGGGTGGCGTAGGCGGCGTGTAAACTCGTTCGATCCGGAACGACCGAATGTCGTTTATCCATGGTGACCCGGTCGGCAAGCTCCAGTCTTCCGTAACCGAGGATTGTGTACCACCGCCAAAATTCCGTTCTCGATAGACCGTTAATTTATAGCCCTTGGCGACCCTGAATGACCTGATCCGACGGCCGAAGGTTCCCGCATCCGCAACGCTGCTCGAAAAGGTCCTGCTTTCGCCGGTAAAGTTGAAGCCGGTGTAGGCGGTAACCTGGCCTTGGGCAACGCCCGCAGCCAAACCTCCCACTAACGAGAGCATTAAAACAACAACAAAGCGCTTAACTGATGTCATAATTTTACGTCCTCCTCCTCTTCCTGTCACAAGGACAGTCTCCTGTGCGAACCTCGGACACATGTCAGAAGTTTTATTTTCGGTCCGCGCCCGCACGACCCGCTAAACCACTTTATAAAGACCCTCTGGAACTCCTTGACCGCACCGGCCGCTCTCTTTTGACTCAGCAAGCTTCATCTAATTCTGTAGCCGCGTCAGTTTCCCTTATCCCTCCTTCCCATGTTTATGTCTGTTCCGTTAACAGTTTGACCAAATAATCCTGTATCTCAGAATTCGCTGCGAGGCGGCTGTGTCCCTCGCAAAAAAACTTTGTCGAAACCGGCTTGATGTTCAGCTGTCCGCTTCCCGTGAACGAGGCGGTTGAGACAACGCCGTCGCCGGGCGAATATATCGCCGCTCTTAACGCATTTACGTCAGCCGATCTACCATCCTTTTTCTTCTTGTCCGGAGCCGAAAAAAGCGTTAACCAGTCGCCGTTCTTCGATCTTCGGTTAAGAGCAGCACCGCTGACCGTCTGCTTGCATTCGGAACCGACAAGGGCGAATTCGACGCTCGGTTTCGTGTTCGATACGGCACTCAGTGCCTCGTGAAAACGCTTTGCACGGTTGAGCATCGTCGCAAAGAAGATCGGTGCGGCTTTGCGTTCCGCCGCTGTGAACGTCTTATCGAACTTACGGTCTTCGATCGGATCCCAGCCGTACTTGTTCCACACTTTTGGGTCGTAAAGATCGACCCTGATCTCCTGCATGTCCGGATCCATCAGCTTGAAGGTTCCCGGGGCCGGGAGCAGCTCGTACGCCGCCGGCATCGTAAAAACATCAAAACGCGAGATGTTGCGGACGAACGGGAGATTGATCGCGAACGGTCCGAAGGTCTCGCCGTTGATAAAACTCTCGAGCGTCAGCGGCGAACCTTCATTCGGCGTTCCGAGAAGCACGATCTTCCCAAAAAGTTTGTCGCCAGCCCACGTTGGCACCATCTTTCGGCCCGCAGGCGGCAGGTCGGCGTTGCCGTACATCGCGGCATAACGAGCGATAAGGCCGCCCATCGAGTGAGCAACTATATCGAACTTAAGGTCTGGCTTTTTGAGCTTCTTCTTGACGCTTTCGACGCGGTCAACAAGCAGCTTTGCGTTATGCACGTTGTCAAGACGCCAGTCGTATGGAAAAACGAAGATCGACGATTTCGCCGCACCCGCACCGGGAGTTTCCCACGTCTCTTCGTGATATCCCTCCTTGACCAGCGCATCGATCAGGCCCTGATAAAAATCGGCTCGCGGCAGCAGGCCGATCTTGACCGACCGCACGATATCGCCCGCAACGAGGTCGTCGCGTGACTTAAGCGGATCGGCGGTGACGGGGAGGCGAATGTCGTCAACTTTCGACCTCGCAATGCTCAGCCAAACGGTCTCGTCCGTCTTGCTGTTTACAAGCTCGGAACCCGTGATTCCCGGAATGATGATGACGGGGTTGCGATCTTGTGCGAACGCGACGGTGCCCGCCGCCGTCATAAGCAGCAGAAGCACCGCAAGCCTTGCACATTGATCGTAAAAGAACCGCATCATCTCACCAGGCCGTTAAGCGTTTACCGTAAGTTCCTTTCCCTCCGCCGGCACTCTCCGCCAAAGCCACTTCTTAAAATCTTCGGGGAAACGCTGGATCGCCGACTGTATCGGCCACGCAGCCGCGTCAGCAAGCGGACAGTGCGAACGGCCTTCCATGTTGTCGCAAAGATCGAGCAGAACCTGCGCATCCTCCGGGCGTCCACCGCCTGCTGCAATTCGGTTAAATATCTTGAGCAGCCAATCTGTTCCCTCGCGGCACGGAGTACACCAGCCGCAGGATTCGTGTTTGTAAAATTCAGTGAGATTCCGCGTCGATTCCACAACATCGACCGTCTCATCCATCACCATGAAACCGCCGGAGCCGACCATCGAACCTGCCGCGACAAGGCCTTCGTAATCAAGCGTTACGTTCTTGCCGAGGATCTGGCTCGTGTTCATTATGTAAACGGACGAGCCGCCCGGGATCACGGCCTTAAGCTTTTTATCGCTTCGAAGCATCCCGCCGCAGTCCTCCATAATGAACTTCTCCATATCGGAGTATCCGAGCGGAAGCTCATAGACGCCCGGCTTCTTGACGTGTCCGCTGACGGACCAAAGTTTCGTGCCGCCGGACTTTTCCGTCCCGAGGTCACGCCACGCTTCGGCACCAAGCTCAATGATCTCGGGCACGGCCGTCAGCGTTTCGACGTTGTTGACGACCGTCGGGCAGGCGTAGAGCCCTTCGAGAGCAGGGAAAGGCGGCTTCATACGCGGATGTCCGCGAAAACCTTCGAGCGAACTCAATAGAGAGGTCTCTTCGCCGCATATATACGCACCGGCTCCCGTGTGCGTAAAGATGTCCATATCAAAGCCCGAACCAAGGATATTACGGCCCAAAAGGCCCGCATCGCGTGCTTCCGCAAGCGCGATATCCATTATGTCCATCAGATATCGGTATTCGCCGCGGTAATATATGTAACCGGTCGCAGCACCGAGCGCGCGGCCGGCAATGACCATTCCCTCGATCAGCGCATGCGGGTCGCGTTCCAGCAGATAACGGTCTTTGAACGTCCCCGGCTCGGATTCGTCCGCGTTGCAAACGAGGTACTTCGGCTTCGGCGAATCCTTCGGCACGAAAGACCATTTCATACCGGTCGGGAATCCGGCACCGCCGCGGCCACGCAACGCAGACGTCTTCACTGCCTCAATAATATCCGCCGGCGCCATTCCAAGAGCCTTCTTCAGGCTCGTGTAGCCGCCCATATCGCGATACACCTTCAGCGTGTGGCCGTCTTTTGCAAGCACTTGCCTCAACTGCAACGGTTCGCAGCCTATTGCTTTGATTTCCATCTCTTAATAACTTCGCCCTAACTCCGCATCTCGCGAGTCCGCGACCGCGTCTCCAGCCTCATGTTGATGAGGGCTACCGCTACTCCGATCGGCCTAAGGACTGGTCTTCACCTACAAAAGTTTCCGAAACTCTTCGACTGTTAAACCAGCGTCCCGAACTATACCGCCCATTGTTAGAGCGTTGACAGGATTATGCCTCGGAATTGTTATGATCCTTTCACCGTTCGTCATAACAATGTGGCCGCCTTGTCGCGCTATCCAAAAGCCGGCCTTCTCCAATGCTTTACCGCTTTTAAGTGATTGACGCCCGGGATCGGCGGCATTAAGCCGCTACCTCCACTTCTCTCACTTCTGCATCGAGCAAATTCATGTCGACGACTTCTAGATATTCGGCAATTGCAATACGAATATTTTCTAAAGCTTCCTGTTCGGTCTCACCCTGCGACCAGCAACCGGGTAAAGCCGGACATGAAACGCTGTAGCCTTCCTCTGTGTGACGCAATGCAACCTTGTAATTCATAGTCTATTCACACTCCGCCAGGATCTTATCGACCTTCTCTTTCGTCAGGTTCTCGTGATAATCGAATCCGATCTGCATCATCGGCGCGGTGCCGCAGCTTCCCAGGCACTCGACGAGCGAAACGGTGAATTTCCCGTCGGGCGTCGTCTCACCGGGCTTGATGCCGAGCTTTGAGCAGATGTGTTCGGTGATGTCCGGCTCGCCCATTATCTTGCACGACAGCGTCTTGCAGATCTGTATGTGATGGCGGCCAACGCGATGCATATTGAACATCGTGTAGAAGGTCGCCGTCTCCCAAACGTCCGTTACCGCGAGGTTCAAGAATTTCGCGAGGAAATTCACGCCCGGATTATCTATGTATCCGCGCTCTCTCTGTATCACGAAAAGGAGCGGGATCAATGCCGAACGGCTCCTGTCAGGCGGGTACTTCTCAAGATGCGAACGGATCTCCTCCATCACCTCCGGTGAGAATTCCGCGACCTCGTCGGTTACGACGACCTGGTCCGTATAACTTGCGGGTGTAGCTGATGCCATATTCCTAGTTTGCTTCGCCCTCCAACAACACAATGCGCGCCGCCTCAATGCCGACTTTTCGTAATTCCTTCATCAGCGGTCGATCTCCCCGAGAACGATATCAAGGCTTCCGATAACGGCGACGACGTCGGCGACCATTTCGCCCTTGACCATGTCGGGCAATGCCGAAAGGTTCACGAAACTCGGCCCGCGGAAATGCACGCGTTCGGGTTTCGGGCCGCCATTCGATTTCATATAAACGCCGAGTTCGCCCTTTGAGGCTTCGATCGAGTGATAAACCTCACCCTTCGGGACGTTGAAGCCTTCGGCAACGATCAGGAAGTGGTGAATGAGCGAATCCATATGCTTGCGCATATCGTCGCGGTCAGGCAGCACGACCTTCGGTGCATTCGCTTTGATCGGGCCGGGTTTAAGCCTCTCAAGTGCCTGACGCACGATCTTTGCCGATTCGTGACATTCGCGGATGCGGACCATGTACCGAGCCCAGACATCGCAATCGTGTTCGACCGGTACTTCAAAATCGTATGTCTCGTAGCCCGAATACGGGTTGTCGCGTCTTAGGTCGAGGTCAACGCCGCTGCCGCGCAGGCACGGGCCGGTCAATCCCCAGCTGATCGCGTCTTCGCGCGAGATGATCCCGATCCCCTGTGTACGGCTGTGCCAGATCGTGTTCCCGGTCAGAAGCGTGTCGAAGGTGTTCATCGCTTCCGGAAAATCATCGAGAAACTGCTTACAGCGCTCGGCAAAGCCTGCAGGAAGGTCCATCATCAGGCCGCCGATACGGAAATAGCTTGGCGTCATACGCCCGCCCGACGCGGCTTCGATAAGGTTCAGGATCTTTTCACGCTGGCGGAAGCAGAAGAAGAACGGCGACATCGCCCCGAGGTCGAGGCCGTGCGTGCCGAGCCATACCATGTGGGACGCGATACGCTGCAATTCGCAAAACAGAACGCGGATGACCTGCGCGCGTTCCGGTATCTCAAGATCGAGAAGCTTTTCGGCGGCCATCACATACGCCAGGTTGTTGCCGAGCGGATTCAGGTAATCCATTCGGTCCGTGATGACTATGCCCTGTTGATACTTCTTGTATTCAAAGAGCTTCTCCATTCCGGTGTGCAGATAGCCGATGTCGGGGATGGCCTTGAGCACAAGCTCGCCATCCAGACGAAGATCGAGCCTAAGCACGCCGTGCGTGGACGGATGCTGCGGCCCCATCGAGAGCGTCATCTCGGACTCGAGAGCGTTATCCAGCACATTCTCCCCGATACGGGACTCTTCGGCGACGGTTTGCATAGTTAATTCAGGCTATAGGGCTCGTATCCACGCAGCGGGTAATCTTTTCGCAAGGCAAATCCGTCAAAATCCGACGGGAGCAGGATGCGTCTCAGATCCGGGTGGCCATCAAAGATGATCCCGAAAAAGTCGTAGGTCTCGCGTTCGTGCCAGTTTGCTGTCTTCCACACGGACGTAACGGTCGCCACGTGCGGATCGTCCTCCGAAAGACGAACCTTCAAGCGAAGCCGATTGTGATGCGTTGTCGAGAAAAGGTGGTAGTTGACCGCGAATCTCGGTTCTTCTTCCGGCCCGAGATCGCCTCCGCAAAGGTCGGCAAGCATATCGAACTGATGCTCATCGCGTAGGAAGACGCACGCGTCAACGATATGCTCCTTCGGCACGAAAACGGTCACCTCGCCGTGGCCCTCGACCACGTCGGTCACCCAATCTCTGTTCTTTTCTCTTAGTTTTTCAACGAAAGCGTGAAGCCGTTCTGTCATAGATCACTTCCAGGCACAAATGCGTGCTCGGTCATTCTGCCAACAGGCACCATCCCGCGTCATTTCACCGAGCGACGAGTGGGCGTGCGTGGCGTTTCTTGTGCCATTCCAATATCCGAGAGCGGTGCCTTGATCGATCAGGACCTGTGCAAAGTACGCTCCTTTTTTACGCAGCTCGGTTATCTGGAACGAACCCGTGCCGTCGTTGTACATATCGATGTCACACTTGCCGGAAATATACGTCTTGCCGTCAATTACGAGCATGCATTTACCCGGCTTTGCGAATACCGTATCGCCCGCGAACAGGCCGGCAACGCCAAGCACGACGAACAAAAAGATCGCTCTTTTCATAAACTAATTCGATTTACGGCGTTCATGCCGCGACGGCACCGAATAGGGCCGCGAGGCTTCGCCTTTGCGAACTTCGTCCTGCATTTCGCGTTCAAGTGCCGTAGCCTCCGTAACCGGCAGTGTGCCAGGGACCATCGACTTCCTTGCTTCCGGTTCAAAGGCATCGCGGCGATCTTTCACCGAATCCTTCATTATCTTGTCCTGGAGCATCGTGATCGCATGAACGAGCATTTCCGGCCGCGGCGGACATCCCGGCACATAGACATCAACGGGCACGACCTTATCGACGCCCTGGACGATCGCGTAATTATCAAAAACGCCGCCCGATGTCGCACAAGCTCCCATCGAGATGACCCATTTCGGCTCGGGCATCTGATCGTAAATTCGTCGCAGGACCGGTGCCATCTTTCGCGAAACACGGCCGGAGACGATCATCACATCGGCCTGCCTCGGGCTTGCACGAAATGTCTCCGCGCCGAAGCGCGAAAGGTCGTTGCGTGCCGAAACGGTATTCATCATCTCGATCGCGCAGCAAGCCAGGCCGAATGTCGCCGGCCAAAGGCTCGATTTGCGGGCCCAGTTGACCACGGCATCGAGCTTTACGGTAACTACGTCCGGCAGCGAATCAAATATTGTATTCTCAAGACCCATAAAACCTTATCAGGCAGCGATCTTCGCCTGTTCGGACCGTAAATTCTCCCTTCGCGCACGGGCCATGCGTTTTGCTTCCTCACGCGCTTCGACCCGCGACTGAACGCCCCATTCGAACACGCCCTTCTTCCAAACGTAGATGTACCCGACGATCAAGGTCGCGATGAACGCCAGGATCTCGAGCAGCGCGACGATGCCGAAGATCGCAGGCTCCTTCAGAAGGCTCTTAAAGGCGACCGCGAACGGGACGATGAACAGGACTTCGATATCGAACAGAAGGAAGATGACGGCGACCGTATAGAACTTAACGGAGAACCGCTCGCGGGCAGTACCGACGGGGTCTTTTCCGCATTCATACGGGCTAAGCTTTACAGACGTACGCTTTCGCGGCCCGATAAGCTGCGTCACCAGAATCTGGCTGACGCCAAAACCCGCGGCAACGAGAAACATTATTCCAAGCGGAACGTAGTCGAAAAAACTGAATTCGGACATAAATGATCCTTCAGACCCATTTAGCCCAATTCGAGCAAGGCGCTGTTAAGAAAAGCGCGTTTTAAATGCGGGAAAATTGGGCGTTAAAGCACCCTTAAATCGTAAGTTAACCCCTTGGGAGTGTCAAGGCAGTGAGTTCGACGCGGTTCCGTATAATAAACGTTGACCGAGCAAAACGCGGTATGTTACTTTTGATGTTGGCGAAGGTCGTCTTTTTCGCCCGTTCTACCCGCATTTTTACGTGATCTTCACCCACTTTTCCCGTGATCTCTGGATACAATACCGACGTTGAACATAATGGTGTGGTCTATCACATTCAGACGGAGGACAAAGGCCTCTCGTCGCAGCTGATCGTGTCCCTTGTTTACGATCGCGGCACCATTCTGGCGAGCAAACGCACGCCGTACAACGACCTTAACGCAGATTCGCTCGATGAAGAGGCACTGATCGAACGGCTTTCCCGTCAGCATAAGCTGATCTGTGCTGCCGTTCGCGCCGGACGTATCGCTGACCTTCAGCAAATGACCGGAAAAGCACGTGCCGCAAAGGCCGAGGCCGCTGCCGAGCAAAAGGCTGAACTACCGGTCGTCGAAGTTCGGGAGACCCTGGAAGAAAGTTTGGCCGCCTCGGTCCAACCCGCTGCTCCGATCGAAACACAACGCGTCATCACCGTTTCAACACCCGAAGCCCCGCCGATCGAGGTCCCGGATACCGCACCGCCGGCGACCAACGTCGAGCTGGACGACGATTTCTTCGACCTGCCGGTCTTCGAGGACGCTGTGATGATAATCGACGAACTCCAGCTTCTTCCTGAGGAGGCTGTCGAGGTCATGAGCGAGCTTTCCGGAACCGAGCGTCCGCGAAACGACAAGCTTTCTGTCGATATACTCGGCGAAACGAAGTTCAAGGGCGGCGACCGCCTTTCCCTCAACATCCTCGTTTGCCGCGGCACTGAGCGACGCATCGTAAAAGACGCACAGATAATGGTGAAAGTGCTCGGATCGGCATTCCGGCCCGTGATCTTCCACGCCCATTCCGACGCGAACGGCCTCGCGAAAGTTCATCTGCAGATACCGCATTTCCAGGCCGGCCGGGCCGCAATGCTCGTAAAGGTCATCGCTGATGGCGAAGAGCTTGAGTCGCGCCGCCTCGTCACGCCGGGCTAAAATTCGCTTACCATTCTCAACTCGAATATAATTGAAGGCGTGGTGGAGATCACGCTAAACGGCTCGCCTAGAAGCGTCGAACCTTCGACAAGCATACACACGCTTGTCGAAAGCCTTTCAATGCCCGAGAGACGCCTTGCTGTCGAATTGAACGGCACCGTAGTGCGAAAGGCCGACTGGCCCGAAACCCTCCTAAAACCTGACGACCGCGTCGAGATCGTGCACTTCGTCGGCGGCGGTTAACGTGTCAGACCCGCAGTTCCGACCTGTGCTATCATTACCTTTGTATGGTCGTAACGATCGGTACAATACCCAAGCCTGTACGACGCGATAAACACGGCGTTATCCGCGTCGGCGATACGCGCATTTCGCTCGACGCCGTGGTCCACGCTTTCAACGAAGGCATGGACGCCGCCGAGATCCAATACAATTACGATACGCTTACACTCGCCGACATCTACGCCGCGATCGGATACTACCTCCATAACAAAACCCGCATCGACACATATCTCGCGGATCGAAAAGCGGGATACGAAAAATTGCGTTCAGAAGGCAACGCCGCCAATCCGACTCGTATGACTCGCTCGATCCTGCTCGACCGCAAGAAGCGGAACCGGTCAGGATCATCACCTAAATGAAATTCTTGGCCGACGAGGACCTTCGCCGGGCTATCTTTGACGGCGTCCGCCGGAAACTCCCCAATCTCGATTTCATTCGCGTTCAGGACGTGGGATTCCGATCGTTTCGCGATGAGATCATTCTTCAGCATGCCGCGACCGCAGGGCGGATCGTTCTCTCGCAAGACGTCAGCACGATGAAGGTTCACGCCGAACGCCGCATACTTACCGGCAAACCGATGCCGGGGATCGTGCTCATCCCCGATCATTTACCCGTCGGCCGCGCAATTGACGACATCGTATTGATCGCCACCGTCAGCCGCGAAGACGAGTGGGTCGGAAGGATACAATTCCTTCCTTTGTGAGCAAATGACCGAAAGCCCGCCCGCGTTGCGTTCCGTACCTCTTTGCGTAAGAATCGATAGTTAAGATGTCGGATCTACTTACTATCGCAAATACTACCTTCGGGTCGCGGCTCATCATCGGCACGGGAAAGTATCGTACGAACGACGAGATGAAGGCCGCGCACCTGGCTTCCGGTTCCGAGATGGTAACGGTCGCCGTGAACCGCGTGCCGTTGGACCGCTCGAGTGAATCGTTCCTCGATCATCTCGACCCGAAGATGCGCATCCTGCCGAATACCGCCGGATGTTACGACGCTGATCACGCCATACGCACCGCGCGGCTCGCCCGCGAAGCTCTCGAGACGGATTGGCTGAAACTCGAGGTCATCGGCGACCCCGTTACGCTTTTTCCGGATAACGAGCAAACACTCGCCGCCGCGAAAGTCCTTGCAAAAGAAGGGTTTATCTTGCTTCCCTACATCACCGACGATCTCATAATGGCGAAGAAGATGCTCGATGCCGGCTGTGCGGCCATTATGCCGCTCGCCGCCCCGATCGGGTCGGGAATGGGCGTGCAGAATCCGGCGAATCTACGAATAATGCGCGAGCAGCTCCCGGATGCGACGATCATCGTCGATGCGGGGGTTGGCGTGCCGTCGGATGCCGCGATCGCAATGGAACTCGGTGCCGACGCGATCTTGATGAATACGGCGATCGCCGAATCACCCGAACCGGCAGGGATGGCGACGGCAATGAAACTTGGCGTCGAAGCCGGACGCCTCGCATATCTCGCGGGCCGTATGCCAAAACGCCTTTACGCGTCGGCGTCGAGCCCGATCCAGGGCGCGATAAAGTAGAGCCGCGTGGACGTGTCAAGTGTATGCAGATAAAGGTGTTATTCTTCGGGGCGACCGCCGACATTGCCGGCAAACGCTCTGAGGAATTACAAGTAAACGAAGGTGCGACCGCCAAAACCGTTCTGGCGGAGCTCTTCTCCCGCTTTCCGCCGCTTGCCGCCCAAAAGCTCCATATCTCGATAGATCAGGAATATGCTCGCGAAGATTCGATCGTCAAAAACGGCAACGAGGTCGCTGTATTCACGGCAGTTTCGGGCGGGTAAAGATAAAGAAGAAAGGCCATGACCGGCAAACAGTTCTATGATTGGCAGACCGCAGGCGGCACGGACGACGTGATGCGGTTCGTGAACGCTCTCGAATCGGCGGACATCGTCTGGTGTGCGATCGGCGGCGTGGCCGTCAACCATTGGGCCGCCGAACCGATGGTCACGCAAGACCTGGATTTCGTCGTTGCTGCAGAATCGGTCGATCACGCAGAAAAGGTCCTGAACGAGGCGGGATTCAGATCTGAGCGGTTCGAATGGTCGATCAATTTCAAAGGCAGGTCGAAGGTTAGCCTACAACTAACGACGGAAGATTCGTATCGCGATTTCGCCTCGCGGGGCGTCCCGGCAGACGTGCACGGGATACTCCTTCGAGTTGCGACTCTTGAGGACACTCTCACGGGAAAGATCCGTGCGTGGAGCGATGCGACCCGCCGGCAAAGCAAACGTTCCAAAGACCTTACCGACATCATCCGCCTCGTAGAATCTCATCCGCAGCTTTGGGACAAGCTGCCGCCGGAACTAAAACAGCAAGTGGATCGTCCGCAAGATAAATAATGGCGACCGTCGGTATGGACTTCTGCGAACTCACGACCGGGCCGATCAACGTCAACTTGGTCGCGCGTCGCGTTGTGCCGCCTGAATGCGGTGCGACCGTCACGCTCGATGGCTACGCACGCCGATTCACAAAAGTAAAAACTACGGGCGAGATCCGCGAAACGCTCTATCTCGAATACGAGGCGTACGAAGGAATGGCGCTCAAAGAGATGCGCAAGCTGATCGATGCCGCACATTCGAAATTTGAAATTTCAAATATTGGGATCGTGCACCGAACCGGAAAGCTTGAGATCGGCGAGACGAGCGTCGTCATTTCGGTCGCCGCACCTCACCGCAAAGACGCGTTCGCAGCGTGCGAATGGCTGATAAAGGAACTCAAACAAACCGTCCCGATCTGGAAGAAAGAAGTTTACGCCGATGGCGAAGCCTGGTCCGAGGGCGAAGCGGCCTCCTGATACCTATCGAACAACCTCGAAACTCACGGCTTGCGAACCGGAGAAGACGAAGTCGCCGGCGTCGAGTATTTTTTCGCTGATAACCGACGCGGTCGTTGCTTTTACGCCGCCGGCAGCACGGCCGTTATTCAGCGTCGCGATCATCGACGGCGGAAGGTCCGACATCTCGCTCGCGCCGACTATCGCCCCGGCAGATTCCCGCGAGAATACGGCGTAAAGCTTGTCCGACCTGCGAAGTGAATTTAGCGTCGCGATCAATTCCTTCGGGTCGCGCGGTGCGAACTGCTGCATCGCCGATGCCTGCTGCACGGTGTTGCCGTCCGCGATCGTCAACGTAAGCTTGCCCGGTGTTGCATCGGCCGGTATCGCAAGCGGAAAAACGACCGTGAAGGGCGTTCCGTCCTGGTGACGGAGCGTGGCCGTTACGTTTACCATTTCTCCGGGGCGAACCTCGTTCTTATCGACGGAGATCCGATCAAGCGTACTGACGCGGGAGCCTTCACTGATCGTAAGGTCAAGCTTCATTCCCGCAAATTCGATGCCGGCCATCTGTGCCTTCAGCAATGCTGCAAGCGGAACTGATGGCGAGGCTGCCGCGACCGCCGCTGCCTGCGGGCCGGTATAACGCCGCTCGATCTTCACATCTGGCAGGCCTTTCATCGCGATCGTGCCTCTTACATCTATCGTCGTGTCGCCGATCGAGCGCTCGTTGCCCTGGATCGTGTTCATCAAACCGGAGTTCAGAAGCAGCGGTGTAAGAAAATCGTCGATGACCGTCTCGAATCTCACCGTTTCGTCGCGTCCGCGACTCGTCCGAACGTGGACCTCGATCGGCAGCATCTTCGGCGGACGGCCGAGAATGCCGTAAATGCCTGTCGCACGATCTTGCGTGAGCGTACCGACGGCGGAATCCGGAACGGCCAGTTTGAACGAGTTGTTCAGATTTGGAACAACGGTCACTACATGCGATTCGCTCATCGGCAGATCGACCGAACCAAGCGAGAAATATGGGTGGCCGAAAGCGTAGATCTTGTCGCCGTCGCGCAAAGTTACGGTGCCTGCGGCCGAAACCGAAAGATCGCCGCGTGCGAGTTCAACGACAATGGAATCGCCGCCGAGAAGCGTATTCGGGGTCGGCTTTTTGAATTTGATCTCGCTCGAACCGCCGACCGTTGCAACGCTCAGCATGCCTGACCGCATCAGGTCGGGAGCAAATGCATCGATCGTCGCTTGCGAAAAACCGCCAAAGGCAAGAGGCGTTGCGATCGGCCTGAAGGTTTGTCCCAAAACTGGCGTTAAGCTGCCACCCAAATTGCCGCCAACGACAGAATCTGCCGCCGTCATCGACGAGAACGGCCCTGTGATCTTCCGCCAGTTCGCGTCCATCAGATCCGAGAGACTAAATGAAACTCGATCCGTCACGAGCCGAGGCTGTGCCGCAGGTTGCTCGAAGATCGAGATCATACTGCCGATCGGCGTAATGCCGCAGATCGCTTCCTTCGCGTACGGAAAACTGTAAGAGATCGCGCCGACGAGTTTCCCGTCGATATAGACGGGCGAACCGGACATTCCCGCGAATACGAGCGTACGGTCGGCGTTCGCACCGCTCAGTTTGCCGACGATCAGGTCTTGCCGCGGGCCGATACCGTTCGGCACGATGCCGAGTATCTCAACGCCGAATTCCTCAGGCTTAGTGCCGCTGAAAACGGTCCGCGCGGTGCCTTTCATTCCTGGGCGAACCTCGGAAAGCGGCATCTGTTCGCTCCCGGGCACCGCCGGAATGACCTGCGCTGCCGCGAAGGCCGCGAGGAACAGGATCGCTAAGGTGGCCGGGAATGCTGATTTTAGACACTTCATCGGTGAAAAAATAGGTCTTTGCGGATCAGATGAATATGTTATCATCAGAGATGTCTTCTCGAAAGCTTTTCGCTCTTCGGGTTACTTGTTTTCCCGCATACCTTTGTTTGTTTTTGACCTTTCCGCCCTAGGCGGCCTCAACCTGCATTTCCCCCTGGAAACGCCATGGCAAAAATCACTAAAGTAATAAAAAGCCTCGTAAAGCTGGTATTACCGGTTATTGCTCTTGTCATCATCGTCGTCGTCGGCCTCTCGATCTGGCTTGTTTACACGGTTGCTCGCCCGATGCCGACCCAAAATATCTTAACTCCTGACAAGTACGCCCGGCTCTCGTCGCGTGCAGCGCAAATCACCGAGGAAACGTGGCCGAATAAAGACGGTTCGCAGGCACATGGTTGGTTGCTGCGCGGTGCGGAATCGGCTCCTGCCGTCATCCTTTATCACCGATACGGCACGAATCGATCGCACCTGTTGAACCTCGGCGTAAAGATCAACGAATCGACGAATTACACCGTTCTGATGCCGGACCTGCGTTCGCACGGCGCAACGTCCGAGGGCTTTTGCACTTTCGGCGGATGCGATGCAAAGGACGCCGTCGCCGCGGTCGATTTTCTTCTGAACTTGCGCACGCCAACAGGCATTTCGCTGATCCAAAAGAAGGTCGGCATCTACGGCATTGAGCTCGGCTCGCTCTACGCACTTGCCGCGGCCGCCGAAAAGCCTGAGGTCACTGCCCTCGCTCTCGACTCTGTCCCTGAAAGCTCCGAACAGCTTCTCGAACGGGTCGTCGATCAGCGGTTCCCGTTCATGAGCAGCGTTACCGGAAAGCTTGCCCTGCTCGGCTCGCGATTCTATTACTACCAGGGTTGCTTTGATCGCGAATCGACGTGTTCGGCCGTGAAAAAGCTGCAGGATCGACGCGTGCTGCTTCTCGCGGGCCTCGATGCACCGGCGTATGCCGACGCGACGACGCGCCTTACAAAATGCTTCCCGTCATCGACGCGTATCGAAGCAAAACTCGATCTGAGTCCGACCGGCATGACGATGATAAACGCTTCCGTCGAGCAGTCCGAGGCTTACGATCAACGTCTGATCGAATTCTTCCGCTCATCGCTCTCGGAATAACTCGCGACCACTGCACCTTCGCCCGGAATTGCCCGGGCTTTTCGTCGGGAATTGCCACGGCCTTCCTTCGGTAATTGTCACGGCTTTCTGTCGCGAATTGCCACGGCTTTCTGTCGCGAATTGCCAGAGCTTTCCTTCGGGAATTGCCACGGATTTCTGTCGGGAATTGCCACGGCCTTCAAGCCGTGGTCCTCGCTCCCCAACAACATCCCGGAGGCGGCTTGCCGCCGACAAGATCCCCGCTTCCGTTCGCAAAGACCACAAAGACGCTGCCGCGAGTTTCTTTCCCTTTTGCGTCCTTCGCGGGCTTCGCTTCGCGACCTTTGCGTTTCCTGCTTATCGAATCCACGCTATTTCTCATAGCACTCTTCACGTTGATTCAAACGCAAAGGACGCAAAGACATTCGCAAAGGTCTCAAAGACGCTGCCGCGAGATTCTTTCCCTTTTGCGTCCTCTGCGGGCTTCGCTTCGCGTCCTTCGCTTCGCGACCTTTGCGTTTTTCTTCTTATCGAATCCACGCTATTTCTCAAAGCACTCTTCACGTTGATTCGAACGCAAAGAACGCAAAGACATTTCGCAAAGACCACAAAGACGCTGCCGCGAGTTTCTTTCCCTTTTGCGTCCTCTGCGGGCTTCACTTTGCGACCTTTGCGTTTTCTGCCGATCGAAGACGCATTGCCTTGTCTTTTCACTTTCCGCATTGGTTTTAACGCAAAGGACGCAAAGGTCATCGCAAAGTTCGCAAAGACGCTTACGCGAACCTTCTATCCGAGAGCAATCGTCCTGGCTCCGTAGGAGCCAAAATATTTATAGAACGCCGCCGCCAACGACACCTCGGAGGCGGCTTGCCGCCGACAAGGCTCTGTCGCGTGTGCCACACGCTTCCTAAGAAGTTGACCCGTCGCCATGCTATAAACATCCCGCTCCTAGCGGAGCTGAAAGTCGCATTTCTCCCTCTAGCTCAAATTCAAAAGTTAAGTTGTCAAACATCAACCAACCACAAGAAGAATATCCGACCATATCAACCATTTGAACCCCAAAATGCACGAATTGTATGAAAATGCACAAAACGCACGAATTGATACAAAATGCACAGAATGCACAAAAATGAATCGCCTCTATCGCCGAGCAGAAATACTTCGCTTTTCCGACCCAACCACCCAAACATCCCGGCGGCTTAGCCGCCAAGAACATTCCATCCCAAGCACGGCGGAGCCGAGCTTCGCCGCTCGGCGAGTTGCAGTGGTTTCGCTCAAACTATTCTCACCTCTCTGACCTTGTAAACCACCTCATCGATTCCTATACTCTTATCTATCGGCAGTATCGCCGTTTGAATGAAAACGGATCTTGAAAATAAGGGCCTTTCAGCCAACTCCTATCGGTTCGCGATCGTCGTGAGCCGCTGGAATAGCCATATCACTTCGAAGTTGCTTTCGGGAGCGCGTCGTGCCCTCGCCGAAGCAAATGCCGCCGTGGTAGATACCTTCGAAGTTCCCGGCGCATTCGAACTCCCGCTTGCAAGTCAGCAGGCAGCAAAGACAACGAAATACGATGCCGTGATCGCGCTCGGTACAGTGATCCGCGGCGAGACCGTGCATTTCGATCTCGTCGCCGAGAATGCCGCGCGCGGCATTGCAGAGGCGAGTTTGGAGACGGGTGTTCCCATACTTTTTGGCGTGCTTGCCGTCGAGAATATCGACCAGGCGAATGCACGCTCCGGCGACGGCGATGATAATGCCGGTTATATGGCCGCCATATCCGCGATCGAGATGGCAACTGTTCTCGCCAAGCTAGATCCTAAGAATTCTGCCCGCAGTTCTTCCGCAAAATGACGACCGAAAACCACGAAATCGCCCAGGCCAATAGGCACAAAGCCCGCGAATGCGCGTTGCAGATACTCTTTGCCGCCGACATGGTCGAGATGAAGCCCGCCGACCAGATCGATGCCTATTGGCGTGAGCTTGGCGATGAAGCCCTCGATAAGCCGACTCGCGAATTCGCATCAACGCTTGCCGCCGGCAGCCTCGAGAATCGCGACGCGATCGATGAAAGGATCCGGCGGCGTGCCGAACATTGGCGCATCGAGCGAATGGCGATCGTCGATCGAAACGTACTGCGTCTAGCGGTGTTCGAATTCGACTATCTCGATACCCCGAACGCCGTCGTCATCAACGAGGCTCTCGAGATCGCACGCCGATTCTCGACATACGAGGCGACGCAATTCATCAACGGCATACTCGACGCCATCCGTCAGGACATCGAAGGAAAACCTTCAGAAAAGACACACGCTTCTTCGAATCAATGAAAGCCGGTCCGGCCCTGATCTTTCTGCTCCTTGCAGCCTTTGCTGTAACAGGGCAAAAGTATCCGGACCGGATCGACGGCTATAAGGTCCACAAAAAACCGGTCGTGATCCGGTCGAATGACCAAAAGGCCGACAAACGCGACTTCGACCTTCGGTTCGAGGACCCGGCGTTCGCCGGCGCGTCGATCACATCGGTCAAATTCGAGCTTCAGGCAAGCGTAAGGTCAGAGCACTCCGCGAAGATCGAAAAGATACGCTTCGAGCGCCTGACAGTGAACGGGATCTCGGTCGAGGTGAGTGAATTCAACGCAGCTTTTAGCCTGATCGCTGACGAGATGATGCGGCTGCCGGAGCGCTTCAAGGCGAGCGTCTCGTCGCTTCGGGCCGCAAAGGCGGTGTGGCTTGAACTTACCGACTCGAAGAAGGAATGGCGTGTGAAGGGGACAGCCTATATTTTCGGCCGTTTTAAGAGATTTGGCATGACATTCCGGCGGGCGATCCCGGTTGAATTCGATCTATTGGTAAAGAACCCGATTCCTGAGATTCGGGCTGTCATATTCCGTTAAGCTGAGCTAAAATGAAGATTTACGTGAGGTTAAGTTAAACGAACCGTGAACAGCAATACAAAAGAGTTATCCGCATTTTTTGAAGAAAGCTTTGGCTCGAACGCCGCTTATGTCGAAGGCCTCCTGAATCGGTATAAAAAGGATCCGAATCTTGTCGATGACACCTGGCAAGCGTATTTCTGCGACCTGCTGAACGGCATCGTGCCGCAGGAAGCGACCACCGTTGCCGGTACGCCGACCGTTTCGGTCCCGACCGCAACCGTTGCCCCGCAGCCTCAAGCCGCTCCCGCGGTCGTGCTGAGCGCCGACACCGAGCCGACACCACTCACCGGTGCTGCAAAGAAGATCGTCGAGAATATGGAAGCAAGCCTCACCGTTCCGACCGCGACGAGCTTCCGCAATATTCCCGTTAAGGTCCTCGAAGAGAACCGACGCATCATCAACGATCATCTTGCCTCGCGTAGCCGCGGAAAGGCGTCGTTCACGCACTTCATTGCGTGGGCGATCGTGCAGGCAGCAAAGGAGATACCGAGCATGAATTTCGGGTTCGGTGTCGTTGACGGCAAGCCCTCGCGTCTCGAACACGAACACATCAATCTCGGCATCGCGATCGACATCGAGAAAAAGGACGGTTCGCGCTCCCTTCTCGTCCCGAATATCAAGGCCGCCGAGTCGATGAATTTTGCGGAATTCTTCGCCGCCTACAACGAGCAGATCAAAAAGGCACGCGACGGAAAGCTCGAGATCGCAGACTTTCAGGGCACGACCATTTCGATCACAAATCCCGGCACGATCGGCACCGCGGCATCGAATCCGCGCCTGATGGCCGGGCAGAGCGCCATCATCGCTACCGGCTCGATCGAATATCCCGCGGAATATCAGGCGATGACGGACGCTGCCCTTTCGATGATGGGCATCAGCAAGACGCTGACCCTGACCAGCACATACGATCATCGCGTGATCCAAGGTGCGGAGAGCGGCCTTTTCCTTGCACGCATTCACGAATTCCTAAAGGGCGAACACGGATTTTACGATTCGATCTTCACGGCCATCGATCTGCATTATCCGCCGTTGCGTTGGGAAGAGGACCACAATCCGACGCTTTTCGGCGATGCGAGCGAACAGGCCGAGAAGCAGGCGAATGTCCTCCGCCTCATTGACGCATATCGCAGCCGCGGGCATCTGCTTGCCGACATCGATCCGCTCAATATGACCTCACATATGGACTCGGATCTCGATCTCAACAATTTCGGCTTGACGATCTGGGACCTCGACCGCGAATTTATCACGGGCGGCCTCCATGGTGAAGACACCGCAACGCTGCGTCGTGTCCTCGAGATCCTCCGGCGTGCATACGCCGGTAAGGTCGGTATCGAATATCGGCACCTTCGCAGCCGCACGGAAAAAGAGTGGATCCGCCGCCAGATCCGCGAGCATTTTGTCGATGCCACGCCGATCAGCGACGACGTAAAGAAAGAGCTGCTTCAAAAGCTTATCGAAGCCGAACAGTTCGAGCAGTTCCTGCACAAGAAATATCTCGGACAAAAGCGTTTTTCGCTCGAAGGCACAGAGACGATCATTCCCGTACTCGACCAGCTGCTCGAAGGCGCATCAGCCCGCGGAGTCGAAGAGATCTATATGGGTATGGCCCATCGCGGCCGCCTCAACGTCCTCTCGAATATCGTCGGCGACCCTGAAACGGGCGATATGGCCGAACGGATCTTCGCCGTTTTCGAGGGAACGTCGCACCCGAGTTTCCCTGCTGATGAAGGCGACGTGAAATACCACCAGGGTGCGATCGGACAGCGCAAGATGAAATCGGGCAAGGAGCTTCTTGTTCAGCTCTCGAATAACCCGAGCCACCTCGAAACCGTTAACCCGGTCGTCGAAGGCATGGCAAGGGCCCGCCAGGACGAGCTTCGCAACGGCGAGCAAAGGGACCGTGAAGAGGTTTACGGCCGCATCATGCCAGTCCTGCTTCACGGCGATGCTGCTTTTGCAGGCCAGGGCGTGGTTATGGAAACGCTGCAGCTTGCGAATCTTCCCGGCTATCGCACGGGCGGCACGATACACATCGTGATCAACAACCAGATCGGCTTTACGACATCGCCCGATCAGGCTCGCTCGTCGATCTATTCGACCGATGCCGCACAGATCACGCAGACGCCGATCTTCCACGTGAACGCAGACGCTCCTGAGGCCGCGTACCGCGCACTTCAGATCGCGATGGACTACCGCCGCGAATTTAAGAGCGATGTCGTCATCGACCTCGTCGGCTTTCGACGCCTCGGACACAACGAAGGCGACGAACCGAGCTACACACAGCCTGTTATGTACGCTCGCGTAAAGGCACATCCGGGAACGCGCCATCTCTACGGAGACAAGCTCGTCCGCGAAGGCGTTCTCACCGAACAGGACGTCGAGGCGATGACCGAACACACCGTCGCGAAATACGAACGCGTTCTGGCGAAGGCAAAACAGATCGCGACCGAAAAACCTCCGCGTGCGGTCGTCCCGGATCCGATCGTCGAGGAAGACGGCTCGGACATATTCCAGAGCGGCGTTCCGGCAAGCACCTTGAAGGTCGTCGCTGACAAGATCTCGCTCGTGCCCGATGGATTCCACATCAATCCGAAGATGGTCAGCCAGCTTGCACGCCGTGCAAAGATGGGCGAAGGCGAGATCCCGATGGATTGGGCCTTTGGCGAGGCAATGTCGTTCGGTTCTTTGGTACTTGAAGGCTATCCGGTCCGCATCAGCGGCCAGGATTCAGGCCGCGGAACGTTCTCGCAGCGTCACGCTTCGATGTACGACACGATGACCGGGACACGATGGACGCCGCTTTCCGAACTCAAGAACGACGCGAACCCGAAAGCACGATTCTACGTCTATGACAGCTCGCTCTCGGAATACGCGGTTCTCGGTTTCGAATACGGATATTCGGTCATCTCACGAAAGGAACTGATCGCGTGGGAAGCTCAATTCGGCGATTTTTCGAACGGTGCGCAGATCGTCGTCGACCAGTACATTTCGTCTTCGGAAGATAAGTGGGGGCAGAAGAGCCGCGTCGCGATGCTCCTGCCGCACGGCTTCGAAGGCCAGGGACCTGAGCATTCATCGGCACGTCTTGAGCGTTACCTGCAGCTGTGCGCCGAAAACAATATGCAGGTCTGCTATCCGACAACGCCTGCTCAATATTTCCACCTGCTTCGCCGTCAGGTAATGCAGGATACGCCGCGTCCGCTCATCGTAATGACGCCGAAGAGCCTTCTGCGTCTGCCGGCTGCGACCTCGACGATGGCAGAACTCGAGACCGGCGGATTCATGCCGGTGATCGATGACCCGCACGTTACAGACAAGACGAAAGTTCGCCGACTAGCCCTTTGCAGCGGCAAGGTCTATTACGACCTCGAACACGCTCGCGACGGCAACATCAAACCCGAGATCGCCATCGCACGCGTCGAACAATTCTATCCGTTCCCGGGCAAGGCGATCGCCGAACTCGTCGCAAGTTATCCGAATGTGTCCGAGATCGTTTGGACGCAGGAAGAGCCTGAGAATATGGGCGGATGGTCGTTCATGGCCCCTCGTTTGGGGGAGATCGCGGGCTCGGATCGCAACGTGCGATATATCGGACGTGTTGCGTCTGCTTCGCCGGCGACCGGTTCGTACGCGATCCATCACCTCGAACAGGACCAGCTCGTTAACCAAACCCTCGAAATGTCGGCCGGCGAAAGCGTCGCAGCAAAATAACCTTATGATACGCGTTTCCGTGATCTCAAAAACTGTCTGCTTCGCGATCGCCGCTCTCGTACTTTTTGCGGCGCTCGCGTGCGGACATTCGACCGATGCGCAGGAAAGCCCTGCGGCAAGTCCTGCGGCAGCCTCCCCAACACCTGAGGTCTCCTCGGAAACGATCACTATCGCCGCGGTCGGCGATATTATGCTTGGCTCGACCTATCCGAATGAGTCGCGTATGCCGCCGGAAGACGGCGCAAAGCTGCTTGCACCGGTCACGCCGATACTCTCTGCTGCGGACATCGCCTTCGGCAATCTCGAGGGCCCGATGGCGGATTCCGGAGCCTCGACAAAATGCCGGCCGAATTCGACGCGGTGCTTTGCCTTTCGCGTTCCGACGCATTACGGCAAGTATCTGAAAGACGCCGGGTTTGACGTACTGAGCCTTGCGAACAATCACGCGGGCGACTTCGGCGATAGCGGCCGCGAAAGCACACGGAAAACACTCGACGCCCTCGACATCAAACACGCCGGAAGCGATCGACACACTTACTCGACCACGTATTTGACGGTAAAGGGCAAGAAGGTCGCCTTCATCGGCTTTGCACACAACGCCATTACGCCGAATGTCAACGACCTAGACGAGGCGGAACGCCTTGTTCGTGCCGCGAAGAAAAAAGCTGACATCGTCGTCGTCTCGTTCCACGGTGGTGCGGAAGGCACGGACCGTCAGCACGTCCCGAATGCGACCGAGATCTTCGCCGGCGAGAAACGCGGCAACCTTCCCGCGTTCGCTCATCGCGTCATCGATGCCGGTGCCGCACTTGTACTCGGCCATGGCCCGCACGTTATGCGTGGAATGGAGCTCTACAAAGGCCACCTGGTCGTCTATTCGCTTGGGAACTTTGCGACCTATGGCTGGTTCTCTCTTGCCGCTGAAACCGCCCTCAGCGAGATCGTCGAGGTCAAGCTTGCACCTGACGGCAAGTTCATCGAAGGCAAGATCACGGCCCTCAAGCAGGAAGGCCGCGGCGGGCCGGTACTCGATCCGACAAATCGGTCGATCGAGGTCGTCCGCTCGCTCTCTCAGGCCGATTTTGGCCAAAATGCACCAAAAATAGCCGACGACGGCAAAATTGCGCTAAAATAGCCCCCCTCGGAGGTTCTCTTTTTTTGCATGGCTCGACCGCTCGTACTCGTGCTTGACGGCGTCGAATACCCTGTCGGCATCGTCAAGGTAGATCGCGATAAACTTTACGGCAGGATGGAGATCGAGGCCTTTGATGAAAAAGGCCGTCCGGCGGAGATCCGTGTGCTGGCGGCGGATGGCAAGACACTGATCAACAAGGGCGGCACCGCGCTTGCGAGCGTTACTGACAAGGGCGACTCGGTCGATCGCAATGCCCTCGTGCCTGTGAACGAGGAAGGCGAAAAGATCGAGCAGGCCCCATCATCATTCAATCAAAACAATATTCTAGAAAAGGCCGAGGTTGACGATTACCTCTTGCAGATCGTAAAGAGCGTATATCTGATGACGCCGTTCGAAGATGCGGACATCTCGCCGCTCCTCGACGAGATCACCGCGGGACAGATATACACGTTCCCTTTCAGCTATCGCGGGGGTGTCGAATATGACAGCGCGTATGTCATCGGCAGCGGCAAGGACGCGTTCATCGTAACGGGCAAGCAGGCCGAGCTCGATTTCATAAAACTCAACGAAAGCTCGGTCTTGAACAGCGACGAGGAAGACGAGATCTCCGTTGACGATCTTGATTTCGACCTGATGTAGATCTTGTAAACTCGATGTCGATCAATATTTCCAATCAAAAGAATCGTGATGCCGTCGTTGCGACAGAGGCATTGATGCCGCGTCGAGCCGTGCGTTACGTGAACGAAAAAGGGCGTCCCGTTTCGACCAAAAAGCTCTTGAAATCCGATGTCGAACACGATCTGCCGGCACTTCTTAAAAAGAGCAAGAAGATCGAGAAGGTCGCGTCCGCGCTCATCAAGGGCGACCCCGAGATCGACATCGAATCCTTCGGAATGTTCCTCTCAGACCTTTCCCGCGTTTATGTGACCGCGAAAGGCATCGTCCATCTGATCGAGGAGATCGAGGTCATTTACAACCCGGACGGCACGGAACGTGACCGCCGCCCGCGTATCAAAGAGCCGCAGAATATGAACGGCGAATATCCGATGCGTTGGACCGGCAAGTTCATAAAGAAGGAAGAGGCGATCCACAAATTCGTTTTCACTAACAAGAAGCAGCTCGTGCACGTTAACGGCCTCACGTTCGATTTTCTTTACGATATGGCGAAAGAACTTGCCGAAAAGGACGCTCTTCTTCTCTTGCGCGGCGGCGAGAAAGGCAACGAGCCGCTCATTATGAATCGCGGCGGCAAACCATACAACGCATTTCTCGAGGGCCGGATCAAAGGCGATGCCTACTGCCTGATCCTGCATCTCTCGAATATGGAGCTTAAGAGGCCAAAGGTCGCGGAAGATGCCTGATCTTAACTTCAACAAGAAGAAATTCACCTGCAAGTTCGATTATTGCACCGGCAAGGCGATCGACCTCGCTGACCCTTCGCTACATGTAAAGGCGCAGGAATATAAACGCCGCGTCAGCAATATGATGCGCGCGATCTCGGCCGAAGACATCTCGCGGATCCCGAAGGCACGGAACTATTCCGTTTCGAGGAAATATGACGGCGAGAACGCGATGCTCTTCTTCGACGGCAAACAGATGCTGTCGGTAAATGCGGGCGGCACGGTCCGCACCGGTTTACCGGCATTTGACGAGGCCGTTGAAATTCTAAAGAAAGCAAAGGTTAAGTCCTGCACGCTCTGCGCAGAGATCTACGTGCAGAAAGGCGCTTCAAAAGCGCACCCCGTGCAGCAAGTTGTTCGTGTTCTCCGCAATCCGCCGTCGAAGGATAAGCTCGAAGACCTCGGTGTTGCCGTCTTTGACGTGATCGAAGTTGACGGCGAGCAGGTTACGAGCGTTACGGACGTCTATAAATACCTCGCCAAGTGGTTCGGAAAGGGCAAACGGATACATCCGGCCGAAAATCGCTTTGTCGATAAGACGGAAGATATTCTGCAGGCGTTCACGGAATGGGTCATCGGCGAAGGTGCGGAAGGACTCGTAGTACGAAACGATCAGGCAGGCTGGTTCAAGATCAAGCTGCGGCACAACATCGATGTTGCCATCATCGGCTATTCAGAAGGAACTGACGACCGCAAAGGAATGCTCCACGACCTGCTCGTGGCCGTCATTCGCGACGACGGTACGTTCCAGGAATTCACACGCGTCGGTGGTGGTTTCACTGAGGAAGACCGCAAGACCATCGCAGCCGAAATGAAACGCCGAGTCGTTCCGTCCGATTACGTTGCGGTCAACAACGATTACGTCGCGTATGAAATGATACGCCCCGGGCCGGTGATCGAGATCTCTTGCCTCGATATGATCGGCGAACGCGCTCGCGGCGGCCCGGTGAAAAGAATGGTGCTCGATTGGGACGGCAAGCGTTATACCGCACTGCTTCGTATGCCGCTGGTAAGCGTTATCTCGCCGCAGTTCATAAGGATGCGTGATGACAAGCAGGCCGTCGCCGAGGACGTTTCGATCAAGCAGGTAACCGACCTCGTCTCGATCGCCGATGCGGAAAAATCCGCGCACGCCGATGACGCCCCGGAAAGCGAGGTCCTTGAACGCACTGTTTACACGAAAGTGATGAAAGAAAAGACGATGGTGCGCAAGCTCCTTTTGTGGAAGACGAACAAACAGGATCGCGGTGATTTTCCGGGCTACGTCGTCTATCTGACGGACTTTAGCCCGAACCGCAAAGAACCGCTCGAACGCGACATCAGGATCTCAAACAGCGAACAGACCGCCCGCAAGATCTTCAAGGAACTTGCCGAGAAGAACTTCATCGGCGGCTGGGAAAAGGTCGAATAGCGTTCGCGTTAGGTTAGAATCTTTCTGTGGCGGCACCATTTTTCGAATTCGCGGGTGACAAGCGCCTTCTTTGGATCGCGCAGGAATGGGTGCGTCATTCGGACGAACTTGCCGATTGGGCAATGGAACGCCTCGTCAACCGCCGCGACGTCTGGAGCCAGTACACGCTTCGCGACGGCAAGATCGGCGTCGTGATGCTGCCCATTCCGGAACGCCGAAAGCTCGGCACCGATATGGTCACGCACACAAAGCTTGCACGGCATTTTGCCGCGAAGTCTCCCGCTCACCTGATCGGACTTTTCTCCATAAGCGACCACAGCACCTGCAAATGGTTCGCGATCGATGTCGATCTTCACGACGAGACCGTGCCGAACGCCGGTGAGATCGCCGGTGCTAATTTCGAGGCAGCGCACGCATGGGCCGAACGTCTTCGGGATATGGGAATGGACCCGATGCTTCTTGACAGCAACGGGGCGGGCGGCTACCACGTTTGGGTGCTTTTTGATAAGGAATATCCGCTTGCGGACGTTTACGATCTCGTGGACGAGATACGCAGCGAATGGCAGGATTTTAACCTTCCGCGAAAGCCCGAGATGTTCCCGCCAAAGCGTCAGGTCGGCCCCGATGACCTCCCGTACACGCTGCGTGTTCCCGGACGGCACCACACGCGGCATCATTACACCCGTATCTGGAATTTTTATGCTCTCGCCGGCGAGAACGATTGGCTCGAGGGCGGCGAAGCGATCGAGGCAATGATGGCGACACGGCCATCAAAGCTTCCAAAACGAAAGAAAACAAAGCAGAAGGCAACGCTCAAACCCGCCCCGAAACCGAAAGATCCGGCAAAGAAGGCTGCGACCCGCAAACCTCGTGTCTGCGTCGATCTTGACGGCGTTCTCGCTCAATACGACAAATGGCGCGGCATCGATCACATTGGCGAACCCGTCGAAGGAGCTCTTCAGTTTATGAAGAAGCTTGCACGCATTGCCGAGATCACGATCTTTTCCTCACGCTGTGCTCAAGACGTTCTTGAAGGCTCCGTCATCACGCCCGGCCAGCTGCGCGTTCGCGTGATCGAGTGGCTCGACAAGCATAAATTCCCATATACCGATGTCTATATCGGCCAGGGAAAGCCGCGTGCGGCCGCCTTTATCGACGACCGAGGCGTTACCTGCAGCCCGCAAAATGATCCGGACGCTTTCGAAACGGCGCTCGCCCAAACACGCATTCTTGTCAAAAAACCGCACGGCCTGCCGAACAAGACTGTCACGCGTTCGGCTTAAGCGCTTAATTTTTTCTTGTATTTGCCTACCGCGTGTGTTAGAAACATTCAGGTAACGTCTTCAGCAACCAAAGCTAAACATTGCAAGGAATATAATTTAGTGACCGAAAATACGTCATTCGACCCGGATCCCGCAGTCGGGACACCTTCCGCACAGTCCGCGATCGTTATCGCAGGCGACTATCTGAACAAATTGACCGGCGAAAAGATCGAGCGTGAGTGTAGAGATAAGCTCAATGCCGGAGCACGCGAGATCGTAGTTGATTTCTCGGAGACAGAGATCATTAATTCGATCGGCATCTCGATCCTTCTGGGTGTGATCGACGATGCTCAAAATGCCGGTGCAAAGGTCGTCTTCTCGGACCTGAAGCCCGAATCCGCCGAGCTTTTCGATATGCTCGGCCTGACAAAACACGTAACGATCCAATAGCTCTCAACAACAAAAGATGATCGAACAAAGCCCAAAGCTCATCCATGCCTTCGGCGCTCTCGCTGAGCTAGGCCAGGAAGTCGCCAACAAGAACAATTTTCAAGAGACGATCCGCACGTCGCTCCATTTGCTTTCCGGCGCACTCGGAATTATGCGTGGCGGTGTCGCACGCTATTCACGATACGCGCGCGAAATGAATATGCTCGCGGTTCGCGGCCTAGGCGATGAGTTTCCGCTTTCGCTGTCGGTCTGCGTCGAGGACGAGCGGCAATTCCTGGCCAACGGGCTCAACGTGATCGATGCGCGCGCAGCCCGCGTGCTCCCGTTCTTTCAGGTCTATGCGACGAGTTTTGAGCGAAGGCGCGTCGAGCTTTTTGTGCCGCTCGTGATCCGCGACGAGATAGTCGGCGGCCTTTTCCTCGGGGAAAAGGCGACTGGTGAAGAATACTCGTCATACGAAAAGGAGATCATCTGCGCGATGGGCCGTCATATCGGCGTTGCTATCTCGCAAAGGAATCTTCTTGCGGAGATCGAGCGCCATAGCGAGGAGAACCGCAAGCTCTTCGACGATCTCCGCCGCACATACGCTGACACCGTAAAGGCATTTGCGACCGCGATCGACTGCAAGGACAAATACACGGAAGGCCATTCTGTCCGCGTCGGTAAATATACCGAGCTGATCGCTACCGAGCTCGAATGGTCGCCCGAACAGGTCGAAGGTGCCGCGACCGCAGGTTATCTGCACGATGTCGGCAAACTCACTGTCGAGCGCAAGATCATCAACGCTCCCTATCGCATCAACGCAAAAGAATCTGCCGAGCTCAACAAGCATCCGACGGTCGGCTACGAGATCCTGCAGGCGATACATCACCCATTCACGGATGTACCGCTCGCAGCAAAATATCATCACGAACGGCTCGATGGCCGCGGTTATCCCGACGGACTGTACGATCGCGAAATTCCGTATATCGCAAAGATCGTGAATCTCGCGGATTCCTTCGACGCGATGACGACCGATCGGCCGTACAAAGCCCGACGCCCCGCGATCGATGTTGTTGACGACCTGCGCCGAAATGCCGGAAAGCAGTTCGCACCGGAACTCGTCATCGCTTTTATGCGTGGAATTTTGCGTGAGTTAAAGAGTGAGACCAAAGACCGCCGTTTCCGCCGCCTTTTGGGACGTGAGTATATGGAAGCCGAAGGCCTGATGCCCGCGATCTCCTCAGCCCTCAACGAACTCGAACCGACCTCAACGCTGACATATATCGCCGTGAATCAGGCTCAGTGATCAAGCGTTGCTCGTCGGTGCAAGCAGCGCGACGAATTTCTTAGCGGCGAGCGAGAGTTGGCGGTCGCTGCGGTAGATAACGCCGACCGTTCTGACCCAGTAGTCCTCTGCTAGCGGGACGACCGAGAGCAAGCCCGCTCGGCCGGCCTCACGCACGCTCGGCTCCGGCAAGATCGCGACCCCGAAGCCCACCTCAACCGCACGCTTGATCGTCTCGATATTGTCGAATTCAGCCACTTTCTTGACCTCGACACCGTGATCCTTAAGGATACGGTCAATTGCCTTTCGCGTCGGGACATCGCGTTCAAAATGCACAAAATCCTCGCCTTCGAGATCGTGCGCCTTCAGGTTCTTTCTGCCGGCGAACTTATGATCCGGGGGCGTGATCAGGACAAGGCGGTTCTCGGGCATATACGCGATCGTGAGACCACGGCGCGGTTCCGGAAAGGCAAGGACACCGAGTTCGACAACACCCGACAAAACGTCGCGTACTACGCGTGTCGTCCGCGAATATTCGAGGTCGATCTTCGCGGCCGGGTATTTCTTCATAAATTCGCGGACCTTTGCAGGCAGTTCGTGCAGCCCGACGCTGTAAACCGTCGAAACCTTTACAGTGCCGCCGATCTTGCCGACGACGCTGCGTAGGCTTTCCTGTAGATGGTCGTACGCGGCGAGTACGGAGCGTGCCTCGCGGTACAATATCTCGCCTGCGGGCGTGAGTTTTACGTCGCGGCGGCCGCGAACGCGTTCGAGAAGGCGGCGGCTTATTTTTTCTTCAAGCCCGCGAATTTGCTGGCTTACAGCAGATTGAGTAATAAAATTTCGCTCGGCGGCGAGTGAGAAGCTTTCCAGTTCGACCAGATCGGTAAAAACCTTTAATGTCTCGATATGCATTGCCTTGTACAGCCTGCGGATTAGCAAATCTTTTTAATCCGCGTGATATTATTCATTTTACCTTATTTGAAGACCGAAGTATCATTGGACAGACTTAAAAAGTGTGCAGCGGATTTTATTTTTAGCAATATGTGACCTAATATTTTAGGCACCGGTCTCTTTCAAATCGAACAAACGGAAGCAGCTTTTTCCTAAAAAGAAAATGGCGATCAAATTTTCAACGACATTCCTTCTCCGAAAACTCCATCAGGTCACGGGGATCGTGCCGCTCGGCATGTTCTATTTCGTACATATCTATACGAATGTGACGGCGATGAACGGCCCGAAGGTCTTCAACGATCACGTGCAGGACATACACGATATTCCATTCCTGCTTTTCATCGAGGTATTCGGGATATTCCTGCCGCTTGCGTATCACTCGATCTACGGCGTGCTGATCTCGGGCGAGGCGAAGGTCAATGTGCTCTCGTATCCATACGCTCGGAATTGGTTCTATCTTTTCCAGCGGATCACAGGGGGCTTTTTATTCTTCTTCCTGCTGTTCCATCTGTTGAATTTCAGGTTCGGGCTGATACCGGGACTGAATATGACGCCCGTTGCTGGCCATGCACAGGAAGCGTTCTCGATCGTCTCAACAGAATTCCAAAAAGGCTGGATCGTCGTGGTGTATATTCTCGGCGTTTTGGCAACCGCCTGGCACCTCGGCTATGGGTTTTTCCTGTTTGTCGTGGACTGGGGCTTCGTGATCAGCGAAAAGGCGCAGAAGCTTACGATAAAAGCAGCTTTGGTACTCGCCCTTCTTCTTGGCCTCGTCGGCGTCAACGCAGTATTCGCGTTCGTCCGCCCATGCGGCCTGCTGCCTCAATCGCTTTGTGAATCATCGCACGTCAAGCGTACGCCCACTGCTCCGGCAAGGTTCTAAATAAATTTCTATGTCTTCTAGTTCGTTAAAAATTGCGATAGTCGGCGGCGGCCTCGCCGGGCTTTCTGCGGCAATGCGTATCGCTGAAGCCGGGCACGAGGTCGACCTCATCTCGGTGGTACCTGTCAAGAGGTCGCACTCGGTCTGCGCCCAGGGCGGTATCAACGGAGCCGTAAACACAAAGGGCGAAGGCGATTCGCCGGCCATTCACCTTGATGACACCGTCTATGGCGGCGACTTTTTGGCGAATCAGCTGCCGGTCAAAAAGATGTGCGACATGGCGCCGCAGATCATTTATCTTTTTGATCGAATGGGCGTGCCCTTTTCTCGCACGCACGAAGGCCTGCTTGATTTCCGGCGGTTTGGCGGAACCTTGCATCACAGAACTGCATTCGCCGGTGCATCGACCGGCCAGCAGCTGCTATACGCTCTCGATGAGCAGGTTCGTCGTTGGGAAGTAAAAGGGAAGGTCAACAAATACGAGGGCTGGGAAATGCTCTCGCTCGTCCTGGACGATAATCAGGTATGCCGCGGCCTCATCGCGATGAACCTGCAGTCGCTCGAATTGAAGGCTTTCTACGCCGACGCCGTGATCATGGCGAGCGGCGGCCCGGGACTGATCTTCGGCAAATCGACAAACTCGATGACCTGCACCGGCAGTGCCGCTTCGGCCTGTTATCAGCAAGGTGCAAGATACGCGAACGGCGAGTTCATACAGGTCCACCCGACATCGATCCCCGGCGAGGATAAGCTCCGTCTAATGAGCGAATCCGCACGCGGCGAAGGCGGCCGTGTTTGGGTACCCAAGGAAGACGGCGATAAGCGCGCTCCGCAGGATATTCCGGAGAATGAGCGCTGGTACTTCCTTGAAGATCGGTACCCGACGTACGGCAACCTTGTTCCGCGAGATGTCGCAACGCGCGAGATCTTCCAGGTATGTCTCGAAGGCCACGGCGTCGGCGGCGAAAATCAGGTCTATCTCGATCTCACGCACATCCCGGCCGACACCCTTACCGAACGCCTTGGTGCGATCCTCGAAATTTACGAGATGTTCGTCGGCGACGATCCGCGATATGTGCCGATGCGGATCTTCCCCGGCGTCCATTATTCGATGGGTGGACTTTGGGTCGATTACGAACAGAGGACGAACATCCCCGGATTGTTCGCCGCGGGAGAGTGTGACTATTCGATCCACGGAGCGAATCGTTTGGGTGCGAACTCGCTGCTTTCCTGCGTGTACGGCGGATTCGCGGTCGCACCGTCAGCGATCGAATACGCAAAGAACGTCGAACGCGGAAATTCCGAAACGAATGGCATTCACGAAGCCGAACTTCGACGCCAGCAGGCTTTGAACGACGAGATCGTCGCAAGCTCGGGCGGTGAGAATCAATACAAGATCCACGAAGAGTTGGGCAAGGTGATGACGGACAACGTTACGGTCGTCCGCTACAACGATCGTCTGCAGGCGACGGATGATAAGATCCGCGAGCTGCAGGAGCGTTATAAGAATATATCGATCAACGACTCGAACCTCTGGGCGACGCAGGCCGTGCCGCACGCTCGCCAACTCAAGAATATGCTCGAGCTCGCACGCGTGATCACGCTCGGTGCCTTGAACCGTAACGAGTCCCGCGGAGCACATTACAAACCGGATTTTCCGACACGCAACGACCCGGAATGGCTTAAGACGACCATCGCCGAATACAGCGGCGAAGGCCCTGTCTTCAGCTATGAACCCGTAGATATCTCTCTCGTCGAGCCGCGTGAAAGGAACTATAAGACGAGCGCACACTAAAAATGAGCACGAACGAACACATACACAAACAGAAGCTTACCGATCCGCCGAAGACGGTGAAATTCAAGATTCAGCGCCGCGAAAAAGAAGGTGCAGATTCCCATTGGGAGACGTTTGAAGTCGCCTATCGGCGGAATATGAACGTGATCTCGGCGTTGATGGAGATCCGCAAGAATCCGGTTACAACGGACGGCAAAGAAACGACGCCGCCCGTGTGGGATATGTCGTGCCTTGAGCAGGTTTGCGGTATCTGCACGATGGTGATCAACGGCCGCGTGAGGCAATCGTGTTCGGCGCTGATCGATGACCTGCTCGTCGCCACGGGCGGCAATACCGTCACGCTCCAGCCAATGACGAAATTCCCGAACGTCCGCGATCTAAAGGTCGATCGTACGCGAATGTTCGAGCACCTGAAGCAGGTAAATGCCTGGATCGACCTCGATGGAAGCTACGACCTTGGGCCCGGCCCGCATATCTCGAGCGAGGTCGCTCACGAGCGTTATGTTTATTCTCGCTGTATGACCTGCGGCTGCTGCCTTGAGGCCTGCCCGCAGTACAGCGAAAACCAGTACATCGGCCCGCAAGCGATCGCACAGGCAAGGCTCTTCAATATGCATCCCGTAGGAAAGACCGAGATGGACGAGCGTCTTAACGGCCTGATGGAAGAGAATGGCATCGCAAACTGCGGCAATGCTCAGAATTGCCTCCAGGTTTGCCCGATGTCGATCCCGCTCCCGCGGGCGATCTACGAAACAAATCGCGACATAACCGTCAATTCGCTGTTCGGCTGGCTAAAGAGATAGTCCGGCTCGTCGAAATGCGGCAGGCACGCGCTTTTGCGGCGGTTTTGTTGCTATTCGTCGCTGAGCGCGGCCCATATTTTATGAAAGCCCGGGGTGAAATAAGATGGGCGAAACCACACCCCGGGCTTTAATTTCTTCCGAATCGCCGCCCGACCCTCCAAACTCGCAAAACTTCCCAAAACAAGCCGTTGGTTGATTTCCGATTTCACTGCCTTTCCCTGTATAATTTCGAAGTTTGTAGGCGCGTTCGGGTTTTAGGTATAGGGCAACCTGCGACTGCAGGGCAGAATCCAAGAAGGGTAAAATTCTGTCGTTTCTGTTCCAGTTTTGGAGGCTGCCCCGATTCTCGCGTGCAAAGGCGTTCTATGTTTTCGGACTTTAAGGTCCCTTCCCGATAAATAAACGCCCGTATTTCAAGGATACTTCGGTTTTTATGCGTAATTTTCGTGCACTTTGGCTCCTGATCTCGGTGTTTCTGCTAACGGCCTTTTCGGCCAACGCCGGTGTTCTTAAGGGTGCCGAAAAGACTGCGGCCTCATTTCAGCAGGTCGTTGAGAGCGTTGACATCCAGGGAAATCGCCGCCTTCGCGACGAAGACCTGCTTTATTACATCAAAACGCGGCCGGGCGACCAATATGATCCCGCTGCCCTCGAACGGGACCTAAAGGAGCTTCTTTCGCTCAACCTTTTTGATAAGACCGCGACCCGTGTGCTTACAGAGGACGGCATCCGCGGGGGCGTCAACGTTATCTTCGAGGTCAAAGAGCTTCCGATCATCCGCGACTTGGTTTTCAAGGGCACGAACGCCATCAAAGAATCGGATATTCTCAAAGAGTTCCGGGAACGCCGCGTCGGCGTCTCAAAGGAATCTTTCTACGATCCCGTAAAGGCGCGGAACGCGACCCGTATCCTTCGCGAAATGCTCGCCTCCAAGGGCTATCCGAACGCAAAAGTTTCGATCAAGGAAGAAGAGGTTTCCGCGACCTCCATCGCACTTACCTTTGACATCGATCAGGGGAACCGCTCACGCATCGTCAAGATCGAATTCGAGGGGAACGAACATCTTAAGGACGGCGAGCTTCGAAACGCCCTGCAGCTCGTAAAACCGACCGGTATCATTACGCGTTTCAAAGGAATGGACATTCTCGACCTGAGAAAGCTCGAGTACGATCTGCAGAAGAATGTCCGCGCGTATATGTTCTCTAAGGGCTATTTTGAGGCACGTATAGGCGAACCGACCGTTGTCGGCCTCGGATACAAACGCACAGGCCTTCCGGTTTTGAAGATGTTCCCGCTGCCGCTCGTCACCTCAAAGGACGACACGTTGAAGATCGTCGTCCCGGTTACGGAAGGGCGGATCTTCAAGCTTGGGGACATCAAGGTCGAAGGCAACTCGATCTTCTCCTCGGAGCGGATCCTTGCGTATATCGGCCTCAAAAAAGGCGAGATCGCAGACGGCAAACGCCTTCAGGACGCTGTCTTCGACGACCTTAAGAAGGTGTACGGAAGCCAGGGATTTGTCGGCTATACGGCTGAATTCGTGCCGACTTTCCACGACATCCCGGGCAACACGAAAGAAGGTATCGTCGATATCGTCGTCAATATCGAGGAAGGCAAGCAGTTCACGCTACGCCGACTTGAATTCACGGGCAACACGTTCACGCGCGATCGCGTGCTCCGTCGCGAGTTCCTCTTGAACGAAGGCGATGTCTATAACCAGAATTTTCTGGAGCTTTCGGTCATGCGCCTTAATCAGACGCAGTATTTCGACCCGATCGACAAGGATCAAGACGTCGAAACGCGAACCGACGAAGAGAATGCAAACGTAGATCTGATCGTTAAGGTCAAGGAAAAAGGCCGTCAGCAGATCTCAGTCAACGGCGGCATCGCGGGCATCGGCGGATCATTCTTCGGACTTGAATATTCGACGAACAACCTGGCGGGCCGCGGCGAGGTGCTTTCGCTCAACTTCGGCCTCGGAAACCGCCAGCAGAGCCTGCAGTTCACGTATCAGGAGCCGTATTTCCGCGATCGCCCGATCTCGGTCGGATTCTCGCTCTTCGCAAATCGGTATCGATTCTTCGGCGAAGGAACGTTCCTAACGCAGAATCCCGACCTGATCAATGCTCTTTTTGACCCGTACGCGTCGATAAATACGGATTCGAGCAATCTGTTCACGCAATCGACCTACGGAGTCACGCTCTTTGGTACGGCACCGCTCTCCGAGCTTCTCTTTAAGAAGCGACGTTTTACGCAGTTCACGCGTATCGGTTTCCAGTATCAGTTCTCGGCAACTAGCATTCAGGACCCGAAGGTCAATTCCGAGGCGGATCCCGCGGCACATATTCCGGTGATCTATCGCCAACCGAATATCATTACGAGCCGAGTTACGGGTTCCTTTGTTTACGATACCCGTCAATACGCAAAGAACGGCATCGACACGACTCGCGGCACGGCATTTTCGGCATCGCTCGGGTTTGCAGGCCTCGGCGGCGATGTCCGCACATATCAGCCGCAGATAACGTACTCGCAATTCATTCCGATCAGAAAGAAAAAGAGCCGAAACCCTGAGGTTTTCGCATTCCGTCTGCAGGCCGGCACCATCGGCTCATGGTCGATCAGCAATAAGGTTCGCAATGCGAACTCGATCGCGTTCATCGGCGGTATACCGGCCTACGAGCGTTACTTTCTCGGCAGCGAGAACGATATTCGCGGATACAATTACCGTTCGATCGGGCCGATCGCTCCTTTCGACACGTATATTACGAGCCGGAACGTTCAGGTCGCGAACAATGCGACCGGCACAGCAGATACAAACACGGGCCTTCCGCAGCGTACGATCGACGAGATCCGCACTATTGGCGAGCTGACCGGTGCGGGCGGTGCAAATCCGGCACTTTTCTCGCGAAACTTCCGCTTTATCGGCGGCGATACGCAGCTTCTCGCTAACGTCGAATATCGTATCCCGCTCTTTGGACCGGCTACGATGGCGATCTTTGGCGATATCGGCTCGGTATTCAATCTGCACAAGACCGGCACGCAGACGATCAATAGTGAGTTCCTGCCTGACGAGCAGCTTCTCGGTGCGGGCCGTCTGACCGCTCTCGGACTGATCAACACACCGGTCCTTGAGAGCAGTTTCGGCAGCCTTCTCTTCTATCGCGGCCGCGTTCTTACGAAGACCGACTATCTGAATGAGTTCTGCCGCGGCAACCGGTTCGGCTGTCCGACGAGCCTCTCCCCGCAGATCCAGCAGCTTTGGCTCCGCGGTGAGGTTCAGCAGAATTCGCTCCTAAAGGTCAACGATGCAGCGTTTGCGAAGCTCGCAGATTGGAAGGCGAGCGTCGGCGTTGAGCTCCGTGTCCAAGTGCCGATCGTCAATGTGCCGTTCAGGCTTATCTATTTTTACAACCCGAACGCAAAGCTTGGCTTTAGGCCCGAGCTGCCCGGTATCTTCCTGCCCGGCAAGCGTCAGGGGCTGCGATTCACGGTCGGAAGGACGTTCTAGGGCGTTATTCCATTGACTTTGGTGCGACCTATCGCATAGTATCAACGTTTATTTTCGAGACGGGCAACAGTAAGCCTTAAATATGTCTCAAATAGGATATTGCTTACACGCGGGGCTTTCCTAAAGGCTCTGCAAGTAGTTCGAAATCAGGAGTAATTTTACAGTAATGAAAAGACTAGGTTTGATCGTCGCCGCTCTTCTGTTTGCGGGGATCTTTACACTTCAAGCGTCCGCGCAGACTCAGGCCGGTATCAAGGTCGCGATCATCGATTCCCAGGCATTTGCCTCGGACAAGGGCATCACCAAATATATCAATGCCTTAAAGGCTCTCGATGCAGAGTTTGCTCCGAAAACAAAAGAGCTGACCGACATCCAGGCAAAGATCAATCAGATCGCCGAGGATATCAAGAAGATGCAGAGCAACCCGGCAGTTCCGGTGAACCCGACCGCCCTTCAGGCGAAACAGGACGAAGGCCAGCGGCTCGCTCGCGAATTGGACTTCAAGAAGAAAGATGCCGAGGCAAATGCGCAGCGTCGTTCTGAGGTCGTCCTTCGCCCAATTATGGAGGATATCGGCAAAGCTCTTCAGACCTATGCCACATCGAAGGGCTACACGGTCATTTTCGATTACGACAAGATCGGACAGGGCATCCTTGCTTTCGACCCAAAGGCTGACATCACTGCCGAGTTCATCGCGTACTATAATACTCGTCCGGCGACCGCGGCAACCGCTGCAGCCCCGAAATAACCTGCGAAAACAGGTAGTTTCCGACACCTATTCAGAAGCCGGCAAATTGATTTTTGCCGGCTTTTGGTTTATTTGTTCTAGATACGCTTGAGCGCACCTTTTTTGGAACCGATCCGACAAATGACAGTAATTTACGACACGATCGCCATTCAGGAGATCCTTCCCCACAGATTCCCATTCTTGCTTGTCGATAAGATCATCGAACTCGAACCACGCACACGCATCGTCGGCATTAAGCAGGTTACGATGAACGAGCCGTATTTTGCCGGCCATTTTCCGGGTGCACCGGTAATGCCGGGCGTTCTGCAGATAGAGGCGCTTGCTCAGGTCGGAGCGATCCTTGCCCTTCGGGAGTTCGAGGATCGAGATGCGAAGATCCCTTTCTTTAGCGGCATCGAAGGTGCAAAGTTCCGTAAACCCGTACTTCCCGGTGATACACTTATGCTCGAGGTCGTCGCATTGCGTACCGGCAGCCGCGTGCAGAAAATGCGCGGCGTTGCGACCGTGGACGGCCAGGTTACAACAGAAGCCGAGATAATGTCCGTCATTGCCGATAGGCCGGCCCGATAATATGGAAACACCGATTCATATATCCCAAACGCAGGCAATAATGTGGGTGATGCTCCTGAATGCCGTTATCGGCTTTATTCTGGGCCTGATCCCGTTGCTTTTCGGCTACTTTTCGAAACAGCTGAAGCTCGGCCTCCTCGCGATCGCCGTTACGACCATCGGCGGCGGCCTTCTCGGCATTCTCATCTCGATCCCGGGGACGATCATTTTTACCTGGCTTGTCGCCCGCAATGCTCGACGGGCAAGGAATGTCGGTTTTCCACCGACCGAAGAATAGTTTCTAAATGTCCACCTTTATTCACCCGACGGCGCTTGTCGATAAAGACGCCAGGATCGGCGAAGGCTGTTATATCGGCCCGTTCTCGACGGTCGGAGCGGAAGTAACGCTCGAAGAAGGCGTCCGGCTTGAATCGCACGTCGTCGTTGACGGCCGCACAAATGTCGGCAAAGGCACGCACGTATTCCCGTTCGTCTCGATCGGTCTCGCCCCGCAGGACCTCAAATACGCAAACGAACCGACATCGACCGAGATCGGTGAGCGAAATCAGATACGCGAATTCGTGACCATTCACCGCGGGACTGCCGGCGGAGGCGGCATAACACGCATCGGCAATGACAATCTCCTGATGGCGCAGGCGCACGTCGCACACGATTGCCAGCTCGGCAGCGGCATCATCATGGCGAACGCCGCAACGCTCGCTGGGCACGTCGAGGTCGCTGACCGTGCGAGCATCGGTGCATACTCGGGCGTTCATCAGTTTTGCCGCATCGGCCTTGAGGCCTTCATCGGCGGATATTCCGTTGTCGTCAAGGACGCGATGCCCTTTGCGACCATTCAGGGCAATCACGCAAAATGTTTCGGCCTGAACCGCGTCGGAGCAAAGCGCCGCGGCTATTCGCCGGAGACGATCCAGGCCCTGAACCACGCATTCCGCCTGCTGCTGAACTCAAAACTCAACACCTCACAGGCCATCGAACGCATCAGAGCCGAGATCGCGCACTCACCCGAGGTCGACCTTCTCGTCGAGTTCATCTCGACATCTACGCGTGGTGTCGTAAAATAGACACAAGATGGAAAATTCCGCTGAGATCATCGCCGAATTCGGCAAGCGCATTCAACGCTGCTACGGCTGCTTTATCGCGTTTCACCTGAAGGATATGTACCTGGGTGAGGACGTTACCTATTATTGCGAACATTGTAAGGACGACACGATGTTCCATTTCAGTGCTTTTTCACAACACGTCGATCTCTCCAAACTGAAAGAGATCGCGGAAGACCACCATCATTGATCCACCTCAAAGTACGACCATCCTTCTTTTGCATAGTCTTCGGGGCAGCATTGGAGTTGGATTTCGCTTTTGATGTTGAGGGTGCGAGCCGAATTTCGCTATGCTTATGAGCGATGCGGAATGTGTCGCTCCACATAAAGTCTCCCGACGGCGAGCGGACGTTGAAGCTCGATGGCGAAATTACCATCGGGCGGACGCCCGACTCCAGCGTTGTCATCGGTGATTCGGGACTATCGCGGCGCAATACGACGCTTTTTATCGACGGTGATGACATTCTCGTCGTCGATGAAGGCTCAACGAACGGCACATTCCTTAACGGCGAAAAACTCGATGCTCGGCCGCGGATCGTGCACGACGGCGATACGCTTCGGATCGGGAGCTCCACGACCATCCGGATCGATACCGGAGAAAAGCGTGAGGCAGCACCAGCCTCCGCACCCGTGCAAACGCCTCAAAGCCCTGTCGACACACCATCGACGCCAACCTACATCGCGCCTGAGGCCGCCGCTCCGGCATTCAATACGAATCGGCTTTTGATCATCGGCGCCGTCGCATTCACTGTTTTGATAATCGCGGGAGCAGGCGTCGCTCTGCTCTTTTCACGCGAGAGCACAACGACGACCTCGAACGGCAACGCCGGCCTCCCAACGCCGAAGATCAATACCACGCGAAGGATACCGCTGCGTGTGATCGACCCGCTCGGCAATCAGAACGAGGACGACCTCGACGATCTAATTGCATCCTGGGAAACCGCTGAAAAGGAGGTCGATGCCTCGACGATCGCAGATGTCTCCGTCGGTGCGGACGATGCGGCGGAGAGCGACCTCAATGTTCCCGCATCGCTTCTTGCCGACAGGCAAAAGAAGGCACTCGAACCACGCAATGCCGAAACAGGTATTCGCCCCGCCGGGCTCGAAGTACCGAAAGAGCTTTACGGCGACGGCGTCATCAAACAAAAGGCTAAGCTTCGCGAGATGAAGGCGGACGGATATCATCAGCCGCTTGATTTCCCCGACCTCGCAGAAAAACGCCTGAACAAGGAGCTCATCGAGATGCCGATGGCTGCACAAAGCTATTATCTTGATGTCGGCGGCAGTGCGAGCGACGGCCCGTTTCAAACCTTTGCCTTCCCGAATGTTCATGCCGACATCGTACCGGGCACCGCTGAGTATGCGGCCATCAGCAGGCTTGCAGAGAGTTTTGCAGGCCACAAATACGACCTCAACAATCCCGTCGATCGAAAGCAAATGCGCGTTCGTCTGCTAAGGATGTTCAACCCAAGGGCAAAGCCCATCCTGCTCGAACTTGCCGAAGCGTATTACAAACAGTTCAATCGACCGCTGCGCGTAACTTCCCTGACGCGTTCGATGGACTATCAGATCGGGCTGAACGCAAGCAACGTGAATTCCTTCAGGGTGCGCGATGAAAATGCCCTTCCGCCGCACACCTCCGGCTGCGCGTTTGACCTCGCACGAAAGCATATGACCGCCGCCGAGCAAAATTTTGTGATGAAGAAGCTTGCCGAGATGGAGGACGCGAAAAAGCTCGACGCTCTCATCGAATATGGCCAGAATGCGTGTTTTCACGTCTTTATCTACTTCGACGGCATCGCCCCGAGAATGTAGCCACGCCTCGACCAAATTGATTCCCGCACCACGCGGTTCTAAACTCGTATTAGATGACCGAAGCCGATCAGGAATATGAGAAGCAGTCCATTACGGACCTTGCGAAAGGCCTTTCGCGGCTTCCGGCCGGGAAACGCCGTGCTGCGATCGAATCGAGCGCATCGATCGCGGGTGTCAGTCTGAAGGCGAGCCGTGCATTTGTCGCCGCCGCTGCCGACGCCGCAAAAATATTGTCCGCGGACGACCTTCGTGCCTGGGCTGATTTCGGACGGCGGCTCGCGATGGGCAAAGCTGAGACCGGAATGAGATTCTTCGCCGATGGGGCAGCGGGACTGAAAGCTGTTCCCTCGCCGCTTCGAAAGCTCGTTTTTGATATCGCATCCCGCCAGCTCGTCCTATCGAGTTCGATCGCTGCGGAGACCTTTACCCTTGCTCCCGATCTAGCAAAACAAATAAAGGACAAGGAGCTTCTTGAACGCTTTCTAGTTCTTGCGGTTCAGGTGGCGATACGTTCGGCTAAGCATTCTTCCGTCTTGTTAAAAGCGTCGCCGGAGGTAGCAAATGCCTTTCGGAGGTTCGATAGCGAAGCTCCTTCCGTCATCGATGCGGCGTTCACGCTTGCTGAGAATTTCGCATCGCGGACCGGTGGAATGACCGCCGATCTTTGGGTCGAACTTCCCGACGCTCTGGCAAAAGTTTCCGCCCGCGACGCAGTTCTGCTTCTCGAAGAGGCCGATAGGTTTCTGGATTTTGGCGGCAGCGTTACTCTGCTTCTTGTCTCTTCGGGAGCAGACGTTCTCATGGCGGGGCGAGAAGTTTTTGCCGAATGGATCAAGGCTTCGAGGAAGGTCGCGGAACACGGGAACGCAGTGCTTATCGCATTTCTGCGGGCAGCACCGGTGTTTCTCGCACGCGTGTCGCGGCACAAGACCGTAAATTCATTGGCGATCTCGCGCGTGCTTTCCCTCGTCGCAAAGATCGCTGAAACTGACGCCGAAAGTGCGCTTGCCGCCCTTCGTTCAAGCGCCGCGGCACTCGAGAAAGTTCCCGTAAAGCAGTACGAAGAATGGGTTCGTGCCGGCCTCGTCGAGCACGAGAACTCGTCATCGAAAGGCCGTCGAAGCTATTTCGCACTGGAAACACGCGAGTCTCGCGACAAACTCCAGCAGGCGAAGACCGGCATCTCGCTCGAGGCGGTTCAGAACATCCTGCGCATCTATGTCGAAGGCTTAACAGGCCGCGCTGTCGAGGTCGCACCGCTTTCTGCGATTCCCGAAGGGAGTCGCATCGGCGATGAAAAGACGATCTTCCTGCCTGCGACGGTCGCAGAATTCGGCGATGACGAGCGTGATTTCAAGCTCTACAAAGTACTCGCTGCACACGCCGCGGGCCAGATCGAATTCGGCACATACGCCCGCTCTTCCAACGAGCTTAAGGCCGTCTATAGCGAACTCTCGGCGCTCTATTCCGCGACCGCCGACCAGTTTGATGCGTTCTCGCTCTCCGGGTACATCGAAGATGTGCAGAAGGGCGAACGTGCACGTCCCGATGATGAGATAAAGGCCGTCGAGTACAAGCTCCCGAAAGACGGCGATTATCGCTCCGTACTCTCGGTCTTCCCGGAACCGCGTCTTGCACGCCGCATCTTCGGGACGATGGAGAACGCACGGATCGATGCGTGCCTTCGCTCGCATTATCGCGGATTGCGAAAAGACCTCGACCTGATGCAGCAATTCTTGCGGGAGAGACGCCCGTACATTTTCGATGTGCCGGCGAATCAGGTCGCGTTCGAATTGCTCTTTCAGATAACGATGTGCGGCGGAGCGACCGACGATTCGATGCGTTTCTATCCGCAGGTGGTCGATGAGATAAACGCTGTCCTTGACCGCTTCGTTCGACAACAAGATGGGTCGCGGCCTTCGACCGTCGCGGATTCGCTCCTTGCCACAAGCCGCGTTTACGACCTTTTCCAGAACGTGATGCCTGAGCGTGCCGAAGAAACGGACAGTCAGGAAGACAGCGATGACGAAGGCGAATTCGCGTACGACGACAAAGAGGCACAGGAATCTATCACCGAGGACAAGGTGAAACGCGAACGCGAGGCTGCCGCCGAGAATGTTTCGGAACTTTTCAACGCATGGAACAGCCTCGATGATGAAGGCGAACCGGACGACCTTCGCGGTGCGGAGGCCTGGGCCGGAGCCGAGATCCCGGAACAGGCTCTCGATAGCGGCGAAGTTGCCTTCGCCTATGACGAGTGGGACCGCGAGCTGAATGATTACCGCGTCGGCTGGAGTCGCGTGATCGAAAAAAGAGTAAAGACCGGCGATCGAACCTTTGTCGAACTGACGCGAAGCCGCTATCGCGGCGTAATATCGTCGATCCGGCATCAGTTCCAATTGATGAAGCCGGAGAATCTCACGCGGATCCATCGACAGATCGACGGCGAGGATCACGACCTAAACGCGCTCGTCGATTTTGTTATCGACCGCAAGGCCGACGGCCGCCAGGACGAGAACATCTATACGAAACGCCTCCGCCGAGAACGCGATGTCGCTGTCTCGATCCTGCTAGACCAATCGAGCTCTACGGCACGCACGATCACGCGAAATCCGCTCCAGCCGTACACACATCCCGGCCGACGCATCATCGAGATCGAGAAAGAAGGCCTCGTGCTGATGAGCGAAGCTCTCGATGCCGTCGGCGACGTTTATTCGATCAATGGTTTTACGAGCGAAGGCCGGCGAAACGTAAAGTTCTACGTCGTAAAGGATTTCGCAGAGAAATACGATGCCGATGTCGAGAGCCGCATCGGCGGCATTACCTTCGAGAACAACACGCGCCTCGGTGCTGCGATACGCCACGCTGCGAACAAGCTCTTGCGGCAGGAATCGCGAACAAAGCTTCTGATCGTGCTGACAGACGGCCGGCCTTACGATCACGATTACGGCGATGCGCGATACGCACGCGAAGACGTACGCGAGGCACTGACCGAAGCAAAAATGTCCGGCATCACGCCGTTCTGCATCACGGTCGATCGTGAATCCGAGGCCGAGCTTCGCGACCTTTACGGCGATGTCGGCTACACGATCATCGACGATGTGCTCTCGCTGCCGGAGCGTATGCCGAATATTTATCGGCGGCTGACAACGTAGTTTTGGATATCGCGTTTCGACCGTTCTGCATCATAATTGACGCGTCCCACGCAATACTTTGAAGCTTTCCGCTGGAAGGGAGGAAGATCAGCCATGAACATCGCATCGCTTGCTGCATTTTTTACGCTTTGTTTTTCTATCGCGTGCTCGCCCGCGAATACGCCGGCCGATGCGACATTTCAAACGGCTTCGGGTGATGTGAATTTCACTGTCGAGACCGTAGCGAGCGGGCTTGAGGTTCCATGGGCACTCGCATGGCTTCCGAACGGAGACATTCTGGTGACCGAAAGGCCGGGCCGCGTACGGATCGTTGAGAAAGGAAAGCTTCGCGAAAAGCCCGTCTTCACAGTGCCCGATGTCGAACCGAGCGGCGAGAGCGGCCTGATGGACATCTCGCTTCACCCGAACTTTGCAAAGAACAATTTCATCTATCTCGCCTATTCCTACAACACGGACGGCAAGAAGGTGAAGGTCGTCCGATACGTCTATAAGAATGGAGAGTTCACCGACCCGAAGACGATCATCGAGAACATTCCCGGTGCCCCGAATCATGCCGGAATGCGTGCACGCTTCGGGCCGGACGGCAAACTCTACATCACGGCCGGTGACTCGACCGACTGGGACCTCGCTCAAGACCTCTCGTCCCTCGCAGGGAAAGTGTTGCGTTTGAACGACGACGGAAGCATTCCTAAAGACAACCCATTCGTCGGACGCAAAGACGCGCGGGCGGAGATCTGGACCTACGGCAATCGCAATCCGCAAGGGATCGCATTTCAGCCGGCAACGGGCCTCGTTTTTGAGACAGAGCACGGGCCAAGCAGCTTCGAAGGAAAAGGCTCGGGCGGCGACGAAGTGAATATCCTCGAAGCCGGCAAGAATTATGGCTGGCCCGTGATCCATCACACCGAGAAACGGGACGGTATGGAGTCGCCCTTGCTCGAGTACAGCCCGGCGTGTGCGCCGGCGAGCGCGATGTTCTACACCGGTTCCGTCTTTAAGCCGTTTGTCGGCAACTTTTTCTTTGGATGCCTTCGGGGACAGAGGATCATCCGCGTGCGTCTTGACGGCCGGAAGGTCGTAGGTCAGGAAGATCTCGTTAGCGGTGCGTACGGACGCATTCGCGACGTGGCCCAGGGCCCGGACGGCTTTATCTATTTCACAACTTCTAATCAGGATGGCCGAGGCCGTCCGGCAGCCGACGACGATCGCATCCTACGCATCGTCCCGAAACCCGTAGATCCGCCAAAAGCAAAGGAGAAGCCCGCGAATGCTCAATAACGCCGCACTTCGACTCTTCAAGCCCCTGGCCTTTTCGTTTATGTTCATCGCCTGCGCGACCGTAACGTTTGCGCAATTAAAGCTCACGCCGCATAAGGTACAGCTAAAGAAAGGCAAAGCGTTCACGCTGAATCTGCCTGCCGACTTCGAGATCATTCCTGCGGCAGAAGGATTAAAACGCGTCCGCTTTATGACGCGTTCGCCCGACGGCCGCATCTTTGTGACCGATATGTACAACCTCACCGACAACAAGCGTGGTGCGGTTTACATACTTGACGGCTTTGATGCAAAAACCGGAAAGTTCGCGAGCGTTACACCGTATATGACCGGGCTGCGGAATCCGAATAGCTGCCAGTTCCACACGGATGCGAGCGGTCAGGTGTGGTTCTATCTGGCGGAGACGCATCAGCTCACGCGCCGCAAGTTCACGCTCGGCGAGACAAGGCCGACGGACTCAAAACCCGAGGTCTTGCGCACCTTTCCTGACTATGGCCTGAGCTACAAGTACGGCGGTTGGCATCTGACCCGCACGCTGTCGTTCGGCCCCGACGGCCGGCTTTATATCTCGGTTGGATCCAGCTGCGACGCCTGCGTCGAGAAAGAAAAAGTGCGTGCGAGCATTATTTCGATGAACCCGGACGGTTCGGACGAACGCGAGATCGCACGCGGACTTCGCAACGCGGTCGGCCTTCGCGTCATCGGCGAATACATTTTTGCTACGAATCAGGGCGTCGACCACCTCGGCCTTTATAAGCCAGACGAGACGTTTTACGCCCTCAAAGCGGGTTCAGATTACGGGTGGCCGTATTGCTATTCTTCCAAAGGCAAGATCTATCGCGATCCAAAATTCAAACGGGCGACGGGCTGCAAGGATGTACCCGCACCATATGCGTACTTCCCTGCGCATTCGTCGGCACTCGGATTTGATTATTTTAACGACGAGGGCGCGGACCCCGCGATAAAGGACGGCTTTCTCGTTTCCTTGCACGGCTCCACCGACAAACGGATCGGCCACGGCTACAAGGTTGTCGTGATGCGAAAAGGCAAAGCCCTGCAGGACCTTATCACCGGCTTCCTGACAAAAGGAAAAGTTCTAGGCCGCCCGTGCGACATTATGAAACTCGATGCGAACTCCTTCCTAATGACCGACGATAACAAGGGCATCGTCTATCTCGTGCGAAGGAAGATTACATAGGTTAGCCACCGATGAGCGTCGTTCTCGTCGCAGCAAGCGGAGGCATCCCGAGGAAGACGCCGCAGCCCGCCATATCACCGGATGGCGTCCAACGGGCGGCCGGTAGTCCGTGAATGAAGACGGTCGCCGACCCTTTCATGATCGGCGTCCCGAACGGAGGCGTCGGGACCGGCGGATGAACGATCCCACCGGTAATAACGCCCGTACAAAGGGCGATGCAGCCTACGTGAGCGGCGGGCAAACCTTCGATCATCACCGGCCCCGATGGGCATGGCCCCGTTGCCGGCGGCCCTATCGCGCCGCACGGCACCAACAGATCGTGTGTCAACGGATCGCCTTTTCTTGCTGCTGGAAACATATCTCTCTCCTACATCGCGTACGGGATAAGCAAATTTCGCTCGACAACATTCTCTTCAAGCGTAACCTTTCCGTTCGAAGCTATGCCGAGGTCAAAACTAACCAGGTCTTGACCGAAGATCGCATAGAACTTGCATTGTTCTCCCGAACAAGTCGCCGGTTTAATGATCGATGAATACTTGTTTACGAATTCGCCAAATGCCTTCGTCTGTTCTTCATTTAAGTTCGGCCGAGGCTTGACCTCATTCACCGAGTCGAGCAGGATGAATCTCTTACTGCCCGCGACGGCGATCTGCAAAAAGGCTTTGCCGTAAGCCACCCGATCCTCTGAGCGTGCCAAAAGCGCCCTTGAAGCTTCTGCAAATCTTTGGAACGCCGCACGATCTGCCGTCAGAATGATTGCCTCATTGGCGGACGGCATCCCAATGTACTGAATGATCATTCGGGTCGGCGCAAATTTGCTCACCTTATAGATCGTTCCGCTCCCGATCGGGTCGCCAAAAACTTCTATCCTCGAGCTGTCGTCGCGGATCAGGGCGGCGACAGACGGGTCGGTACTCTCAACAAGTTTTCCTAGTGTTTCCTTATCCATACGGGTCCTTTTTTGCACGGTCGGAGTGGGTGATGGTGTGGAAATGTTCGAGACCTGCTCCACAGGCCGCTCGCAACCATTACCGAGTGCCAAGCTCACAAAGAGCAAAAAGATGACTGTCACCTTATTCTCCAACTCTTATGGCGTACCACCGCCTCCCGGATGAGCCCCATCCCACGCATTTCCGTAATAATCAGGATACTTCTGATTGGTATTCGAAGTTACTACCGTCCCGTTATTGAAACCGTCCGCAACCGCCTGTCTACCTGCTGCTCGACCGGCCGCCTCTGCATCTGCGTCACTGATATTCGGATTGTTTGCCCGAGCGTCGGCAACCGCTTGGTCATGTGCGGCTTGGTATTCACCCTCAAGCGGGAAATGAGAATTTGATACATCCGTCCCATTCGCCGCGAGCTCATTCCTTGCCTCAATACTATCAACCGTGCCGTCGATCTCCTCTTGAAGCATTTCGTCGACATATTCCTGCCGACCCATATTGTGGATATCCCCACTTGTACCTTCGTGATGCTCCTCTGCATGGTTCATCTCGTGTACGAATGTGAGTGCCGAGGTTGTTGGATCTTCCGTCGGATCCAGGTTCATAGTATTGGTACTGCCGTCAAAGGTAGAACCGTTGCCGCCATTGAACGTGGAGTTGACCCCGTAACGGTCATACACCTCAAGTGCGTGCCGACCCTGTTCAGAGTTCGCAAGCGTTCCCCGCATCGCGGTGATCCTGGGATCCTCTCCCGGACGTGGCGGAGCAACATAGTGTTGCGACTGAAGGTTGCGCCGGCGTCGGCCTCCGCCTCCACCGGTTCGCGGCCGATCGAGGTAACCCGGCTCTCCTGTGTCCGCAGGCTCAGCATCAAGCGCGTCGTCAAACGCAGGATTCCCGGTACCCGTTGCAAAGCCACCGGAATTGATCTTGGTAAGGGTGCCCGCGATCGTAATTCCACTGGGATCGATCATAATGCAATTTCCACCCACCTTTAGGCTGATCTTCGTAAGCGCCTCGAGCGTGATCTCTCGAGCGTTCAGTTCGGTCTTTGCTTTTACGATGGTCGAAAGGTTTCCTTGATAATCCTCAACGACATCGCCTTTTACAGATTCATTAAGTTTACCGTCGATGCCGATGAACTGATCTTCTTTGACGTGAAGGTCGTAGTTGCCGCCGACGGTGATGGCGAGATTGCCGCCGGGTTGGTTATCCGAGCGGACGCCGATGACCTCCTGGCGGTTGCCGCCGCAGGTCTCGTACATCGAGCCTTTTGCGCGCAGGTCGTATCGCTTTTGCGAATGGATGAACACCTGCTCTTTGCCTTGTTTATCCTCGAAGCGAAGTTCGTTAAAACCTTTACCATCGTCCGGGCTCGTTCGCGTCTTGATGTAAGTCAGCGTCTTGAATTTCGGCAAGTCGTAATGCGGCATCGTCTCGGGGTTATAGACCGAGCCTGTAATGATCGGCTGATCCGGATCGCCTTGAAGGAAATCAACAAGGACTTCCTGCCCGATACGCGGGATGAACATCGTGCCCCATTTGTTGCCCGCAATGCTCGTGCCGACGCGAAGCCAGCAGGAGGATGCGGCATTATTCTGCCCGTCGCGGTCCCAATGGAACTGCACTTTGACGCGTCCGAATTTATCGACGAAGATCTCTTCACCCGCGGGCCCGACAACAACGGCCGTCTGGCTGCCGTGCATGATCGGCCGCTCAGTAATACGCGGCGGACGATAGGGTGCCTGTCCCTCGCCCTGCGGGATCGAGGTGAAATTCACCAAATACGCACGGACGCGAGCCTCATCCGACACATAGCCGGGGTCCTGCAGAGCCTCGGTCTTTGCCGAAACGATCGTATGATTCCGATTGTTCTCAGCCGTCGGATGCGTCGTGAGCTTGAATCGAAAGCCCGGTATCAACGCACAAGTATCTGCCGAGCCGACTCCGCTCTTGTAAGCAACGTCGATCTCCTGTTGGCGGATGTCGATCGTGTGCTGCCTTGCCGGAAAGACCTTTGCAAGCTCGCCCGGCTGTTCGCCACCGCTTGAATCGATGCCGTCGAACAACTTCGCATACTCGCCCGGATAGCTGTAGATCTCGTTTTCGCGATTTCCGTTGATGTCGAAGCGGCTCATCTGCTCGGCCTCGAGCGAATTCGTCGGCAGCTGGAACTGATGATCACGCACGCGGTACTTGCCCGTGCGTATCTGATTCGTTACCTGGAACGAGTTTATCGCGCCTTCCCACTCATCCTGGTTCACCGAAACATCAACAATGTAAGGGATCTCGGCCTTCGACGGACAGGGTGCGATCGCCGGATCCGCATCTGCGATAACGAGCGTGTGGCCCGAACTCGTATGTTCGAAGAAATAGAAGATGCCCTCCTCTTCCATCAAACGCGATGCGAAATCCCAATCCGATTCGCGATACTGCACACAATAGTTTCGCGGCTCGTAATTTCCCTGAAGACGTAGGCTCGGGTTAAAACCGTCGAGCACTTTTGTTAGGACATCCGGTATAGAAAGATTTTGGAAAATGCGGTTGTGCGAGCTCTGCGTAAGCAGCCAAACTTGCGGGCGGACGACCGCGCGGTATTTCGAAAAGCGCTCGTCACGCGAGCCCTGTGCGAACCGCGTACAAATACCGCTAAAGTATCGGTTTGCACCGTCACGCTGGTTCACGGCGACCGACATCGGCTTGTTCAGCACCTGATCGGGCGCGATCTGGAATGGCTCGACGCCGACCTCTTCCTCATCGTGAAGCAGATCAAGTTCGAAGGTAAAAAGCTGCGACATACCTTCGGTCGCCCGTAAACGATGAATAACGATCTCCTCATTCGAAAATGAGCTTGTCGTAAAGTTTAATAGTCGTCCTTCTTGGCTGACTGCCATAATCTTCTAGGTCCTGTCGGCGGCCTTTTAAGCTCGGTTTCAGTCAATAGACGAGCCGCCTGACGCTACTAAGACGCGGAAACGGCTCTGTTTTTGCCTTAACGGCGCATCGTAAATCGCGGATCGGGCCTTGTCGGTGCCGGTTCGGCTACGGCCGGAGCATCGCCGAATTCCGCGATCACCCGCCCGTCCCGCCCATAACGCACGACCTGGCCTTCCCAATTACCGAATTCTATCGGCGAGGATTCGCAATCGATAAAGCTGCAAGTCTCGACCGCGGTGTATTCTTGCCGTTCGCGTGCAGCCGTAACCTCAGCGTTTGCCGCAATTGCGATCTGACGGCAAAGTTCGTCGCCCTCGCCGCGGCGCGTCATATGAGTTTCCGCGGCGTGGCAAACGTAAAGCACAATGTGATCGACGAGGCCGCGCAGCCGTGCGAAATTATGCACGGTCTGATAGCTGATCAGCTCGGCACAAAATTGGATCGCCGTTGTATCGAGATCCCGAACATAAAGCCCGTGTGCCATGATCGACAGCCGCAAGATCCCGATGTGTCCGAGAGCGGTCTCGACCGCGTAGTCGAAGAAACCTTCGAGCGGGGTCGACTCATTGACCTCGATCGTCAGAGTATCGCGCGAGCGGGACGGCGTCCGTCCTTCGAGCCGAGTGTCATGTGCGATCAAGTTAATTGGCATCTTCCCCCTCTCTTCGGCTAGTTCAGATCACGCAAAGGTATACGCAAAGTTCTCGCCTTCGCCGACCGACACGCGAATGCTCGTTAACGCATCGCCCTGTGCCATTCTCGAAAGAACTTCGCCCGACATCTCCGGCAGTAGCGTGCCCGTCAAGATGTTATACACGTTGCGTGCACCGCTATCGACGTCCGTACAACGCTTCGCGATCGTATCGATGACCGCGTCGTCGTAGCTGAACGCCGCGTTGTGATTGTCCTTGATACGCTGTGCGATCTTGCCCAACTGAAGCTTGATGATCAGTCTCAAGATATCGTCGGAGATCGGATAATACGGAACCGTGACCATTCGGCCGAGCAGTGCCGGCTTGAATGCCTTGTTGAGCTCAGGCTTCACCGCATCGACGAGTCCGTCCGGCTCGGGACGCGTGTCCGGATCTGCACAGAGCTTCATTATCGTATCGGTGCCAACATTCGACGTGAGCAGGATGATGCAGTTCTTGAAGTCGATCTCGCGGCCTTCGCCATCTTCGAGGACGCCTTTGTCAAAAACCTGGAAGAAAAGCTCCATCACGTCCGGGTGAGCTTTCTCGACCTCGTCAAGAAGCACGACCGAGTACGGCTTTCTGCGAACTGCCTCGGTGAGTACGCCGCCTTCGCCGTAACCGACGTATCCCGGGGGCGAACCCTTTAGGCTCGAAACCGTGTGAGCTTCCTGATATTCGCTCATATTGATCGAGATCAGATTGCGTTCGCCGCCGTAGAGCGATTCTGCAAGAGCGAGAGCCGTCTCTGTCTTACCGACGCCGGAGGTTCCGACAAGCAGGAATACGCCGATCGGACGTTTCGGATCGGTAAGGCCCGCACGCGAAGTACGAATACGCTGAGCGATCGCATCGAGTGCGTGGTCCTGTCCGAGTACGCGTTCACGAAGCGTACTCGAGAGATTGAGAACGGCGTGGATCTCGTCAGCAACCATTTTGCCGATCGGAATGCCGGTCCATCCTGAGATGACTTCTGCGACCGAGTTGCCATCGACGACCGGATGCATCAGCGGATCCTCGCCCTGAACCTTTTTCAATTCCTCGTTCGTCGCCTTAAGCTCGGCGCGAAGAGCCTCGGCGGCTTTGTCATCAAGCGGTTCCGGTGCAGGAGCGGCTTCGGCGGTTTCCGCCGGAGCGTCTGCCGCCTCGCCGTCAGCGCGCTCGCCTCCGGCGGCTGCGGCCGCGGCCTTGCCATTTGAAGCAACCGCGTCATCGAGACGCGTTTGTTCGAGCTTGAATCGGATATTTCGGATCTTCTCAACGAGTTCCTTCTCTTTTTCCCACTGCGCCGTAAGGCGTGAAAGCTCTTCTTCCGTCTCGCTTCGTTTGGCCTTTAGCTCGACAAGCCGCGCATCGTGGCCCGCACCCGTAACCTGTTCGCGTTCGAGCGAATCGATCTCGGACGATAGATTCTGCACACGACGCGTCGCATCTTCGAGCGAAGCCGGCGTTGCGCCTTGTCCGATCGCAACCTTTGCACACGCCGTGTCGAGCACCGAAACGCTCTTGTCCGGGAGCTGACGGCCCGTAATATAACGAGCGGAAAGCTTAACGCACTCGACGATCGCCTCGTCGAGCACACGGACGTTGTGGTGATCTTCCATCTTGTCGGCGAGGCCGCGCATCATCGCGATCGCCTTCTCTTCGTCGGGCTCCTCGACCTTTACGACCTGAAAACGTCGTGCAAGTGCCGCATCTTTCTCAAAGTACTTCTTGTACTCGGCCCATGTCGTCGCAGCGATCGTGCGAAGCTCGCCGCGTGCTAGTGCCGGTTTGAGTAAGTTCGCGGCGTCATTCTGTCCCGCCTGGCCACCTGCACCGATGAGCGTATGGGCCTCGTCGATGAACATAATGATCGGCGTAGGCGACGATTTTACTTCGTCGATCACGGACTTCAGGCGATTTTCAAACTCGCCCTTGACGCCCGCGCCTGCCTGCAGAAGCCCAAGATCGAGCGAGCGGACCGACACATTCTTCAGCGAATCCGGAACATCGCCCGAAGCCACTCGTGCCGCAAAACCTTCGACAACGGCGGTCTTACCGACGCCGGCCTCGCCTGTCAGGATCGGGTTATTCTGGCGGCGGCGTGTAAGGATATCGATGATCTGCCGTATCTCGAAATCACGCCCGAGAATGGGATCGATCTTGCCCGCAGCGGCCTTCGCCGTAAGGTCTTCCGTGTACTGATCGAGCGCTTTTGTCTTACCCGGAACGCCTGACGCAACGGGTGCCCCATCCGACGCACGGCCTTCGCCGAGGGCGACGGCTTCGCGGCCCTCTGCGGAATCCGCGGTCAATTCGTCGAGCTTTTTCGAGAGCGATTCAGGCGAGATGTGATTGAACTCGCGCGAGATATCCCTTGCGATTCGCGCAAAGCTGTCGTTCGAGAGCAGCGCGAGGACAAGGTGGCCTGAACGCACCTTTGCTTCGCCGAAATCGACCGAGGCAAGCAGCCACGCATCCTGTATCCAACGCGGTATACGGTCGCTCAGGCCCGGTGTGCGTGTATTTCCGGTCTTCAGGCTCGCAAGCGACGAATCGATGTCCTTTGAAAGGCGGTCGATATTGACCTCGTAATGCTTGCAGATGCGATGAAGGTCCGTGTCATTCTGTTCGAGTAACTTCGAGAGGATATGCTCGATCTCGACGTCGTAATTCGTTCGCGAAAGGCATGCGCCGGCGGCACCTTCGAGAGCCGTGCGGCAGGTATCGTTCAATCGTCCGACCAGGGATTTTAGATTTAAGTTCATAGGGATCTCTCTTTAAGTTAAGCGGCCATCTTCAGTATCACCTGATCGTCCGGCTCCTTAAATGGTTTTGTTTTCAAAAAACTCGTCCAGCCAAGCGACGGCCGGCGGATCGCACGCGTTGTCAGGATCGTCGCCGGGACCTGTTTTGCCTCAAGGACAAGCTGAACGTCGAAATCGAGCTCGTCGCCGACCATGAATTTGACGATCGACTTGAGCGGTTCGTGCGCTGAACCGCTCGGTAAAAAAGCCTGAAAGCGTTTGAGATCGAGTGGTCCAAGTCTAACACGAAACTTGGACTGCTGATCCCAAACGCGTGTGCCAACGATAGAATTTCGACCTAAGCTGCTGTTTTTCGCGCCCAGCTGCGTTACGTCTCTGCTATCGAGCAGCAACCATTGACCGGAAAATTGCTCAATTTTTGCCTTAGCTCCGAAATGGTCGCTGATCATATTCGCGAGGCTGTCCGCTGTGTGCGGAGCCTGAGCTATCAGTCCCGTATACGGCAGCAGAGCCTCGTCCTCAACTGCCATCCGCCCGCGAAGCCCACGCGTGCCCAGGCCCGCAAGGTCGTATAGATACGCCGTAAAGCTTTCATCGCCGGCCTCATAGCCGATCGGAAAGCGATACTTCGCCCACGCCCGATAAAAGAGCGAAACGATGCGGTGCGTAAAGATATCAAAGAACGCCCACATCGTCGTGTCGCGATGACGTATGCGGTCAAGTACAAGCTCTGTATAATGCGTAGGCAGTGCACCGGAAACGCCAACGACGCCCATAAAGTTGACGAGCATCTCGAGCCTTTCGCCTTGGCCCGTCTCGTCAATGACCTTCCGGGTTTCGTGGATCTCGCTCGCCGGGAAATCAAGAGCAACCCGCGAGCGAAAACGTACGACCTCTTCGTGCGGCATTGCGTCGCCGCCGACGCGTTTCTCGTCGGGGTGGATGCGCTCGAGAAGCCTTACCGCCTGAAAGAATTCATAGGCGTAAGGTTCTTCGAGAAGCCCTTGTTCCGGCGATAAAAGCGGCATATCTTCTCTTTTCTAAAGCAGCTCGCGCGTACCCGCACGCGGCGAAAATTCACGCACCGTCTCCTCACGCTGCTCGGTCCGTAAACTCAACTGGTTGAACGAGTTAAGCGAAGCGTACATAGCAAGGAACCGCTCCAGCACACACGCAAAGAGGAAATAGCCCGTACCGACGAACTGCTCCTCGTCCATCGTGATCGTCGTCTCGACTCCGCGGACGAATCCGGCACCGACGCGCTTTCCGATCTGACGCACGACCTTTCGTGATTCGACGCTCGTGATCCCGAGGATCTGCTTGCGCGTCACGGGCGAATCGTCGAAATTATAAAGCATCAGCATTTCCTGCAATGCCTCGGGCGAACCGTTCTCGCCGTTCACGAGCGAGAGAAAATTGAGGCTCAAATGCGAGATCAAACGCCACTGGGCAGACCGTCGCTGCGGCGGGCGGATCGTCTCGGTCGGCTTCGTAAGGCATCTTACGCGCGAGAGCAACGCCGTCCCCTCGACCTCGAAATCACCTTCCTTGCCGCCGAACGGGAGCCTCGCCGGCAGATCGCGATTCGTACACGTCGCTTTAATGTTCAGCACATCGACCGCAGGCACATGCGGATCGAATTTGTCATCAACCAGCGAGATGAAGACCTCGCTTCCTTCGTCGTTCGCACGCTGCGACGGACGGCGTACTGCCGACCAATACGTCTTCTCCTTTTCACCGCCGTACGCGTGACGCATGGAATAGAACGGGGCGAACTCACGCGCTTTATTCGAGCGTGGATCGGTCGTAATTACCTCGTCGATCGAATAGACCTCGGTCGAGGTCTGGCGATGCACGTCCGGGATCACCTGATACTCAAAACGCTGCTGGTTCAGATAGATCGGATCCGAGAGCTTGTGGAAAAGGTTGATGATCGGTGTGCACCCGAGCTTGAACGTCTCGGCCGTGACCGGAGAGACCGGCGGGACGATATCGCGAACGTGAATGATCAGATCGAAATGGCTTCCAAATTTTTTCGCGATCGCCTGATCGACGCCCAAGACATCGACAAACAGGAACTTCTGCGGAAAGGCAAAATATTCCGTTAGGAACCGATAGCCCGAGAAGCTCCGCTTCGTGTATGGCAAGAGGAACTCGTCCTCGTCAAAACCGACGACCTTCAGGGCATCTTCCGCCGGAATGATTATCGGATCTGGCGGCTTCGGTGGTAGCGTCGTCATCGTGCGCGTGCCGATGGGCGCCTCTTTCGCACGAAACTCGACCGCCGTCGCATGGTTGAAAATTATCTCGTAAAGCGGATGTACGAGCTGCGGGTTCCCGTCGATATAGAACCGGAAACGGTCGGGAACGCTGCCGTCAACACCGCGCTTGAATTCGTGCAGGTTCGAGTTTCCGAAACAACGCATCGAGATAACGATCTTTGCCTCGGCGAATTTTCCCCGCGTGTCCTTCGGAGCGGGCGATTCGAGCGTTGCGTTCTCGATCTCGATCGGGAAAAGATCGACGCTATACGAGGTTCGGAAGCGACACGGGCTGCCGTCCACAGGCCGTGAATTCAGACGCGTTTCCCTGTCGACACGCTGGACGGCGGTAAGCTTGTCCTTCGGCGAGCCGTAGCTGAATTGAGCGATCGACATCGACGGGATCGGTGCAAGATAGTGCGGATACAGGACGTTCAGGAACGCCTCTGTGATCTCAGGATATTCGTCGTCGATCTTCAGCCCGATGCGGGCGGTAAGGTATGCAAAGGATTCGATCAACCGCTCGACGTGCGGATCTTCGACCCTTTCTTCGTCAAGTTGGAGACGCGAGGCGACCTTCGGGTAGCGAAGTGCGAACTCGGCACCCATACGGCGCAGGAAAACAAGCTCGCGCTCGTAAAAGGTTAGGAGTTCATCGCGCATTTAAGCTATTGTCGCTGCCTTATCTTTCTGTAACGGCAAATTCCCCGCTGCCGCTTGCAAGTACGGTGTCGAAAATGATCGGCTCCGGTGCCGGTTCCATATCGAGCTTCGCCTCGACACGGAATCGTACCTGCCGCTCGACCTCATCAAAGGGCTCGAGCGTGATCTTCAGATCCAGGAAACGCGGCTCGAAACGGCGTATGGCGGTTTCGATCGACTTCGTAAGCCGCTTTTTCTCGGCAGGTGTCTGCGGATTCAGCCCAAGAATATCCGGCATCCCGTAAAAGACCACCGAACGCCGAACTTCCGCGTCCTCATCGACCTCCTCATCTCCGTGAGAGCGTGTATTCAGAAGCCATTCGAGGTCGCGGCGTACGCCCGCCTTCAGCTCCTGGACGCCTGTAAATCTTGATTTCGGAGGATCTTTGGACGCAGTCGGCTCCATGTCGATCAACCGATCGAGTATTGAGGGTGTTATCCTGACATCTTCATCCCGGCGGGCCATACTTCTATAAACGGTGAAAGGTTATGCCGTTCGGCCAGGCGAACGGCATAACCAGGAAAGGTCCGAGTCTTTTCCAAACCCCTTGTTCGAGGCTTTAGACCATCTTGTTGGCCTTCACGTCGTAGCCGGCCTTGACCGCTCCGCCGAGTGTACCATCGGGCTTCTGTTCCTTGTACTCGATCTCGATCTTTGCGAAGTTGAGCGAGACCTGATCGGAGGTTTCTGCGGCTCCGCCCATTCCGCCGGCATTGTACGATGACACGAGGACGTCCGTAAAGGTGATCTTCTGGAACTCCTGCTGTTCTTTACCGGCCTTGCGAGCGGTGAGAACTGCCTTCTTGATGTGCGTACCGGTTGCACAGTTGAGCATGAGTTTCGGGGTCGCTTTGCTGCCTCTCATCGTGAAGTGGAAGTCCTGGAAAGTTGCCTTACCTGCACCGCCGCCGCCGCCGTGTCCCATCGTACCCGACTGGCTTACGCCCCACGAGAAGGATTCGACATCGATCTCGCCTTTGTGCTTATAGTCCTGGCTCTCGCCTTCGATGCCGTCAAGTTTGAGGAAATAATCTACTGTTGCCATTGCTTTGCTCCTTTTATCGAATCAGTTTTTGATAACGCCAACGAACACCTGCGATTCCATCGGCTTCAGATTAGAGACGCACCCCGCAATATCTTTTTGCATTAGGGCCGGAACTTTTTTTCTTCCTCGTCCGGCCCTTATTGCCCCTCCTAATGCGGGAACGCCCCCGAAAGTTCAACCTAGCCGTTCGCAGGCTGCGGCAGATCTGCAACAAGCCTCAATGAAACCGAGAGCTCGTCGAGCTGGAAGTGCGGCCTTAAGAAGGCAACAGCACGATAACAACCCGGCTTTCCGGGGATCTCTGCAACGTCAACCCGTGCTTCCCTAAGCGGGTACTGGGCTTTTGTTGCCGGTGACGCCGTGTCGTCGTCCGTAACGTAGTTATTGATCCACTGGTTCAAGAACCGTTCGCAGTCCGTACGCGACATGAATGAACCGATCTTGTCACGCATCATTGCCTTCAGGTAATGTGCGAAACGCGAGACCGCGAAGATGTACTGAAGCTGTGTCGAGAGACGAGCATTAGCGTTCGCGGCATCAGAGTCGTATTTTTTCGCTTTGTTCGCGGATTGCGTACCGAAGAATGCTGCGTAATCGGTGTTCTTACAGTGAACGAGCGGGATAAAGCCGTTGTCGGCAAATTCCTTCTCCCGGCGGTCGGTGATCGCGACCTCGGTCGGACACTTCATTGCCACTTCACCCTCGTCCGTCTCGAACGTATGGGTCGGAAGGCCCTGAACAAGGCCGCCGCCTTCGACGCCGCGGATCGCGACGCACCATCCGTACATCGAGAACGCCTCGGTCAAACAAGTGCCGAGTGCATACGCGGCATTGCCCCAGAGGTATTTCTTGTGGTCCTTACCGTCAACATCCTCTTCAAAACGGAACGTTTCGGTGGGCTTGGTTGCCGCACCGTAGGGCTCGCGCATAAGGACGTGCGGCATGGTCAGGCCGACGTAACGCGAATCCTCAGACTCGCGGAAGCTCCGCCATTTCATATACTCGGTACGGTCGAAGATCTTCGCAACATCGCGGACCTCGGTCATTTCCGAATAGGTGTCCCAGCCGAACATTCCAGCCGACGCCGCACTCAAGAACGGTGCATGGGCCGCGGCCGCGACCTGCGAGATGCTCTCAAGCAGCGACATATCCTGCGGGTGGTTGCCGAACTCGTAATCGCCGATCAAGGCACCGAACGGAGCACCGCCGAACGTGCCGTATTCTTCTTCGTAAACCTTTCGGAACATTGCCGACTGGTCGAATTCGAGTGCACGCTCGAAGTCCTTCAAAAGGTCCTTCTTGGTTGCGCTCATCACCTTGATCTTGAGCTGCGGGCTAACGAGCGAATTCTTCACCAGGTGATGAAGGCCGCGCCACGAACCTTCCAGCTTTTGGAAATCTTCGTGGTGCATGATCTCGTTCATCTGAGCGGAAACGAGGCGGTCGATCTCGGCAATACGCGAATTGATCGCAACGTCCATATTCTTGGACATCGTCAACTCGCCGCTCATTACCTGCGAGACGAATTCGCCGATCATATCCTTCGCTTGTTCGCGTTGATAGTCGTCGCGCGCCATTCTGCCCTCGGTCAATATCTGATCGAGAACGCTAACGGACTCTTGCGTTTCAACGGTTTTGGCTGCTGATTCTTCTTTTGATTTGGCCATTTTCTCTTATTCCTCCTTACCGTCGATGCCAAGCTCGCTGCTGATGGCCTTTTGTTTTTCGGCGTTCGCGATAAGGTCTTCGAGCATTGACTCGAGCTTATCGTTTCCATCCATTTTCGACCTTAGGTCGGCAAGGCGCTGGCGGGCTTCTACAAGCTTACGCAGCGGTTCGACCTGTTGGACGATCCTGTCCGGCTCAAAGTCTTCGATATCCTTGAAGCGAAGCTCGATCCCCATTTTGCTGCCGTCATCCTGCAGCTTATTGTCGATCGTATAAGCAAGACGCGGGGCCATGCCGGCGAGGACCTGATTGAAATTATCCGGGTCAATTTCGACGAACTTTCTATTCTTAAGTCCTGGGAGCGGCTCTTCCGGCTTTCCGACGAAATCGCCGAATACACCGACGACAAACGGCAGTTCCTTGAGCTCGATCGCTCCGCCGACCTCTACATCGTACGTGATCTGCACGCGCGGCGGGCGAACCCTGTCGATCTTGTGCTGCAAACTTTCCTTCTTAGGCATTGTTTTGTTGTCTCCTTATAAAATTCTCTGTCCCCGAAACCGGGGCAAAATTACTTGTACGATCTTTGCGTTACACGATACGGCATCTTACCACTCGTCAGCTGGCGGTGCCTCAGTGCTCGCCTCCTCCGGAGTTTCTTCGTAACCGGTGTCCCATCCGCCGGAAGATGCTCCTCCGCCGCCCAGGCCGAGCGTCTCGCGAAGCTGGCCGAGCACATTATCATCCTTAATTACCTCTTCAAGCCAGTTCTCAAGCGGCATATTGCCCCATTTGACCGCTCGCTGCACTAGGTAGGAGACAGGCGAGTGCGGTTCGGTCTTCTGAAAGAACGCGGCAACCTCTTCGAGGCGTCTGAGAGCCTCTGGACGGCCTTTTATCGGGCCGGAACCGATACCGGTCGACCCCGACGAACTGCCTTCTTCCTCATCGCTCCACGACCCATTCTCGTCGGCGGTATCTGCCGGATCCGGCTCTTCGACCCGCTTCCGCTCGAGAAGCTTCTTGATCTGTCCGCCGACCTCATCCAGAGATTTTCTCAACGTAGAGAGGCCCGGCATCTGATTTCGCTCGTACTTGGCCTCGATCGCCGAATTCAGCTCGTCGCTTGCCGCTCGGCATTCGTCGAACGTAAATTGCAGTTCCTCGCAAAACGCCCTGCGAGTTGACGCCACAGCCGCCTTCCATTTATCGGCGGTCGTGCGGTTTTCGCGTTCTGCCTGCGCGCGGAGGTCGTTCCAGCGTGCTTGGGCTTCTTCGTCCAGCGAACCAAGGTTCGCCGGTATGTCGAAACGCTTCGCATCCTGCCAATCATTAAAGCTAAGGCCCGCACCTGCCGTGATCGGCACATCGCGTATCGCCCTCGCGGCATTGCTCTCAAGCCACGAAACGGCGTTCGCACGGCCTTCCTGATCGTTGTCTTCGATGACCGGAAAGGCTCCGTCCCAGTAGTTTTCGTGAAGGCCCGTCATCAGCTTCAAGCTATCTCGAAGCCCCGCAAACCCGTGCAAATTGATGAGAGCTTCGCCAAGCCATGCCGCGATCTGAAGGTCTTTGGAAAGCGTTGTGAGGGCGTTCACGGCGACCTCGACGACCTTACGGTAGTCTGCCGTCTTCAATTCTGTCTGCCATTCGCCTTGCGCAACGTCTATATCAGCACGCCTTGCCTCGGCGATCTCGTCGTAAATGCCCGAATATCGCAGGCTGTCGCCGCCGGGATTTTCGTCGGAAATGGGCGCAAGAAGGGCGTCCAGGTCAATAACTGGCGGTATTGGGGTTACATCGCTCATCAAGTTGACAGCTCTCCTCGCCGTAAAAAAGGACGGGTGGAATAATACGTTGCCGAAGTTCCTTCATTCTACTACGAAAACTAAAAAAATGGCACAAAAAATCCGACGCCGCTGATCATTCAGAGAATAATGCGGTAATTCTTGGTATAAACGGACAAAAAAGGCCGCCTTCCATAATGAAAGACGGCCTAAATCGTTACTTTTGCGTAACTTACGTACCGGTTTGACTAGATCTCATCCTCGTCATCGATATCGAGCTTCATCGCTTCGTCAAGGTCGAACTCTTCGTCCTCGATCTCATCCATCTCGACATCAACGTCCTCGATCTCCTCGTCCGTGTCGGCACCCGGCAGATCGAGCGGCATCGGCAGGCCGCCGCGGATGTTATCGACGATGTCGTCAAACTCATCACGCGGTACCTGGTTCTCGGTCGCGTCAGGGCTGACCTTGACGTTACGGTAGTATTTCATACCCGTACCGGCAGGGATCAGGCGTCCCATGATGACGTTCTCCTTCAAACCACGCAGGTAATCGACGCGGCCGGAGATCGCGGCTTCGGTAAGCACGCGGGTCGTCTCCTGGAAGCTCGCCGCCGAGATGAACGAATCCGTCGAAAGGCTCGCCTTCGTGATACCGAGCAGAAGCGGGTCGCCGACCGACGGCTTACCGCCTTCTTCGCGGACGCGCCGATTCTCATCCTCATATCGGAAACGATCGACCTGTTCTTCCATAAGGAAGTCCGTATCGCCGACATCCTTGATCTTCACCCAGCGAAGCATCTGGCGGACGATCACCTCGATGTGCTTATCGTTGATGTTCACACCCTGGAGGCGATAGACCTCCTGGATCTCATTAACGATGTAATTCTGCAGAGCCTCCATTCCGAGGACGCGCAGAATGTCGTGCGGATTGAGCGGGCCGTCCATAAGCGGTTCGCCGGCACGGACCATATCGCCTTCCTGCACGTTGATGTGCGTACCGCGCGGAATGTCGTATTCGCGCTCGCTGCCATCGTCGCTGCGGACAAAAAGCTTGCGCTTACCCTTTGAGATCGGGCCGAAAGCGACCGTACCGTCGATCTCGCTCATTACAGCGGTTTCACCCGGCTTGCGAGCCTCGAAAAGCTCGACCACACGCGGCAGACCGCCGACGATGTCCTTCGTCTTTGTCGTTTCGCGAGGGATCTTAGCGATGATATCGCCGGCCTTCACCTCTTGTCCGTCATCAACGAGAAGGTTCGCACGGATCGGCATCTGATAGGTCTTCAGCACTTTATTCCCCGAACGGATCTCAAGCCGCGGCTGATTCTTCTCGTCCGAATCCTTGACGACGAGACGTTTCTGGCCGGTAACCTTATCGATCTCTTCTTCGACGGTCTTTCCTTCCTTAAGGTCCTGATACTTGATCGTGCCCGAAACCTCGGAAAGGATCGCAAAGGTGAAAGGATCCCACGTAACGAGCACGTCGTCCTCTTTGACCTTCTGGCCGTCCTTGACGTGGATCTGAGCACCGTAAACCACGGCGTATCGTGCGACCTCGCGTCCACGATCGTCGATGAGGGCGATCTCGGACTGCCTGCGAAGCGAAACGAAATCGCCCTGGCGGTTCTTGATGACCTTCATATCGTTCGGATTCAGGAACTTTACGGTTCCGTCCATCGCGGCGACGTGCTTGGTCTCCTGCGAGAGGCGTGCCGTACCACCAACGTGGAACGTACGCATCGTAAGCTGCGTTCCCGGTTCGCCGATCGACTGTGCGGCGATAACGCCGACCGCTTCGCCGATCTCGACCGTGCTGCCGGTCGCAAGATTGCGTCCGTAGCACTTAACGCAAAGGCCGCGTCGTGCCTCACACGTGAGCGGCGAGCGGATGCGTACCTTCTGCAGGCCTGAGAGCTGGATCTGTGCGGCGATATTCTCGTCGATGTCGCCATTGGCTTCGACGATCTTCGTGCCATCGACCGGATCGATGATGTCGTCGAGCGAAACGTAACCGACGATACGGTCACGCAAGCTCTCGACCTCTTCACCGTTGCGGATGATCGCCTCGGTCCAGATACCGCGCAAGGTTCCGCAGTCGATCTCCGAAATGATCACGTCCTGTGCGACGTCCACCAGGCGGCGGGTCAGGTAGCCGGAGTCCGCCGTCTTCAACGCCGTATCGGCAAGTCCCTTACGGGCACCGTGCGTCGAGATGAAGTACTGCAGAACGTCGAGGCCCTCGCGGAAATTCGCAAGGATCGGGTTCTCGATGATCTCGCCTGACGGCTTCGCCATAAGGCCGCGCATACCGGCAAGCTGTCGGATCTGTGCTTCCGAACCGCGAGCACCGGAATCCGCCATGACGAGGATCGGATTGAGTTCGCGTCGTTCTTCCTCGCGGGTGTGCATCGCTTTGAACATCTCGCGCGAAACCTGGTCGGTAACCTCGGACCAGATGGCCGTAACCTTGTTCGTACGTTCGAGGTCGGTCATCGTCGCGTCTTCGTACTGCTTGCGAAGCTTTTCGACCTCCTTCAAAGCCTTGTCGATGATTCCCTTCTTCGAGGACGGCGTGACCATGTCGTCGATACCGATCGAAAGGCCAGCACGCGTCGCGTACAGGAAGCCCATCGTCTTGAGGTCATCAAGAAGAGTGACCGTCTGCTCGTGTCCAAGCTTCAGGTGGCAGAATGTAACGAGCGACTGCAAGCCTTTCTTCTTGAGCGTTCCGTTGATGTACGGCAGGCCGTCACGCGTCAGACGTTCGTTAAGAATGACGCGGCCGGCGGTCGTCTCGATGAGCTGATCGACGTCCTCGCGAACGGTCGCACGCATCACATCCTGGTTATTGTGCTCGACCGTAAGATCGACGAGGCCGCCTTTCCAGCGAAGCTTGATCTTCGATTGGGTCTCGATGATGCCTGCGTCAAGTGCGAGCAGAACGTCGTCGATCGAGTTGAATGCCTTGCCTTCGCCGGGCAGTTCGTCGCGGCTGAGCGTAAGGTAATAGCAGCCGAGAACGATATCCTGCGAAGGAACCGTGATCGGCTGGCCGGACGCCGGCGACAGAAGGTTGTTCGATGCAAGCATCAAAACGCTCGCTTCGATCTGCGCTTCGGGCGAGAGCGGAATGTGGACCGCCATCTGGTCGCCGTCGAAGTCAGCGTTGAACGCCGTACAGACGAGCGGATGGATCTTGATCGCCTTGCCTTCGACAAGCACAGGCTCGAACGCCTGAATGCCGAGACGGTGAAGCGTCGGTGCACGGTTCAGCAGAACCGGATGCTCGCTGATCACCTCTTCGAGGATGTCCCAAACGATCGGTTCCTGACGCTCGACCATTTCGCGTGCCTGCTTGATGGTCGCGGCGTGCTGTTCGCGTTCAAGCTTGTTGTAGATGAACGGTTTAAAGAGCTCGAGTGCCATCTTCTTCGGCAGGCCGCACTGATGCAGCTTCAGCTCCGGCCCGACCACGATGACCGAACGGCCCGAGTAATCCACGCGCTTTCCGAGCAGATTCTGGCGGAAGCGTCCCTGTTTGCCCTTGAGCGTTCCAGAGAGCGACTTGAGCGGGCGATTGTTCGCACCGCGAAGCACACGGCCTCGGCGTCCGTTGTCAAAGAGAGCATCGACCGCCTCCTGGAGCATTCGCTTTTCGTTGCGGACGATCACCTCAGGAGCACGCAGTTCGATGAGCTTTTTCAAGCGGTTGTTGCGGTTGATAACGCGGCGGTAAAGATCGTTAAGATCGCTCGTCGCGAAACGTCCGCCGTCGAGCGGCACAAGCGGGCGAAGTTCCGGCGGAATGACCGGAATAACGTCGAGGATCATCCACTGCGGATCGTTCCCCGACCGCATAAATGAATTCGCGACCTTCAAACGCTTGCTGAACTTGAGCTTCTTCTGCTGCGAGGTCTCTTCGCGCATCTTGAGGCGGAGGTCCTCGACAAGCTCCTCGATATTGATCGTGCCCAGTAGGTCCTTGATCGCCTCGGCACCCATCTTCGCAACGAACTGGTTCGGGTAATCGCGGCTCAGTTCACGAAAGCGCTCGTCGTTGAGCAGGTCTTTTTCCTTCAGATCGGGAACATCGCCCGGATCGACCACGATATACGTCTCGAAATAGAGGATCTTCTCAAGGTCGCGCAAAGTGATATCGAGAAGGTGCCCGATGCGTGACGGCAGCCCCTTGAAGAACCAAACGTGCGAACACGGCGAAGCAAGCTCGATATGGCCGAGGCGTTCGCGTCGGACCTTCGACTGCGTAACCTCGACGCCGCACTTGTCGCAGATCACGCCGCGGTGCTTCATCCGCTTGTATTTTCCGCAAAGACATTCCCAATCGGCGACGGGGCCGAAAATACGCGCACAGAAAAGGCCGTCGCGTTCGGGCTTGAATGTGCGGTAGTTGATCGTTTCCGGCTTCGTAACTTCACCGTGCGACCACGAACGGATCTTATCCGGCGAAGCAAGGCTGATACGGATCGCCTCGTAATTCGGCGTCAACTGCGTTTTGTTATCGTTATTGAATCTGAACATATAATCTTCGACCAAAACTTACGTAAAAACCGCATAGCGGTTCGGTTGAATGCGGCCGCGGGCGTTTATACACGCGGCCGCTTCATACGGTCACTTCGTGCGACCTAATCCACTCCAACGAGGGCATCAACGCCGGCGGCAACCTCTTCAGGATCGATCTGATCTTCCTGAATGAGCTCGACATCGAGACAGAGCGACTGCAGCTCGCGTACGAGCACGTTGAACGACTCCGGAATGCCGGGCTCGAAATTCGAAACGCCCTTGACGATCGTTTCGTAGATCTTCGAGCGGCCCGCAACGTCGTCCGACTTGCAGGTAAGCAATTCCTGCAGGATGTGCGCCGCACCGTAAGCCTCGAGTGCCCAAACCTCCATTTCGCCGAAACGCTGTCCGCCGAATTGAGCTTTACCGCCCAACGGCTGCTGCGTGATAAGGCTGTAAGGCCCGATCGAGCGTGCGTGGATCTTGTCATCGACAAGGTGCGAGAGCTTGAGCATATAGATGTAACCAACGGTCACCTTCTGCTCGAACTGCTCGCCTGTCAGGCCGTCGTAAAGACGCGTCTTGCCCGACGGGCCGACCGAATTCGGCAGGTCAAGCTCGTCGAACTTCTGGTTCGCCTTACCGATGAATTCCTTGATCTCCTTCTCGGTTGCGCCGTCAAAGACAGGTGTTGCAAAGTGCAGTCCGAGGATGCGGGCTGCCCAGCCGAGGTGAGTTTCGAGGATCTGGCCTACGTTCATACGCGAGGGCACACCAAGCGGATTGAGAACGATCTCGACCGGCGTTCCATCCGGCAGGTACGGCATATCTTCCTCGGGCAAGATGCGTGCGATCACGCCCTTGTTACCGTGGCGGCCTGCCATCTTATCGCCGACCGAAAGCTTGCGCTTCATCGCGACGAACACCTTGACCATCTTGATCACGCCCGGAGGCAGTTCATCGCCCTGCTTGAGCTTCGTGACCTTTTCGTCGTAGATATCGCGAAGGATGTTGATCTGGCGTTCGGTACGCTGTTCGTACTCTTTAACCTCGCCTGCGATATCGATCGAGCCGGCCGAAACTTCCGCCTTGCGAAGGACCTTTAGGTCGATATCCGCGAGCATTTCACGCGTAAGGACAGTTCCCTTCTTGATGAGGACTTCCTTGCCGTCGAGCAGGTCTTTCGTCAATTTGCGTCCGTCGAAAAGCTCGAAGATACGCTCATTTCTCTGCTCTTCGAGGATACGGATCTCATCGCCGAGGTCGCGGTGAAGTCCTTCCTCTTCCATCGTTTCGATGTCGAGGCTGCGTCCGTCCTTATCCTGTCCCTTGCGGGTAAAGATCTGGACATCGACGACGGTGCCGTCGATTCCCGGCGGACAGGTGAGCGAAGCGTCTTTTACGTCGCCGGCCTTTTCGCCGAAGATCGCGCGAAGAAGTTTCTCTTCAGCCGTCAGCTGCGTTTCGCCCTTCGGCGTAACTTTTCCGACGAGCACCGAACCCGGCTTTACCTGAGCACCGATGCGGATAATGCCGCTCTCATCGAGATCGCGAAGCATATTCTCGCCGATATTCGGGATATCGCGGGTGATCTCTTCCGGGCCGAGCTTCGTGTCTCGTGCCTCGATCTCAAGTTCCTCGATGTGGATCGACGTGTAGTAATCGTCCTTAACGAGGCGTTCGCTTACGAGGATCGCGTCCTCGAAGTTATAGCCACGCCACGGCATAAATGCGACAAGGACGTTGCGTCCGAGAGCGAGTTCGCCGCGGTCCGTACAAGGCCCGTCAGCGATGACCTGTCCTTTTCGTACACGCTCGCCGACGGCGACGATCGGCCGCTGGTTGATACACGTGTTCTGGTTCGAACGCGTGAATTTTACGAGCGAGTAGATGTCGGCCGTAACCTCGCGTGAGATCGTGCCGTCAACCTGATGGTCGGCCTTTACGATGATGCGTTCGGAATCGACATAATCGACGACGCCGTTACGTTTTGCGATGACCACAGCACCCGAATCGCGTGCGGCGACCTTTTCCATTCCCGTGCCGACATAAGGCGATTCCGCACGAAGGAGCGGCACCGACTGACGCTGCATGTTCGAACCCATAAGAGCACGGTTCGCGTCGTCGTTCTCAAGGAACGGGATGAGCGATGCGGCAACCGAGACGAGCTGCTTCGGCGAGACGTCCATATACTGGATCTCGCTCTTGTCGGCGGTGATGAACTCACCCTTCTGCCGTGCGGCATTCCGCTCGTTGACGATGTAGCCTTTTGCGTCAAGCTCGATATTCGCCTGGCCGATGATATAAAGGTCTTCCTTCCAGGCCGTGAGATAGAACGGATACGGTTCGTATTCGGCACGCTTGCCGTCCTTGATCCGCTTGTTCGCGTTCTCGACAGCCTCCATCGGAACGTGTTCGCCCGGCTTGAATTTCGTATCGCCGCCGTTGTGGATCAACACGTACTCGACGACGCGGCCATCCTCGACCTTTCGGTAAGGCGACTCGATAAAGCCGAACTCGTTGATCCGTGCAAAGCACGAGAGCGACGAGATGAGGCCGATGTTCGGGCCTTCAGGCGTCTCGATCGGGCAGATGCGGCCATAGTGCGTCGGGTGAACGTCACGGACCTCAAATCCCGCACGCTCACGCGAAAGTCCGCCCGGCCCAAGTGCCGAAAGGCGTCGTTTGTGCGTGATCTCAGAAAGCGGATTCGTCTGGTCCATGAACTGCGAAAGCTGCGACGAACCGAAGAACTCGCGAACGGCCGCCGTTACTGGCTTCGCATTGACGAGGTCGCGCGGCATCGTGGTGTTCATATCCTGCTGGATAGACATCTTTTCCTTGATGGCGCGTTCCATTCTTTCGAGGCCGATGCGGAACTGATTTTCGAGAAGCTCGCCGACGGCGCGAACGCGTCGGTTCCCAAGGTGATCGATGTCATCCTGGACGTAATTCTCGCTGTCGCGCTTCATCTTCAAGAGATAGGTGACGACCTCGATAAAATCGGTCGGAGCAAGCAGCGGATCCGTCAGGCGGTCACGCTCGTCGCGGCCCATCTTGATGTTGAACTTCAGGCGGCCGACCCGCGAGAGGTCAAAACGCCGCGGATCGAAGAACATTCCCTCGAGCAGGCGATATGCCGTCGGAACCGTAGGCGGATCGCCCGGACGCATCTTTCGGTAGATCTCAAGAAGAGCGTCGACCGGCTTTCCGATCGGATCCTTTTTGAGCGTTGCCGAGATCACCTCGCCGATAATGTCGCGTTTCGGGAAAAAGACCGTGAACTCTGTGATACCGCTCTCGACGATCTCCTGAAGCTTATCGGTCGTGATCTCGCTGTTAGCTTCGATGATCACCTCGCCGGTTTCCGTATTGACGACATCGTCGAGTGCATATGCGCCCTCAAGATCTGCCGCCATCACGCGGACTTTGTCCTTCTTCAGACGGCGAAGGTCAGCAAGGCCCGCCCGCGTAACCTTTTTGCCCGAGCGGACAACATCGTCCTTCTTGTCCTTGATGTCCTCATCGGCACGCATCCCGACAAGATTCGTGTTGCCGTCCTTTTCGACCTTGAAGAACAGCTTGCCCTTCTCGATCGACACGGTATCGGTCGTGTAGAAGAGCTTCAGGATGCTCGAGTTGCTGTATTCTGCGTTCTTTACGACCTCTTCAAGGATGTTGTCCGAAACGGTCTTCATATCGATCTGCGGGTTGAGCCACAGGCCGAGAGCACGCAAAAATACGGTCGCAACGATCTTTCGTTTTCCGAGACGCGCGTGCAGGATACCCTTCTGGTCGTACTCGAATTCGACCCACGAACCGCGGTACGGAATGATCTTCGCGAGGAATTCATCGCGGTCACCCTTAAAGAAAACGCCGGGCGAACGATGGAGCTGCGAGACGATAACGCGTTCCGTGCCGTTGATCACGAACGTTCCGTTGTCGGTCATCAGCGGGATCTCGCCGAAGAAAACGTCCTCTTCCTTGATATCGCGAACGGTCGAAACGCCCGTGTCCGGATCCTTGTCATAGACGGTCAGGCGGATCTTGACCTTGAGCGGGACGCTGTACGACATACCGCGCTCCTGACATTCCTGCTGATCGTGCTTGTGCTTGAGGCCGACCGGTTCGCCGCAGTTGTTGCAGAGATTCGGGCGGACGGCGTTGAACGTGCCGCAATTCGTACAAAGGACTTCCGCCGGGTTGAACGGATCGACCTTGATCTTTGCTGAGCAGTTCTTACAGTTCGCACGCAGATGCTCGAGGCCCTCGAGGTTGCCGCACTTGCACTGCCAGTTTCCGATCTGATACTCGACATACTCGAGCGTTGCGGTCTCGCGAAAGTCCGAGACCGGAAAGATCGAAGCGAAAACCGACTGAAGCCCGACGTAGTCGCGCTCTTCCGGGATCAGGTCCATCTGCAGGAACCTGTTGTACGATTCGCGTTGGACCTCGATCAGGTTCGGGATCTGAGCGGTGGTGTAGATCTTCGAAAAATCCACACGCTCCGGCGACTGGCTCGTACGCCGTCCGAGACCCGATGCATTGTTCTGAAGAGGATTATTGATCATATGTCTAAAAAGCGGGCTATAAAATACCTATTGCAATTTGCACCGAACAATTGCTACGATACCTGCCAATGAGATCGGTGCTGTCCGGTTTGGTTCCCTTATCGAAATTTGCGTTAAGAGACGCCAAATGCGGCCTTGAGCAAAGTTCGCCCAGACCGCTTAAAAGCAGTAAAATTACTGTTCCGAATTAACGAGCGTGCCGAAAAAAGGGACACCTACTCTCCATTCTAAAGGCGAAAACCTCGCCTCCTAAAGACCATCGGCGGTACGATCATTCGCGATCGCCCTCACCGGACCGGCGAAATACCGGAAAAACCACCCTCGAAAACACGTCAGAGTGCGGAACCTGTTATCATAACAGACCAGCCTTAAGAAAGCAACTCCAAAATTTCATCCCGCCGCACGCGTCTTGCGGCCCCTCTGAAACCTAAAAAGCGGAATGGCCTTCTCAAAGACCTTTGTCCAAGCAAGGCCCGTGGATACGCTCTTCGATCCTTAAGATCGCAGACATCAGCGGATCCCGGGCCACCCGAACTCAGATTTCGCACAAACTGCGAACGAAACTATTTGACCTCGACGGTCGCACCGGCTTCGGTGAGCTTCGCCTTGATCTCGTCAGCTTCTGCCTTCGAAACGCCTTCCTTGAGCGGTTTCGGAGCACCGTCAACAAGATCCTTCGCTTCCTTAAGGCCGAGGCCCGCAACGATCTCACGGACGACCTTGATAACGCCGATCTTGTTCCCGCCGGCTGCTGCGAGGATAACGTCATACGAATCCTTTTCTTCAGCCGCTGCGCTGTCGCCTGCACCGGCTCCGGCTGCCGCAACCATCACGGGAGCCGCTGCTGCCGCTGCCGAAACGCCAAATACCTCTTCGAGTTCCTTGACGAGCTCAGACGCTTCGAGAAGCGACATACCCTTCAAATACTCAACAACATCGTCTTTTGTAACTGCCATGATTATTTATCTATCTCCTAATTTAGGGTTCTTGTGTTTAGTTGATCGTTGATAGTTGGCCGTTATCTGACCTGCTATCAACTGCCTTTGCCGCTAGAACCCAGGGACACAAGAGCGAATGGGCTGCATCACCTTCGCAATTTGTATCCGAAGCCGCCTCTTGTGACCTGACAATCACCGGCGGCTCGTTTTACCATGAGCACGGCTAGAGCGGGCATTGCCCGCAATTTCAAATTCGAGGCCTCAGATCATAGTTCCGGGGCCTCCGAAAAACTCCTTAAGCTTCGTCCCCTTTGGCTTCCGCCTCTGGTGCGAGCTCCAAAACCTCTTCGCTCTCGGCAGGTGCAGCCTCAGCTGCAGGAGCCTCTTCAGCGGCTGCCTCAACAGCTGACGGAGCTTCCTCGGCCGCAGGAGCAGCTTCTGCCGCCGGAGCAGGCGTACCTGCCGCACGGCCCTCCTGTTCACCGATCTGCTTGATCACGACCGCAAGGTCACGCGGAACCGCGTTGATGACCGTAACGATACGCTGTGCCTGTGCGTTGAGCACATAGAGAAGCTTCGAAATGAGCTCTTCCTTGCTCGGCAGGCTCGCGATCGTCTTGAGCTGAGCGAGATCGACGACCTTGCCATCGACGACGCCGGATTTGAACGTGTAATGATCCGCGTTGTCGGCAACGAACTTCGAAATGGCCTTTGAAAGCACCACCGGATCGCTGTCCGTCCACGCAAGAGCGGTAACGCCCTTAAGATCGCCCGAAACTTCTTCATACGGCGTGCCTTTGACGGCAATGCGTGCGAGCGTGTTCTTTACGACCTGATATTTGCCGCCTGCGGCACGGATCGATTCGCGGAATTCCTGATCTTTCGGGACCGTCAGGCCCGTGAAGCTGATGATCATCGCGGACTTCGAATCCTTAAGGGATGCGGCAAGTGCCGTGAGATCTTTCTGTTTTGTTTCTCTCGATTTCATCGTTCTAGTTGAGCCCTAAACTTTGTGCGGGGCTCTGCGACACTCCAAAAACCTAGGCGTATGCCAATTCGTCAAGAAGCACGCCCGGGCTCATCGTTGCCGCGAGATTAATCTTCTTCAGATAGCGTCCCTTTGCCGTCGTCGGCTTCGCCTTCATAACGGCGTTGATAAGGACGCGTGTATTCTCTTCGAGCTTGGCCGAGTCAAATGAGACCTTGCCGACCGGCGAGTGAATAACGCCCGTCTTATCGACGCGGTATTCGACCTTACCGGCTTTGGTCTCTTCGACGGCCGTTTTCACGTCCATCGTGACGGTGCCTGTTTTCGGGTTCGGCATAAGGCCGCGCGGGCCGAGGAGTTTTCCGAGCTGTCCGACCTTGCCCATCATATCGGGCGTCGCGATCAGAGCGTCGAAATCGAGCCAGCCGCCTTTGATCTTTTCGACGATGTCATCGCCGCCGGCGAAATCCGCACCGGCGTCTTCCGCCTCTTTGATCTTGTCGCCTTGCGCAACGACAACGACCTTCTTGGCAGCTCCGCCAAGTCCGTGCGGCAGGACGATCGTGCCGCGGACGAGCTGATCCGCTTTTCGCGGATCGACGCCGAGCCACATCGTCAGTTCAACTGTTTCGTCGAATTTTGCGAAGGCGATCTCTTTGAGCTTGTCGATCGCTTCGTTGAGTGTGTGCTTCTTGCCCGCCTCGATCTTCTCGAGCGCGGCAAGATATTTCTTACCGTGTTTCATTTTACCTCCAGGTGCTAACGGGAATCTTCCGATTCCCTCCCTTTCTTAAAAGTCAGGCGGTAGTATTCTGCTACCGGCCCTATTCCTTGACCTATCCTTCGACGGTCAAGCCCATCGACTTGGCTGTGCCCTCGATGGTACGCATTGCTGCCTCGATATTCGTCGTATTGAGGTCCGCCATCTTCTTTTCGGCGATCTCGCGGATCTTGTCACGCGAAATGCTGCCGACCTTTTCGCGGTTCGGCTTGCCGGAGCCCTTTGCGATGCCCGCAGCCTTTCTGAGAAGGTCGCCCGCAGGCGGCGTCTTCGTCTCGAAGGTGAACGAGCGATCTGCATAGACCGTAATCACGACCGGGATCTTCATATCCGGGTCGTCGTTCTGCGTCTTTGCGTTGAACGCCTTGCAGAACTCCATGATGTTGACGCCGTGCTGTCCCAAAGCGGGGCCGATCGGCGGTGCAGGGTTGGCCTTACCGGCCGGGATCTGCAGCTTGATGTAACCTTCTATCTTCTTTGCCATTTCTTTCGATTAACGATCCCGCTAAAAACCAGCGGGAATGTCCTCATCTTCTTTATTCTTCTTCTGCGAAGGTCACTTTCTCGACCTCCAGGAAACTCAATTCATACGGCGTCGAACGTCCGAAGATCGTGATCGACACCTTAAGCACGGCCTTGTCCTCATTGACCTCTTCGACCTTGCCTGTAAAGCTTGCGAACGGTCCGGACTTGATGCGTACGACCTCGCCGACCTGATACGTGAACTTCGGTTTCGGCTTCTCGGTCGCGGCCTCGATATTCAGAACGATCTGATCGACCTCGGCCTGGCTGAGAGGCGTCGGCTGTTTTCCGCCTAAGAAGCCCGTAACTTTCGGGGTCGCTTTGATCGCGTGGAACACGTTATCCGGTATCTTTCCCTTCTCATCGCACTCGATCTCGACCAGAACATAGCCCGGATAGAACATACGCTCCGAGACGTATTCTTTGTTGCCGCGAAGCTCGATGACCTTCTCTTTCGGCAAAAGGACACCTGTGATCTGCTCGGCGAGCTCCATATCGCGAATACGAGCATTCAGGCTTTCGACGACCTTATTCTCGTGTCCCGAATATGTGTGGATAAAGAACCACTGCTTCATTTCAAATATCCTTTCTTAGATCCCCGCGATCTTGTTTATCAGCCAGGACAATCCGTCAAGCAGATACACCCAAATGTAGTCCGCCACGAAGAGATACAGTCCGAAGAAGATAACGCTCACGATGACAACGAGCGTCGTATTGCGCACCTCTTCCTTATCCGGGAATGTGGTCTTATCGAGTTCGGCGCGTGTTTCTTTGATAAAAACGCCGATGCCCTCTTTTTCCTTCTTGGGCGCGTGTGCGACTGCTTCAGACACGTTATTTCTCTCCTTCTGAACCGGGGATCAAACTCTTTTTCGGCCCGTGTTCCTATTCTTTTCCAATGGCAGGGGTACCAGGACTCGAACCCGGACCTAAGGTTTTGGAGACCTCCATGCTAACCATTGACACCATACCCCTATATGCGTTGAGAGTCGCGAGTTCATTGAGTTACGAGTGTTTTCTTTACTCTACAAACTCTACGAACACTACAAACTCACAACTACTTATTCTCGCGATGCAGGCGGTGGCAGCGGCAGCGACGGCAGAATTTATTCAGCTCAAGCCTGTTCGGCGTGTTCTTTTTATTCTTCGTCGTCACGTAATTCCGCTCTTTGCACTCGGTGCACTGCAAAATGATGTTATCTCTAGGCATAACCTTCCTCGTTGCGGGCCCCGTTCAAAAGCTCGGGGCCCTTAACCAAACTACTCAACAATATCGGACACAGTACCGGCACCGACCGTGCGGCCGCCTTCGCGGATAGCGAAACGCAGGCCCTTCTCCATGGCGATCGGAGCGATAAGCTCGATCTCCATCTGGATGTTGTCGCCCGGCATCACCATCTCGACGC
>JABARP010000024.1 GCA_019186825.1 Pyrinomonadaceae bacterium
CCCGAGGCCGAAACGCATCTTTATGACCTTTTCCTCGCGTGGCGTCAAGGTCGCGAGCACCTCGTCGGTGATCTCGCGTAGGTTCGAGAACGTTACGGATTCCGCAGGATTTAGGATCGAGCGGTCTTCGATAAAATCGCCGAGATGCGAATCTTCCTCTTCGCCGATCGGCGTTTCAAGCGAGATCGGTTCCTGCGCGATCTTCAAGACCTTACGCACCTTAGAGACCGGAATATCCATCCGCTTTGCGATCTCTTCGGAGGTCGGTTCGCGGCCAAGTTCCTGCACTAGCAGACGCGACGTTCGGATTAGCTTGTTGATCGTCTCGATCATATGAACCGGGATGCGGATCGTGCGTGCCTGATCGGCGATTGCACGGGTAATGGCCTGGCGGATCCACCACGTTGCATAGGTCGAGAATTTATAACCGCGACGCCATTCGAATTTATCGACCGCCTTCATCAGACCGATGTTTCCTTCCTGAATAAGGTCGAGGAACTGCAGGCCGCGGTTCGTGTATTTCTTTGCGATCGAGACGACGAGGCGGAGGTTCGCCTCGACAAGTTCACGCTTCGCCTTGTTCGTTTCGAATTCGCCGACGCTGATCGTATGGAACGAACGCTTGATCTCGACGACCGGCAAGTGATACTTGTCTTCGATCGCCGTTAGAACGGCCTTTGCCGCATCGATCTGTGCTTTAAGTTCCTTCTTGGTCTTCGGCGCGGGCTTTTTCGCGATCTTTTCAGTGCATCGTTTGATGATCCTCTCGGCAGACCGGATATCGTCCACGACCTGGCGGATCGCACCGATCAGTTTCTGAAGGGCACGCTCCGTGAGATTCAGGTTCTTGATCTCGTTTGCAACCTCAAGCCGCTGGCGGGCCGTTTTGTACTTTAGCGTAAGAAGACGTTTGCCGCCTTTTTTTCCGGCCTGCTTTTCCTGCTCCTTGATGAGCGAAAGCCAGGTCTTCAACGCGACCTTGAAATGCTCGCGGATGTTTTCCAATCCTTCGAGCGTCCAACGCATATATTCCTCGGCCTTGTCCTCTTCGACCGAAATTTCCGCCTGCTCCGAGAAAACGACGGTTTCGCGAATGCTCGCCTTACCCGTATTAAGCTCTTCGATAAAATGCAAAAGCCGCTCGATCGCGATCGGCGAACGGGCGATCGCCTTGTGGGTCTTGATCTGGCCGCGTTCGATGCGTTGGGCGATCGAGACCTCGCCCTCGCGGTTCAAAAGCGGCACAACACCCATTTCGCGAAGATACAGGCGGACGGGATCGTTCGATTTGTCGAGAACGCCGGCTGAAAGGTCGAGGTCGGAATCTTCGTCCTCCTCGTCGTCCGTATCGTCAAGAGCCAGGTCGCTTGCTCGCTCAAGGAGTTTTGCGTCGCTTTCTGCGACCGAGATGTTCGCCCCTTCGAGGCGTTCGAGAACGTCCTCAAGCTCGTCCTCCGACATCATATTTTGCGGGATCTCGCGGTGGAGTTCTTCGAGGCTCAAGAATTTTTTTCGCTTGCCGAGGGCAAGCAGGCGATCCATCAAATCTTCTTTTTCGTCGTAATCAACTGCCATATTCTGTGATAAACCTTTTCGATTGTGGAAAAGGCCAAATCGTTGTTCTAAAAATAGCTAATAACGCTTGTAACCCAGGTAAAGTTTCACGCTCCGGCCCGGCACAAAGCAAATTGAAAAGTATACCACACTATACTGCGTTTTTTGACTCCAAAGTACGCCGTATTTTCTCAAGATTTAACTGTTCTTCGACCAGACGGGTAAGCGTGGCCGTGTCATTTTCACGTTCGGCGATGGCGGCTTCACGGCTGATTTCGTCCACGCGGTTGCGTATAGCCATATTTCTAAGGGCGAAAACGCAGTTTTCGGCCTCGGCAAGGGCTTCGTCCATCGCCTCGTCATCATCGCGGAATTTTTGGGTCGTGAGGATCTCGCGTGCCAGTTCGAGCGTGGCTTCGTCGCCGTCCAGATGCTCGACGATCGATTCAGGGGAAACAACGTCGCCTTTCTCGGAGATCGCAATGAAAGCCTCATAAAGCTCGGCCGTTGCGAGGTTTTCGTAATCGCTCACCTCAAGCTGCGGCAGGATCGTGGATGCCAATTCGCGGTCGTGAACGAGTATTTTCAGAAGGTTCTTTTCCGCGACCGTAACCTTTGCCCGTGCCGAACGCGAGATCGACCGCTTCGGGTCGGTGCGCGGCAAATGCGGGGCCGTCTTGCCGGTCGAGGATTGCCAAAGCTCTCTGCGAAGGGTCGCATCATCGATCCCGAAGAAATCCATCGCCTGGTCGAAGCTCTCACGCTGCTGAACGTGGTTACGGATCGTCGCGATCACGGGCAGAAAGTCCTCGACGGCCTCAGCCTTTTGCTTTGCGTTCGAGAGCTTGCGGCCCTCGGTCGCGGCCGCAAGTGCGAACTGCAGAAAAGGCGTCGCGCGCCCACGGAGAGCGCTGTATGCTGCTTCGCCGTTCTGCCGTATGAAGTCGTCCGGATCCTTGCCGTCAGGCAGCACAAGGACCTTAATGTCAAAATCGTGCGGGAGAAGCAGTTCGATCGCCCGTCGAGCCGCCTTCGTGCCGGCCGAATCGCCGTCGTAATTGATGACAATGCGTCTAGTGAACCGCGAAAGCAGCTTTGCCTGCGCGTCGGTGAACGCTGTGCCGAGGCTCGCAACGACGTTATCGACGCCATTTTCAACAAGAGCGATGAGGTCGAGATAGCCCTCGACGAGTATCACGAAACCTTTCCGGCGAATGGCGTCCTTCGCCTGGAAAAGCCCGTAAAGGTTGTCGCCCTTTGTGTAAGCCGCGGTTTCGGGCGAGTTGAGATATTTCGGATTGTCGTCAGGCTTGATCGCCCTTGCGCCGAATGCGACGGGCTTGCCCGAAACATCCAGAACGGGGAACATCACGCGCCCTCGAAAACGATCGAAAAGCCTTTCTTTTTCTTCGTTTACGCTGACAAGGCCCGACTGAGCAATCAGCTTATCATCCGCGCCGAAATCCCGCAGGAGCCCAAGAAGCGAATCCCATTTGTCGGGCGAAAAGCCGAGACGAAAGTTCTCGATCGTCGTGTCAGAAAGTCCGCGTTCGGCGATGTACGCACGAGCGGCCTTCGCATCTTTCCCCTTTCCGGCGAGTTCTTTCACCCAGAAGTCTAGTGCAACCTGATTTAGCTCGATGATCTGGTCGGCAAGGTGCTTTTTCTCCTCGCGTGCCTTTTTGGAGCGGGCAAAACTCTCGTCATCCTCAAGCTCCGGCAGCATATAGCCGGACATTTCGGCAACGCGCTTGACTGCCTCGGGAAAGTTCAGGCCTTCCATCTCCATCAGGAAATTGAAGGCTGTGCCGCCTTTGCCGCATCCGAAACACTTGTAAAATCCCTTTGCGGGATTCACCGAGAACGACGGCGTCTTTTCCTGATGAAATGGGCAGCATGCCATCCAACTCGCTCCCTTTTTCTTCAGGTCCTGAGCATACGGCTGTATTATCCGCACCAGATCGGCACGTACCTTTAGATCGTCGATGACGTATTGCGGATAGAGCATTACGAGCCGGATAAAAACTCCTCTCGTAGTTCGTCTGAAAGACGAAATCCAAGAGTCTTTAGCCTATCGACAAGCGCGGCGTCTATCTTGATGAAACCGAGTTTCGCCGCCTCGGCCAATACGCCGAGTGTACCAGTTAGATCAAGTCCGAGTGTTAATGCGATCCGCCTGCCTTTTTTCTCGTCGATAATGATCCTGCATCCTTGATTCTCAAGTGCAAGGGCGATGGAGCTCGCCTCGCCGGCATCGAGTGTCGTCAAAAGCTTGGTAAGGCTCGAACTCTCCGTTGGATCGTGAATAGTGATAAAGGAAGGCAGGGCAAGCCCGTATTCAGCCGAGACAGTGCCCGTGATCCAAACCTCGCCGTAAAGTTTTTCCAGCGTATCCAGCTGATCGAGATTTGTTAGCAATATCAGGCAGCTTGCGTCCGCGATGACTACCTTCATTTTTGGAGACGGGCCAGATCATCTCTCAATTCTTCCGCCGTATAGCCAAAGATCGAGACACCATACTTACCAAGCTGCTCCAGGAAAGACCGTTTTGAGATACCAACGAGTTCAGCAGCCTGCCCGCCCGACAATATGCCATCTTCATACAGCTTGGCCGCGAGCGTCATCTTTATATCAAAATCAGTCAACCGGACACTGTCTGGCAGATTTATTTCAAGGGTGGCGGTCATAAACAGATTGTGCTTCTGATCGGCGTAAGTGTCAACAAATTCGCACCAGATCGGCACGTACCTTTAGATCGTCGATGACGTATTGCGGATAGAGCATCTTACGGGACAAACCAGTATTGGACCGTCGATTCGATCCGATCGGGATCTGGCCGGGCAATTACCTGGAAAAACCTCACCTGGTTTGAGCCAATGTCGTACGTTTTTCGCAGGTTTGCAAGGATCTTTCGTTTTCTCTTTGCAAACTCGGTCCGCGATCGGACGCGCAGGACGATGTTGGTGCGAGCCTCTGGTTCCGCTTTCAGAAGCTGAGCCAGGATATTGATTCTGTCCACATAGGAGCACGGCTCGGGTTCCCATTCCGGAGAATATCCACAGTCCTCAATAATAAAAGGCTTCGTTCCCTCCGGATAGCGAAATGACCATTCGGCTTCGTCGATCTGCGGCATCTGAGCTCCGGCAGGAATCAGCCAGGCTCTGACCATTCTTTTCTCAGTTTGACGAGCACGTACAAACTTCCAACGATCTTTCAGCTGCGGCCCTGCACGCGAAACAAAATATCTGCGTGCGACCTGTTCGAGCTCAAGGTCCCTTTCGACATCTCCAACTTTACCGTGGACCACAATGACGCACTTAGATCCGGGATGACCAAACACTGAAAGAGCCGTGCTGTCGAGTATCGCCAACATTTCCTCATAGTTGGCGTTATTGCGCTCGTATAGGAGGATCGGTTGTGGTACGGCTTGAGACCGCGTGGTCACAAAAGTGGCCGCCGTGAGGAAAATCAATAGGAAAATTCGTTTCACTGTCATTTGGCCGAGCTGAGCATCTTCCTGACCACTTTGATCGTCATTTAGTTCATGCGTGGCGCGTTCCTTATTGCTTCAAGCTAGCTATTGTAGCACCGTGGCCGCCTTGCGAAGACGGTGCGAATTCGAAGCGTTCGACAAGATCGCTCGTCTTCAAAAAGTGGTGAACGTAGTTCTTCAAGGCTCCGGTCCCGAAGCCGTGGATGATGCGGACACGCGGCAGGCTCGCCATATACGCTTCGTCAAGAAAGCGATCGAGTTCGTACTCGGCATCGGCGGTTGTTTTGCCGATCAAGTTGAGCTCCGCGGGCGAATCATCGGCGTCTATCGGGCGATGGGTGCTTTGTGGTCTTGCACCGGCATTTGATTCGGGCGTCGTAAGTGCAAGCTCGCTCAGTTTCTGCCGCAGGCGAATGTTGCCGACGACAACCTGGGCGACATCGTCATCGATCCGCTCTACTTTGCCGACCTTGCCGAAGCTTGTCGCAACGGTCGAACCAACCTCGATCTCGCCCGCCGAGACGATGTTCGCTTCCGCATGCTCGAACGCACTTTTCGGTGCCGCCGTTTTATTGATCTTCCCAACTACAGCGCGGTTCAGCTCGGCCTTTCGTGCACTGCGTTCCTTTTCGAGCCGATTCTTTAAAGCCTTGTCCTTGATGGTTTCGAGAAACGCCTTCGACTGACGGTCAAAGTCCGCCGTCGCCTCGGCGAGTTTTGCCTCGAATTCGCGTGCCCTCTCCTTTTCGCGCTTTTCGGCCTCGCTTTCCAGCGAACCGAACTTCGCGGCGACCGCCTCGCGTTCTTCTTCGAGGGCGACGCGAAGGTCTTCCGCCATCCTTGTTTCCGTCTGCAGACGCTGAAGGTATTCTTCTGCCTCGCGTGCCGAGGTATCCAGATGCTCGCGCGCAATGCCGATGATCTTGTCGCGTATCCCGAAACGCCGGGCGATCTCTATGCCCGACGATGCTCCTGCGAGTCCGGTCAGAAGGCGATAGGTCGGTTCGAGAGTTTGCTCGTTAAATTCGACCGACGCGTTTACCACATCCGGGTCGTTCGCCGCATACATCTTTAACCCGCGATAGTGAGTCGATGCAATGACGTGTGCGCCGCATTCGCGTCGAAAGTGATCGACGATCGCAACGCCGAGGGCAGAGCCTTCTTCAGGGTCGGTTCCGGTTCCGGCCTCGTCCAGAAGGATCAGCGCGGGAGCCGAACACTCGTCGATCATCGACGCGATATTCGACATATGCGAAGAGAATGTCGAGAGGTTCGCGTTCAGCGACTGATGGTCACCGATGTCGGCAAGCACCGACGCGTAAAACGGGACCATGGCCCGTTTCGCAGGTACAGGAAAGCCGGCGAGAGCCATCAAGCTCAGCAGCCCGGCGGTCTTCAGCACGACCGTTTTTCCGCCCGCGTTCGCACCCGAAATGATCATTACCGAGCGTTCTCGCGTAAGCGTCAAACTGCTCGGAACGATCGAGCCGGAGCCCGCGGCTTCTCTGAGGTTTTGCTCAAGCAGCGGATGACGCGCATCCGTGAGATCGAGCGTTTCGTCTTTTGATATCTTAGGAACAACGCAATCGAAGCTTCGTGCAAAGGCCGTCTTCGCCTTGATCGCATCAAGCTCAGCGACCGCGTGGGCCGCGGCCTCGATCTCCGGCAGATGTTCCCGCAAAAGGTCGGTCAGCGAATGCAGTATGCGGCCGATCTCGCGTTCTTCCTGCCCTTTAAGGTTTTGAATTTCGTTGTTCGCGTCGATCGTCTCGAGCGGTTCGACATAGATGGTCTGCCCGCTCGAAGAGAAGCCGTGAGCGACGCCCGCGACCTTGCCGCGAAAGTCCGCCTTTAGCGGGATCACGAAGCGATCGTTTCGGATCGTAACGATCGCATCCTGGATAGCATTTCCCGCAGAGCGCATCGCCGCCTCGAGCGAACGCGTAAGCTGCGCGCGTTTTGAGTTGATCTCGCGTCGCAATTTCGCAAGCTCCGGCGAGGCCGAATCATCTATTTCGCCGCCGGGCAAGATCTTTCGCGAGATCTCACCGGTCGCCGTCGAAAGGCGAGGCGTAAATGCCGAGACGATCGACCAAAGCGTCGGGCAATCCTGCTTTTCGCTTTCAACAAGCGAGCGTGCCGCAACGGCCTGAGAGCAAAGGCTTGCGACCGCCGTCAGCGACAGTGCATCGAGTGCCGCATTCTCGATCCGCAGGATAGCGAGCTGTTCATGCGGGTCATCGAGACCTGAGAAGGTCCAGAACAAATTCTTTTCTTCGGAAAGCCGGAGAGTTTCCGCGACGGTCGCGAGTGCGCGGTCGAGTTCAAGCCGCGATGTGAAAGGACGAGCGGCACGCACCAAGGATTCTCCCGCCACGGTCTGCGCGGCGCGCGCGACGAGGTCGAGAAGTCTTGAAAATTCGAGTGTTTCCAATGAGTAACTCATCTGCCAGGCTCTCACGCGGCCGTATCCGCATCGGCGAGAAAACGCGAACGCACATCCGGCGTCGGCATCATACACGCGTCCTTTTTGCCGAATAGACGATAGCGATATTTCGCAAAAAGTTTATAGAACCAGTCGCGTATCGGTCGCGGCACGATGCGAAATGCGCCAAGCAACGACCATCCTCCGCCCAAATGCTTTGCGATCCTGATAGCGGCATCCGAATGGATGAACGCTCGCCCATCGTCGATCAAGATCACCGAATCGACACCTTCCGGTATTTGATGCTTTGCGACGAACTCGCGTCCGACACTCGATTGCAGCGGGGCGAATCGAAACAGGCGGTCCTTGTCGTGCGCGATGAGGAAATTCACCGCCCCATTACAAAAATTGCACACGCCGTCAAATAGGACGATCCGTTCCATAGCAAGAGTTTACCCCAAAGATCGAAGGAAATTCAGCCGCCGCGGATTCGAGGTTTTGCGGGAGGCCGAATTCTGGTATATCTTCGGGAGAAAGCCGGAGAAATTTATGGATAGCATCGCTTTTCTGAATCGAGTTTCGCAAAAATTAGCGTCAAACGGGTTCATGCCGATGGATCAGCGCCTATATCAGCCGGTTGGGTTTAAATGGGCATCAAGACGATCGGGTTTTGAGATATCGAAATTCGGTATGCACGATTCGACGTTCATCTTTTGCGAGATCCCGGCACTGGACCCCGCGAAGATGTCGGGATTCAGCAATGCGGCATTTTCATTTGCCAACTCGAACAAGTCGGTTGGGCTACCTAACGGCTTTTTTATGAGCGTATCGTGCTTTCCCGTCGCGATCACCTCGAACGCGGATCCTCAGCTAATGCAAATTGTGAAGGGCACTACCCCGACGAAGCATTTCGGAGGGTTTGAAATGCCTGTCGTCTTTGATACGACGACGGGAGCTTTGGCCTATTACGAGGGAACTCCGCTTTGGGGAGCCGCATACTTTTCGGGATTTAGAAAGGTCGTGGTGAACAATCTGGCCTAGGCTTTCTGCGGAATCTCCTCGCCTTCCTCAAAGAATTCCAGCGATTCGGAGTTGATGCAGTAACGCTGTCCGGTCGGGGGCGGCCCGTCCGAAAAGACGTGGCCTTGATGCCCGCCGCAGCGTGCGCACCGTATCTCGATGCGACGCATTCCGTAGGAATTATCCTCAACCTTCGTCAAATGATCTTTATCGAACGGCGCGTAGAACGAAGGCCATCCGGTCCCGGAATGAAATTTCTTTTCTGACGAAAAGAGCGGCAGCCCGCACAGCCGACAGGCATACGTGCCTTCGAGATGGTTGTCGAGCAGCGTGCCGCAGAATGCCGGTTCAGTCCCGTGGTTTAAGAGTATGCGGGCCTGTTCGTCGGTCAAATTTTCTGCAAGCTCGGCGATCCTTTCCGGCGAGAGCGGCGTTATGTCGTAACCCTTTTCTGATACTTCCGTTTCCATAGCTTTACTTTAGCCCCACCAGAACGCTGCCGCAATGATGCAGTATAGGCCGATGAGCGCGAGGCCCTCGAGCCAGATCGACTCGCCGTCGTAAACGATGAATGCTGAAACGACGACCGCGAGAACGAGAGCCGCGAGCAATAGCGGCGTCAAGATGAAGGATAGGATCGCGCCGCCGAGGAAGAACGAAAGAAGTACGAGAACGGGGAAAAGCCCAAGCGCGATCTGCAGGGAACTGTTCAGAATGACACTGACCGCGTAATCGGTCTGATTTCGCCAGGCAAGCTGTACGCCGACAAGATTCTCGATGGCATTACCCGCGATCGCGACCACCACAAGGCCCGCGAATGCCGGCGAGATCCCGACCGACTCCATCGCAGGCTGCAGAGCCTCAACGAACCAATCCGAGACGAATGCCGCTCCAACTCCAGAGCAAAGCAGCATCACGATCGGCATCCACACCGGCCAACTGTCATGCTCTTCGCCGCCGTTCTTTGCGGCAAGATCACCTTTCAAAAAGAAGTAAATGCTTGCCGCAAGCAGGACGAGCATCACGATCGCTACGAAACTATCAAGCCCCGCGATGTGTTGTTCCGCAGGCGTATGAAGTTCTTTCGCGAGCGTCGGGACGGCGAGTGCGGCGACCGCGAGCAGCATCAGAGTTACGATCATCTTCGGCGGTTCGGAACGAAAACGCTGCGTCCCATTCTTTAAGCCGCCGAGGAACAATGCAACACCGAGCACGAGGATCGAGTTGCCTAGGATCGAACCGACAAGCGCTGCCTGAACAACGCTGTCCAATCCAGCACGCAAGGCAAAGATACAGACAAAAAGCTCAGGTAAATTGCCAAGTGCCGACTGCAGAATGCCTGTCGCTCCGGGGCCCAAACGACGGCCAAGCTGATCGGTCGAATCGCCTACAATTACGGCCAGCAACGCAAGCGCAGCGGCAGTAACCACAAAGGACAAAACGGCGTTCGCATGCGCGTAATGCAGGACCGCGGCGGCTGCCGTTGCTACGCAACTTAAGGCAATGATCAGCTTTTCTTTTTTTTGCACGGTGTTATACGGGTGAAGACCCAGTGGACAATATATCCGATATCCGATTGTAAAACGAAGAGAACAGGGCTAGAATGACGCAAAACCTGCGATACATTTCCCAAATCCTATGAGACCTGCTTCCGAGCCGGACGTCACAAAACTTGGTGCCGCCAAAGGCACCTACCGAGTAAAATTCGGCTTGGCGTATTTTGCGATCTACGCGCTCTGTCTCGCGCTTTTCGGCGTCGGCCTTTTGATCTTTCTCAGCACGACGGGTTGGGAGCGGATCGCGTCGGTGATACCGCTGCTCTTCCTCTCGACGCCGCTGGCATTTCTGCTCTGGCGAACGATACCAACCGTCTTTGACGAACTTCGCCTATACGAGAAAGGCTTCGTTTATAAGAGCCGAAAGGGCCTGCAGACGTGCCTTTGGAGCCAGATCAAGAACCCGGATGTGATCCTTGATACGGATGAGCGGGTCAAGTTCACGTCTATAACGACAAAGAAGAATGAAGTGATCAGGTTTGCGTTCAAGATGCGCGGACTCGACGCACTCGCACAAGCGTTCGATGCGTACGAGTATTCAAAGATCCCGGACTCAGAGAAGATCTCCGAGGTCGAGGCTGCCGCTCTCAGGCCGACGACGCTCGGGATGTTGAAAGCAACTTACCACACCGGGCGAAACGCTGTTCAACTGATCCCGATGGCGGCTCTGCTTCTTGTTGCGGCGTTTGGCGTTCTGTTGCCGATCGCGAACAAGAACTGGTGGCTCGCACCGGCGTGCACGCTTCCGATGGCTCTGCCGTTCGTTATCTATGTGTGGACATTCTTGCGAACCAAGAACGATGAACTGCAGGTTTTTGAGAACGGATTTACTTATCGAACGGGACGCGAGACCGTCAGCTGCCTTTGGGACGAGATCGTGGATTACGCGACGGCTCGGCGCAGTTCGACACCGACAGGCATCAAGAAAGAAGACGGCAAATGGATAAATTTTGCGTTCCAAATGCAGGGCCTCGACGACCTGCGGCCGCATTTGCGGACGGTCATAACCCTGAAGGAGCCTGAAGAGTAAGGATTTTGCGGCTATTTGTCGCTGCGGAGCTGCGCGACCTCCTTCTTTAGTTCGCGCACGGTTCGTGCAAGTTCGCCAAGCCTTTGGAACACTGCCGTCGAACGCAGCCATTCACGATTGTCAAAAGCCGGTATGCCCGAGAGAACCTTTCCAGGTTCGACATCGTGCGACGTCGCGGATTTCGCCGTGAGTATCGCATCGTCACCGACCTTCAAATGGCCTGCGATGCCGACCTGTCCGGTCAGAATGACACGCTTCCCGATGTGTGAACTTCCCGCAAGGCCCGTCTGAGCACAAATAAGCGCGTCTTCATCAACGGTGCAGGAATGGCCGATCTGGACGAGGTTATCGATCTTTGCTCCGCGCTTAATTCGCGTTTCGCCGACCGAGGCGCAGTCGATCGACGTGTTGGCACCGATCTCGACATCGTCTTCGAGAACGACGCGGCCCGTCTGCGGGATCTTGAGCCAGGCCTTTTCGGCGGTCTTTGCATAGCCGAAGCCGTCGCTACCGATCGTCGTGTTGTTGTGAATGATGCAGCGGCGCCCGATCTCACAATTTTCTCGGATCGAGACGCCGGAATGTATCGTCGAACCTTCGCCGACCTTCACGCCATCGTAGAGCGTCGCGTTCGGAAAGATGCGCACGCCTTTCTCAACAACGACGTTCACTCCGACGACAACATTTGCGTGGAGCTCAACCTCGGGATCGACCGTCGCGGTCGGGTCGACAACTGCTGACGAATGCACGAACGGTTTCAAGGCTGCGGCCGGGAAAAATGCACGTAAAGCCTTTGTATAGGCAAGATACGGGTCTTTCGCGCGAAGGATGGCGATGTCGTCGCGCTCCAGTTTTATGCCCTCAGCAAGGAAGATCGCCGAAGCTCGAGTTTCGTTGATCTGCGCCGTGTATTTAGGGTTCGCAAGAAAGGTTACCTCGCCGGCTCCGGCAAGATCGAGGCCCGCGGCGGAAGTGATCTCAAGGGCATTATCGCCTCTCTCAATGCTCGAATCCGTCGCCTGTGCAAGGTCTGATAATTTCATTGGTAATAATTGTTGAAAAAACTCACCGCGATATGCAAGACTATTTGTAGCAGACAAAAGGTTTCGCACAAAGACATCCCCGTCTTTTGTATTCACTCCCCTAGCAGATTTTCAACTTGGTCAGCCGGAGGTAACGATATTTTTATGACTGAAACGAGTGTCGCTAAACAGCGGGCAAACATCTCTGAAACCTTTGATCACCGTCCCGGTCCGTCGAGGCAAAACGCGACCGGCGGCCGTTGGAGCAGCCTTATCGCCACAAACGCCGCGATCGCGATCGGCAGCCGCATTCACGGTTCTAAATCCGAAATCTATGTAAACGGAATGTGCGTTGAGCTGAGCAGGAACAAGACAAGCTGCCCGAGCATTGTCATCGTCAACGGCGAGCCGAAGTTCAGCGAGGGACGCGAGGTGCTGCAGAATCCGACCGTAGTGCTTGAGACCGTCGCAAACGACGTCGACCCGCTCGGCCGTGCAGAAAAGCTCGAAGGCTATCTCGCTCTTCCGAGCATCAAGGAATGTCTCCTTGTGCGTTCCGATCAAATGCGTATCGAGCATTACGCACGTCAGAACGCGAAGCAGTGGCTGTATAAGATCTATGACGAACGCGATGATGTGATCTCGATCGACACATTGAATTGCAAGGTTTCCGTTGCCGAGATCTATGCGAAGGTGGACGTCAAACTCTCCGGCCTAAGCTCTAAAGCGATCAACTAGAGCCTCAAAAAGCGAAACCGCCCGCGTAGACGGGCGGTCGCTATCGAGTTTCTGCTACTTCCGCATCATCGTCTGTTGCTCGGATTTGACGAGCCACTGGCCGTCGCGTTTTACGAAGGTGTCGGTGATGCGCGCCTTGCCGGACGCACCATTCTTCAACGTGATGTTCTGTGTGTATTGGAATACCGCTGAGTCCTCGCTAAAGCTTAGGACCTCTGCGTCCGAGATCACAAAGGTTTTCACCGTCCGCTCTTTCTTGATATCGGCGAGGGCCTCGTTCTTGTTCTGAACCTTTCCATCGACACCGGTAAGCACGAAATCCTCGGTCATATTCTTCGCAAGGAATGAAATGTCGCCGTCGAGAACGGCCTGTGTCAGGTCCTTTTCGAGCAGGAGAAGTTCATTGAACACATCCTGCTTGGTCTGAGCAGATTTTGCCGGGGCTTGTTGGGCAGTGTTTGCAGGGCCCTGTCTAGGCGTGTCTCTATCTTTGTCATCTCCGAGCTGACAGGCATACATCACAAAAGCGATCAGTCCAAGGGCAAGCAGCGATCTCATATAGTTTGTCCTTTAAAAGTTTGGTCGTAATCGTTGAATTACGCGGTTAGTATCGTATGTATCTTAAAATAACGCAACGCCCGCAAATAAGAAGTCAAGAGGCGCAGCTAAAGACGATAGGTAACGGCCGCTACATCAAGCTCACGGGATCGATCTCGACATAGACGGAACGCATTTCCACGCCATTGGCTTCGGCTTCCGCAAGCGCGATATCGAGAACCTTTCGCAGCTCTTTGCGCGAGACCGAACGCAGAATCAATTGCATACGATATTCGTTCTTCAGGCGGGCGATAGATGCGGATGCGGGCCCAACGATCCGCACCGTTTTCTCCGGGTTTGCGGCATCAAGAAAACGGCGCACAGCGTTCGCAATACTTCTTGCACGCGACAGCTCGCGGTGCCGCACCATTATCGACGCAAGCGCGACGAACGGCGGATAACGAAAATTCTCACGATATTTGAGTTCGTCCGCGTAGAAACCTTCGTAGTCCTGCGCCATCGACCGCTGAAGTGCATAGTGGTCGGGGTGATACGTTTGAATAATGACGCGGCCCGGCTTCTCGCCTCGGCCTGAGCGGCCGGCGACCTGCGTGATCATCTGGAACGTTCGCTCTGCCGAACGTAGGTCCGGCAGCCCGAGCCCGATATCCACACCTACGACGCCGACAAGCGTTACATCCGGAAAATCGTGGCCCTTCGCTATCATCTGCGTGCCGACGAGCATATCGATGCGGCCTTCGGCGAAATCAAGAAGCTTCTGTTCCAGCTCGCCTTTCCGCGTGATCGAATCACGGTCGATCCGTTCGATCTTGAGCTTCGGGAATTTTTTTTCGAGCTGATCGGCAATGTTCTCGGTGCCTTCGCCGACGAAATATAGAAACTCGCTCGCGCATTTCGGGCAGGCATGCGGTGCGGGCATTCCAAACCCGCAGTAATGGCAGGTCAAGCGTCCCTCGCGTCGATGGAACGTGAGCGTAATGTCGCAGTTCTCGCATTTGATCGTTTCGCCGCAGGTTCGGCAAAGCACGAATTGCGAAAACCCGCGGCGATTCATCAGCACAATGATCTTTTCGCCGCGGGCAGCGGTTTCGCCGATCGCGTCAAGCAGTTCGGACGACAACGCAACGTCTTTGCCGGCACGTTTGAACACCTCGCGCATATCGACGAGCTCCGCCGAAGCGAGATTCCGTCCGCCGATGCGTTCCGGCATCGAGAGGAGTGTGTACTTGCCGTGTCGAGCGTTGTAGAACGATTCCATCGCCGGTGTTGCCGAACCGAGTACGGCGACCGCTCCGGCAAAACTCGCACGGACCACGGCGACGTCGCGCGCGTTGTAAAAAGGCGATTCGCGTTGTCGATAAGAGCTGTCGTGTTCTTCGTCAACAATGATAAGGCCGATGTTCTCGAGCGGCGCGAAAACTGCCGATCGCGTACCGATCGCGACACGGGCCTCGCCATCCCGAATTCGACGCCATTCATCGAACCTTTCGCCGGGCGACAGTCCGGAATGTAGTATCGCGACGGTCGAGCCGAATGCGGCACGCATTTGGCGGGAGAACACGGGCGTGAGTGCGATCTCCGGCACGAGCATCAGGGCCGAACGCCCCATCGCGATCGTATGCTTTATCGACCGGAAATAGACCTCCGTTTTTCCGCTGCCGGTCACGCCGTGGAGAAGGAATGCTTTGAACTCGCTTCCGTCGATCGCGTCAGTAATTTGTGCGAGAACCGACGCCTGATGCTCGGTCAGGGTCATTTGCGGCCGCTTAGGGAACTTTTCCGCCGAAAAAGGGTCTCGATGTATGTCCTGGATAAAAATTTCCAGGAAACCCCGTTTGACAAGCGTATTGACCGGCGACGCGCCGGCCTTAGCGGAATCAAGCAGATCGGTCCAGAGCATTTCGCCACCCTCTGCGGCAAGCGTCTCGAGGATCGTGGTTTGCGCTTTTGTAAGCGCCTTGGTGTGGTCGGCGTCCGCGTTATCGAGCAGCCTTACGGCTTTTCGACGTTTGGGGCGAACTTTTTCGCTGTTCATTCCGGCGGGAAGCGCCGCCTTGAGCATTTCGCCCCAGAATGACGCATAGTAATCCGCCGTCCATTCTGTCAGGCGTAGGATCTCGGGCGTTATGAGCGGCTCGTCGTCAAGGAATTCAATGATCGGCCGAAGCTTCTTGACATCGACGTCGAGGTCCGCCGGCAGTTCGCTGTGGACCGCTGCGACAAAACCGATCAGCCGCCGTTTGCCAAACGGCACGCGTACGCGCTGGCCCAATTCCGGCCGAGCTGTCGTTCCTTCCGGCACGCTGTACGTGAACAAACGCTTGAGCGGTACAGGAAGAGCGACCTCGACGAAATTTGCCGCGTCGGCCTTTTGTTTTGTTGCCGTTGGTCTCAATGTGTCTGTAATTTTACAGGATGTTTCATCGAGCCGCTATCGGCCTCGCGTGAGCGGCGAGCAGCAGGGAAATTTTTAGGTTAGAATATTGAGAATGGACGAAATGTTTGCGAACGAAAAGGAAAAGCGAAAGTTCAACCCGGTGTTCCTGGTCGGGATCTTGATCGGCGTGCTCGCGTTGGGCGTGGCCTTTTATTTTCTTGCGCAAAAACCATCGATCGAGGATCAGACCCAACAGCTTCTCGACACGGCTTACAAACCCGGAAGTCCCGAATTTGCTGAACTCAACAAAGACATTATCATCGCCACCAACGACGATGAAACCATCGAATCACCGACCGGCCTTGGCACGATCTCGATGTTCATCAAAGGACAGATCCGGAACAAAGGGACACACGATATTTCTGTGCTCGAGGTGAATGTTTCGGTCGTCGATCGGCAGAAACAGGTCGTAAAAGAACGCCGTCTTCTTTTCATTCCGGGGCAGCAGCCGATACTGAAGGCGGGCGAGACCGTTCCCGTTTCGCTCACGCTTGATGGCTTTTCGCCTAAAGCCGAACGTGCGCTCATCTACTGGCGTGTGACCGCGATCAAAGCTGCATCGTAATTCCCCTTATCTTTGCCCTTTAAAAGCTAATTTTCTAAGATTAAGTCCTATGACCGAAGGCGAAGATTTTACCGTCGCGCTAAGCGATCCAGAGATCATTGAACCAATGATGCAAGTGCCGGCCGAGCTGCCGGTTCTGCCGCTAAGGGACATCGTCATCTATCCGTTCATGATCGTGCCGCTTTTCGTTTCACGCGACCGTTCGATAAAAGCTGTCGAAGAGGCGCTGAACGAAAATCGAATGATCCTTCTCGTCTCGCAAAAGGATGTGAACAAGGAAGAACCGACCCAGGAAGACCTCTATAAAATGGGTACGGTCGCCATCATTATGCGGATGCTCAAGCTGCCTGACGGCCGGATCCGCATCCTGATTCAGGGACTCTCTCGCTGCTCGGTAGATTCGGTCGATCCAAGCGGCAGCCACATTCGCGCGAAGGTTACGCCTGTGACCGAGCCGCTTGCTCCCGGAAATTCTCCCGAGACAGAGGCATTGATCCGCAACGTTCGCGGCTCGATGGAACGTGCGACAAGCTTGGGCAAACCGATATCCCCCGAGGTTCTTGCGATCATCGCGAACCTTGAAGACGCCGGCCGTCTCGCGGACCTTTCGGCGTCGAATCTCGACCTTCGGCCGGAGGCGGCGCAGTCCGTCCTCGATATTGCCGATCCGGTCATGCGTCTTCGCCGCGTTAATGAACTTCTGAGCAAAGAGATCGAAGTGCTCACTTTCCAGCAGGAGATCACGAGCCAGGCGCGTGCCGATATGGACCGCTCCCAGCGTGAATATTTTCTGCGGCAGCAGATGAAAGCGATACAGGGCGAGCTAGGCGAGGGCAACGAACTTTACGAAGAGGTTGAGAACTACCGCGAAAAGATCAATGAGGCCAAGATGCCCGAGGCCGTTCAGGCCGAGGCGCTTCGTCAGCTGAAGAAATTCGAGCGGATGCATCCGGATGCGGCCGAGACCGCGACGCTTAGGAATTGGCTCGACATAATGATCGAGCTCCCATGGTCTAACGCTTCGGACGACAATCTAGACCTCGCCGTCGCACAAAAAGTACTCGATGAGGACCACTACGGCCTTCCGCGGGTCAAGGATCGTATCATCGAAGCTCTCGCGGTCCGCAAACTTCGTGAAAAGCCGAAGGGCTCGATACTTTGCCTTGTAGGCCCGCCTGGAGTCGGCAAGACGAGCCTCGGACGTTCGGTCGCTCGTGCGATCAACCGCAAATTCGTTCGCCTAAGCCTCGGAGGGCTCCATGACGAAGCAGAAATTCGCGGCCATCGACGCACATACGTCGGGGCGATGCCGGGACGCATCATTCAGGCGATCCAACAGGCGGGAACCAATAACCCGCTCGTAATGCTCGACGAGATCGACAAGGTCGGTGCGGATTTTCGCGGCGACCCAAGCTCGGCGCTCCTCGAAGTGCTAGACCCCGAACAGAATTTCGCTTTCAGGGATAACTATCTCGGCGTTCCGTTCGACCTCTCGAACGTGATGTTCATGACGACGGCGAATATGCTCGATACCATCCAGCCCGCGTTGCGAGACCGTATGGAGGTGATCGTCCTTTCCGGCTACACGGCGAACGAAAAGCTTGAGATCGCCCGCCGTCACGTCATTCCGAAGCAGATCGAAGAGACCGGCCTGACCGACAAAGACGTGAAATTCGACAAGCGGGCAGTTCTCAAGATCATTACCGAGTACACGCAGGAAGCAGGCCTTCGCCAGCTCGAACGCGAGATCGGCAAGATCTGCCGCAAGGTCGCACGCAAAAAGGCCGAAGCCAAGCGGAAGATCCAGACGGTCAAGGTGACTGCCGACAACGTGAAGGATTTCTTGCGCGTGCCGAAGATCCATATCGAGAAGGCTCCTGAAAAGGACTCGATCGGAACTGTCACCGGCCTTGCATGGACAGCGACCGGCGGTGAGATCCTTATCATCGAGGCGTTGCGGATACGCGGCAAAGGGAAACTCCAGCTTACCGGCCAACTCGGCGAGGTGATGCAGGAATCCGCACAAGCGGCTTTCACCTTTGCAAAGAGCCGTTTTGCCGAGCTTGGGATCGAAGAGGACGTACTCGACAATTACGACATACACATTCATTTTCCTGAAGGCGCCATCCCTAAAGACGGTCCGTCCGCCGGCATTGGAATGGCGACGGCTCTCGTCTCGGTCCTTGCAAAACGCCCTGTTCGGCATACGGTCGCGATGACCGGCGAGATAACACTTCGTGGCAACGTGCTGCCGATCGGCGGAGTCAAAGAAAAGTTGCTTGCGGCCCGCCGTGCACGTATCAAAACGGTGATCCTGCCGGCGGCAAACGAACGCGATCTTGTCGATCTTCCGCAGGAAGTTCTCGACGATTTGAAGTTTATTTTTGTTGATAATGTGCTTGAGGTATTCGACGCAGCGTTGCGTCCGGCTTCGCGAAAAGGGAAGGCAGGGAAGGCCGCGGCCGCAAAATAGCCACTAGGTTGGGTAAGGAGTGCGGCGAATTCCTTATTTTATAATGGTTTCGGGCATTGACCTGGGCTTTTTATAGTTGATAAAATCATACATTGTGTTTGCCGCCTGGCGGAGAGGTCCTATAGCGCGAACACGATTCACAACGCGCGAAAAGCGAACTTTCTCGCATTTTGGGCGTTAGATAGTTTTGATGTTAGTGAAGGCTGCGTGCAATGCTCTCTCGTACCTTCCGGCCGGGAGTAACGTCAAGAGCAGTATTTACAAGGTTTTTTTGATGAAGAAATTTGGAATTGCCCCAATAGCTCTCGCTGCGTCGTTCTCGCTTTGTGCGGCGATCAGCGGGTCTGCACAGATCACAAGCACGCGTTCGAGCAATAATACGCGTCCGCCCGAGGTCGCAAAGGCCCAGGCAGACGTGAACTACGTCCTGATCGAGTCCGGTAAGGCCTTCAAGGACGGCCTCATGGCGTATTCGCAGGGCCGTTATCAGGAAGCAGGAACGCGGTTTGATAAGTCTGTCGAGGTTTTCCTTTACTCCACGTTGAACATTCAGGGCGAGCCGCGTCTTCAAAATTGCTACAACCAGCTCATCGAAACCGTCTATCGCATCGAATATCCGTCCGATTCGCAGATCCCGCAAGTGCGTGGTCTTGCAACGACTTGCGGATGGGAAGTTGATGTAACACTTGCAGATAAGGTCGCTCAAATGGCGCGACCCTCTGCAAACAATACCACTGCCGCTTCGACCGTTGCGGTTGCCAGCGGACCCAGCGACGGCGGGCCCCGCGGCTTCGTAAATCAGGAGTTCGAGCCTTCGCCGCTCGACGATCTTGCAAAGCTTGAGCTTACGCCCGAAGAGCAGGATGTTGACGACAACCCTGTCGCTCAGCAGCAGTATCAGTACCTCCAAAGGGTCGTTTCGAACAAGTCGCTCGGATTTACCTTCCAGGTTCATCCGATGATCCAACAGTTCATCAACTACTACCGCGGCCGCGGCCGTACGACGATGGAGGTCGGCCTTTACCGCTCCGGAATGTTCATGTCGATGGCACGGCGGATCTTCCGTGAGGAAGGTGTGCCCGAGAACGTTGCATGGCTCGGCCAGGTTGAGAGTGCCTGGAAGCCGACGGCATATTCTTCCGCCGCCGCGTCGGGCCTTTGGCAGTTCATACCGGGAACCGGCGTCCGATTCGGTCTGCAGCGCACGGCGTACGTTGACGAACGAAACAGTTTTGACGAAGCGACCCGCGCCTCTGCACGTTACCTGAAGTTCCTCGCAAACCGCTACAACGGCAACTGGGAACTCGCTATGGCGGCATATAACTCAGGCGAAGGAAACGTCGATCGTGCGATTCGCAGGGCCGGCGCGGCGAATTTCTGGCTTGCGTTCCCGTATCTGCCGCGTGAGACGCGTAATTACGTTCCGAATATTCTTGCGACGATCCTGATCGCGAACAATCCGAATCAATACGGTTTCGGACAGATCCGGCCGGCGCCCTCGCTTCGATATGAACGCCTGCGTGTTCCGGCATCGACGAATCTTGCCCTGATCGCCGCAGCCGCCGACACGAACGTGCAGCTTATCCGATATCTGAACCCGCACCTTCGTACGAATACGACGCCGCCGGTGCCGTATATCGTTAACGTACCGTTTGGAAAGGCAAACGAGGTTGCCGCGATCTTTAAACGCCTTCCGGCTTCGAAGATACCTAACACGCAGCTTGCTAATTCTACGCACGGCGAAACGTGGCAGACGATCTCGAACCGAACGGGCGTAAGCGTCGCCGAGCTGATGGAAGCTAATCCGGGAATGAAGCACCCGAGCGGTAAGGTCTTTGTACCCGTGGCCGCCGGCAATCGCGTTGAATCTACGGCCTATACTCGTCCGACGAATCGTCCGCCAACTACGCCTGCGGCCGCTAAGGTTCGCATCGTCAAGGCAAAGGCGGGCGACACTGTTGCCAAGATCGCAGCTCGTGAAAAGGTCGATGCTGCGGAGCTTGCAAAATTCAACGGCCTTCTCCCGAACTCGGTTCTTTTCTCGGGCCGCGAGATCAAGATCCCAACCAAATAGCTGTTTGCTTTTGGCTCTTTTGTTTAGAGAACGCCGGATACGCTGGAGAGCGAGTTCGGCGTTTTGCCGTTAGCGTGGTTTGACAAATTCAGGTATTGTAACTATACTTGTTACAGTTATGGCGGCTAATAGCCAATTCGCAATGGCAGTTCACATTTTGACGCTGCTTGCGAGAAAAGGCGACCAAAACTTAAAGTCCGATGCGATCGCACACAGCGTGAATACGAACCCCGTTGTGATCCGACGCATCCTTGGACAGCTTGCACACGCTGACCTTGTGGCATCGCAGACCGGAGCGTCCGGCGGTACTAAGCTTGCGCGTTCGCCGGAAGAGATCTGCCTCGTCGATGTTTACAAGGCTGTCTCGTGCGGAGAGGTCTTCGCCTTGCCATCGCGGCCGGCAAGCCAGGATTGCCCAGTCGGCCGGAATATAGAATCTGTCCTCTGCAACCTTCAAAAGGCTATCGATCGCAGTGTTGCAGAGAAATTGGGCGAGTTTACGCTCGCGAGGGTGCTCGAGATGATCGATTCCGAGGACGCTCTCGCGGCTTAAAATTTTTTGGAAAGAATTGTAGCAATTACTGTTACAGATCAAGGTAGGGGTTATCATGCGGGAATATTATGAAAGGTCAATGACATTTGAGGAGTATCTGGGTCTGCTCGATGACCTGCTCCGCGACGGAAAGACCACAGGGGACGACCAATCGGTCGAAAAGGTGAGCTTCGCTCTTCTGAATCGTAAACGGATCGAGCGTATTCAAAAGACATTTATCCCTGAGACGGCAGCGGCAAAGGTCATCAGCGAGGTCTCGAATCGAAGGACTTGGTATATTTTGACCGAAGGTTGGTGCGGGGACGCCGCGCAAAGCATACCGGTCATAGAACAGCTCACAAGCTTAAATCCTTTGATCGAGACACGGTATCTCCTTCGCGATCAGAATCTTGAGCTGATGGATAAGTATCTGACGAATGGATCTCGTTCGATCCCAAAAGTGATCTCGACCCTCAACGTAACGGATACTGTGCTTTGGACGTGGGGGCCGAGGCCGCACGGGGCAACCGAACTTTTCGCGGATCTGAAGGCAAAAGGTACGCCGAAGCCGGAGATACTGGAGGCGGTTCAGCGTTGGTACAATGCGGATAAAGGAAATTCGATCGCGCACGAGCTGGCGGAGCTAACGGCCCTTGGAACTAAGCAGGCGGCTCGGACTATTTCCGGACTTACCTAAAGATGAAGGCTTACGAGCTCGACAAATTCGGCATCGAGAATCTACGTATTGTCGATGCCGCAATGCCTGAACCCGGCGATGACGAAGTGCTCGTAAAGGTACACTCGGCGTCGCTGAACTATCGCGACCTTATGGTCGTGAACGGCCAGTACAATCCGCGTATGAAGCTGCCCGTCGTGCCGCTCTCGGATGCCGCGGGCGAAGTTACGGCCGTTGGCAAGAACGTTGTTTCGCGAAGGGTTGGTGAACGCGTGATGCCGCTTTTTGTGCAAAAGTGGTTCGATGGACGGCTCGACGTTCCAGCATCCAGAAGTTCGCTCGGCGGCGATGCTCGATCGAACGGAGTGTTGCGGGAATACGCCGCGTTCAATGAGAGATCGGTCGTCAGCATCCCGGAATATCTTAGCTTTGCTGAGGCCGCCACGCTACCGTGTACGGCGTTGACTGCATGGAATGCTCTGGTCGAATCGGGCAAACTGCAGAAAGGCGAAACCGTTCTGACGCTTGGTACCGGCGGCGTCTCGATCTTCGCGGTCCAGATCGCAAAGCTTTTCGGTGCAAGGGTGATCGCAACGTCCTCGTCCGACGCAAAGATCGAGAAGCTCAAGGCTCTCGGCGCGGATGAGACCATCAACTATCGCTCGACGCCTGATTGGGAGCAAAAGGTGCTCGAATGGACGGGCGGCCAGGGCGTCGATCACGTTGTCGAGGTCGGCGGTGCCGGCACTATTGAAAAGAGCGTCGCGTCCGTCCGGATGGGCGGCGAGATCGCCATGATCGGTGCACTTTCGGGTGGAGCGTCAGTAGACACGGTGCCGATCTTTATGCGTGCGATCAGCCTTAACGGCATATTTGTCGGCTCAAAGGCGATGTTCGAGCGAATGTTAAAGGAGTTCACACGAGCAGAGCTGCGGCCGGTTATCGACCGCGAATTCAGTTTTGACGAGGCTCCGGAGGCTCTGCGTTATATGCAGAAGGGCGAGCATTTCGGCAAGATCGTGATCAATTACGAACGCCATTAGGCGTGGCGCATTTTTCAGACCGTCAACAGACATTTTACCCCTCGTCGGGTAACATTAAAGCTAAGATCGAAGGATCATTTTTAAGGAGAATAGAATAAATGGGTGCATTTGCAAAAGCAGTAACTGACACCGCTTTCGAAGCGGAGGTCTTGAATTCGGACAAACCGGTGCTGGTGGATTTTTGGGCAGAATGGTGTGCTCCGTGCCGTGCGATCGCGGATTCGGTCGAGGCCGTGGCTCAAGAGTTTCAGGGGTCGGCAGGCGTCTATAAGCTGAATGTTGATGAGAATCCGAACGTGTCAAATCGTTTCGGTATCCGCAGCATTCCGACGCTGATCGTCTTCAAGGGCGGGCAGGAGCAGGAGCGTGTTGTCGGCGGCGTAAGCCGTGAGGTCCTCGCAAACCTTATCAAGCGGCACGTCTAATTTTCGGTTTGCCGAAGATATGAAGCTAAAGAAGGCCGGGCGAGATCGCCCGGCCTTCTTTATTTATGTCACTATTCCGAAAGGAATTAGTGAGCGTTATAGTTAGCTACCGGATAGTCGCCCTGCTGTCCCCACTCGGTTTGAGCGAGAGCTCCTGATGAGCTTGTCCTCACGTAGAAGAAGTTCTGCGTAAAGTCGGCATTCGGACGCCACACGGCAACATCGGTCTTGCCGTCACCGTCATAATCACCCTGCGTCACGAAGTCCGAAGCCGAAAGACCCCAAGTTCCGAAGTACGGGGAATCCGCCGGTGCCGAGCTCTTGCGGACGTACCAATCAATGCCGCCTGCGTTGCCGCGGACGACAGCGATATCGGTCTTGCCGTCGCCGTCATAGTCGCCGGGGACGATCACATCCGTCGGCAAGCCGAAGTAGTACATGCTAACCGTTCCCGGACCATTTGCGTACATCCAGTAGACAGCCTGCGGTCCGCCGCCGCGTTGGATCATAAAGTCGGCCATACCGTCACCGTTGTAGTCGCCGGGTGCCGGGAAGTCATCACCCCGGCCCCACGGATTGTAAACGATGTTGCCTGAGTTAGGACCGCTGCTTGCACGATAGAACCAGAAGCTTGGGTCGCCCGAACTGACGCCGGCGCGATAGACGGCAACATCGTCTTTTCCGTCGCCTGTGTAATCGTCAACGACGGATGGGTTGTCACCCGTCTGTCCAAAGGTATCGACACGAAGTGTGCTGTTCGAACTCTGGAAGATGTAGAACGCTGCTACCGAGGGAGCACCGGGACGCCACACAGCAATATCAGATTTGCTGTCGCCATCGAAATCACCGGAGACGAAGAAATCCGCGGCCGTACCAAAGGCTGTCTGGAAATCGCCCGAACACTGCTGGCTCGAACCCGAAGCATGACAGCCATACCACGTAACCTGGCCGGTCGGGCCGCCGCCCGTGTTGCGGACCACTGCGTAGTCGGTCTTGCCGTCGCCGTTGTAATCAAGCACATGCTGGGTATTGGCAACCGGGCCTGCCGGTGTATAGGTGAACGTATCGATACCGATGAAGTTCGAGTTGTTTCCCGCAGGTCCGCCGTCCTCAACGAAATAGCGGAATCCAATTCGACCGCTTGTTGGGCCGGGCAGGCCCGACAAGGTCAGAGTTACCTGCGTCCAAACATCAGGATAATTCGCCGGCGGCGTACCGCCGCCAGTATTGTAGGTCGGGTTGATGTCGAGCAAAAGGGTAGTGAAATCACCGATGCCTGTTGCCCCGGTTCCGACATTCGTGCTTGCTCCTGCGGTCGAAAGACGTACCTGAAGACGATCCGGGAAAGTGCCGCCGGTAACGGTCCTTGTCCAGAACGAGATAGTATCGCCGTTGTTGAATGTGCGGTTCGGCGTCATCAGCCAGTTGCTAATCGTCCCGGCGCCAGAGGTGTTATTGAAGTTGGCTCCGATATACGCGGTGGCTGCCCCGGCCTGCGACGGAAATACAGTGGCGTTGCCTTGAAACCACGTAGTAGTTCCGACGGGGCTACTGTTGTTTTGCGTGGCCCAGCCCGCGGTCGGCAGCGTGGTGATGTCATCGAACCCCTCTGTGATCGCCTGCCCAAAGGCCGTAGTTGCGCCAGCGAGCGAAACTGCCGCAACAAAGGCGGCCGCAAGAGCGGACGTACGCGCAACCTTACGCCAGCTCGAAAATACTTCAGAAACTGAAAACATATACTCTCCCTCCAATTCTCGGGTAGATACTAACCCTACCCACGATCTAAAAGAAACAGATTCTAATAAAAATGTACAGACTTACTCCGCTAGTTTATTAGTAAAGTTCCGCTCCCGTCAACCGTCAGGAACCGTTTGTCGTATGCCATTCTAAGTGACAACAGCAGCGGCTCGAACACAGCTAAGTTCCCGTGTCCCTAGCCCGCACGTCAGTGAGGGCTCAACATTGACCGCCACTCGGCAAAACAACCCGAAGATCCGGTCCTTTTCCTTCGCGTCCTTTGCGACTTTGCGTTTCCTGCTTATCGAATCGCCGCTATTTCTCTTTGCACTCTTCACGTTGGTTTTAACGCAAAGAACCCAAAGATACTCGCAAAGGTCTCAAAGACGCTGCCGCGAGATCCTTCCCTTTGCGAACCTTGTGCGGGCCTCACTTCGCGACCTTTGCGTCTTCTGCCAAACAAAGCCACATCGCCTCTCTCGCGGAAAATAACCTAACTAAATTGTCAAAAACCAACCAACCACAGAAAGAATATCCGACCGTACCAGCCATTTAAACCCCAAAATGCACGAACTGTATGAAAATGCACAAAACGCACGAATTGATACAAAATGCACAGAATGCACAAAAAAAGGCTGAGCGGTGCGGGACCGCCCAGCCTTCGTTGTCAAAAAATACGCTGTCCGTAGATCAGTGCGTATTGTAGCTTGCAACCGCGTAGTCGCCCGCCTGTCCCCACTCAGTTTGAATAAGAGAGCCGGATGTGCTGCTCCGAACGTAGAAGAAGTTCTGTGTCGGGTCAGCATTCTGACGCCAAACAGCAAGGTCCGTCTTGCCGTCGCCATCATAGTCGCCCTGAACGATCGTATCGCCGGATACTCCCCAGGTACCAAAATAAGGGAAGTCGTCGGGAGCCGAACTCTTGCGGACATACCAATTAATATTTCCGCCGCTGACCTGCCTTACCGCAAGATCGGTCTTACCATCGCCGTCGTAATCGCCCGGGATAATGAAGTCATTCGGAGTCCCGAAGTAGTAAGTGCTGACCGCGCCGGTATCATTCGAGAGCATCCAGAATACGGCCTGCGGGCCGCCGCCGCGCTGAACCATAAAGTCTGACTTGCCGTCTCCGTCATAATCGCCGGGACCAGGGAAGTCGCCTTCGCTGCCCCACGGGACATAGACGATATTACCTGCGTTCGGGCCGCTGCTCGCACGGTAGAACCAATAGCTCTGATCGCCGGCATTTATTCCCATTCGATAAACCGCAGGGTCTGCCTTTCCATCGCCGGTGTAATCCGCAACGACGCTTGGGTCGTCGTTCATTTGGCCGAACACATCAACGCGGACGGTGCTGTCGGAACTCTGCAGGATGTAGTAGGCGGCTTGGCCTGCGGGTGCTTCGCGCCAAATGGCGACATCCGACTTGCCGTCACCGTCAAAATCCGCGGGAGTGAAGTAATCGATCGCAACGCCGAAATCAACACCGGCATCGCCAGAGCATGGCTGCGAAGCACCGGTTCCGTAGCATTCGAACCAGGTAACGGTATCGGTCGGGCCGCCGCCGGTATTGCGGATAACTGCGTAGTCGGTCTTGCCGTCGCCGTTGAAATCGACCACATGCTGTGTGTTAGCGGGGGTGCTTGCTTGTGTAACATCAGCCCAGCTCGTTCCGACGCGAATGCCGTCGATCTGCAAGGTCGGCGACGTGGAGGCGGTTCCTTGACGAATGGCCACGGTGCCGGGTGAAATATCGCTTGGCGAGACGTCGGTCGAAGTTAGTGTCGGGCTCGGTTCTGTTCCGGGAACCGTCGTGCTTACAAAGAGCTCGGCGGTATCGTTGCCCGTTCCATCGACGATATTGTATTTGAGCACGATCAAGTACGTCGTGTTCATCGAATAGGTGTAAGGGGTTAGAGCAACACCCGCAGCCGATGTTGCCGCAACTGAAACGCCGAACGCAAGGTTATTGGAACCATCTTTGGTCGCAAAGACCCTGCCGCGAAAGGTCGAGCCTATCGGGTCGGGGCCAAAATGAAAAAAGTATGTGCCGGGCGCGGTTGCCGAAGCGTCGCTAACGTTCACAAGGAATGCTGCATAGACGGAGCCGCTCGACTGAACCGCGAAAGCGTGGTTTACATCTTCACCGGAAGTCGTCATTGCAACGGCATTTCCAACGCCCGAACCGGGATATCCCGCAAGCGTCAAGCCAGGCGAGACGGTCGCGAGGGAATTCGCTCCGGCACCGCTGTGTGCCGTCCAGCCGTTATCGACCAAGAGCGAGCCCGCGGCATAGGTGAAATCATCGACGAAAAGTTGGGAGGCCGGACGTACATTCGACGGTTTTACCGGCGCCGAGCCTCGGGCAGAAGCATTCTGTTGGGCGAATACGCTGCCGATACCAATAGCAGCGGTTATCAATGCGATAAAGAGGATACGGACCGAGTCCTTTTTCATTTTGGTTACTCCCAAGAAAATAGAATTGAATCAGTTCCGGCAGCGTGTTTCGCAACCAAACTCCGTCGGTTGTGAGACCGCCGCCAAAGCAGAATTTTTAGCTGACTTTCGGAAATCATACCAAGCTTCTGCCGAATTTCCTAGCCGAACAAGGCCGGCAGGCGTGCTCAACGCCTTCAAATCTCTGTTACAATTTGAGGATACACCGATGCGAATGGCGAAGTTGTTTCCGGCGTTCAGTTGTTTGTGCATTGTGATGCTCATCATGATGCCGGCCTTCGCGCAGGACAACAAGAGCGGGAATGACGAGGTCATTAGCGTTCGAACAGATCTCGTTGACGTCCCCGTTGCCGTAACCGATGCAAAGGGAACACCCATAAAAGATCTGAAAGCGGCGAATTTTGTTGTCTTTGAGGATGGAGTAAAACAGACCGTTACGGAGTTCACGTCGTCGAACGCGCCCTTCGAGGTCGCCTTGCTTCTGGATACTTCCGGTTCCGCGAGGAACGACCTTGCGATGATCAGGATAGCGGCGTCGAGTTTTATCAATTCGCTCAGGCCGGGCGACCGCGTCGCGATAGTTGGGTTCGATATGGCTAGGACTGACGCCGGAAGCACGCCGACTATCGATGTCCTTTCGCCTCTTACGTCAGACCGGCGGGCGTTGAATACTGCCTTGAGCAACCTAAAAACAAGCGCCGGGACGCCGTATTACGATGGGATGATCGAGATCGCCGATACGGTTTTTGGCGGTCCGGCAAATGCTGAATTCCGCGGGCGGCGGGCGGTCGTTGCGTTGACGGACGCCGTAGATTCGACCAGTAATTCGGAATTTGCCGAAGCTCGTGAAAAACTGGAAGCAAAAGGACTGATCGCGTACTTCGTGCGGCTCGATACGCGGGACTATTTCGAGGAAAATCTTCTCGGAGACTGCGAGGCAGCAATGCGATTCTCGACGGCTCAGATCAGACGATATTACCGGACGTTCAAGGGGAATTCGACGATGGAAAAGGCGTCGGCATTTTGCCAGCTCGGAGACTTTGAGAGGCTCGCAGTGAGCAAAAAGCTTTACCAGATCGCAGATGCCGAAATGGACGACCTTGCGAAACGCTCGGGCGGCCGCATCTTTCAGACAAGCGGACTAGCAGATGCAAAGCGTGCTTTTCAGGAGGTCGCGGCAGAGATCGGGACAAAATTCACACTCGGCTATTATCCGACGAACGAGACGCGCGACGGCAAATATCGCAAGATCAGGGTCGAGCTAAAGGGCTTGCCCGCGGGATCGAAAGTGCGTGCTCGCGAGGGCTATACGGCAAGCAAGAATTGACCGGCTTCCCACGAAATTATGACAAAGAAATTTGAACGAATTTGTTTGATGGTGCTTGACTCGGCAGGTATCGGCGAGATGCCGGACGCCGCCGATTGGGGTGATGCGGGTGCCGATACGCTCGGCCACATTCTCGAACAGCGAAAGGTGTCGCTCCCGAATCTCCAGCGTCTCGGGCTCGGAAATATCACGCCGCTAAAAGGGCTTCCGGCCGTCGCGTCGCCGATCGGATCTTACGGAAAATGTACGCTCAAATCCGACGGCAAGGACACAACGACAGGCCATTGGGAAATGGCTGGCGTCATTTTGAAGCAAGGTTTTCCTAAGTTTCCCGACGGTTTTCCCGATCGGATCATAGATAGATTCGTGGCCGAAACGGGCGTGCCCGGCGTACTTGGGAACGTCCCCGCGAGCGGAACCGAGATCATCAAGCAGCTTGGTGAAGAACACGTCGCGACGGGCAAACCGATCGTTTACACTTCTGCGGATTCGGTCTTTCAGATCGCGGCACACGAAGAAGTGATCCCGATCGATCGCCTTTACGAGATCTGCGAGATCGCACGAAAGATCCTGCACGGTGATGACGAGGTCGCTCGTGTTATTGCAAGGCCGTTCCTCGGCACGAACTCGGCGAATTTCAAACGCACCGAAAATCGTCACGATTACGCGGTTCCGCCGCCTTCGGACAATCTTTTGCCCGTGCTCTCGAACGCGGGCCTCGACGTCGTCTGCGTCGGAAAGATCGCGTCGATCTATGACAATATCGGCGTCACGGCCGACCTTGTAGGAAAGAATAACGACCAGGCCGTTGATTCGACCATCGAAGCTCTAAACGCGGACAGTCGCGGGCTGATCTTTTCGAACCTGGTTGATTTCGATATGCTCTACGGCCATCGCCGCGACCCCGAGGGTTACGCGAAAGCGCTTGAGGAATTCGACACCCGGCTGCCCGAGATAATGGCCGCGATGAAGGACGACGATCTCCTGATGATAACCGCCGACCACGGCAACGATCCGACAAAAGAGGGAAGCGACCACACGCGCGAATACGTGCCGCTGATCGTTTACGGCAAGAATGCCCGCGCGGGCGTCGCTCTCGGCACGCGTCAATCGCTCTCGGACATCGGCCAGACGATCGCCGAGAACTTCGGCCTCTCGATCGCCGATGGCGTGAGCTTTTTGAAAGAGCTCTAGACGGCATTTTCTCTTCGGCGGCAAGACGGTGTATTCACGGCGAGATCCGCCATTTTCTTTTTAGACCGAGATCAGTTTGGACAGAATTATGATGCAGATTTTTAAAAGATCCGTGTGTTTGGGGTTCGTGTTGTCGATGCTGCTGCAGGGCGTTCTTGCGCAAAAGCCTGCGGCAGCACAGAGCGAGATGCCGTCGCGTCTGCGCGGCGAGATCGAACGATTTGCGCAGGATACAGGTGCGTTCGACAGGCTTTGGCGATCGGATCTTTCATCGGCACGGATGGCGAGGCTAAGCGAGCTGTACGCGGACGAGCTTGCGGTGTTGGCGAAGATGAATTTTGAATCGCTCAACCACGACGAGCAGGTCGACTATATCCTCTTCAAAAACCATCTTGAGCACGAACAGCACCAGATGTCGCAGCTCAAAGCGCAGTTTGCCGAGATGGAGCCGCTTATCCCGTTCGCACGGACGATCACGGACCTCGAGGATGCACGCCGCCGCCTTGAATTTGCGGATGCGGCGAAGTCTGCAGCCCAACTGAATGACCTTGCAAAACAGATCGCGGATACACAAAAGGCATTCGAGAGTGCATCCGCGACGAAGCCAAAACGCACCGTCGCCTATAGAGCGGCAAGATCGGTTGCCGCGTTACGCGACACCTTGAAGCGTTGGTACGCGTTCTATAACGGTTACGATCCGAATTTCACCTGGTGGTGCGAGTCCCCGTACAAGGTGGCAGATGCGGAGCTCGAAAAATATCAAAAATTCATCACGACAAAACTTGTCGGCATCGCACCGGACGACAAGACGACGATCATAGGCGACCCGATCGGCCGCGAGGCTCTGATCGAGGAACTGAAGTTCGAGATGATACCGTACACGCCCGAGGAGCTTGTCGAGATCGCGAACAAGGAATTCGATTGGTGTATCGCCGAATTCAAAAAAGCGTCGCGGGAAATGGGCTACGGCGACGACTATATGAAGGCTATTGAGGCCGTAAAGAAGACGTACGTCGAACCGGGCAAACAGCCAGAGCTCATTCGCGACTTTGCACGTGAGGCGATCGATTACGTTAAGAAGAATGATCTCGTCACAGTGCCGCGCGTGGCAGAGGAATCGTGGCGAATGGAGATGATGACGCCCGAACGGCAACTCGTTGCACCGTTCTTCCTGGGCGGCGAGACGATCCTCGTAAGCTACCCGACCGACACGATGACCCATGAGCAAAAGATGATGTCGATGCGTGGCAACAACCCGCATTTTGCCCGCGCCGTTACGCATCACGAGCTCATTCCCGGCCATCATCTTCAAGGTTTTATGACGTCGCGCTACAAGCCGTATCGACGGATGTTCGGCACGCCATTCTGGATGGAGGGCTGGGCACTTTACTGGGAGTTTCTTCTTTGGGATCGCGGTTTCGATAAGACGCCGGAGGACAAGATCGGAGCCTTGTTCTGGCGTTCGCATCGTGCGGCGAGAATTATCTTCAGCCTGAATTTCCACCTCGGCAAATGGACGCCCGAGCAGTGCGTTGACCTTCTCGTCAGCAAGGTCGGCCATGAACGCGAGAACGCTCTGGCGGAGGTCCGCCGCTCGTTCGCCGGAGATTACGGTCCGCTCTATCAAATGGCTTATATGATGGGCGGCCTGCAATTCTATGCACTTCACCACGACCTCGTGGATTCGAAAAAGATGACCGACCGCGATTTTCACGATGCGATCTTAAAGAACGGCCCGATCCCGGTCGAGATGGTTCGAGCAACGCTTACCGACGCCAAACTTACCCGAGATCACAAACCGAGTTGGCGATATTACGATCTCGGACGGAAGTAGGAAGAACAAACCTTAGGTGTTTTGCGTAGTACAAACCGGGAAATTATGAAAAGGAATCTATTTATCGCGAAGGTCGCTCTTACGATCTTCGCCTTTTCAATGTTTGCGGCGGCTCCGGCTACCGCGCAGGATGGCGGCGTCAAGGAGCGCGATGTTCGTGCGGCGATGTATTTTCTCGCCGGTGATGCGATGCAGGGACGCGGGTCGGGCACGAAATTCGAGCGGATAGCTGCTGAGTACGTCGGTTCGCAGTTTATGCAATTCGGTCTTGAGCCTGCCGGCGAGGTTGGTTTCGACGGAAAGCCGACGTTCGTCCAGACCGTGCAGGCCCCGGTGCGCGAGACACTCACGGGTCTTACGATCGACGGAACTTCGATCAAGCTCGGCGACGATCTGATCGCATTCGCGATCGCCGGTAAAGAGATCAGTGGCCCTGTCCAGCATGCAAAACCGGGCGACACGGCGAAGAAAGGTGCGATCGTTATCTTGTCACTGCCGGCCGATACAAAATACGAAGCAATTCAAGGTTCGATCCGACAGATGAGCCGTGACGGAGCGGCAGCCGTGATAATGGTCGAGACCGCCGAGATCCGCGCAAACTGGGGGGAGGTCGCCGGACGCAAAGCCTCGTTGGGCAGATTCGGCACGTTGCTCGCCGTCTCGACAAAGGGAGCCGAAGAGCTCGCAAAATTTGCGGACGGTTCGACGCTGACTCTCCGTGGAACTTTCGCTGCCGCTCCGCCAACCTACACGTGGAATGCTATCGGCAAGATCACGGGAAGCGACGCCGAGCTCGGTTCGCAGGTCATCTTGATAAGCTCGCACCTCGACCACCTCGGCGTACGCGACAATGCACCGGGCGACGATAAGATCTTCAACGGCGCTGATGACGACGCTTCGGGGACGGTTGCCGTGCTTGAGATCGCACGTGCCCTGGCCGCGGGAAAGAAGCTAAAGCGGACGGTCTATTTCGTTTGTTTCGGCAGCGAGGAAGCGGGCGGTTTCGGTGCAGGTTATTTTGTGAAGAATCTGCCGTTCCCGCAGGAAAAGTTCGTTGCGAACCTTGAGTTCGAGATGATCGGCCGGCCCGATGCAAAGGTCAAGCCCGACGAACTTTGGCTCACCGGCTACGAACGGTCGAACCTCGGCCCCGAACTCGCAAAACGCGGTGCAAGACTCGTTCAGGATCCGCATCCCGAAGAGCAGTTCTTCCGCCGTTCGGACAATTACACGCTTGCACGGCAGGGAATTATCGCCCACACGGTCTCAAGCTTCGGCCTGCACAAGGACTATCACCACGCGAGTGATGAGATCAAGACGATCGACTTTTCGCATATGACGCACGCGATAAACTCGATGGTTAAGCCGATCGAATGGCTTGTGAATTCGGATTTTGTCCCGGTTTGGAACGAAGGGATGAAGCCCTAGTCAACGGGTCGCAAAAGAAATGAGCGTAGGGTTCCGGGCCTTTTTCGGTCCGGAACCCTATGCGTCAACACAAAGCAAAATGCTCGCCGCGGATCACTCTCCAGTCCCGCGGTAACCTTTCTACACCGCCGACAACGGCCTAGATGATATGGTCGGCGAATTTGAAGCCGACGAGCGACAGCGGCACGAAGATAACGAGACTCACGATCACGAACCAGACGGGCTGCGGCCATACGGTCGCGGTCGCGATCGACCCCACGCTCAGCAACGCGCCGACGACAAGCGCGAGCGTTGCCCCCTGGCTCCAGCGTCGTCCCATCTTCGTTGCGATGAATCCGCCTGCAAAGGCAGCGATCGCGTAGCCGATCGCTACGGCAACAAATGCGAGTGTCGGATATGTTTTCATATAGGCAGCCATGTCGCCTTCGCGCGCGTATTCAAGGTTCACGGGCGGCGTTGGCGGAATGATCGTTGCGATCATATATGCGATCCAAATTATCCCGACCGCCGCTATCATTGCCGTAATTATCGCGAGTGCTTTACGTCCCATCTCGTACCTCCATTTGGTGTATTTATCGTGCTCCCATATCTCTGGTTTACGCCCAATGCGTATTGATGTCAAGAATTTTTCAGTGTTTCCCGCTGCTCTTCCTTTGTCTGCATTGGCAGGCATATTAAAATATCCATCTGCTTTTTTGGCCGGTGTGCGGCCGAGCACTTTTTGATGACCCCGGAACGCTGGCAAGAGATCGAAGAAGTTTTTCATTCCTGTCTGGAACAAGATCCGGCGGGGCGAAAAGCCACACTTGCGGCACTCAAAGACCGTGATCCCGACCTTGCCTACGAGGTCGAAAAACTGCTCTCACAGTTCGACCAGGCCGAGAGCTTTATCGAAGAACCGATCACGCCGAACGCAAAGCATGAGGTCCTCGCTGCGCTTTTCGACGATGAAGAGATCGATCCGCTGGTAGGCAAGACGCTAGGCGCGTACCGCATCGAGCGTGAGATCGGCCGCGGCGGAATGGGCGCGGTTTACGAAGCAACGCGTTCGGACGGCGAGTTTCGGCGAAAGGCGGCGATCAAGGTCGTAAAGCGTGGGGTCGATACGGATTTTGTCCTACGTCGTTTTCGAAACGAGCGGCAGATACTCGCGGCGCTTGATCATCCGTACATCACGCGTCTCATCGACGGCGGAACGACCGATGACGGGCGTCCGTATTTCGTTATGGACTTGATCGACGGCGTACCTCTCTACGCCTTCGCGGACAAGAATCATCTTTCGCTCAACGACCGCTTGCGGCTATTCAGCCGGATCTGTCAGGCAGTAGAATACGCACACGAAAAGCAGATCATTCACCGGGATCTCAAACCGAGCAATATCTTCGTTGCTTCGGATGGTTCGCCGCGGCTTTTGGATTTCGGCATTGCAAAGCTCCTCGATGCCGATCTTGCAAGCGATACGCTGCAGCCTACCGCGACCGCCATTCGAATGATGACCGTCGATTACGCAAGCCCCGAACAAGTTCGCGGCGAGGCCGTAACCTACGCGTCGGATGTTTACAGCCTCGGCGTCATTCTCTACGAATTGCTCTCCGGTCGACGCCCATACCGAGTTGAGAGCCGCAATTCCCTCGAGGCCGCTAGGGCGGTTTGCGAGCAGGAGCCTTTGCCGCCGAGTCAGGCGCTCGATGATCAAACGCTTCAAACGCCGAAGTTCCGAAGCTCTGAGGACACTTTAACCGGCCAAGCACTAGCTGAAGCGCGCGGCGGAACCCCGACAGATATCGAGAATATGCTTGCGGGCGATCTCGATAACATCGTGATGCGTGCATTGCGAAAGGCTACTGACGAGCGGTATCGATCGGTCGCGGCGTTCCGTGGAGACGTTGAAAAGTATTTGGGCGGCGAGAAGCTCGACCTAATACCATACTCATCTTTTCAAAACGCACGCGGTGGTGATGACACGTCGAAGATCCTGGCCGTGCTGCCGCTAAGTTTCCTCGATCCGAGCGGTGATGGCCGGGCCGATGATAGTTCGGCATATCTGACGATCGGCATCGCGGACGCTATAATCAATCGGCTTGCCGGCGTAAAAGACCTAGTTGTGCGACCGACGAGCTCTATCGCAAGCTTCAATGGCAAGACATTGAATCCGCTTCGGGTCGGCCGAGAACTTGGGACGGACTACGTCCTCGACGGCCGCATACGCAGATTCGGCGATCGTATTCGCGTTTCACTCCAACTTCTTGAGGTCGAAAAAGGGGCGGCGATCTGGGCGGGCCATTTCGACGAGAGTTCGAAGGACATCCTCGAACTCGAAGACGCGGTCTCTGAACATGTCGTAAATATTCTGACGCCAAAGCTTACCGGAGCGGAGAAACGGCGGCTCTCCCGCCGCGGAACCAACGACCCGAAGGCTCACGATGCATATCTTCGAGGGCGTTTCTACTGGAATCACTTTACCGGTTCCGCTGTCCTAATGGCTCTTGAAGGATTTCAAGAGGCTGTAAGGCTAGACCCGAATTACGCGCTCGCCTATGTCGGCATCGCTGACTACTATATGTGGGCCGCTATCTACGGCCTGGCGCCGTCATTGGAGTCCGTAGAAAAATGTGAGGCGGCGGTGCGAAAGGCGATCGAGGTCGACGACCGCCTCGGCGAGGCGTACGCGACGCTCGGTCTGGTGCTTACCGTCCGTTTCGACTATCAGCAGGCCGAGGTGTATTTCAAAAAGGCACTTGCCCTTAATCCCGGCTATTCGCATGTTCATGAATGGTACGCGTGCCTGCTGATCACGACCGGGCGGCTCGATGAAGGTGGCAAGGAGATCGATCTCGCCGGCCGTCTCGATCCGCTGTCGTTGCGGACACAGATCCTTGTCGCTTGGTATCTGTACCAGCTTCGCCGGTACCCTGAAGCCCTCGAGCGGTTGAGGGAGCTACTGAAGCCTGATCCAAATTTTGTCCAGGGCCTTACGCAGTTCGCATTTGTTGCTTCGCATGCAGGATACTGCGAAGAAGCCCTGGACGCAGGCCGAAAAGCGGCATCACTTTCTCCCGGATTGTCGCTCGTTGCGTTTGAGCTTGCGTGTACCTATGCGTCATGCGGTAAGCAGGAGAATGCCGCCGAGGTCCGTGACCAACTCGTCGAACGGTCAAAGCACGAGGACGTAAAGCCGCTCTTTCTAGGCTACGCATCACTTGCCGCTGGTGATAAGCAGGCGGCAGCCGACTATTTTTTACAGGCGATCGACGAATGCGACCCATGGCTCGTATGGCTTCCCACTGAGCCGAGGCTCGACGCGGTTCGCGATGATGAGGTATTCGCACCTGTATTTGCTGCATTTCGCGAGAAGATCTCGGATCAAACGTCGCGTTCGTCTTTTCCGACATACAGCAGTGGTGAGACGACTGACGAGATCCATTACGCCGAAACCCACATCCAGGCGGCTCCTCGCTCGACTTCAAGGCCCTTTGTTAGAGCGGCTGTTGCCGCACTCCTTCTAATTGCCGCAGTTGTCGGAGTGCTGTTTCTGACCGGCGTCGCATCGGTTGACGTATTGTTCAAAGTTACGACCGGCCGGGAGACGCCTCGTCCGGGCAAGACGATCGCAGTTCTGCCGTTCCGGAACGAGACCGGTGACCACGCGAATGACTATCTCGTAAGCGGCGTCTCAGACTCGATCGCAGGAACACTCGGCCTTTTTGATAAACTTCGCGTTATTTCGCAAACCACGATCGATAAGCTCGATCACAGCCTTTCGCCGACCGACGCGGGACGACAGATCGGTGCGGAAACCGTCGTGCTCGGTACTGTGAAGCGTGAGGGAAATGAACTTGCGATCTCGACCCAGCTGGTCGATGTTGCGACAGGCCGCAATGTTGTCGAGTTTACCGAGAAGGCGGCTCCCGACAATATGGCGGAACTGCAGGCGGGCTTGCAAAAGCGGCTGCTTGAGGCGTTCGAGATCGTTGAACCGACGGGTGGGCCAAGCGGGAGCTATACGAACAACAGCAAGGCATTCGATCTGTACCTGAAGGGTGAATTCGAGCGGCATAGATCGACGCCCGCAGGGATAGCCGCAAGCATTGAGAATTATCGCAAAGCGATCGACGCTGACAGTAGCTACGCTCTTGCGTTCCAAGGCGTGGCTCTTGCTTACCGGTCAGCACCGGCGTATGGCGTGATGTCGCCCGAGGACGCTTACCCGAAGGCGCGCGAGGCTGCGATGACCGCACTTCGCCTTGACCCGACGCTCTCTACCCCGTATGTGACCCTTGCTTCGCTTCAGGCCACCTACGACTGGGATTTTAAGGGTGCGGAACAGCAATATTTGGAAGCGATCCGCCGTGCTCCGAACAGCTCGGAAGCGCATTATTCCTATGGCAATTTTCTTGTTGCAATGCAGCGTACCGACGAAGCGATGAGCCACTACCGTATTGCACAGCAGTCGGATCCGCTGAATCTGAATGCCGCGACGAATATCAGCTGGGCGCTTTATGTTGCGGGACGCTATGACGAGGCGGCAGAACAAATTAAGCAGGTCATCGAACGCGATCCTACATTCGCGAGGGCGTATTTGAACCTCGGCGAGATCCAACAGCAGCAGGGAAAATTCACTCAAGCGGTCGAGTCTGTCAAAAAGGCTTTCGAGCTCTCGAAAGATCCGTTGACGGAGATGGCGCTCGGTCATGTTTATGCGACCGCCGGACGCCGACAAGAGGCTCTTGCGATCGCAACATCGCTTGAGAAAAGGGCACGGACTGGCGAAGTATCAACTTTCCTGCCTGCCGTCGTCTATGCGGGCCTCGATGAAAAGGACAAGGCATTCTATTGGCTGGAGCGTGCGTATCAGCAGCGTTCCAATTGGCTGACGCTGCTAAAGGCCGGGCATCGATTGAAGAATCTTCGCGGCGATCCGCGTTTTGACGACCTTGTAAGGCGTGTCGGATTCCCCCCTGAGAAATAGCGAAACGGTGAAACGCCTTTCGACGTCTCACCACTTTCGTTTTTGCGAAAAAGTCTATCGACTTACCTGCCGACCGCGTTCACGATCGCCTGTGCCGCTTGCTCGACAACAGCTGAGATGATGTCGTCACCGTCGGACTTAGCCTTTACCTTGAATGTCTGCGCAAGCTTGGATGCGTTGTCTGCCAACGAGACCAACTGCACGTCAAGGATCAGCGTGTCCTTAGACTTTACGTTTCCTGAAACGTTCGCCGCCGAGACGATCGCGGTCGTTGCCATCTGACCGGCGATGTTGCCGACCGTGCTTCCGGTATGTCCGATGCCGGTTTGAGCAACTACCGAACCGAGCATCTTTCCGAATCCGCCGAAACCGCCGCCGCCTTTTTTGTGCGAGACCGTTGCATTGAGCACAAGGTCACACTGCTTTTCGCGGGCCTCGGAAGAAGCGGCCGAGGCAAGCCTTGCTTCTAGGAGGACCAGCTCGATCTTCGTTCCCTTGAGATAGGTTCCGAAGGTGTTTGCGATCGCAAGGGCCAGATCGCCCGCCGCGATCCCGGCCGCAACTTCACCGGTCTTTACTCCGGCGAGGCCGATCCGGATCGTGCCTTCCTTCTTCGGGCCAAGGTCGCTCGAAGGAGCGGCCGAGACGGAATTTGCTTGTTGGATATTCGAGTTCAGTGTGGACGACGTGCTCGAACTGCTAGACATCGACGAACTTGAATAGCTCGGTACGGAGCTCGAGGCTGAGTACATTTCGGCTGCGTTCTTTACCTCGCGATAGTCTTTCGGCACTTCAAAGAGTGCGGGATCGAGCGTAGCTTTCGAGAGTTCGATGACCTCGTTGATCGTTGAGAACAGCTCCTTGCCCGACTGGTCGAACGACGTCATCTTCTGCCAAACAGGATATCCGGACTTTGCGGTGCCTATCGTCTTCGGAACATACTTGTCCGTGCATCCGCCGTTCATCCCGGACGGACGCGGCACATACTGACGCTCCTGCGAACACTGAAGGGCGAACTCCGCATCGATGACCCACATATCCATTTCCATCTTGGACTTCGTCGGATTGCAGGCGTCAGGCGAAGATTCGATGACGACGGTTTGGATGATATGCCGTGCGGCGTAGCCGAACATCTGCTTTCGCTCACCGGTATCCTTGATCGTCGTGGTGACGTACATCGTGCCGCCTTTCTTGACCGGAGCGGGCTCTCCTGTCTTGGAGACCTGCGTCGATGAACTGCCGTCTTCGTAGTAAGTGACCATATACGTCTCGGCCGCAGGATTCATTTGGATATCCCGCCGCAGGTCGCACTGTGTGAGCGAGACCATCATCCCGTTCATCATCTCGGTGCGGCTGCGTTTGCCTTTGATGTATGTTGTGTTTTGGCTCGATTGGCCGCTCATCGTCTGTCTGGTTGTGATCTTCACGTCGGCAAACGCTGTCGCCGAAAAGCAAAGGATCGCGATAAATATAAATAGCTTTTTGGTCATTTCTTTAACCTCTTTATAAATGGGTGATGTAACTTCTCGGCGTTTTCTTTTTGGCCGTCACACATTAAGGCGGAAGAGAAAGGCAAAAAGTATCATTAGACGCGTAGATTTTTTTGGGGCTTGCGGGAAACGGGGAACCGGGCGGTGCGTTCAATTAAGACAGCACGGCCCGGTCTTGGTTGGTGAGCAAAGAAGGCAGGGAAAACTTTTACGCCGCCAGTCTTTCGTAATTCGCCGCATATTTCGGCGGTAGCGACACGTTGATGAACTCCGCCCAAAGTTCAGGCTTCGCTAAGTTCCGATATATCTCCGCCATTGCCGGTGTATTGACCTCGACAAGGAATCTGTTCTCGACCCAGACCTCGATCAGCTGGAACGCTCCCCCGGCACGGTTCGCCGTGAAACATCGCCAGCCTTCACGTTTTGCGATCGCCTTGATCTCGGCTTCATCGAGCGGAGAATTGATGTTTACGTGGACAGACCCGAACAGCGAGGTTTCATTCCCCTCAATGAAGGTCGCCTCAAAGTCGCCGGTCGGTGTTTGGATCGAAAAGTTCTTTTCGTCGGGAAGGCCTTGCCCCGGGACAATATGAACATCGATCGGAACGAATTCGATGATCGAGCCTTTGTCGTCATCTGCGAAGGCAACGTAGCCGCCCGGGCTTGGCGGAAATGGAAGCGCGACGCCGCCCCATAGTTCGGCTATGACATCCGCGGCGTGCTTCGGATCGTTAACGCCAATTGAAATATGATTTATCATTGCGGTTTCTCCTATCAAATAATGAACGCGGAGCATCGTGTGCTACCCGTCAACAGATAAGGCGAAACCGCCGTCAGAAAAGTATCAGGAACTTTTTGTGAGCCGTCCGTAAAGCCAGGCCTTCGTCATCTTCCAATGACGCTTGACCGTGATCACCGAAACACCGAGCACCTCAGCAACCTCTTCCATCGTGAGGCCTCCGAAATATCGCATTTCGACGATCTGAGCTTTTACGGCGTCCATTTTGGCGAGTTCGTTTAGAGCATCGTCGAGCTCGATCAGCTCTGTGGTCTCATCTGCGGCTTTGTCGATCTCGTCATTCAGCGTAAGGATGTGGAATTCACCGCCGCGTTTGAATGCGTTGCGTCGCCGAGCGTGATCGACAAGGATACGCCGCATTTGGTTTGCGGCAACGGCAACAAAATGGGCTTTGTTCTGCCAGCTTATCTGCGTGATATCGACCATCTTCAGATAAGCTTCGTTGACGAGGGCCGTTGGCTGCAGCGTGTGGTCGGAGCGTTCCTGGCGCAGATAGTTGCCGGCAAGCCGCCGCAGTTCGTCATAGACGAACGGCAGCAGGTCGTTAACGGCATCTTTATCGCCGTCCGACAGCCTGACAAGAATTCCTGTAACGCCGCGCGTGTCCATAAGATCTGTATCTCGCGTGAACCAGCAAGATATCTTAAAATAAAAGAACTTTACGCTCAATATATCCGAGATGTTCTGTTACGAAGTTAGAGCGGCCGTTGAGGACAGGCTGCGAGGCGATTTTGAGGCATATATGCTCGCAAAGCACATTGCAGACGTGCTTGAGACGGGTTGTTTCGTGCGTGCTCGTTTTGAAAGCAACGAAGGTTACTACGCAACCTCGTATATCGCCACGGACAAAGGCGAGATCGACCGCTACCTCGAACACTACACTGAGGCGATGCGTGACGATTTTAAAGTGCATTTTCCGGTCGGCATCGAGCTTTCACGCACCATTTCCGAGGAGTAAAGAAGCGTCCAAGCCCTGGGGTCTGCTAGTCTAAATAGAATGTTCGTTCTCGGAATCGAAAGCTCTTGTGATGAGACTGCCGCCGCTGTTGTTCGCGACGGCAAGGAAATGCTTTCGTCCGTGATCCATTCCCAGATCGAAACGCATATGGCATGGGGCGGCGTCGTGCCTGAGATCGCCGCACGCGAACATCTCATAAAGATCGAACCCGTCGTCGAAAAGGCATTGAGCGACGCAAAGATCTCGGCCGCAGACCTCGATGCAGTTGCCGTAACGCAAGGCCCGGGCCTCATCGGTTCGCTGCTTGTCGGCGTCTGCTATGCGAAAGCGTTCGCCTACGGACTCGGCATACCGATCGTTGGCGTCAACCACATCGAAGGCCACGTCTTCTCCGTCACGCTCGAAAATCCGCCGGTCGAGTTTCCCGCCCTCGCTTTGATCGTTTCGGGCGGCCACACGAACATCTTCTATATTCCTGAACCTGGGGAATATCGGATCGTTTCAAGAACGCGTGACGATGCCGCGGGCGAGGCGTTCGACAAAGCGGCGAAGATGCTAGGCCTCGGCTATCCCGGCGGCCCGGTGATCGAGAGATTCGCGCGCGAAGGCGACGCTAGGAAGATCCATTTTCCGACCGCAAAGATTTCGGATGGCCGTCCCGATATGAGTTTCAGCGGACTAAAGACGGCCTTGGTCCGTTATATGCGCGAGAATTCCGTTGAACCCGCGAACGGAGAAGTTTCGCAGGAGATCAAGGACATTGCGGCCGGCTTTCAAAGAGCGGTGATACGCGGGCTTATGAAGAGCTTTGAGAAGCTCGCCGTTGATCTCCGACCCCGGAGTCTGATCGTTGCGGGCGGCGTTGCGTGCAACTTCGCATTACGTGCTGCTGCGGAGGAACTTGGTGAGAAGCTAAATATCCCGGCGTATTTTCCGTCAAAACATCTTTCGACCGACAACGCCGCGATGATCGCCGCCGCCGGCCATTTTCAGCTGGCGCGAGGCGAGAGAGCCGACCTCGACTTGGCGGCGGATGTTACGCTTCGCCTTCAGAATAGCCGAACGGACGACTTCGAACGCGGGCGTCGGGGCAATTATCGCCGCTGAGAATACTCTTGCAATGCTGGCAAGAAAGCCGTTACAATCTTTGTGAGTTTAAACAGTTTTTTTTGTTCACACAAGAAGTCCCTTACGGCTGCGCGTCAGATCCCCTAAGCAGCTGCGTCGGAGTTGATCCTTTTATAACGCAAACTCCACCCACTAACCGTCATTTTTTTCGGGAGAAACTATGCACAGAAAGAATTTTGCCCTCTTACTCATTGCGATCATTTTCGCGACCGTTGGTGTTTTCGCCCAGCCGCAGCCGGCACCATACACGCCTCGCTTGCAGACATTTACTACGGGTCCGAGCAGCCCGGTTCTTATCCGTTCCGCAAATGACGGATCAGGACGTTTATTCGTCGTCCAACAGAGCGGAACGATCCGTGTCTTTTTGCCGGGCCAACGCACTTCCGAGCAGTTCATTGACATCTCGACAAAGATCAGCGCGGGCGGCGAGCGCGGCCTCCTTGGTCTTACTTTTCACCCGGACTTTGCAACGAACGGCAAATTCTATGTGAACTACACCGCATCGGGCAGCGGTACGACCGTCGTCGCCGAGTACACAACAACGACGGGAACAGGGGATTCGAATACCGGTAATCCGAATAGCGAACGGATTTTGTTTCAGGTGCCGCAACCTTTCTCGAATCACAATGGCGGAATGGTCGAATTCGGCCCCGACGGTTATCTGTATATCGGAATGGGCGATGGCGGTTCCGGCAACGACCCTGGCAACCGCGCGCAGAACCGCTCGCTCCTACTGGGTAAGATGCTTCGTATCGATCCCGATTCTGTTTCGCCCGCATATCAGATCCCGCCGGGGAATCCATTCACCGGCGCTAATACCGCACGGTGCGACAACGGTAGCACGACCGCCGGAAACACGTGCCAGGAGATCTGGTCGATCGGAATGCGAAATCCCTGGCGCTGGTCATTTGATCGCCTGAATGGTTCGCTGTGGGTGGCAGACGTCGGGCAAGGTTCGCTCGAGGAACTCGATATCGTAACAGGCGGCGGAAATTACGGTTGGCGAGTTTACGAAGGGAATAGCTGTACGAATCTCGATCCTAGCCTTTGTATCCCTGCGAACTATCAGATGCCTTTCTATCAATATTCGCACAGCAGCGGCAGATGTTCGGTCACCGGCGGCTATGTCTATCGCGGAACGCAGGGCAGTCTTCCTTACGGCGCGTATGTGTTTGGCGATTACTGCTCGGGCGAGATCTGGTATTGGTATAACAACCAGGCGACGCTCGTTCAAAACACGCCACGCAACGTTTTTTCCTTCGGCGAGGATGAGCTCGGCGAACTCTACGTCGTTTACGGGAACGGCCAGATCGACAAGATCGTGCGGGCCAAGGCTTCTGCGGACTTTGATGGAGACCTGAAGACCGATTTCGCGGTCTATCGCCCGTCAGAGACGAATTGGTACATCCGCAATAGCTCGAATGGCGGCGTAAGCGTGCAGCAGTTTGGTAATGCGGCGGATGTCCCGACGCCGGATGATTTCGATGGAGACAACATCGCGGATATTGCGGTCTTTCGGCCAGCAGAGGGGAATTGGTACTACATCTCAAGCAGCAGCTCGACCTTTACTGCCTTGCATTTTGGTGCGGATGGCGACGTTCCTGCGGCAGGTGATTTTGACGGTGACCGCAAAGCCGACCCGACCGTCTTCCGTCCGAGCACGGGCGCTTGGTACACGCTCAGATCGACCGACGCCGGTTTTAGCGCTACGCAATTCGGCCTCAACGGCGACATTCCGCAAGCGGCTGACTTCGATGGAGACGGACGCTCAGACATCGCGGTCTTTCGACCATCAACCGGCGTCTGGTACGCGCTCTACAGTTTGAACGGCGGGTTCATGGCAACGCAATTCGGCCTTGATGGCGATGTTCCCGTTGCAGGCGATAGAGACGGAGATGGTAAAGCCGACATCATCGTCTTTCGTCCTTCGAATGGTGTTTGGTACTCAATGCAGAGTTCCTCAGGTGTCGTCAGCTTCGATAGCTGGGGCCTAAGTAGCGATATCCCTGTTGTTGGTGATTACGACGGGGATGGCAAGGACGATATCGCCGTATTCAGGCCGGATACAGGCGTTTGGTATGTAAGAAGGTCGTCTGACAGCGCTAATCAGATCATTCAGTTCGGTTCAAACGGTGACTTGCCGGCACCTCGATACGACGTGCCATAATTCGGCAAGCTAATGGCGATATACGGCGCGAGCTACCGTGAAAACAATTACGGAGCTTGCGCCGTTCTTTTTGAGAACTGCGGCACAAGCATCTGCCGTTGCCCCCGAAGTAAGGACGTCATCGACAAGCAGAATATTCTTTCCGCGGATCGAATCGGCATTCGAGACACTGAAAGCTTTCTCGACCGTGAGCTCGCGAGCCCGATCGTCCATTCCGGCCCGATGGACCGGCGTGTGAACCGTCCGATGAAGAGCCGAATCCAACAACGGGATCTTCAAGTACCGCGACACAACCCCTGCGATCATTTCTGCCTGATTGAATCCACGTTCTAGTTCGCGCCTTTTTGAAAGCGGCACAGGGATCACGATATCGAAAGTCCGATCGTGTTCGCGTTCGAGCGTTGATTGGATGAGTTGAACCATGCGTGCCGAGACCAACGGCCTTTCCTTTAGTGCGATGATCGTGCTGGCAAGAGCTCCGTGATAGACGCCGCAGGCGAAGGCACGGTCGAACGACCATTTATCGCACTGCCCGCACACCGGCTTTGCTGTACGCGAAGGAGCACCAAGCGGAATTCCGCATTTTTCGCAGAGCGGAGTCTCACTCGTGAACACCTGTACATCCTGCCAACAGTGTTCACAAACAACACCGCCCGCGAGATCACACTCGCGGGCGAGGCAGACCCGACATTGCCCGGGCATGATCACGGAAATGATCGGCCCTACGGCCGAACGTAGAAGGCTCATTCGTCGTCAAGAAGGCCTTGTTCGAGCAAGCTCTGACAGTCGAGACAATAACGAGCCCACGGAATTGCGGTAAGACGCTTCTGGTTTATCGACTTTTCGCAGTTCTGGCAGGTCCCGTACTCGTCGTTCTCGAGACGTTCAAGAGCCTCGTCAATTAGAGCGATCTGTTTGCTGTCGTTCTCAGAAACGGCAAGAAGGACATTCTTGGAATAATTCCGAACCGCGAGGTCGACCGGATCCGGCGTTTCCGAATCATCGATCGAAAGGTCGTTGCCGTTCAGTTTGTTTACTAGAGATTCACGCTCGATCAGAAGCTTTTTCTGGATCTCTTTTGAATTCGATTTGCTCATTTCTGGTAAGGAAAGCCCTTAATAATAGTAAATCCTCTATATAATTGCTCAGCCAATACGACACGAGCCATCTCGTGTGTAAAAGTGAGAAACGATAATGATAGCACGGTATTCGCTCTTTCGCCAACGGTGATTGAGACCCCGTCGGCCCCGCCGATAACAAAGGATATCTCGCGAATTCCGTCCCGCTGCCATCCTTCGATCATTTGAGCGATCCCATGCGAACTTTTCTGCTTGCCTTCGACATCAAGGAGGCAGACAAATGAGTTTTGATCGATCTTTTCGAGTATGCGTTTGCCTTCAGTTGTTCGGCGATCGCCATCTTTTGAGTCTTTGACCTCGACGACCTCAACATTCACGAAATGCGAAAGACGCTGCAGATAGTCCTCCTGCAGCGCCTTGTAATGCTGATCGCGAGTCTTGCCGACCCAAATGAAACGGAACTTCATCTATAGATCATCTGGGATCTCGATCTTTCGGGCGTCACGCCATAGGCGTTCGAGATCGTAAAATTCACGAGAAGTTTCATTGAAGATATGAAACACAAAATCGCCGTAATCGAGCAGGACCCATTCGCCCGTGTTATAGCCTTCGATACGAACGGCGCGAAGGCCAAGCTCCTTCTTCAACCGCTCCGAGATCTCGTCGGCGATCGCCTGCACCTGACGTTGATTCGTGCCCGTCGCAATAACAAAATGCTCAGTAAAGCTTGCAATATCCCGCAGATCGAGCCCGACAATATCGAGTGCCTTCTTATCCGCCGCCGAACGGATAGCAAGCTTCAGAGCGTCATCGAGGCTTGAGAACTTTGTTGCCGGGATCGCGATCTCCACTCGAGCGGATTCGCGAGCCAAAGATTTTTCCTGTAATTCTTCCATCTAGCTATAGATCTGATACTTAATGATATACTTTGCGACCGATTCCGGCACGTCCGTGCGCCAGGAATCGTCGCCCTGTTTGATCTTCTTCCGGATCTCGGTCGAGGAAAGCTCCATCTTTACCGCGTCCGAAAAATATATGTTCCTCGCCTTTGCGTCCGTCTCAACTGGTCCTTCGTTGCCTCGTACGTCTACGATCCGCTCTCTTACCGCTTCGGTAACGTGATCCGTCTCGATAGGGAAGCCAGGCCGGGTAACGACTATGTGATCGGTCATCTCAAAAAGCCTTTCCCAATCACGCCAGGTTCGGATATCCCGCCAGGAGTCCGCTCCCATCACGAAGGATATCTCTTCATGCGGCAGCATCTGAGTCAGGCGCTCAAGGGTTTCGACAGAATAAGGCCGCTGCGGCATCTCGATCTCGATACGCGAAACGCTGATCCGCGGTTCGTGCTGTGTCGCAAGGCAAAGCATCGCGTACCGATCGAACGCCGAGGTCGGAGCACTGCGCTTATGCGGAGCATGAAACGCGGGCACGAGGACGAATTCGTCAAGCTCGAACTGCTTTATCAGGGCCTCCGCGATGGCAAGATGGCCGAGATGCGGCGGGTCAAAGCTCCCGCCGAAAAACGCTATCCGTAGCGGCCGCCGTTCTTCAGTCATCTTCCTCAGCCCTCAAGCGGAGTGCGACCGCATTCACAAGTTCCGAGACACCTTTATTTGTGACAGCCGAGATAGCGAAGAACGGCCGGCCATCCTTTTTCGACGTCGCTTTGAGCGACTCGAGCCTTTCTTCATCATCGAGGGCGTCGATCTTCGTGGCGACAACGATCTGCGGCCGCTCGGCAAGGTCCGCATCGTAGGCGGCCAGCTCGCGATTTATGACCTCGTAATCGTTGACGGGATCACGTCCCGACACCGATGAGACATCGACGAGATGCAGGATCATTTTCGTGCGTTCGACGTGCCGTAAAAAGCGGTCGCCCAGGCCCGCACCGTTCGAAGCTCCTTCGATAAGCCCCGGAATATCCGCGACGACAAACGTCTTGAAATCGCCCATATCGACAACGCCGAGGTTTGGTTCGAGCGTCGTAAAAGGGTAGTCTGCGATCTTCGGCTTCGCGGCTGAAATGACGGAAATGAGCGTGGACTTGCCCGCGTTTGGAAAGCCTACGAGTCCAACGTCGGCAATAAGCTTGAGTTCGAGCTGGAGGTTGCGTTCCTCACCCGGACGGCCGTCGTAGTGATATTTCGGGGCTTGTTTGGTCGGTGTAGCAAAATGTGCATTGCCCCAACCGCCCTTCCCGCCCTTAGCAGCAAGGTAGCGTTGGCCGGCTTCGACAAAATCAAAAAGCAGGTCGCCCGTGTCCGCGTCAAATACCTGCGTGCCGACAGGGACGCGGACTGTCAGATCTTCGCCATCCTTACCCGAGCGATTTGAGCCTTCGCCATGACGGCCGCGTTCGGCCTTGTGTTCGGGGTTGTAGCGAAGGTGCAGCAGCGTATTCAAACCCTCGTCAGCCTCAATAAAAATGCTGCCTCCGACGCCGCCGTCGCCGCCGGAAGGACCGCCGCGAGGTACAAATTTTTCACGCCGAAAGGCGGTCACGCCGTTTCCGCCATCGCCGGCTTTAATGTGGATCTTTACACGGTCAAGGAACATTTTCTCTTGTTAGATTCTATTCGGCGGCGGCAGCACTAACAAACCGTGAACATCGATTCGAAAAGCGGCATACCTGCATCAGAATTTAAAAAATGTTACCGTTTTTATTTCGCTTCATTTGGGAGGAAATAGATGAACAACGGCTCAATTGCCGAACCGGTAGGATTCTGGACACGTTTTGAGAACTCGGCGGCAGCCGAGATCGGCGACTTTACGACAACGCGGCGAGTGATCCGGATCTCGCTGCTTGCAGTGATGATAGGCATCGCGAGTGCCGGTATCGCCTGGCTACTTTTACGCCTGATCGCTCTTTTTACCAACATATTCTTTTACCAGACATTTAGTTTTGAGAATACTTCGCCGGCAGGGAGCACGCTCGGCTGGCTCATTATTTTCGTGCCGGTCATCGGCGGCCTGATCATCGGGTTTATGGCTCGGTACGGTTCTGAAAGGATCCGCGGCCACGGGATCCCTGAAGCCATCGAGTCCATTCTCCTCAACGGGAGTCGCGTTCAGCCGAAGATCGCGATCTTAAAACCTATATCGTCAGCGATCTCTATCGGTTCCGGCGGCCCGTTCGGTGCGGAAGGTCCGATCATTATGACGGGCGGCGCGTTCGGTTCGATGATCGCGCAATTCTTTAAACTTACAAGCTCAGAGCGAAAGACGCTGCTCGTAGCCGGTGCGGCGGCAGGGATGGCCGCAACATTCGGTGCCCCGATAGCATCTGTTCTGCTTGCAGTCGAGCTTCTTCTCTTTGAATGGAAGCCGCGTAGCCTAATTCCCGTCGCTCTTGCGGCGGCCGCTGCGACGACCGCTAGACGGTATCTTCTCGATCCGGCCCCGCTGTTCCCGGCGGGCCCGTACCCAAGCTTCGTAGGCTTTGACGGCTTAATGGGCTGCATCATCGCAGGGTTGCTCGCAGGCGTACTCTCGCTGCTTCTCACTAAAGGCGTTTATGCCTCAGAAGACGCCTTCGCAAAGCTCCCGATCCATTGGATGTGGTGGCCTGCGATCGGTGGTATCGCGATCGGTATCGGCGGCCTGATCTTTCCGCAAGCACTCGGCGTCGGCTATGACGTCATCCGCGAACTTCTGCAGACCGACGCGCCGTTGAAGCTCCTTCTCGGCGTCCTTTTCGTAAAGTCGCTAATTTGGGTTATCTCGCTAGGCTCCGGCACGTCAGGCGGCGTGCTCGCTCCGCTATTGATGATGGGAGGCGCGTTGGGCGGGCTATTAGGCGGTTTCTTGCCCGCAGAAGGCATCGGATTTTGGCCGCTCGTGTGTATGGGGGCCATCCTGGGCGGTACAATGCGTTCGCCATTCACAGGCATTGTCTTCGCTCTTGAACTGACGCACGACATCAATATGCTCCTGCCGCTCCTGATAGCGGTAACGATCGCACACGCTTTCACGGTTCTAACGCTTGGACGATCGATCCTGACGGAAAAGATCGCTCGACGCGGCTTTCATATGAGCCGCGAATACTCGCTCGATCCGATGGAGATCACGTTCGCAAGGGAAGTGATGCGTACCGATATCGACGCCCTGCACGAAGGCCGCACGAATAAAGAACTTGCAGAATTGATCCCATCCGACCTCTCGCAGCGCGTGCAGCATATGTATCCGGTCGTTGATGAAAATGACCGCCTTGTCGGTGTTGTCACGCGGCGAGACCTGCGCGGCGCTATACAGCGTGTCAAAGACGATCCGAATGGAAAGCTGTCCGAGATCACGCGGTATCATCCCGAGGTAGTATTCGACGATGAACCATTAAGGCCGGTAGTCGAGAAGATGGCGGCAACCGGGATAACGCGCTTTCCGGTCGTCGATCGCGAAGACCCACAACGGCTTTTGGGTACGATCTCGCTCAACAACCTACTCGAAGCCCGCGTCATTCATCTCGAGGCAGAGACACGTCGCGAACAGGTCCTGCAGCTTCCGTCCATCCTCGCAATGGCGAAAGCACGAGCATCGCGCGAAAAAGAAAAGGCCGAAAGGGAAGCGAGCGAATAAACAAAAAAACAAAAGCGTTGAAACTTGTGATCGCTCACGAGTGTCAACGCTTTTATTTTCCTTGTGTCCCAAGATTCGCGACCCGAAGGCCCCAACTCTACGCGGGATCGAGGCGTTTGGCAGACATCTCATGTACACGCGATGTCTGCCGGTCTTTTCTATTCCGACGACGCTCTGCGGGGAGCTGTTAAATCGCCGGTCAGCACGAGAAACACAAGCAAGCTCATCTTTCTTCTCCCATTCACGATCCCGAAGGTCCGCGTTGGGGTGCCGTTAGGTTTTTTGTTTGGTGGCTTTTCCTCCACCGCCGGTTACGCTTTCCGGCAAACGAGGCTCACATTGCAAATCCCGAGGGACTCTCAAGCGAGCGGCGTGTCGTGCACTCATTACAGGCTGATCACTTCCTGTACGGTGTCGCAAGTTTTTATCCTCGCGACCGAAGATCAAAAGTCTGCGAACAAACCTTCGATCGAGATCCAATTAAGGACCTGCGGCACAAGCCTTTCGGCTTCGGTTCCGGGCGTTTCAGACGGTGGCTTCCGCTCCTGCCGTCCTGCGAAGAAAAGCGTCACCGCAATCCTTCCACCTCCCGGTGCCGGTCAAAATGCCCGTAAGCAACCTTGACTGTATCGCTATACTAACCCAGAAAAATATTAAGTCAAGTAGAAAACACTTTAAGTATTTTCGGTTTTCTACCGAATGCTTGTGAGTATCTTGTGGAAAACTTTAAGGCCCAAATTGTGGAAGTTTTGTGGAGAACGCACTAAGTAGTTGGAGCCGCAAAGACTTGCGTCTCAAAGGGGAACGATCGGATCTCCGTAGCCCGCACACTACAACCGCGAAGATCGACGGTAAAAAAAATTTCGAGATAGAAAAAAAGCACGCGACCAGTTCCGGACACGTGCCTTTTTTCGGATAAACCTTGTCTATTCGTTATGCAGCTTCCTGAACAGGTTCTGCCGCGCGTTCTGCATAAACGCTGATGAACTTGCCTTTTCGACCTTTGTCTTCGAATTTCACGAAGCCTTCGATCAAGGCAAAGAGCGTGTCGTCTTTACCACGGCCGACGTTATTGCCCGCCTTCCACTTGGTGCCGCGCTGACGTGCAATGATGTTGCCGCCAAGGACATGCTGCCCGCCGAACTTCTTAAGGCCGAGACGCTGTGCGTTCGAATCGCGGCCGTTTCTGGATGAACCTACACCTTTTTTATGTGCCATTGTCTTAGTAAATTACTTGATCGCAAACGTGGAATATATTGCCCCACGCGCGGAAACTTGTCTTAGTCGATCGTGATCTCAGTGAACCCTTGACGGTGTCCTTGGCGACGCTTGTACTGCTTGCGGCGTTTCTTCTTAAAAACGATGACCTTATCGCCGAGACCGTGTCCAACGACCGTCGCTTTAACAGTGGCTGCGCCCGCTTTGCCGTCCGCAAATAGCGTGTCGATATCGACTTTCTTGCCTGCCTCGGCATCGATCGACGGAACGCGGACCGTCTGGCCGCTTTCAACTGCGAACTGTTTGCCGCCGGTTTTAATGATCGTGTAACTCATTTTCACTCCATAGCTTCTTCGACCGCTTGCCGGGCAAACTCCTACCCTAGAGCCGAAAAGGTCAAATTATACGGAAAAGGCGGTTGCAGGTCAAGCTTCCGCGGGATTCTTTACAATGCCGATGAATGGAAGGTTTCGATAGCGTCCGGCGGCATCCAGGCCGTAGCCGACGACGAACTCATTCGGGATCACAAATCCCTTGTAGTCAACGTTTAGCTCTTTCTTGATACGCGGCTCAGGTTTGTCCAAAAAGCTTGCAAGCTTTATCGACCTGGCACCGCGCGAGCCGAGGATCTCAAGCAATCTGGTCAAAGTAAGGCCGGTATCGACGATATCCTCGACGACAAGTACGTCCTTGCCGCGGATCGGGTTGCTAAGGTCTTTCAGGATCTCGACGTCGCCCGTTGAGACGGTCCCGTCCTTATAGCTCGACACCGACATAAAATCGATCGTCATCGGAAGGTCGATCGCCCGCATCAGATCCGCCATAAACACGCATGAACCCTTTAGGACGCCCACTAGCACGAGGTCGTGGCCCCGATAATCAGCCGTTATCTGTGCGCCCAGCTCGGCGATACGCGCTTTTATGTCGTCCGCCGAATAGAGAACTGAAAGGTTCGGGTTTGTAAACTCGGTCGCTGCGGTCTGTTTCATTGATTCGGCCGTCATAAATTTGCTTCTTTGGTTGATTGGTTGGCTAAATGAAAATATATTCAAATAGCACGCCGTTTTCAAGGAAAGGCGTCGTGTCCCTCGAAAAGAATGGTTAATGCCACAGACGAAACGCGCGACCGTGTCCGAGAGCTTGTCCGCCAGGTACTCGCAAGTGTGCCAGCCGAGCCGCAGGAAACACCTGCACGGCCGCAAACGCACGAACCTGAGCACGTCGTCGTAAATTCTCTAAGAGACAAGTTGGCGGCTGAATGGGATCGCGATGAATCTTCGAAACTTCTGCTGACCGAGGACGATATTCGCGGACTCGACCATGGAGCTCGGCTGCGGGTCAACGAGAAGGTGAAGTTCACTCCGCTTGCGGCCGACATCATTCAGGAAAAGGCGATCCAGCTTGTTAAAAAGGCGACGAGGACGACATCGATCAAAGTTCGCTCGGTTGCTATCGGGGCTGATCACGGGGGCTTCAAGGCGAAAGAGGCGCTAAAGGCTAAGCTTGCTGAACGCGGCGTGAACGTACGCGACTTCGGCACGGACTCTGAGGAAGCGGTCGATTATCCTGATTTCGCACACGCTGTCGCTAGGGCAGTCGGTGCCGGCCACGTTGACGCAGGCATCCTTATCGACGGTGCCGGGATCGGGAGTGCGATGGCGGCCAACAAAGTACCGAATGCGCGTGCCGCGCAATGTTATTCCACTGCGCTTGCGAAAAATTCACGCGAGCATAATTCCGCGAATATCCTCACGCTCGGCGCCGGGCAGAATTCGATCGACGAGATGTGGCAGATCGCTGAAACTTTCTTATCGACGGAGATCACTGAAGACCGCCACAAAAAGCGGGTCGCGAAGATCGACGCCATCGATAGGCAGTACCGAAAGTAGTAATATCAACTTGTAAAGCAATGCAATCGAACGGACAACACGAATTACTTGTCGAACAGATCACAGACCTTGTGATGGCAAAGCTCTCGGGCGAGGAATATTCGCCAAGCTTCTGCCGCGCCGACGTCGAGAGGATCGTTGACGCCGGAGCCGAAAGGATCGGCATTGTTCTCGGCGAGACCGCGACTGCCCACGACTGGGCGAGTTTGATCGATCACACGCTCCTTAAGCCGGAGGCCTCGCTCGCAGACATCAAAAAGCTCTGTCGAGAAGCTGCCGAATTCGGATTCGCATCCGTTTGTGTGAATCCGTCCTATGTAAAGGACGCTGTCAACTTTCTTGAGGGTTCGAATGTCCCTGTGTGCACGGTAATTGGGTTTCCGCTAGGTGCGACACTGCCCGATGTAAAGGCGTACGAGGCTCGTAGAGCGATCTTCAACGGCGCTAGAGAGGTCGATATGGTCATCAACATCGGGGCCCTCAAGAGCGGCGACGATTGCCTTGTCGAAGATGATATCCGAGCCGTTGTGCAGGCAGCCCATCAGGACCACGTTCTCTGCAAGGTAATCATCGAGACGGCTCTTCTTACCGATGCAGAAAAAGTGCGGGCGTGTCTTGCTGCCAAGAATGCGGGCGCCGATTTTGTGAAGACCTCGACGGGATTTGCGAAGGGCGGAGCGACGGCCAATGACGTTGCGTTGATGCGTCGGACGGTCGGGTCCGCCCTTGGCGTTAAGGCGTCGGGCGGCGTAAAGGGAATTGACGATGCCCGAGCAATGTTCGAGGCCGGCGCAACACGTATCGGGGCGTCTGTCGGCGTGAAAATAGCGCAAGAAGCCTCGGGCATAAAGACCGAGGCTTCTACGTCGAGTTACTAGCGAATCGAGGAGCCGGTAGTTACCAGCCTCGTTTCGCGGTGAAGTTGAAGACAATGTAGCCGGAGGCTCCGACGGGCTGACCGTTGACCGTCGCCGGTTTGAACTTCGAGCGACGAACTGCTTCCTCTGCAGACTTCCGCAGCGAGTTCGGACCGGATTCGGTATCTACTTTAACTACCTTTCCATCCTTGTCCAAGATGACATTGACCGTGATCTTGCCCTGGACGTTCAGGCGACGATCCATTTCGGAGTATCGCGGCGTTTCCAGCTCAACAACAAGGGAATTGAGGTCGCCGACGGCGATCATTGCGGGAACAGGCTCGTTCGATGCGGGATCGGCGGGCTTCGATTCGACAGGCTTTGATTCGGTCGGCTTTACATCAGCCTTGGCTGAAGACTCTGGAGCTTTCGGCTGTTCGATCACCTTTGCCGGCTGGTCGACGGGCTGTGCGGGCTGCGCTGCTGCTTTGGCCGCGGCCGCTTCTTTTGCCTTTGCCTCCTTCAGGCGTGCAACGGCCGCTTTTGCAGGCTCGTTGGCGCTGTCGGCTTCGACGGCCTTCTCGTAGTGTGCAAGGGCATCATCAGTCTGGCCAAGCTTCTCTTCGGCGGCAGCACGGCGGAACCATGACGCAGTGTCTTTCGGGTCACGTTGGACCGCAAGCGAGAATTGGTTCACCGCGAGCTCAAGCTTCTGCTGCTTGACGTAGATAGAACCGCGTTCGGCGTACAGCGACGCGTCGCCCGGTTTCAGATCGATGGCTTTTCCAAGCTCGACCAACGCACCGTCGAGATCGCCCGCAGAGAGTAGGCCCATGGCGCGGCCCTTGTAAAATGCGGCATCAGGTACGGGACCAAGCGGTTTCGGGCTTGACGACGCAACCTGTACGGGATCCTTAGCCGGTTCCGGTTTCGGGCTCTTGTCCTTGATCGCGGCGATCAGGGCAGCGCTTGCGCCGGTTGCTTCCAGCTCCTTCTCCACGTCAGAAGTAAGCTCGAAAGTAACACCTCGCTGAGCAACGGCCGTGGTCAGGATCTGATTCTTTTCATCCATCGGAGCCTTCTTCGATCTCAGTGCGATCAGAATGTCGGCAAGGCTCAGCTCTTTTGACTGAGCTGAGATTGCCGGTACTGCGATCACGCTGAATAAGAGGCAACCGAAGATGATGTATATCGGTAATCGAATAGCGGAAAATACATGGCGGAACATTGTTTTTCTTCTCTCCAGGGTGGGGTTAGTTGTCGTTGATCAAGTCGTCAACGGAGACCTTCTTTGCCTTTGCGGGGGTCGCAGCAGCGGTGGGTTTCTTTTCGGTTTTTGCGGGCTTTGCCTCGGCGATCTGCGGCCTGGGCTTAGCTTCGCGGGGTTCAACTGCGGCCTTTTCAGACTCGGCAGGAGAATTCTCTTGTATGGTCGGCTGGTCGGCCGGAGCAGCCTGGCTCTCGGCGACCGGTTGACTCGTCGTCTCAGCACCGACAGTTGCGGCAACGGGTGCGGGTTGCGGTTTCGCAGATCCGCCGCCCATCGAGCTTATCACCCAGATGCCGACGGCCAGAACGATCAGTGCAACTGCGCCGATGCCAATGAATTTCGCCGAGCTGCTTTTTGTTTCCGGTTCAAACGATCCGAACGTAGCGGGAGCTGACGAGGCCGTTTCTTTCACTTCGGTCTTTGCCGGCGACACGGATTCGACAACAGGGACGGCATTCGCTTCGACGCGAGTGTGTACCCCGCCGTAAGGTTCATCAGCCGGCGAATGTGTGAGCACGGTCGGGGCTTCCTCTTCAACCTCGACGGGTTCCGGCTCGGACGACGCAACCTCGTCGATGAAAGGTTCCGGGTGCTCCTCGATCACTTCTTCAGAATGCGAGAAGGTCACGGCAGGTTCCTCGGCAGCAGCGGGTTCTTCAGCGACCGTAGGCTCTGCCTCAGCAACCGGCTGCTCGACAACCTCGTTCGACGAAGTTATCTCAAACTCCGCAGTTGCGGGTTCGGGTGCGGAAACACTCACGGACGGAGCTTCTTCCTCGGCGATAGCCGCGGGTTCTGAAGCAGCTTCTGTTACCGGCTCTTGTGCTACATGCGAAACGGCAGGAACCGGTGGTGCAAAGGGGATCTCGAGCAGATCGTCAAACTCATCGGCCTTTGCGGCCGGAGCAAATGTTGGTGCGGACGTTTCAGCAGGCCTGGCAACCTCGGCGACCGGCGAGGCGACTTCCTCGACAGGTGCAGGAGCCTCTTCGACAGGTGCAGGAGCCTCTTCGACTGGCGCAGGAGCCTCTTCGACGGGTGCAGCAACTTCTTCGACGGGAGGCGCAACCTTTTCAACCGGCGGAGCAGAAACGACTGCCGGCGGAGCGGCCACCGGCACCGCGGTGGGCATCGCAGGCTGCATCAGAGCGGCTTCAAGGGAATCATCACGGAGCTCGCGTTTTAGCGAGAGCATCTTCATCAACTCTGCGGCGACCTTAGCCGGAACGTGCGGGTTAAGGCTATCGATCGGCGCGAGCGGATCGTTTCCGGAGTCGAGTATCACGATCAGACGCTCAAGGGCCGATTTGGGGGCCGATCCCGACAGAAGGTTGTAAAAAACAGCTCCGATCGAATAAAGATCTGTGCGGTGGTCAGGCGGTGCGTCGAGCAGGGCGAGGCTCTTTTCGTCATAGTCGGCGGTTATGGCCTTTTGTGACGCGAAATCCAGCGTATCCCAAATTGCCTCGAGCGGCAGGAAGGCAGATTCCGAAGGATTGCTGCCGAGAACGTGAGCACGTTCAAAAAATGCGAGTTTCAGTGTACCGTCCAGGCTTGCGCGGAAATATAGTGGAGATATCTCGATCAGCTTTGCGTTCGGGAACTGTTTACGGATCTGTGCGACCGAGTCGACGATCGGGCGGATGCGATCGCAGACCTTTGCAACCTCGGCCTCGTTGTGTCGGTCATTCCCAAGGTCCCAAGGACCCGGACTTGCAAGGGGTTCAGTGACGAGATACGCACGGCCGTTCTCATCAAAACGGTCGGCGATCCCGAGAATGCCGTTGCCGCGATATTTTGCGTTCGAGTTCCCAAAAAGGGTCAGACCCGCGTTTTCGCATAGCAGAACGGGTTTAGCTGCAAGGTTGTCTTGCGCCTCGTAAATGGTGTGTGATGAGCTTGAGGCGACTATTTGGCTGACGCGGAAGCGTCCTTGGCGGAGAATCGAATTGGTGGATAGCATGGCGTTTTATCAGGTAGGCGGGAAGTATCCCGATACGCCATTATATGAACAATATGTACAAAAGTAAACAAAAATGTTTAAGAAAATTTAAACATTCTGATCTTGATGCCTTAGCGCTTGGAATCGATGCCTCGGCGGTAGTCCGGGCCCGTGATCTCAACGCTCTTGCACATCTCGAAAAGGCGTGAGCGCGTGCGAACCCCGATGCGGTCCTCGAGCGTTTCTTCACGTTCATTCGGACGGTTGTCGAGGTAATTCGTTGTAAACACAGTTAGTTTCTTGTCGTTATAGCGTGTGTTTATGATGTGGCCAAGCGTGTCCCGTACCCAATCGGTCGGCTTTGAGGCGCCAAGTTCGTCCAGAACGAGCACTTCCGCATTCAGCACCGGCGCAAGGACGCTCAATTCGGAGGAAAATGTATTTGGATTGTAGGAATCCTGGATCTCCTTCAACAACGCACCGAATTCATAGAAGAGGCAACTGAAACCTCGTTCCGTGAGTCCCTTTAGGATAGATACCGCAAGATGTGTCTTGCCGACACCGACCGTGCCCATCAGGATAAGGCCGCGATCGACCGCCGGATATTCCATCGTGAAGGTCGTTGCGTACTTGAGAGCCGCACTCTGCGACGGATTCTGCGGCTTGTAGTTTGAAAAATGGCAGTTGTCGTATCTACGCGGGAGCTTTGCTCGTTTGTGTTGATCGGCATCATCGAGCAGGATCCGGCACATACAACGCTTCGCACCGTCGGCCGTGATCTCAAGCCCGGTTCCGAAGCAACGCGGGCACACCGACTCAGGATCCGGTTCCGATGAGCGCTCGACGGATCGTAGAAATGGTTTTTGACTCGTGCCTTTTGTCATATCAAGGAGAAGGGTGAGTAGTATAACATCGCGGATTCACGTTTTGGAACTCGAACCGCCCGCCCGCGTAATGTATATTGAGAACTTTATGCGCGGCACGCGTCTAAATATCCCATGGGACTAATTAAGAGCATACTGATCAAACTGAAACTTGCAGACCTTTCCGCCGACCGAACTCCCATCAGCCTAATGTTGCTTGATGATGATGAAAGACGGCACCGCTGGTTCATCAAAAGGTTCAACGGCGACCATATCGATATTGCCGCGAACGTTGAAGACGCAAAGGCGTTCCTAGCAGAGCAAAGCTATGATGCGATCTTTCTGGATCACGACCTACTTCCGCATCATTACGAGACGAATGACCACGATGATTATCATCAGACCGGCTTCGAGGTCGCAAGATGGCTGACGGAGAACCCGTCCCTCCAACGCGCGGCGACGATCATCGTACACACGCGGAATGCCGATGCCGCGATCCCGATGGTCAAGCTCTTGCGCGAATCCGGCCGCTCGGTCGAATACTGTGCTTTCCCAATGCTCGATCTCAAGATCAAGAACTACTGGAAGCGTTAGTTACTTAAAGTATTTCCGGCCCCGCAATTTGCTTGGCATAAGATCGCCTTCGGGATCGTCGCCTTCGTCCTTGCCGTAGCCGAGTTCTTTCATCAGACGCGTCGGGGCATTACGTATCTTCATCGGCACCGGGAGATTGCCGAATCTCTTTGCGTCTTGCGAAGCTTCGCCGATCGCGTTCGTTGCTGAACGGTCCTTTGCGGCATTTGAAAGGTAAGCAACGCCGTGTGCAAGATTCAACGCACATTCCGGCATTCCGATCGTCTCGACCGCACGAAAAACGGCATTGGCAACGACCAACGCGGTCGGCTGTGCAAGACCGATATCCTCGGAAGCAAATATCACCATTCGGCGGGCGATGAATTTCGGGTCTTCGCCTGATTCGAGCATTCGTGCAAGGTAATACATCGCAGCGTCAGGCTTGCTTGCACGCATCGATTTGATGAACGCCGAAATGACGTTGTAATGCTCTTCGCCTTTCTTGTCATAGCGAAGGAATTTGGCCTGTAGCGTCTCCTTCAATGTCTCGACGGTGATCTCGTCATAAAGCTGCGCGGTGCTCTCAAGCATCGAGATCGCCTGACGCGCGTCGCCATTCGCCATCTCGATCAGCCACTCGCGAGCCTCCTCGCCGATCTCAAGTTCGGTGCGGTTGAATATCGCCGACATCTCGCGCGGCGTCAATTCTTCAAAGACAAAAACACGCAGCCTAGAAAGCAGCGCAGGTATCACCTCGAAGCTCGGATTCTCGGTCGTCGCTCCGATCAGAACCAACTCGCCGCTCTCGACGAACGGCAGGAGAAAATCCTGCTGTGCCTTATTGAACCTATGGATTTCGTCGAGGAAAAGTACCTTCGGCCGGCCGCTTTTCGTACCGGCTTTTAGGATCCTACGAATATCTTCCTTGCCCGCCGACACGGCCGACAGCTCGTAGAATTCGGCGTTGATCGCGTTCGCATAGATCCGCGCAAGCGTCGTCTTTCCTGTTCCCGGTGTGCCCCACAAAATGAAAGAGAAAATATGGCCGTTCTCGATCGCAAGTCGAAGAGGTTTGCCTTCGCCGACAAGGTGCTCCTGCCCGACAAACTCCTCAAGTGTCTTCGGCCTTATCCTATTGGCTAACGGCTCCATAGAACGTGAATCGCAATTATACCGTATGCTCACAATGCCGCCTCGTCGCGTACCGCAGAAGCCCGCAAGTTAGAACGGGCGCAATAGGACGGAACCAAGATTTGAGATTTGAGATGTGAGATTTGAGATTTGAGATGTGAAACTCGAGATAAGAAAACGGAAAAGCGGAAATTCGAAATTGAAGAAGAAGGGACAAAAGAACCTGATGATCGGTGGTGGCCAGGGACGGAATTGAACCGCCGACACGCGGATTTTCAGTCCGCTGCTCTACCAACTGAGCTACCTGGCCATTTTTGTGTGGACGCCGAATCCAAAGGATTCCGATGCGCGAATTTATGAGTGTAAATAGGCCGCTTTGAGTTGTCAAACCCGCTCCTTGCGCTTGATGACTCGGCGTGTTTTCATTTATGAATAAAGCGAGGTTTCTTAATGTCAAAGTTTATTGCACTCACTCTTCTTTTTGCGATCGCCGCAATCGGTGCCGCATGCGGTTCGGCCGGCACATCAAACACGAATACAGCAACTAACGCCAACGCGAACGGTTCGGCGGTCAAGACGAATCTTGATCCGAACAATATGCCGGAGGGCCTGGATCCGAAGCCGATCCAACCTTCTGCAAACGAGACGCCGGGAATTCCAAAAGATCCGCTGAAGGTCGAAAAGGGAACAACTCCAACGCCCGGTATCCCAAGTCAGGAAGAACTTAAACGCGGCGTCAAACCCGGCGTGACCCCGACTCCCGGCATTCCGAACAAGGCAGAACTCGACAAGATGCGAAAGGTGGCTTCGAACGTTAACACGGTTCCGCCCGGTGCCTCTGACAACGTTCCTGCAATGAAGAGCATGAAGCGAATTCAGAACGCGAATAAGCAATAACAGATACTTCCGGATTTGTTGGGCGTGCCTGGTGCAGGATGCGGCGGCACGCCCAACGTGCTGTTAAATTGCGGCTGAATCTGCCTTTACAAAGCCGAGCTCGACCTTGACGTCTTTCTCGATGCGTGCGGTCAGATCAGGCGTATTCTTGAGCAGCGTCTTTACGTTCTCGCGTCCCTGGCCGAGACGTTCGCCGGCATATGAGAACCATGCTCCGGCCTTCTCGATCACATTGTGATTTACGGCGAGATCGATCAGATCGCCCTCACGCGAAATCCCTTCGCCGTACATAATGTCGAATTCAGTTTCGCGGAATGGCGGTGCGCATTTGTTCTTTACGACCTTCACGCGTGTGCGGTTACCGACGACCTTGTCGCCGTCCTTGATCGCCCCGATACGTCGAATATCAAGCCGCAGGCTCGAATAGAATTTCAATGCCTTTCCGCCGGTCGTCGTTTCCGGCGAGCCAAAAAAGACGCCGATCTTCTCTCGAAGCTGGTTGATGAAGATAAAGCACGTGTGCGAATTCGCTACGATCGCCGTGATCTTTCGCAAGGCCTGGGACATCAGGCGTGCCTGCAGGCCGGGAAGCGAATCGCCCATTTCGCCATCCAGTTCGGCGCGCGGCACAAGTGCAGCAACCGAATCAACAACTATCACATCGACACTGTTCGAGCGCACAAGCGTTTCCGCGATCTCGAGCGCTTGTTCGCCGGAATCGGGCTGCGAGATAAGCATATCGTCGATATTGACGCCGAGTTTGCCCGCGTATTCCGGGTCCATCGCATGCTCTGCATCGATGTAAGCACAAACACCGCCTTCACGCTGCGCAGAAGCGACGACCTGCAGCGCAAGCGTCGTTTTTCCCGAACTCTCCGGCCCGTAAACCTCAACAATTCGGCCTCTTGGGAAACCTCCGACGCCGATGGCGGCATCAAGGCTCAAACAGCTCGTCGAGATCGCTCCTGCTTCACTGTGCGGGCGTTCCCCGAGACGCATGATTGATCCTTTGCCGAATTTCTTCTCGATCTGTGCCAATGCCGATTCAATAGCTTTTCCTTTGTCTGTGCTCATAAGTCCTTATTTGTGTGGAGATTACGCGTTTGCTCCATGCGCGTCCGAATTAAAGAATACACGAGTGTTGCAAAGAATGCAAGCCTGTTGCACCTGTGAAACGCATATTTTTTGAAAATTATTCCGGGACAGAAATTTCGATGAGTGTAAGCGATTTAGGCTTGCAAGGGCAAATTGGTAAAATATTCCGCAGCCTACTTGAACTCCACGGGGAAGAACTATGAAATTTTTGCTCTCGCTACTCACTCTTGTCTGTCTTGCTGCGCTCATCGTCGCTCAGGTACCGAAAGATCCGTTCCCGGTTAAACGGGTTGAGACGCCGGAAACTTGGAGACGCGACGGATGGGCCGCCGTCGATCGTGCAAAGGCGACTAAGCCGATCTTGCCGAAGAAAGGCAAGCCAAGGAACGTGATACTTTTCATCGGCGACGGAATGGGCGTCTCGACGCTGACCGCTGCCCGCATTCTAGAGGGACAGCTACGCGGCGAGAGCGGCGAGGAGAATAGGCTGAGTTTTGAGAACTTTCCATATTCAGCTCTCTCAAAAACCTATTCGACCAATCAACAGACCTCGGACTCGGCGCCGACAATGAGTGCGATCATTACGGGCGTGAAAACCGACGAGGGCATTCTTTCGGTCAATCAGAATGTCGTTCACGATGACTACCGTACGGTGAAAGGGAACGAGGCGAAAACCTTGCTCGAATACGCCGAGGAAGCCGGCCTTTCGACCGGTATCGTCTCGACAGCGAGGTTGACCCACGCAACTCCCGGAGCGTGTTACGCACACACTGCTGACCGGAACTGGGAGTCCGATGCAGACATCAAGAAACGGAATCCGGCCGCCTACGCTGCGGGATTCCCGGACATCGCAAGGCAGCTTATCGAAACACCTTACGGCGACGGTCCTGAAGTGCTTTTGAGCGGCGGACGGTCGAAGTTTATGACCTTCGACCAGACCGACCCGGAATACTCGGACAAGCATGGCGAAAGGCTCGACAACCGCGACCTGATCAAAGAATGGGTCGAGAAAAGGGACGATTCGAAGTACGTCTGGAATCAGAAGGATTTCGATAAGATCAACCCGAAAAAGACGAAGCGCTTGATGGGCCTTTTCGAACCGTCGTATATGCGTTATTCGTTCGATCGGAAGAATGACAAGGCCGGCGAGCCTTCGCTGTCAGAAATGACGGCAAAGTCGATCGACATACTTTCGCGAAATAAGAAAGGTTACTTTCTGATGGTCGAAGGCGGACGCATCGATCATGGCAGCCACGCAGGAAATGCCTATCGAGCGTTGACCGACACCATCGCACTTTCTGACGCCGTTCGAACCGCCGCGAGCAAGGTCGATCTTTCGAACACACTCATTGTCGTAACCGCGGACCACAGCCACACGCTCGTGATCCAAGGTTATCCTGCGCGAGGCAATGACATCCTTGGGCTTGTCCGCCAGATGGACAGCAACGGTAACCTCGAGCCCGGTTATCACAAAGACAAGCTCGGCCTGCCGTACACGACGCTTTCCTATGCGAACGGCAAAGGCTATCAGGGCGAGACGGACAAGCAGCCGGCCGGCCCTAAAAAATGCTGCGAAGATTACAAGAGGGCGAAACCCAACATCAACGGGCGTTTTGACCTTTCGAACGTAAATACGGACGATCCGGATTACCTTCAGGAAGCGGCGATCCCGCTGACGGGCGAAACGCACGGCGGCGAGGACGTTGCGATATTCGCCGAGGGCGTTAACGCTTATCTCTTCCGTGGTTCGATGGAGGAGAATTGGACGTTCTACATCATGGCGGATACCTTAGGCCTCGCGAGATAACGGTTGGATGAAGATAGTTTTCATGGGAACACCGGCCGCCGCCGTGCCAACGCTCGAGCGCATCGCGGCGGATGGCCACGATGTTGTGGCGGTTTACACGCAGCCCGATCGTCCATCGGGCCGCGGGAACAAGGTCGTCTTCTCGCCGGTCAAGGCAAAAGCTCTGGAACTCGGGATCCCGGTACTTCAGCCCGAAAAGGTGCGGACGGAAGAGGCTCTCGAAACCTTTCGCTCGTATTCGGCGGATGTTGCTGTAGTTGTCGCTTATGGCCGCATCTTGCCCTCGGGTTTCTTGAACGCGTATCCGAAAGGAGCGATCAACGTGCACTTTTCGCTTTTGCCGAAGCTTCGCGGTGCAGCGCCCGTAAATTGGGCGATCGCTAACGGTTATCGTACTACGGGCGTAACTACGATGCGGATGGACGAGGGGCTCGACACTGGCGATGTACTTCTCCAGCGTGAGACGCCGATCGAAGCCGGCGAAACGTCGGTCGAATTACTCTCGCGTCTTTCATTTGTCGGTGCAGAGCTGCTTTCCGAGACGCTCGACCGGTTTGACTCAATATCCCCTCGCCCGCAGGCACACGAGCTTGCGACGCTTGCTCCGATCTTGAAGCGGTCGGATGGCGAGATCGACTGGAATATGACCGCTCCGGAGATAGCGAACCGTGTGCGGGGCTTCCAGCCATTTCCCGCATCATTCACATCTTTCCGCGGTGAGAGGCTGACAATTTGGGCTGCAGAGCCTACTCTGGAAATATCGAGTTCCGCGCCCGGCGAGATCGTCGAAACGACAAAGGGATCGATCATCGTGTCGTGCGGTTCACAGACGACGCTGGCGATAACAGAGTTGCAACTGCAGGGAAGGAAACGAATATCGGCGCGCGATCTTTTGAACGGCGTGCAAATAGAAAGAGGTGAGCGTTTTTCGCACATTCAGTGATGGAAGAGATCGAGATAGTCAACGGTTACGAGTTCAAGACATTCCTTGAGGGCGAGCTCCCCGCGATCAAAGAAGCTCTCGCGGATGCAATGCGCGGGACCGGCGTTCGCGGCACCATAATCCTTGCAACAGAAGGCTTTAACGCCTCGCTTTGCGGCCTGCGCGAACAGATCGCCGCCTTTATTCCTCTGGCTGAGACCGCCCTCAACACGACGCTTTCTCTTAAGTTTTCGTACGCAGATTCTCGCCCGCTTAGGAAGATCGATGTCAAGATCAAGCCCGAGATCGTAACGCTTAAGCAGCCCGTAGATATGGAGCTTGGCCGGGGCACGCACATCTCACCGGCCGACTGGAACGAACTCATCCGCGACCCGGAAACTCTTGTTCTCGATACGCGAAATTCTTACGAATTCGAGACCGGAACGTTTTCCGGCGCCGTGAATCCTGAGATCGAAAAGTTCAGCGACCTGCCTCAGTACGTCGCAGACAAACTCTCGCCTGAGAATCACAAACGCATCGCGATGTTCTGCACTGGTGGCATACGCTGTGAAAAGTTCGCACCCTTTATGCTCGCTCAGGGATTCCAAGAGGTTTATCAGCTTAAGGGCGGCATCCTCAAATACCTCGAAGAAGTT
>JABARP010000021.1:0-21428 GCA_019186825.1 Pyrinomonadaceae bacterium
ACTGTTTAAGATATGCCACGTTCAGTTAAGAAAGGCCCGTTCATCGACCTGAGTGTTCAAAAGGTCGTGCAGCGCATTGTAAGCGGCGGCGCAAAACCGCCAGCGATCCGTACCTGGTCGCGACGCTCGACGATCTCGCCGGATATGGTAGGCCTGACATTCGGAGTTCACAACGGCAAGCGTCATATTCCCGTATTCGTTACGGAGAATATGGTCGGCCACAAGCTTGGCGAATTTTCACCGACACGCGTTTTCAAAGGCCATCCGGGCACCAAAGCGGAAAAGGCGGCGAAGAGGAAATAAATGGAAGCGGTAGCAAAGATTAAATATTTGAAAGGCAGCCCGCGGAAGACGCGTCTCGTGATCGATATGATCCGCGGCGAGAACGTTTCGCGTGCACTCGCTGTTCTTAAGTTCACGGACAAGCGTGCTGCGGATCCGATCGCTCAATGTTTGAACTCGGCGATCGCAAACGCGACCTACAAGGCCGAGCAGGACAACATCGCGATCGATCCTGACGATCTTTGGGTAAAGACGTGTTTTGTTGATATGGGCCCGACAAAGGGCAGGAAACGTTTACGCCCTGCACCGCAAGGGCGTGCGTATCAGGAACGTCGTCATTATTGCCACATCACGATCCACGTCACGAGCGAAGAGCAGCCGAAAACGGAGAAAGAACTTCGTGCCGAGGCGGCAAAGGCCAAGCGTGCCTCTGAGGGTGGAAAGGCGAAGTCAAAGGCTGCGAAAGCAAAGCCGGCCGCAAAGAAGGCTGAAAAGGCAAAGGCCGAAGAAGTAGAGGCAACTGTTGAAACCGCTCCGGTCGAAAGCCCGGCGGTCGAGGCGACCCCGGTCGAGACGGTTGAAACGGCCGCACCGGCAGTTGAAGGAAATGAAGGCGATGCCGCTGCTCAGAGCACGCCTGAGAGCAACGAGGAAACAGCAAAGGAATAGGCCCTAGCGGAAACGAGCGAAAATATGGGACAGAAAGTTCATCCTTACGGCTTTAGGGTCGGATACAACAAAGATTGGCACTCGCACTGGTATGCAAAGCAGGACTTTGCTTCATTCCTCGCCGAGGACCTGAAACTCAAGCGCGTGCTCAAGAAGAAGTTCGCGGGAGGCGGCGTCTCGCATATCGATATCGAGCGTGCTGCGGCCCGCCTGAAGATCGTGATCTACACATCGCGTCCAGGCATCATCATCGGACGCAAGGGTGCCGAGATCGATAAGCTCCGCGAGGATCTCGCACGCAAGACAGGGCGCGACGTGTTGATCTCGATCCTTGAGATCAAGCATCCGGAGCTTAACGCTCAGCTGCAGGCCGAGAAGATCGCTCAGCAGCTCGAAAAGCGTATCGCTTTCCGCCGTGCGATGAAGAAGACGATGGAAGAATCGATCCGTTTCGGAGCACAGGGGATCAAGGTGATGATCGCCGGCCGTTTGAACGGAGCTGAGATCGCACGCACGGAATGGTCGCTCCAGGGACGGCTTCCGCTGCACACTCTGAGAGCAGATATCGATTTTGGATTTGCAGAAGCCTTGACGACGTTCGGCATTATCGGTGTAAAGGTTTGGATCTACCGAGGTGAGATCCTCGATCCGAAGGCATCGATGGCTCGTGGCACGACGACCGATCCGATGAACGAAGTTAAGGTTGACCGAAGTGCGATGCGCGACCGCCGTCCGCGTCGCGATGACAGGCAGCGATAGTTAGGTTCGAGAGAAGAGAAAGAGGAATTTAGTTATGTTGATGCCGAAAAAGGTAAAGCACCGAAGGGTTATGAAGGGCCGTATGCGCGGAAAAGCGACTCGCGGCGAAAAATTGAACTTCGGCGACTTTGGGCTTAAGACCCTTGAGGCCGGCTGGATCACCGATCGTCAGATCGAAGCAGCTCGTATTGCGATGACGCGTCACGTCAAACGCGGCGGCAAGATCTGGATCCGTATGTTCCCGGACAAGCCGATCACGAAGAAGCCGGCGGAAACCCGCATGGGTTCAGGTAAAGGAGCTCCGGATCACTGGGTCGCGGTCGTAAAACCGGGCCGTGTATTGTATGAGATCCAGGGCGTTGATGAGGCATTAGCACGCGAAGCAATGCAGCTTGCGGCACAGAAGCTCCCGATCAAGACGAGGTTCGTCTCGAGAGCTGACCTCGAAGGAGGCATCGTTTAAGAGAAATGAAACGCAAGGAGCAGTTGGACCAGTTGAAGGAAATGAGCGTCGAGGAGCTCAACGAGCAAGCCGAAGCTCTCAAAGAGTCGCTTTTTCGTTTGAAGTTCCGCAAGGCACTCGGTGTTGGCGAAACGTTGAATGACATTCGCCGTGAGAAGAAGACTTTGGCACGTGTCTATACGTTGCTAAATGAAAAAGGAAGCGACGCTAAAGCGGCCTAAGGCTTGGCGTATATATTTGATCAGCAATGGCTACTAATAAGAAAGAAGAAGAGATCGTATCGGCGAACGCCGAAGCGGCAAAGCCGGGCCGAAAGCGCATCGAGAAGGTCGGTGTAGTCGCTTCGGACAAGATGACAAAGACGGTTACCGTCCGCGTCGATCGCCAGGTCAAGCACCCGGTCTATCGCAAATACGTCAAGAAACGTAAGAAATTCATGGCCCACAACGATCTTGAAGCAAAAGTGGGCGATCGCGTGAGGATCGTCGAGACGCGTCCGATGTCGGCAAGAAAGCGCTGGCGTGTCGCAGAGATACTGCAGCGAGCGGAAAGTTAGTTTGGGAGTTCCGCCCCTTGGGCGGCAAAACGCCTGCTGATGCAGGTGCTCCGATGAAAGGAGAACGATTATGATTCAGATGCAGACCTCCTTGGCGGTCGCAGACAATTCAGGTGCAAAGCGTGTCGAGATGATCATGCCCGTCGGCGGTTCGACGAGTAAGATCGCACGCCTTGGCGATACGATCAAAGTTACCGTCAAAGAGGCCGCACCGGATGGCACGGCGAAAAAGGGAAAGGTTTATAACGCAGTGATCGTCCGCACGCACAAAGAGGTCCGACGCCGCGACGGTTCGTATATTCGATTCGATGAGAATGCCGCCGTCCTGATCAAGGACGATGGAACGCCGATCGGTACACGCGTTTTTGGCCCAGTGGCACGTGAACTTCGCGAGAAGAACTTTATGAAGATCGTAAGTCTCGCTCCGGAGGTTATCTAAAAGGAAATGAAACCGGTAAAGACAGGTACTGTAAACAGCAAGATCAAACGCGGCGACCAGGTCGTTTTCATCGCGGGCAAAGAGTATAACCGCTATGATTCGGCCGGAAAGCGCCAGCCGTATCGCGGCAAAGTGATCGCGGTCGATGCCCGGCTCGGCAAGGTTAAGGTCGAAGGTGCGATGATGGTGAAACGCCACGTCAAACCCGTCCCCCAGCTGAATCGCGAAGGCGGTATCAAGGAACGTGAAGCTTGGGTGAGCGTCTCCAACGTCGCTCTCGTCGACCCGGAAACAGGTAAGCCGACACGGGTGAAGATCGAGTTTCGCGATGGTAAGAAGGTCCGCGTTGCAAAGAGCGGAAAGGTAATAGCCGAGAGCGGAGAGTACCGACGCGAAAAGAGCCATACGCTCGAAGGTGTCGATGACGTAAACCCGTCAGAGGGCTAGATTTTTTAACGAGCCGGTAACGCGATGTTTGCGGGTCCCGGCAAATGATAGGCAGGAGAAGCCACCAATAAAATGGCAAGGTTAAAAGAAAAATATAAAAGCGAGATCGCACCGGCACTCGCCAAGGAATTCGGGATCAAGAATCCGATGGCGATCCCGAAGATCGAGAAGGTCGTGATCAATATGGGCCTCGGCGAAGCTTCGAGCAATGCAAAGCTGCTTGATGTCGCTGCCGAAGAGCTTAAGGCGATCACGGGCCAGAAACCCGTTGTGACCAAGGCGAAGAAGTCGATCGCCGCGTTCAAGCTCCGACAGGGAATGAGCATCGGTACGATGGTCACGCTTCGAGGCGACCGTATGTTCGAGTTCCTCGATCGCCTGATCTCCGTGGCGCTTCCGCGTGTTAGGGACTTTCGCGGGATCTCGGGTAAAGCATTCGACGGCCGCGGCAACTATACGCTCGGCATTCGCGAACAGCTGATCTTCCCGGAGATCGATTTTAATAAGGTCGATAAGACCCGCGGAATGAATATTTCGATCGTAACGACGGCTCGTAATGACGACGAAGCTCGTTCGCTGCTAAAAGGGCTCGGAATGCCCTTCAGACAATAAGTTATGGCAAAGATCAGCAAGGTAGTTAAGAACAACAAGCGAAAAGCGATGGTCGCAAACTATGCCGAACGCCGCCGCGAGTTCAAGAAGATCATCAACAATCCGGCTTCAACGCCAGAGCAGGTTGATGAGGCGGTCATTAAGCTTCAAAAAATGCCGCGCGATGCGAGCCCGATCCGTGTTCGTAATCGCTGCTCGCAGACGGGCCGTCCACGCGGCTACCTGCGTAAGTTCGGTATTTCACGTGTCGCTCTTCGAGATCTCGCACGCGAGGGACAGATCCCGGGCGTTGTGAAATCAAGCTGGTAGGACATTAGGGGATTTTGACCGCGGGGCGGCAGAGTTTCGTCTGCGGAACGCGGTCATAACAAAGAGTTTGAAGTATGGTGCGGACAGGCAAAGGATGCTCGGAATAGCGAGGTTTCAACGCCAGGATCCATTAACCACGATCAATTGACGGAGTTTAACTAGAATGACAGACCCAATAGCCGATATGCTTACACGGATGCGCAACGCGATCGCTGCGAACCATCCGCGTGTCGATATCCCCGGCTCGAAGCTCAAGATGGAAGTTGCCCGAATCCTTAAGGAAGAAGGCTACATCAACAGCTATTCGACCAAGGGAGAAGGGCCGAAATACGTTATCCGCGTGTTCCTGCGATATGACGCTAAAGGCGTTTCCTCGATCACGCATCTTGCGCGTTTGTCGAGCCCCGGCCGTCGCGTTTATGTCGGCTCGCAGCAGATACCGAAGGTCCTGGGCGGATACGGTATCAATATTATATCGACCTCGAAAGGTCTAATGAGCGGCAAGAAAGCCCGTGCGGAAAAGATCGGCGGAGAGCTTATTGCCGAGATCTACTAAAGCTTTAGAGTAAGGACCCGACGAGAGCTAGTACGCTTTGGCGGCCTTTAAGTAAAAGATATGTCACGAGTAGGAAAAAAACCGATCGCTATTCCGTCCGGTGTTACCGTTACGATCAGCGACGACAAACTGGAAGTAAAGGGCCCGAAGGGAACGCTTTCAACCCCGATCCCGTCCGGCGTTAGCTTCAAGCAAGAGGACGGTTCGCTTATCGCAGAACGTGCGAGCAATAACGAGGCCGCATTCCACGGCCTTGCACGTGCACTTGCAAATAACGCAGTTGTCGGCGTTACCGAAGGTTTCTCGAAGGCAATGGATGTCGTCGGTGTCGGATACAAGGCCGAGGTTCAGGGCAAGAAGATCGTTTTTGCTCTCGGGTATTCGCATCCGATCGAATATCCGCTTCCTGAGGGCATCGAAGCAAAGGCAGAACGCGTCAATACAAAAGCGTCTATCAATCAGTATCAGACGACGATCACGCTTTCAGGTATCGATAAGCAGAAGCTCGGACAGGTCGCAGCGGAACTAAATCGACTGCGCAAGCCGGATGCTTACAAAGGAAAGGGCATTCGATACGCCGATAAATATTACAAGCTCAAGCCAGGTAAGACCGGCAAATAGGGCTGAATTAGGACAAGAGTTATGGCACAGAAAAGCAGAGCAGATATTCGCCAGGGCGTGCATACCCGCATTAGGAAGAAAGTGCGCGGCACGGCAGAGCGTCCGCGGCTTGCGGTCTATCGCAGCTTGAACCACATTTACGCACAGGTCATCGACGATGTGAACGGCAAGACGCTTGTGTCGGCCTCGACCGCCGAGAAGGACTTTTCCGGTAAGACCGGCGGAAACATCGATGCCGCGAAACAGATCGGAAAGACGATCGCTGAACGTGCGTTGAAGGCCGGTGTCTCGAGCGTTGTTTACGACCGCGGCGGTTATCTTTACCACGGACGCGTCAAGGCTCTTCTTGATTCGACGCGGGAGAACGGACTTAATAAGCACGAGGCGAAACAGAACGCGGGCGAAGCCGCTTAAATAGCATCATTTAGAAATGAATAAGAAACAGAGAATTTCACCCGCAGGCCTGATCCTTAAGGATCAGCTCATCTCGATCAATCGCGTGACGAAGGTCGTAAAGGGCGGTAAGAACCTTTCGTTCGCGGCGCTTGTCGTTATTGGTGACGAGGCAGGCCACGTTGGTTTTGGTACCGGCAAGGCAAAAGAAGTGCCGAACGCGATCAAGAAGGCAGTTGAGGCTGCAAAGAACAACCTGATCCGTGTGCCGCTCGTGAACGGAACTCTTCCGCACGAGCTGATCGGCGAATACGGTGCGGGCCGAGTGCTGATGAAGCCCGCGGCTGAAGGTACCGGCGTTATCGCCGGCGGAGCTGTTCGTGCTGTGATGCAGTCGCTCGGAGTGCACAATGTCCGCACGAAGATCCTTGGGTCGAACAACGCTCACAACGTCATTCGCGCGACCTTTGACGGGCTGCTCCGAATGAAGGATCCGATGGAAGTCGCACGGCTCCGCGGCAAGCAGGTCGAGGAACTCGTTTAAGTTCGGATAGGTGGAAACGCGGAATGTGGGATCCGCAATTTTTGAGAAATGGCAAAGAAAGCAGAAAATTCGAAAGCTGGAAGCATCGAGATCCAGTACTACCGAAGCATGATCGGCTATGCTAAGAAGCAGAAGGAGATCGTAAAGAGCCTCGGCATAACGAAGCTGAATCAGACCGTAACGCGGCCGGATTCTCCGGCGACGCGTGGTATCGTTGCGAAGGTGCCGCATTTGCTGAGGATCGTTGGCGGCGACAAGTAAGTTGCGGATCGTCGCAAGTTAATGCGATCCGCAACTTGCGACCGAAGAGGAAAACATGGCTTTATCACTTAATAATTTACATCCTGCACCTGGTTCGACGCACAAGAAGAAGCGCGTGGGCCGCGGTCCCGGTTCGGGCCTTGGCAAGACTTCAGGCCGTGGGCACAAGGGGCAGAAGTCGCGTTCGGGCTATTCAAGCCGCCCGGGCTTTGAGGGCGGCCAGATGCCGCTCCAGCGTCGTCTTCCGAAACGCGGATTCACGAACATCTTCAAGAAGCAGTGGATCGAGATCAGCCTTGCCAAGATCGAGGCAAGCTTCCAGGCCGGTGACGAAGTAACGCCGGAGATCCTGCACGATCGTGGCCTTATCAAAAAGGCGAAGCACGACCTCGTCATTCTTGGAAATGGCGACTTTACAAAGTCCCTTAAGATCAGCGCTCACCGGTTCACGAAAACCGCTAAAGAGAAGATCGAAAAGGCCGGCGGAACTGCGACGCAGATCTGATCGAGGTCTTCGGGATCAAGTTTGAGAGCCGACGGCTCTCGTTGGGAAAGCCCTTTTAAGCCGAGACTTATATGGAGAAGTTTTTTAACGCGGTCCAAAATATGTTCCGGATCGCCGAGCTGCGAAAGAGAATATTCTTTACGCTCGGGCTTCTGGCGGTCTATCGCCTTGGTGCCCACATAACGGCACCCGGCATCAATAAAGTTCGCCTCGAGGCAGTTTGGGGCGAGGTTGCCGGAACTTTGCTTGGTGTTCTAGATCTTTTCTCGGGCGGAAACTTTCGCACGATCTCGGTTTTTGCGCTCGGCGTAACGCCTTACATCACTGCCTCTATCATCATGCAGCTGATGCCCGTGCTTTCGCCGACGGTCAAGAAGATCCAGGAAGAGGGTGAGGTCGGCCGTCAAAAGCTGAATCAATGGACCCGTTATGCTACGGTCGTGCTTTGTGCGGTCCAGACGTTTTTTGTTGCTACATGGCTCTCGCGAAACCAGGTCATCCCCGATAGCTGGGTCGCCACGGCAATGATCGTCATCACGCTTACGACCGGTTCGATCTTCGTGATGTGGCTGGGCGAACAGATCACAGAGCGTGGGGTCGGCAACGGTATTTCGCTTCTGATCTTTGCCGGTATCGTGATCGGACTTCCGAACGGGCTGGCGCAGGTCTCGGAACGCGTGAGCAGCGGTGACGCCGCTTCGACACTTGGAGTTGTATTCCTCGTGGTCGTGATGGTCGCGCTTATCGCTGTGATCGTTTACGTTGAGTCCGCGAGAAGGAATATTGCGATCTCTTACGCGAACCGACGCGTAGGCAACCAGACCTATCGCGGCCAGGAAACGAGCCTTCCGCTGAAGATCAATATGGGCGGCGTTATCCCTGTGATCTTTGCTTCGTCGGTGCTTGCTCTGCCGCAGACGATCTTTGCTGCATTTCCGCCGGACCCGAACAATCCGAATGCGACTTGGTCGAAGGTCTATGCGTTCTTTCAGCAGTTTCACGGCGGAGATCCGTATTACGAACTTGTTTTCTTGTCGCTCATCGTCCTGTTTACTTTCTTCTACATCACGATCATCTTCAATACGGATGAGGTCGCGGATAACTTGAGAAAGCACGGTGGATTCGTCGCCGGCATCAGGCCGGGGGCACCGACCGCTGACTACTTGAACGACATCATGACGAAGCTGACGACCGTCGGTGCCATCTATCTTGCACTCGTCGCGTTCATACCGCAGCTTCTGCTTAGCGGCTTCAAAGTTGCCCGCTTGCCGTTCATCGGGTCGGCGCTTGATAACTTTTTGACATCGACACCTGGTTTGAGTTGGATACCGACGGGCCTTGGCTATCAGTTTTACTTCGGCGGCACCTCGCTGCTGATTTTGGTAGGCGTTGCGATGGATACCGTTGCACAGATCGAAGCTCAGCTCGTGATGAGGAATTACGAAGGTTTTCTCGGAGCCGGCTCAAGGCTTCGCGGCCGCAGAAGCTAGACGCTTTGAAGCCACAGCGTACACCCGGACCTTGAAAGGGAAACACTCTTTCGGATCCGCCGTGTCCGCTGTGGCAAGTTACTTTTGATGGATAAGATAATCGTACTGATCGGTGCTCCCGGAGCAGGAAAGGGAACGCAGGCAAGGCTGCTCAATGAGCGACGGGGAATTTTGCAGATATCGACCGGTGACCTGTTCCGTGCAATGAAGTCGGCGGACACCCCGCTCGCCCGCGAAGTGCAGGCAGTAATGGCAGCGGGAAATCTTGTTTCAGACGAGCTTACCTTCAAGATAGTACAGGATCGGACGTCGATGCCGGATGCCGCAGGAACCTATATTCTTGATGGTTATCCGCGAACCCAGGTGCAGGCCGGGCAGCTTGAAGGACTGGCCGAAGAGCAGGAAAAGGAGATCGTTGCCGTCGAGATAGATGTCCCAAGGGAAGATCTTCTGAAACGGCTGACAGGTCGTCGGACATGTCCCATATGCGGTGAGATCTACAATATCTATTCAAAGCCGCCGAAAGTTGAAGGCCGTTGCGACGAGCATCCGGATGCGGTGCTGGAACATCGAAAGGACGATCAGGAAGATACTGTCGCGGCACGACTTGCGACGTACGATGAGTTGACGGCCCCGTTGCTCGATTATTACCGAAAGACCGATCGGCTGAAGGCGGTCGATGGCACGGGCGATCTTGAAGCGATCTATTCGCGGATCGAGCGGGCAATTTCGTAGCTGAACGATGATCTTCGCAAAGTCAGCAAAAGACCTCGAGAAAATGCGGGCGGTCGGCGAACTTGTCGCCGAGGTCCGAGAGGCTTTGCGTGCGTTGGTCAAGCCGGGAATCTCGACGCTGGATCTGAACAATGCCGCGGATAAAATGATGCGGGATGCCGGTGCGATACCGACATTCATTGGATATCACGGATTTCCGTACGCGATCTGCGCTTCAGTCAATCACGAGATCGTGCACGGCTTTTCGAAGCCCGATCCTTTGAAAGAGGGCGACATAATCTCGATCGACCTTGCCGCGACGTATCAGGGATTTGTCGGCGATACGGCGACGACCGTCCCGGTCGGGAAGATCTCCGAGGAGCTTGAGCAGCTTATTCGTGTCACGGATGAGTGCCTTGAGCTCGGCATCCAAGCAGCGCGTGTCAACAACCGTATCGGCGACATTGGCTGGGCTATTCAACAGCACGCGGAAAAATACGGCTATGGGATCGTTCGCGATTATACGGGTCACGGGATCGGCAGGAAAATGCACGAGGCCCCGCAGATACCGAATTATGGCCGTCCGGGGACAAAAGAAAGGATCCGTGCCGGGTATTGTTTTGCGATCGAGCCGATGCTGAATATCGGGACCGAAGAGACGCGGACGCTATCCGATAAATGGACGGTCGTGACGGCCGATGGCAAGCCATCGGCCCACGCGGAGCACACTTTGGCAGTTACGCCAGAAGGGCCGGAGATACTGACCCTTACAAAGGAGCAGAAAACTCGTCGAAAAGCCGCTTCTGCGACTTGAAAGATAGGAGTTCCCGCGTTAATATAGGTAGTTTGCCCCGTCTGTAGGGTATTTGCTTTGTACGACCATGTCGAAGGAAGAAGCGATCGAGGTTACGGCGACCGTGTTGGAGACTCTGCCGAATGCGATGTTCAAGATCGCGGTGGACGACAATAAACACGAGGTTTTGGCCCACGTCTCGGGCAAAATGAGGAAGAATTTTATCCGCATTCTTCCGGGCGATAAAGTGCTGGTTGAGCTCTCGCCCTATGACTTGAAGCGGGGGCGAATAACCTATCGATATAAGTAGGTGACGATAAAATGAAAGTAAGGCCGTCGGTAAAAAAGATTTGCGATAAGTGCAAGATAATCCACCGCAAAGGTGTTGTTCGAGTGATCTGTGATAACCCGAAGCACAAACAGCGGCAGGGATAGTATTTATTTGGAGAAATTATGGCTCGCGTAGCAGGTGTTGACCTTCCGCCCAACAAGAGGGCACAAATTGGATTGACCTACATTTACGGTGTGGGCAAATCGCGCGCTTCGGCGATATTGGACGAGGCAGGTATCAATTACGACACGAAGATCCGTGACCTGAGCGAAGAAGAACTGACGAAAGTCCGCAATATTCTTGACGCGCAGGGCGATGTCGAGGGCGACCTTCGTAAACGTGTTCAGATGGATATCAAGCGCTTGATGGATATCGGCTGCTACCGCGGCCTTCGCCATCGCCGCAGCCTGCCGGTTCGCGGTCAGCGTACGAGCACGAATGCCCGTACACGCAAAGGCCCGCGCAAGGCAGCGGTCGCCAAGAAGAAAGCACCAGGTAAGAAGTAGCGTAGAAGTTTTTGGGCTTAGTGTTCGAGCAGTTTTGTTCTGAGCATTGAGCCTGAAACTTTGGACTTAAGAGAATAATGGCAAAGACACCAGCTAAAAAGACTTTTAAGAAGAAGGAAAAGAAGAACATCCCGGCCGGGATCGTTCACATTTCCGCTTCATTCAACAACACGCTCATCTCGATCACGGATACCAACGGGAATCTCATCGCGCAGTGCTCTTCTGGTGCACGCGGATTTCGAGGTTCGCGAAAAGGTACGCCGTTCGCCGCTCAGCAGGCTGCCGGTGAGGCTGCTCGTAAGGCCGCTGAGGCGGGCGTCCGCGAAGTAGAAGTTCGCGTTAGGGGGCTTGGAGGCGGCCGTGAGTCCGCTATCCGCGCCGTTACGCAGGCAGGCATCCGCGTTAATTCGATCCGCGATACGACGCCGATCCCGCACAACGGGTGCAGGCCGCCGAAGCGCCGCCGCGTTTGATGGTTTTTGGTTTTTTTTTAGGTTTGGGGTCTTGGATCAAGGTCCCGGCCTCGAAATGGTTTTTTCTTATCGAAAGGATGAAGGGAGGCGTTGGCCTTCTGTAAACTTTTCCGAAATACAGCGACATTGGCCGACCGATCAGTGGCTAGTACCTAGATCGAGGCTGAAGGTCGCCGGAGGCAAATTATGGCTAGATATAGAGATGCGGTGTGCAGGCTTTGCCGCCGCGAAGGTGCAAAACTTTTTCTTAAGGGTGATCGCTGCTTCAAACCTTCTTGTGCGATCGAAAAACGTGGAACCAATCCTCCGGGACAACACGGCGGAGCCCGACGCAAGATGCTTGCGGGCTATGGCGAACAGCTTCGTGAGAAGCAGAAGGTGAAGCGCATCTACTTCGTTCTCGAAAAACAATTTCGTACATATTTCGAAAAGGCTCTTCGCCAAAAGGGTGTTACGGGCGAAAACCTTCTTTTCTTGCTTGAGCGTCGTTTAGACAACGTTGTCTATCGTTCGGGCTTTTCGACCTCGCGCCGTCAGGCACGCCAGCTCGTCAACCACGGCCACATTACCGTTAACGGCCGAAAGGTGAACATTCCTTCGTTCCAGGTGAAGGTCGGCGATGAGATCGTTGTAAAGCCGAAAACGCAGAAGAATGCACACGTGGAAGGTGCATGGGCAACTGCGGTCGGCCGCGGCCGTCCTGCATGGCTTTCCGCAGGCAGCCGCGATTTCACGGTCAGTGTTGCCGCGAATCCGCGTCGTGAAGATATCGATCAGAATATCAATGAGCAGCTGATCGTTGAGCTTTACAGCAAGTAATTTTTTGACAGCTTGGCTGAAGTAGCCGGCACGCTAAAAACGAGTCCGTTCTTACTCAATGCGTCTGCCGGGGACAAAGCCAAAGCCTTTTTTAAAAGAACAACTATGACTCAATCAAATTGGACAGAATTCCAAATGCCGAGCCGGCTTAACGTTGAGACGGAAACTCTCAGCGAACGCTACGGCAAGTTCTATGCGGCTCCGTTCGAGAGAGGTTTTGGAACGACGGTCGGCAACTCGATCCGCCGAGCCCTGCTCTCTTCGATCGAAGGTGCAGCGATCACCGCGGTCAAGATAACCGGTGTCGAGCACGAGTTTTCGTCGATCAAAGGTGTTGTCGAGGATGCGACGGACGTCATCCTGAACCTGAAGCAGGTGCCGTTCAAACTTCACGGCAGCGGCCCGAAAATGCTGACGATCAGCCGCAAGGGTGCGGGCGAAGTGACAAGCGCGGATATCGAAGCTGACGGCGACGTAGAAGTGCTCGATACGAACATTCACATTGCGACGATCAGTTCCAAAGGATCGATCGAGATCGAAATGCGGCTAAAGCAGGGACGCGGATACGTTTCTGCGGAGCTAAACAATGACGAGGACCTCTCGGTTGGTTTTATCCCGATCGATTCGGTCCATACGCCGATCAAGAAGGTCAACTATAACGTGGACAAGACCCGTCAGGGCTCGAACACGGAATACGACCGCCTCACGCTCGAGGTCTGGACGGACGGTTCTGTGAAGCCGGAAGATTCCATCGGCCTCGCGGCAAAGTTGGTGAAAGATCATATGTCGATCTTCATCAATTTCGAAGAGGAAGAAGAAGAATATAAATACGAGGATATTGCACGTCCGCCGCTTATGCGCAACGACCTTCTGGACAAGTCGGTCGATGAACTTGAGCTTTCCGTTCGCTCGTATAACTGCCTGAAGAATGCTGAGATCCGGTCAATCCGCGACCTTATCCGGCGCAGCGAGAAGGATATGCTTCACACGAAGAACTTCGGCAAAAAATCGCTCACCGAGATCAAGGATATGCTCCATGGAATGGGACTCGATTTCGGGATGGAGTTCGACGAGCAGGGCAACCCGATCCCGGGAACGGGCGGCAGAGATCTAGATTAGGGTATTTTCGGCGCTCAAGGGCGATATCTAGGTCGGCCTTGAGCGTTGAGTTTGAATATTGGACTTGTCATCATGAGACATCAAAAAGCACATCGCAAACTTGGACGCACGACCGAGCATCGTATGTCGATGCTCCGTAACCTTGCGACCTCGCTTATCAACGCCGATAAGGAATACATCATTACGACCGTTCACAAGGCGAAGGAACTGCGGCCTTTCGTTGAGAAGGCGATCACGCTCGCACGAAAGGCTGAGCAGGCCGACGGTCCGGATGCGGCGATGAGGAAAGTGAATCTTCGCCGTCAAGCTGCCGGATATTTTCATGCAGGCAACTCGACCTTTAAGATCGCTCAGAGCCGTTTTCGCGGGAAAAAGGGTGAAGCAAAGGAGGCTCCGGTCCGCACGGCGGGCGTGGCAGCCGTCCAGCGGCTTTTCAATGAGCTCGGTGTGCGCTATAAAGACCGTGACGGCGGCTATACACGCATCATCCGGCTCGGACGTCGCCAAGGCGACAATGCTGAGTTGGCAGTTATCGAGCTTGTGGACAATCCGCGTGAGCTTGCCGCAAAAGGCTAGTCATAAATAGCGGAGGTTCATACACTTATGAGCGAGACCGGGTCGGCTAAGGCAGAAGACGGACAAGTGGGCGAAAAAAAAGATAAAGAAACGCGTGCGGGAGCGGAAGGCCAGTCCTTTGATATGGACGAGCTTCAATCGCTCGCCGCTCTTGTTAACGAGCATGGCTTCACGGATTTTGAATTCGAGAATGAAAACATCCGTGTGAAGATGAGCAAGTCTGCGACGGTCGTTGCCGCACCGCAAGTGCTGGCTCCGCCCGTTCAAGCACCGGCGGCCACTGCACCCGTTGCTTCATCAGCCGCTGAGACGCCCGTAGATGAAGACGCCGGCCTCTATAAGATCACGTCGCCGATCGTCGGTACGTTCTATCGGGCACCGGCACCGGACAAGCCGCCGTTTACGAGCGAAGGCGCGACCGTTTCTCCCGACACGGTTGTCTGCATTGTCGAGGCGATGAAGTTGATGAACGAGATCCAAGCCGAAACCTCCGGGACGATCGTAAAGATATATGTCCAGGATGGCCAGCCCGTTGAATTTGGCCAGCCGCTTTTTGGAGTGAAAAACTAGGACGGAATGGGTCCAAAGTTCAACGGCCAAGGTTCAAAGTCGAAGTTCGAGGGTCGCACGCAGATCTTTGAATTTTGACTTTTCATCTTTTGGGGCAAGGCCCCGGAAACCATCATTGCAAACCGCTGCCTTCGGACAGTTTTTTACTTCCTGCAGAATAAATAATGCCTCGTGATATTCAAAAGATCCTAGTTGCCAACCGCGGTGAGATAGCATGCCGTATCATTTGGACGTGCAAGGAGATGGGCATCAAGACGGTCGCCGTACATTCGGAAGCCGATCGTGAGGCCCTCCATGTTAAGTTCGCGGACGAGGCGGTCTGCATCGGCCCGGCTCCGTCAGCTCAAAGTTACCTCAATATCCCCGCGATCATTTCTGCGGCTGAGATAACTGACGCGGATGCGATCCATCCTGGCTACGGATTCCTCGCCGAATCGGCGACATTCGCGAAGGTCTGCGAAGACTGCAATATAAAATTCATTGGCCCGCGTCCGGATGTGATCGCGATGATGGGCGATAAGGTCGAAGCTCGGCGGACGATGATCGCAGCCGGTGTGCCGATCTTGCCGGGCAGCCCGGATCCGATCGAATCTGCGGAAGAGGCAAAGGCTCTTGCACTCAAGATCGGTTTTCCCGTGATCATCAAGGCTGCGGCCGGCGGCGGCGGACGCGGGATGCGCATCGTCAGAAATGCTGATGAGCTTGCCACGAATCTTGAACTTGCACAGTCCGAGGCACTTGCTGCATTCAAGAATGGTTCGGTCTATATTGAGCGGTATATCGAGCGGCCGCGGCACATCGAGATACAGGTTCTTGCCGACGAGCACAACAACGTGATCCACCTCGGCGAACGTGAATGCACGATCCAGCGTCGTCATCAGAAACTTCTTGAAGAAGCTCCTTCACCGGCGATCTCTCAGCGGCTTCGCGATGAGATGGGTGCAGTAGCCGTAAAGGCGTGCAAAGAGATCGGTTATTCGTCTGCCGGGACGTTCGAATTCCTTCTCGACGAGGACGATCAGTTCTACTTCATGGAGATGAACACGCGCATCCAGGTAGAACATCCAGTGACCGAGATGGTCACGCTTGCGGATATCGTCCGCAACCAGGTCGTGATCGCGACGGGCAAAGACACGGGATATACGCAAGACGAGGTGCAGATCAGCGGACACGCGATCGAGTGCCGCATCAATGCGGAGGATCCGGTAAAGTTCACGCCAAGCCCTGGAAAGATAACCGCATTCAATTTTCCGGGCGGGCCTGGCGTTCGCGTCGATACGGCAGCGTATCCGGGGTATGTTGTTCCGCCTTACTACGATTCGATGATCGCAAAGCTCATCGTCCATGCTCGAACGCGTGAACTCGCGATCGCCCGTATGCAGCGGGCCCTCGAGATGATGGTCATCGAAGGCATTAAGACGACCATTCCGCTGCATCAACGCATCATGGCGGACGAGAATTTCCGGAAAGGGACGTTTTCGACAAAGTTCATGGAGGAGTTCAAGTACGAGGTTTAGATTAGGGAAAAGTGCTTGAATTATGCTAGATTTATTCGTTTGAGATCGAAGAGGTCTTTTCCGGACGGTTGATTTTAGGAGTTAAATTTTCGTGGTTACCAAAGTTTTTTGGAGTTACTGCGAGCAAAAGGAGAGGCTGGTTCTAAGCAGCAATAGACAGAAATAGAATGGCAACAGTTACAGAAGTAAAACAGCAGATAGTCGGCGATTACAAAACACACGCGAGCGACACAGGTTCGTCGCAGGTGCAGATCGCATTGCTAACGCAGCGCATCAATGAGCTGACCGAGCATTTCAAGGTACACAAGAAGGATAACAACTCCCGCAAGGGCTTGCTTAAGCTGGTCTCGCGTCGCAGGAAACTACTCGATTATTTGCGTCGCCGCGATCTCGAGGAGTATCACGCGATAATCAGCAAACTAGGACTCCGCCGCTAGTGGGCGCGTAGTCGTTCAAGGGGTATTGCTTGGCTTCTTCCGCCAAGAATGTAGAAAATTCAGGATCCACGCGAAGAGATCGCCTTTCAGGCCGCTGAACGTGACAGCATTTGAACCTGAGGTGTATTCGGATCTTTACGTCAAAGTTAGAGTTTTGTTCTAAGGACGATTTAAGAGCTTCACGAAATGCTCATTGTCGTCCTTTTTTGTAAAGAAAATGGAAAAGAAATATTTGAATGAATCGATCAAGCTCGGAAACAGAGAGCTAAGCGTCGAAACCGGCAAAGTTGCCAAACAGGCCGATGGTTCGGTCATTATCAGATACGGAGACACGATGCTGCTCGTAGCGGCCGTCTCAGCACGTACCGCGAAAGAGGGCTTGGACTTCTTTCCGCTTACAGTTGAATACCGCGAGAATTCTTCTGCCGCAGGCCGCATTCCGGGGAATTATTTCCGCCGGGAAGGCCGCCCGAATGAAAAGGAGATCTTGACCTGCCGAATGATCGACCGGCCGGTCCGCCCGCTTTTTGCAGACGGGTATCGCTTCGAAACGCAGATCGTCGCTTCGGTGATCTCTGCCGATACGGACAATGACCCCGACGTTATTGCTATCACCGGTGCGTCCTGCGCTCTTTATCTCTCGGACATTCCGTTCCACAATCCGATCGGCGGTGTCCGCATCGGCCTTGTCGATGGAAAATATCTTATCAACCCGACGTACGACGAACGTCGTGAATCACAGCTTGATCTCGTGGTCGCCGGCACGGAGGAGGCCATTGTTATGGTCGAGTGCGAAGCCGAAGAGGTCGAGGAATCTGTAATGGTCGAGGCCCTGATGCTCGCGCATCGTGAGATCAAGCGGCTGTGCCAGTGGCAGAAATCGCTTTCGAACGCGCTCGGGATCGAGAAACGTCCCTTTGAGCCTGTCGCTCTCGATGAGACTGTATTCAACGAGGTTAAGGCAAAATTTGCTGACCGCCTTCGTGAAGCCCTCGATACGACCGGCAAGGATAAGCTTACGAGCTACGCCGCGGTCGATGCGTTGAAGAAGGAAGTTGTCGAATCCTATCCCGAGGACGATCCTACGAAGCGTTCAATGGCCGCGAGAGCGTTCGGAGACCTGAAAGAGAGTATCTTCCGCGAAGATATGCTTACGAACAGGCGTCGTCCGGACGGCAGAAAATTCTCAGAGATCCGTCCGATCTCATGCGAGGTCGGCTGGCTTCCGCGCGTTCACGGCTCAGCGTTGTTCACCCGCGGTGAAACCCAGGCAATGGTCTCGACCACTTTGGGAACGAAGATGGACGAGCAGTATATGGACGACCTTGAGACGGGCGAAGTGAAGCGCCGCTTTATGCTGCATTACAACTTCCCGCCGTACTCGGTCGGTGAGACGGGCCGCTTTGGTTCGACGTCGCGTCGCGAGACGGGACATGGGAACTTGGCTCGGCGTGCGATCCAGTCGGTGCTTCCGGATGAAGCAGATTTCCCGTACACGCTCCGCATTGTCTCTGATATCACGGAATCGAACGGCTCTTCGTCGATGGCGACGGTCTGCGGCGGGATCTTGAGTTTGATGGATGCTGGTGTTCCCATCAAGAAGCCGGTTGCGGGTGTTGCGATGGGCCTCGTGATGGAAGGGAACCGCTATGCGATCCTTTCGGATATCGCTGGTGCCGAAGATCATTACGGCGACATGGACTTCAAAGTTACGGGAACCGCCGACGGCATCACTGCCCTGCAGATGGATATCAAGATCGGCGGCATCAACGCCGTAATCCTGCAAGAAGCTCTCGAGCAGGCGAAGAAGGGACGTCTTCACATTCTCGACATTATGCAGAAGACGATCGAGGCTCCGCGCGAAGACATCTCGCAGTACGCTCCTCGGATCATCACAATGCAGATCAATCCTGAAAAGATCCGCGACGTTATCGGGAAAGGTGGGTCGGTCATTCGAGCTCTTACGGAAGAAACGGGCGCAAAGATCGATATACAGGACGACGGAACTGTTATGATCGCAACGAATGACGGGGCAGCTGCTGATGAGGCTATCGCCCGCATCAAGGCGATCACGGCCGAGGCTGAGGTCGGTGCGACCTACTTGGGCACGGTTTCCCGTATCGTCGATTTCGGTGCATTTGTCGAGATCATGCCGGGCCTGGACGGCCTTCTGCACATTTCGGAGATCTCGGATCGCCGCGTCAAGGACGTTCGCGACGAGCTCAAGGAAGGCCAGCAGATCATGGTCAAGTGCATCGGTAAGGAAGGTAACAAGGTCAAGCTGTCGAGAAAAGCGATCCTTAACGAGGAGAAAGCCAAATCGCACAGCGAAGGCGAATAGGTATCGATTTAGATACGCGATTCGCTTGAAGGTATCACCGGTTCGTCCTGTTTTTTGGGCAGCCGGTGATTTTTTTTCGAGGAATCTTTGAGAAATTGTGGAATTATCCGCGCATTGGGCGTATTTTCCACTTGAAATTGATGAAAATTCGGTTATATTGGTAAGTAACGCAGATTTACGCCAGACAAATTCCATTGCATTTGCCCGCAATTTTGGTGTAAGCTCCTGTTTCTGCCCAAATAATAATTCACATTTGAGTGCCAACGGACTGTGAAAGCGGATTTTCTTTTGCAGTGAAGAAATTTGTCAGGGTACTTAAATGGATAAATTCAACCTTAAAACCTTACTCGCGGCGATCTGCCTTGTATCGCTTTTTGCAGCCGTAACACGCATTGAGGCCGGTCCGATCAAATTTGATCAGCTTGTCCAGGTCGTAAATGCGAATCCGACACGTTCGGCTTCGGGCACGTTCGCGCGGCTACGGGTTGCATCGACGTTTGAGGATCTACTTACAAGCGATGGCGATGACGACGACAAGGATAAGAAGAAAAAGCCGCAGGACGGCCGCGTTATCACCGAAACCCGCACGGACATCGTAACGGATGAGGACTGCCATTGCGAACAGGTAGAGCACGAGCGAAAGTTCCCAAAATGGGCACTCTTGGGGCTGGCCGCGATCCCGATCGCGTTCATCCTGATCCGCCACAAAAAAGATACTCCGACTCCGACGCCGACCTCGTCGATTCCACAGACGCCGACGCCGACTGTCACGCCGACCGTCACACCGACGCCGACGCCGAATACTCCGACGCCGACGCCACCTGTGACGCCGACGCCGCCGCAGCCGGTACCGGAACCGATCACGATCCTGCTTTTTGGAACAGGCTTGGCATCGGTCGGGCTCGCCGCCCGGAAGCGCTTTGCGAAGAAGAGAGGCGATGACGATCCGAAGGACGGCGAAGAGTAAACCAGGGTTCATCGACCTTGATCAATGTGGAATTGAGTTTTGGCTAGTATTTAGGGGAAAGCAAGAATGGGTACAAGAAGAAATACATATCTTTTCGTGATCGGTTTAATGCTCACACTCGGGCTAACGAGCGTGTTCGCAAATGACACCGATAAGGCAAAACGAAAAAGGCTCAAGACCGAGGGCATTCTGAGCATCAAGAGCTCGCCGGCCGCATATCCTGTCCGCATCGATGGGCGTGATGTCGGTATGACGGGCGTTGGTGAGGGAATGGAATATTACCTCGCACCGGGCGTGCACAAGGTCGAAGTTCTCGGGCCGGACGGCAAGGTCGCGTGGACCGATGAAGTTACGATCCGAAAAGGTATGCGTAACTGTATCTGCGTCAAGGCCGTTGAAACGACTACGACGAAAGCCTGCCCGTACCGCTTTCACCTTGAAGGGCCTGCTCGCGTAACCGAGGGCGATCTCGTAACGTTTACAGCGGTCCCTGACATCGAATCGCCGATCCCGCTCAAGTTTGCGTGGCGTGTGGATAATGGAACCGTCACGAGCGGCCTTGGCACACCGACGATCACGGTCGATTCAAGAGGAATGGGCAATCGCGTGATCAATGCGGAGCTGGACGTTAACGACGACGTTTATGACGGCCGCTGTCGCCAGACCATCTCGGTTCCGACGGATGTCGAGGCCTTGCCGCCGGACATTCCGACCCCGAAGGCGTTCGCGTGCGACGAATTCATCTCGAAGTCTGCCGATGATGACAAGGCACGTTTTGACAACTGCGTCATCCAGGTTCAGAACACGCCGGATGCAAAACTCTACGTCGTCATCTATCCGGGAACGGATAAGGCGAGCAGAACAAGAAATACTTATGAACGGCTCTCGAAACGTGCCCTCGACTATATGGTCCGAACACGCGGGCTCGATCCGACCAGAGTGCAGTTCATAAAGGGAAGTTCCCGTGAGAGGACGACCTATAAGATGTGGGTCGTGCCGCCGGGTGCACAGTTGCCGCCGATCGATTAAGAGAGTTCTTCTCTCAAACCGAAAGTCAGCTTTGCGGGTTTGCTTGTGATACAAGCAGCCCGCATTTTTTTTGTTTTGCGTGAATGAATATACGCTTCGTTCTTGTTAAAATCGGGTTTTACTCGTATGTCAGCACCGAATATTGAAACTATCGTCTCGCTCTCCAAACGCCGCGGATTTGTCTTCCCCGCCTCGGATATTTACGGCGGCCTCGGCTCGTCGTGGGATTACGGCCCGCTTGGCGTCGAGCTTGCCAACAACATAAAGAAAAGCTGGTGGAACTGGGCGGTTTATGAGCGCGATGATATCGAGGGGCTGGATTCATCCATC
>JABARP010000021.1:21438-62902 GCA_019186825.1 Pyrinomonadaceae bacterium
TCTGGAAATATTCGGGGCACGAAACTACATTCTCAGATCCGCTCGTTGATTGCCGTTCCTGCAAATCGCGACTTCGGCAGGACAAGCTTGATACCGATGATGCAGGGAAGTTCATTTGCTCGAACTGCGGTTCGACGGATCTGACCGAACCTCGCCCTTTTAACCTGATGTTCCGAACGACGATCGGAGCCGTTTCGGGGGATGACGATCCGGCTGCCCTTGCGTACCTTCGACCTGAGACCGCGCAGGGGATCTTTATCAACTTCAAGAATGTGCTCGACACATCGCGTCGAAAACTTCCATTCGGCATCGCTCAGATCGGTAAGGCTTTTCGAAACGAAGTTACGCCCGGGAATTTTATCTTCCGAACGAGGGAATTCGAGCAGATGGAGATCGAGTATTTCGTGCGTCCGGAGGAGGTTCAAAAGCTCCATCAGGAATGGCTCGATGCTTATCTCGAATGGATAAAGTCGCTCGGTATTTCGGCGGAGAACATCAAGCTCTACGAGCAATCTGCCGAAGAGCTTGCACACTATTCCGAGAGAACGGTCGATATCCTCTATCGGTATTTCCCTGAGCGAAGCGACGAAGAAAAACAATGGGACGAGCTGATGGGTATTGCCAACCGCACGGACTATGATCTTCGCGTGCACTCAAAGAAGCCGGAAGATGCGGACGGCAAGCGTATTAATCCCGATTCGACCGAAGACCTTTCGTACTTCGATCCGCAGACGAATGAGCGGTTCTATCCATACATTATCGAGCCTTCGATCGGCGTGAACCGAACGCTGCTCGCCGTAATGATGGACGCTTACACCGAGAAAACGACCGAGAAAGGCGAGACGCGCGTCATCCTGAAACTCGTGCCGGAGCTTGCGCCGATAAAGGCCGCCGTGCTGCCGCTCGCCAAGAACAAGCCTGAGATAGTCGAGATGGCAAAGCGTATCAAGAAAGACCTGCAGCCTTCGCTGCGTGCCGTTTATGACGACACGGGCGGCATCGGGAAACTCTATGCGCGGCAGGACGAGATCGGCACGCCGTTCTGCGTTACAGTCGATCACGAGTCGCTAGAAGATAACGCCGTTACCGTTCGTCACCGCGATAGCTGGGAACAGGAGCGCGTCTCCACCGATGCTCTAAAGAGCTATCTGGCCGAACGTCTTTAGTTTCATTTCTGAATAGAATTTAGCCGCCGACGTTTACGCTAGGGCGAAGCTCGGGGGCGGGCTCGGCCTGGCGCAGGATCTCCCGCGTTACAGGAGCGGTATCGCCTTCGCCGAAGAGGATGTATCTGATCAGGTATTGGATGGGATTTCCTTCGCTCCAGCCGAAATAGACGTGCGGTATCTTGCCCGTTTTGTCACGAAGGTAGAGCAACAACGCGGCAATGGCGTTCGGCACCGCAGGCGAGTTCGTCCGCAGGATCTTATATCCGGCTACATCAACACCGGTGATGCGCAATTCACCCGTGAACTCCGATGCATCGCTGATCTGGATCTCGTAGAAAAGGATCGGGTCGCTAGCCGGAATGTGGTTATCGGTGCGTTTTTCGTGTTCCTTGAACCGATATTCGACAACGTCACCGGTCTCACGCCGATTCGTAACGATGCGGATCTCTTCATCCGTCAGGTCATCTAGAAATGTTTGCGCCGTCTTATCGAGCTCGATCTTCTTGATCCTGATCTCGGTCGTTCGCATCGCGCGTGAAATAAACGATGCAGCTACGATGGCCAATATGAACAACGATGCTATCTTCAGCCCGTCCGGACGTTCAATGATGTTGGCGATGGTCGTGTAAATGAAGATGACCGATATGGTCAAAAAGGCCCATCGCACGCCTTGTTTACGTCTCCATGCCGAGATCGTAACTGCGATGGCGCCTGACGTTATTAAAACGAGTACGCCGGTCGCGTACGCACCACCCTGAGCTTCGACATCGGCCTCAAAGATGTATGTGATCGCAAAGCAGATGATCGCGAAGATGAGCACGAGCGGCCTAGAGGCGCGTGCCCAGTTCGGTGCCATTCCGTACTTCGGCAAGTACCGCGGCACGATGCTCAGCAGTCCGGCCATCGCAGATGCGCCGGCGAACCACAAGATGATGATCGTTGAAAAGTCGTAGACCGTGCCGAAACCGTCGCCGAGATATGCGTGAGCGATATAAGCGAGTGCGCGGCCATTCGCCTTGCCCTCCGGGCCGAATTCTGCGGCAGGGATGAGCATTGTCGTCATCAAACCGCTGCAGATAAGGAAGAAGCTCATTATCAGGGCAGCCGTCCTGAGCAGCTTTCTGGTTTTCGCGATGCGATTGGGATTGCTGATCAGAGGCATTACCGCAACGCCCGTCTCAAAGCCCGAAAGGCCGAGAGCAAGGCGTGGAAAGGCGATGAGCGAAAGTGCGATGACGAGAAAGATGCTTCTTGGTGCTCCGGTGTCAGGGAATGTGAACACTGCGCGCTGCCAGTCGGAAAATAAGCTCGGATGCGTGAAGATCTCATAGAGTCCTGTCGCAACGACAATAAGGTTCAAGAGCAGATAACTCGTAACGAGCACTACAGCGACCTGTATCGCCTCCTTGAAGCCCTTTAGGAAGACACCCGCGAGCACTGTTATCAAAGCGGCCGTGATCAGAACCGGGTGGTCGAATCCATCGGTCAATTTTGCGAAGACCGGGTTATGAATAAGGTGAGCCGTTGCGTCGGCAGATGAAAGGGTGATCGTGATGACGAAATCCGTCGCGACGAATCCAAGCAGGGCAAGGACGAAAAGCTTGCTCTTCCAACGCGAAAGCAACGCCTCAAGCATTGCGATCGAACCCTGGCCGTGCGGGCTTTCTGCAGCGACGCGATTATAGATCGGGAGAGCACCGCCGAGTGTCAGCAGTACGAGGAAGAGGGTCGCGATCGGCGACAAGTAACCGGCAGCCACGAACGCGATACTCGGCTGATAACCAAGCGTCGAGAAATAGTCCAAGCCCGTGAGGCACATTACCTGCCACCAGCGGTGTTGTGGATGTTCGTGGTCGGCGTCTTGAGCGGGGTTGCGAGCGACGCCCTGCATCAACCACTCTTTGAATCCTGATTTTCCAGCCCTTGGTTCTGTTGGCATAGAAACGGCGTCCTAAACGCCATAAGGCACAGATCCTAGCCGAGACCGGCGGATACGTGCCTTGCCGTCTCTCCCAAAATTTCGGGGAAAGACCACTCGGATTAGTGTAAGAGCTTTGGACGGATTCGTAAAGCGCCGACACGGCAGCAAACATCGATGCGACTAAGTTATAGTAAGTGTAAAGCTGGTATGAACCTTGCCGAAGGTAACACAATCGAACTCGCAAAAAGGATCCGCGATGCGGGGGGCCGGGCAATGCTGGTCGGTGGCTGTGTGCGTGATGAACTGATGGGTTTTGAGCCGAAGGACTTTGACCTTGAAGTTTACGGCGTTGAGGCTGAGAGGCTGAAAGATATCCTCGAAACATTCGCAGCTGAGATATCTACGTCGTCTTTAGCGACATCAGGCAGTCCTGCGAGCGTATTAGAAAATGAAGGCCCTTCGAGGGCTATGAGCTTCGACGACGATGGAGCTGGCCAGGGCAAGGGTGTCGGCGTTTCATTGAATATTGTCGGTGCGGCTTTCGCAGTTTATAAGATCGGGCGCTACATAGATGTGTCGATACCGCGTCGGGAAAGGAAGGCCGGCCGAGGGCATCGCGGTTTTGTCATTGAGGGCGATCCCGAAATGTCGTTTAAGGAGGCGTGTTCCCGGCGCGATTTTACCGTGAACGCGATCTTGAAAGATCCGTTGAGCGGCGAGATCGTCGATCCGTTCAATGGACGACGGGATATTGAGGGTAAGATCCTTCGGCATGTGTCCGATGAGACGTTTTCGGAGGATTCGCTACGTGTCCTACGTGCGGCCCAATTCGCTGCACGGCTAAAGTTTGATATCGATCCGAATACCGTTTTGCTCTGCAAAGAGATCGACCTTTCGGACCTTCCAAAGGAGCGCATCTGGGGCGAGCTTGAAAAGATCCTGCTGCTCGCAGATGAGCCTTCAAGGGGCCTAAAATGGCTTTACGAGCTATGCGTGGTCGACAAGCTCTTTCCCGAGCTAGCTTCGCTTGTTGGGGTGCCGCAAGAGCCGGAATGGCATCCTGAAGGTGATGTTGACGTCCATACGATGATGGTCGCCGACGAGGCCCGCAGACTCATCGACGATCTGCCGTACGAGAAAAAAGTTACCGTAATGCTCGCCGCTGTCGCACATGATTTCGGGAAGCCCCCGACGACGCAATTCTTCGATGGGCGGTGGCGTTCACACTCGCATGACGAGGCCGGAGTCGAGCCGACGATCTCCTTCCTAGATCGTTTAGGTATCTATACGATAAATGGTTTCGACGTTCGTGAGCAGGTGATCCAACTTGTGCGGTATCACCTGAAGCCCGGCGAATTCTATAAAGCGAATGCGAAGCAGCCGATAGGTGACGGAGCTTTTCGACGCCTAGCGCGAAAGGTCGAACCGGACTTACTTTATCGCGTCGCCAAAGCCGACAGTCTAGGACGGAATCCGGACTGGCTGCCGCCTGAACGCCGATTTGGGTCCGAAGCACAGGAATGGTTCATCGGGCGTGTTCGTGAGCTCGATATCGAGCGAAAGGCACCGGAGCCGATCCTTCGCGGGCGAGACCTGATCGAACTCGGCCTCGAACCGTCGCCGAAGTTCAAGAAGATCCTCGATGCTGTTTACGAGATGCAGCTCGACGGAAAGGTCGCCACCCTCGAGGAAGCGGTCGCCGCGGCAAAGGCGGCCATTGACGCCGGTGGACGATCGATCTGATCGGCATATAATTTGGGGCTTGCGGTATTTCGGCGGATAGTGTATCTTCATTGTAGATACGCGTAGTGAAAGGGAAAAGATGAAAGTTCAGATACAAAAATGGGGCAATAGCTTGGCCCTACGGATACCGAAGTCATTCGCGATCGAATCCCACATCTCCCAGGGTTCGACCGTCGAGGTTTCGCTGGAGAAGGGGAAGATCGTGGTGTTTCCGCTTGAATCGAAGGTGACTCTCGACGATCTCCTTTCCGGAGTAACGGCGGAGAACCTGCACGGTGAGATCGATATGGGCCGAAGTGTCGGGAAGGAGATCTGGTAGATGGCGTATGTTCCAGACCGCGGCGATATAGTGTGGTTAAGTTTCGACCCTCAGGCAGGACATGAGCAAGCAGGGCGGCGGCCAGCCGTTGTCGTTTCTCCACGGGCCTATAACTCAAAGGTCGGGTTGGGGCTGTTCTGTCCGATCACGACCAAGGTAAAGGGCTTTCCGTTCGAGGTGCAGATCCCGGCGAATTCAAAAGTCTCCGGGGTCGTCTTGTCTGATCAGGTCAGAAGCCTTGATTGGAAGGTTCGCCGGGCAGAGTTCATCGAAAGCATGAGTGATAGCGTCACAGAAAAGATTCTCGAAAGAATCAGAACGCTTTTGTAGAGGGACTTCGAGTTGACCGCCCGCCTATCAGGCACGACCACGGATACGGTTGGGTCGCTCTCCGCCGCAGTCGCTTTCCTGATCAGAATTCTGTATCGCTGGTTGCTCGTTCGCGGCGTGCGACACCTGATTCGTATGCGGCGTCCTCGACACGCGCGGCCACGGCCTCTCCAACACGGCGATCGAATACGGACGGAATAATGTAATCCGGATGCAGTTCTTCCGGAGCGATTATGTCCGCGATGGCGTTCGCCGCGGCTAGCTTCATTGCTTCGTTAATGCGGGAAGCACGGCAGTTCAACGCTCCCCGAAATATTCCCGGGAAGCAAAGCACGTTGTTGATCTGATTCGGGTAATCTGAGCGGCCGGTCGCCATAACGGCTACGTGCTCGAGCGCGTCTTCGGGCATGATCTCCGGCACAGGATTGGCCATTGCGAAGACGATCGGGTCCTTTGCCATATTCTTGACATCACTCACATCGATCACGCCTGGAACCGAAAGCCCAAAGAACACATCAGCTCCCTTAATGACATCCCGAATGGTGCCGGCCTCGCGGTTAGGATTGGTGTTGTTGGCGTACCATTCTTTGACCCAATTCATATTCTCGGTGCGGCCTTTGAATATCGCACCCGTTGTGTCGCAGCCGACGATGTTCTTGACGCCCGCGGCCATCACTATCTTTGAGCACGCAACGCCGGCGGCTCCGATCCCGTTAACAACAACCTTGACGTCCTCGATCTTCTTGTTGACGATCTTTAGTGCGTTCAGGAGTGCTGCGAGTACAACGACCGCCGTGCCGTGTTGGTCGTCGTGAAAGACCGGAATATCGAGTTCTTCTTTCAAACGCTCCTCGATCTCGAAGCAGCGTGGGGCCGAAATATCCTCAAGATTGATACCGCCGAAGGGAACTGCGATGCGTTTGATCGTCTGCACGATCTCGTAAGGGTCTTTTGTGGTTAGGCAGATCGGGAACGCATCGACCCCACCGAATTCTTTGAACAGCTGACATTTGCCTTCCATCACCGGCATCGCCGCGGCAGGACCGATATCACCAAGGCCGAGCACCGCCGTGCCGTCCGAGATAACGGCGACCATATTCTTTTTGATCGTCAGGTTAAAAGCTTTTTCCGGGTCTTTGTGGATCGCTTCGCAAATCCGCGCAACACCCGGCGTGTACGCCATCGAGAGGTCCGAGCGTGTTTTTAACGGCATTTTCGACGCGATCTCGATCTTGCCGCCAAGGTGCATCAGGAACGTTCTGTCAGAAACGTTCACTACCTCGACGCCGTCGATGTTCGCAAGGGAATCGACGATCTCCTGGTCGTGCGTTTCGCTTGCGGCATTTACCGTAATGTCGCGAATCAGAAAATCTTTACCGACACTGACGATGTCAATGCCTTCGATATCACCGCCTGCTTTACCGATCGAGGTCGTGATCTCGCCAAGTTTCCCCGGTAGATTGTGTATCTTTACGCGTAGTGTGAGGCTGTAGCTTGCATTGGGTGTTTGTTTGTTGGTCATTGATCGCTCGCTTGGCGCCGGATACTCCAAACGGGCGCCAATCCCACCTAAAGGACAAACAAAAAGTATGACTAAAAAGAATGAGCTAAGCAAACCTTCAGCGATAGTGCCCGAACCGGGATCTTCGCACGGCACATAAAAAGCCGATGTTCTTGCTCATTTTGGTATAATAGGGATCGAGTAGAGGACTTTAATTATCAGTAAAGTCAGCGGCTTTACACGCGGCCTAAAACATAACCAGCTGGTACGGATCGAGCGTCTTGGAACTCGGCGCGTGCCTGCGTCGGATATTGTCTCGCCCGAGCTTGCGCGTCAGATGTCGGAGCTTTCGTTCGAAACCGGTCGCCAGATCGGCGTTCTTATCAATCGGAAGGGCCAGGTCGAATACGTGATGGTCGGGAACGCAAAGCAGATCGAGATGCCGGATTTTGGCCGCTCCCGCGTTTCGAAAGAACGTTTTCGCGGCCTTCGCTGTGTTCACACGCATCTTCAGGACGAGAAACTTACGCAAGACGACCTTACCGACCTTGCACTGCTCCGTTTCGACCTGATGAGCATCATTCAGGTCGAGGCCAGGACTGGATTGCCGGGAATGGTCTATTCCGCTCACCTTGTGCCAATGTCGGCAAAGGAGATGAGTGCTGACGGCGACGAGGCCGTAACTGAACCGTATCAGTTCCTCGAACCGAACATCCCGAGCCAGCTTGACGCGAACTTTCTCGAACTCATCACATCGCTCGAAGCCGAGATGGCGCGCGTCTCCGAGAGTGCACGAATTCGCTCGACCGGCCGCGAACGCGCGATCCTTGTCGGGGTTACGACCGGTGATCTTGACGCTGCGAACGAGTCGATGCGCGAGCTGGAGGAGCTTACCCTGTCTGCCGATGTTACGGTCGTCGATTCTGTCATCCAACGAAGGCCGCAGATCGATCCGCGAACCGTTCTCGGGCGAGGTAAACTGGACGATCTTTTGGTGCGGTCGATGCGTCTTGGGGCAGACTTGTTGATCTTCGACACGGAACTCTCGCCCGCTCAGGTGCGTTCGCTGAGCGATGCCACCGAGCTCAAAGTTATCGACCGTCCACAGCTCATTCTCGACATTTTTGCGCAGCGTGCACAGAGCCGCGAAGGCAAACTGCAGGTTGAGCTTGCGCAGCTGAAGTATCTCCTACCCAGGCTTGTGATCGGCCAGAACTCGGCGTTCTCAAGGCTTGCAGGCGGCATCGGCGGCCGCGGCCCCGGCGAAACGAAACTTGAGACCGACCGTCGCCGAGTCCGTGATCGGATCGCACAGTTAGAACGCCAGGTAGACGCACTCGGCCGTCAACGCCACGAGAGGCGCAAGAATCGCCTGCAGAAGCACCTCCCGATAATCTCGCTGGTTGGCTACACGAACGCAGGCAAGAGCACGCTTCTCAATTCATTGACGCAAAGCGAGGTCTTTGCACAGAAGAAGATGTTCGCAACTCTCGACCCAACGTCGCGCCGTCTGCGGCTGCCATACGAGCAAGAAGTTATCATCAACGATACGGTCGGATTTATACGCGACCTTCCCGATGCTCTTGTTTCCGCATTTCGCGCAACGCTCGAAGAGATCTCTGACAGTAGCCTTCTCGTCCATGTTGTCGATGCTTCGAACCCACGAGTTGTGCAGCAGATAGAATCGGTCGATCAGATTTTGAAAGAGCTGGACCTAAATAGGGTGCCGCAGATCATTGCATTCAATAAGGCAGATCTCATGAACGAGAATGAGATCGCGGACCTTCGACGCGAGGTTGACGCAGAGATCGATTGCGTTGCGGTCTCTGCGATCCACAAGGCGACTCTGCGGCCCCTTACGGAAGCGATCGGTAGGCGTATCGGTAGGTTGCTTACCGAGGCTGCACAGGTACCGACAGCGGTGAATCAAATTTACGCGGAGGCAAATGGCTAAGCGGATAAAAGATCTGAAATCGCCGACGACGGCATTTCGCGATCGTATCAAGGCGATCGTTATGAAGCCGTTTGCTTCGCTCTCGGATAGGCAGACCTTTTGGCTTGCATTTGTGGTCTTTTGCCTCGTAACGGCGCTCCTTATCCAAAATCCGCTGTGGCGTCGTGCCGGTGAAAGTCTCTATCACACGGGCGATATCGCCCGCGAGACGATCGTCTCGCCTGCGGATATCACGGTTACAGATCAGGCGGAGACCGACCGTCTCCGTGCGGAAGCGCGGGCGAAGGTGAATCCGATCTTTAGATATGAATCGGGTAAATCCGACGAAGCTCTGCAGAGTTTCATCTCCGCATGGGAACATATGCAGCGGAGAACCGCATCTGCGGCAAATGTGAACAAACAGTCGGATGCAAGCGGACGCGCGGACGATCACTGGACAACGACCGACATCGGCAAGGTATTGAGTTCGCGTACGTTTAGCAGGAACGAGCTTGATGCCGTTCAGTCCGCGTTGCGTGACGCAGCGGAGGGCTACATCTACGACGATTCGGAGAAGCAGTATTTTCAAACACAGGTATTCGTATTTGACCGTTCGAAGCCTACGCAGCGTTCGACCGTTTCGATGCCGGAGAGCAACTGGACCGCGCTCTCGGCCGCGCGAAATAAGCTCCGCATACGGATCGATGCCATTCGGAGCCTTTCAAAAAAGGAGGCCGACGCCTTTTATGCCGCCACCGAGATACTCGTAACGCCTACCGTTCAATATGACAGCGTCGCGACAGAGACAGCGCGAAATGCGGCGGCCTCTGACATCGAACCTGTTACGATAGCCCTCAAGCGGGGCGAGAATATTGTCGATGAAGGGCATCTGATCACGCCGAACATAATGGCAAAGATCGAGGCCATCGGCAGCTATACGGCTTCGACGCGACAGCTAAATCGCTTCATCGGTGTACTGTTGCTTGTAACCGGCCTTTTCTGGGCGGCTTGGAAGTTTGTCCAGAATCGCGGTACGCTGCCGAGACTTTCGTTAACCGCCCGACGGACATTTTTCCTTCTCGGTTTTGTCGTTATCTGCCAAACGGTCATCTCTTCGGCGTTGTTTCGGCTTGCCGATCTTACCGCCATGCAGAACGTGAAGGCACCGATGAATGATGCGACGTTGTGGGCGTTCGCAATTCCGTTCGGTGCAGCAAGCCTGTTGATGACGCTTCTCGCGGACAGGCCGACAGCGTTGCTCGTAGGGCTTCTGAATTCGATGTTTGCGGGCTTGATGGCCCCGCGTCCGCTGGAATTTGTGTTCTATTCATCCATCGCCTCCGCAGTTGCCGTTTATGGCATTGGTCGATATCGGAATCGCCAGACCGTAACGATCGCGGGGAGCCTTGTCGGAGCGGTTTCCGCAGTGCTTTCGCTCGCAATCCTGGCATACACCCAGCAGCCGATAATCCTAAATACCGTACTCCTGTCGATCGCGTGCGGGCTCGCAGGCGGTATTTTGACGGCGGCGGTCACGTCAGTTTTGCTACCGGTTTGCGAATCTATCTTTGGAATACTCACGGACGTAAAGCTGCTTGAGCTTTCAAATGCAGATCTGCCCGTATTGGGCCAGCTCGCGCTTCGGGCTCCGGGCACGAATCAGCATTCGCACGCCGTCGGCCAGCTTGCCGAAGAAGCCTGTCGCGTTGTCGGAGCTAACGGCCTTCTTGCGAGGATCGGGGCACTCTATCACGACATTGGAAAGACCGCCGCACCTGAGCATTTTGTCGAGAATCAGATGTCGAAGAATCCGCACGACAAACTCAAGCCGGCTCAGAGTGCAAAGATCATCATCAGCCACGTTACATATGGCACAAAGCTTGGACGGGAAGTCGGGCTACCGGCAAGGATCGTCGATTTCATACCGCAACACCACGGTACGCGAACACTACATTATTTCCTAAAGAAGGCACAGGCGGAAGCCCGTCCGGACGAAGTTATTTCGGAGAACGATTTCCGTTATCCGGGACCGAAACCGCAGTTCAAAGAGGCCGCGATAATGATGATCGCAGATTCATGCGAGGCGGGAGCGAGATCGCTTGCAGAGCCAAGTCCTGAGAATGTGCGTTTTATCGTAACGAAAATAATCGACGCGATCCTTCAGGACGACCAGCTCGATGAATGTGATCTGACCTTGCGCGAATTGACGCAGATCCGAGAATCGATGATCAAATCGCTTGTTGCGATATACCACTCGCGCGTCGATTATCCGGGTTATGTTCCACCGCCGTCGGGAACTTTCAGATTGGTTGATACGCACATCGACAGCGAAGAACGCGGCCTGAAGTTCACGAATCCTGCCGACATCCCCGTCTCACCCGGCGGCGAGATCGAAGACGAAGCGATAGACCGCTCACATCCGCCAAAAGAGCATGATGTGAAGGCCGCGAGCTAGAATTTATCCTTTAATTTTGCGTATGTGTCGGTGAGGGACTCGGGCAGCGTGCGGGTCTCGCCGATGGTCGTCATAAAATTCGCATCACCTACCCAACGAGGCAGAACGTGCATATGGTAATGCTCGGCAACGCCAGCGCCGGCAGCACGTCCGATATTCATTCCGGAGTTTATGCCTTCCGGAGCATAGACGGTTTCGAGAGCCTGATGTGCGGTTTTGACGAGATCCATCATCTCGTCAGTTGAATTCTTCTTCGCGGCTGTTAGATGTGCGAGATGCTCGAAGGGTACGATCAGAACGTGCCCGGCGGCGTAAGGGAAAATGTTGAGGACCACAAAGTTGAACTCGGCACGTTTGAGGATAAACTTCTCCTCATCGGATGCCGAGCTCGCAAGTATCGTACAGAAAACACAACCGCTGTTAGGCGTTGCACAGTTTTCTTTTATGTATTTATATCGCCAGGGACTCCAAAGGACATCCATTAAGCCTCGTCAATATTGATGAGCTCTTTGAGCTCCTTTCCGGGTTTGAAGTAGGCGACGCGCTTTGCCGGGATCTCGACGGTCGCACCGGTCTTAGGATTGCGGCCCTGACGGGAATTGCGCTCTCGGACACGGAAGCTGCCAAAGCCGCGCAGTTCGATCTTCTCACCGCGGTTCAAGCTCGCCGTAATGCTGTCGAAGATGATCTCGACAAGCTGCTCGGCGTCCTTTTTCGTCATTTCGGCTTCGACAGCAACTCGTTCTACAAGGTCCGCTTTGGTCATGGTTCAATTGTTTTGGTCAAACGGGCGGAAAGCCTCCGCCCGGTGAATTAAGCGTTTTGTGACTCAGATTCCGTCTCTTCGGTAGAAGCTACGGATGAATCGCCGGCAGATTCGGGAGTTTCAGCCACTGCCTCCGCGGTTGGAGCAGCGGTCTCAGCATCAGCATTATCCGGAGCGGCCTCGGACCCGGCCTCCACGGCAGGAGCCTCAGCATCCGCTGCCGGAACCTCAGCTTCGGATGCGGCGGCCTCAGCCTCTGGTGCGGCTTCGGCCTTCGCCTTCTTCTCTTTCTTAGGCTTGGCGGCAGGTGCTTCTTCTGTCTTTGTGCCAAGGTTAATGTTAGCAAGCTCTGCGAGGCTGGCCATACCGCCCTTTGCTTCGCTAGAGTAGCTGCGTGTATCGACAACAGGTTCGTCATCTTTGCCGACGGCACGATGCGAAAGGCCGATCTTCTGTTCGGCAGCATCTATGCGAAGGATCTTGAAATCCATATCTTCGCCGAGTTTAGCGACCGACTCAGGACTTTCGACACGTTCATCCGAGAGCTCGGAGATGTGGCAGAGGCCTTCGAGGCCTTCGCCAAGTTCGACAAATACGCCGAAATTCGTGAATCGTGAAACCTTTCCGCGAACGACCTGGCCCGGACGATGGGCGGAAACGAAGGTTTCCCAGGCGCTCGGCGTAAGGTCCTTCATCGAGAGCGAAAGCCTCTGGTTTCGCTTATCAATGTTGGTAACGATCGCCTCGACTTCCTGATCTTTCTTTAAGACATCCTTCGGATGCTTGATCTTCTTTGCCCAGGTAATGTCCGAAACGTGTACGAGGCCGTCAATGCCTTCTTCAAGTTCGACGAACGCTCCAAAGTCCGTGATATTGCGGATGCGGCCTGTAATGCGCGTACCGACAGGGTAGCGGAGATCGACAAAATCCCACGGATTATCCTGGAATTGCTTCATTCCAAGGCTGATGCGCTTCTCTTCGGTATCGACGCCGAGAACTTGAACATCGACCTCATCGCCCTTATTGAACATTCGCTTGGGCGACTGTGCACGACGCGACCATGAGATCTCGGAAACGTGAACGAGACCCTCAACGCCTGATTCGAGTTCAACGAATACGCCATAGTCGGTGACCGAGGAAACCTTGCCTTTGATCTTTGCACCAACGGGGTAAACCTCGATAACGGTTGACCACGGGTCAGGCTGTAGCTGCTTATAGCCAAGCGAGATCTTGTCCTTTTCACGGTCGAGCTTCAGGATCTTGACCTGAACCTGATCGCCGGTCTTGAACATTTCGCTTGGGTGATGGAGGCGGCCCCACGACATATCAGTCACGTGAAGAAGCCCGTCGATGCCTCCGATGTCAACGAATGCACCGTATTCGGTCAAGTTCTTGATCGTGCCGTCGACAATGTAGCCAACGTCTATCCGTGACAGCGTCTCCGCTTTCTGGGCGTTCACGATCTCATCGGTCATCACTTTCCGCGAGAGGACAACGTTATTGCGTCGGCGGCTGAATTTGATGATCTTCGCTTCGATCGGCCCGTTAAGATAGCTATCGAGGCTGTAAACCGGCCGGGAATCGACCTGCGAGCCAGGAAGGAAAGCTTCCACGCCGTCGAGATCGACCTTAAGGCCGCCTTTTGTTTTTGCGACAACAAGACCGGTTACGGGTGTGCCATCCTGGAATGCCTTTTCAAGCACATCCCACGAGTGGCGAGCAAGAGCATCATTTCGCGAAAGCACCGGCGGACCGTCGCCGCTGTGCATTGCCTTTAGCACGACCTGGACATCGTCGCCTTCATTTACTGAAAGCGTACCGTCTTCGGCGGTGAATTCTTCCGCGGGCACGATACCTTCGGATTTGTATCCGAAATCCACCAGCACGCCGCGATCCGAAACCCCAACTACTTTGCCGTCAACCAATTGGCCGACGTGAAAAGTTGCCTGTTCCTGCTCGAATTGCTCGAGGATCGCACCGAAATCGATATCGCCCGACGGAGTCTCTTCCGTCGTTGCGGGTGCGGGTGCGGCTTGTGCCGTTGTTTGCTCTGCTGCCGGTTGTTCCTGAGCCGAAGATGCTGCAGCTGTCGTTTCTTCGGTTTCCTTTGTTGCCTCGATAGTCATTTACGGGTAATTTACTTCCTCTAGTTAAATACGCTCCCGGCGCGGTGCCGGATGCTAGATCTTCTTTGCCGTCACTCTCAGATCCTGGGCCAAAGGCCGGGTACTGCTTGCCCTTGGTTACGCAAAATACACCATACCCTTTTGGCTTCTTGTCGATGGAAGGGATTTTCGACCGTATAACTTCGCGATCAGACCCCCGCTCAAAAAAGAAAAAGCCTTTAGATAATAGTGCCTTTCCGATCAAGCTATGGCAAAACTCAAAAATACAAGGTTTTTACGCCTTTTGTCAAGGCTTTGCCTGCCGAAAAGTATTGAAAAATCTATGTTTTAAGCGAATTTAAAGTCCCGTCGATGCTAGTTTCGGACTATGAGGTCGCCGACGGTGCCAACGCCACTTGACCGTTCCATTTCTTCCTTGGCGATGGTCGAGGTGTTATGAATACCGGCAAGCCGCAGGCGGAATTCGTCGGGATTGGTCGAGCCGCGGAGTGCTTCGTCAAGGGAAACGAGCCCCGATTGATACAAGTAAAAGAGCGACTGGTCGAACGTCTGCATACCATATTGCGACGTTCCGGCAGCGATCGCATCGCGGATCGACGCGGTCTTTTCTTCGTGGAGGATGTAATCGCGAATAAGCGGCGTCGCAACAAGGATCTCGACGGCTGGAATGCGGCTGTTCCCCTTTGCGGATTTCATCAAACGCTGAGAGACGACGGCCTTCAGGAGTCCGCCGAGCTGGATCCTGACAGATTTTTGCTGATAGGGCGGAAATGCTGAAATGATTCGGGTTAGTGTCTCCGCAGCATCAAGTGTATGCAGGGTCGAGAGCACCAAATGCCCGGTTTCAGCTGCCACAAGTGCCGTTTCGATCGTCTCGAGGTCACGCATTTCGCCGACCAGGATCACGTCCGGATCCTGACGGAGGCTGCCGCGAAGTGCCTCGGCAAAATTCCGAGTATCTACGTCAACTTCGCGCTGAGTTACGAACGATTCTTTGTCCTTGTGAAGGAATTCGATTGGATCTTCGATCGTAACGATATGGCAATTGCGGGTCTGGTTTATATGATCAACGATCGCCGCGAGCGTCGTTGATTTTCCCGAACCGGTCGTTCCTGTAACGAGAACCAATCCACGCTTTTCATTAGCGATATTGTTCAGGATCGGCGGCATTCCAAGCTCTGCAAAGCCGCGTATCGTATCCGAGATTACGCGGGCGACAATGCCAATGGAGCTCCTTTGCTGAAAGATGTTCACGCGGAATCGGCCTAGGCCGTTGACGCCATAGCCGATATCGACCTCGAGAGAATCCTTAAAATGCTGCTTTTGGCGGTTCGACATCATCGAGAACGCCATTTCAAGGGTTTCGTCCTGTGAGAGCTTTGGTACTCCACCGAGCGGCTTCAATTCGCCGGTCACACGAATAACAGGGAAGGACCCCGCCCGCAGGTGCAGGTCGGATGCGCCGAAACTCATCGCCATTCGCAGGAGGTCGTCTATACGGGTTGGCATAAATAAGAGAGAAACGTGAAACCGGAATAGCCGTTACCGGCCAATTTTGGAAGCCTGAACGCAAAGCTGGTAACTTTGCCCGAATCAGGATGCTCCTTTGATTTTAGTGTTTGTGTGCTGTCCGCGTCAATAAAATTCTAAGCAAGGCAGCCCTTGTGCCGTCCGATTAGACAAGCAAACTTTGAACGCTTAAAATCAGCCTTTTATGGGGAAGGCTGGAACAATACTCTCGATCAGGCCGCCATTTGCGATCCCGGGTGCAGAGATCGTCGTCGAATGCGAAGGGTTCGAGGTCGACCTTCGAGGTGATTGCGGATTGTTCGCGGGCGAGGCAAAATGCCACACGATCGCTGCTTCAGGCGAGCGATTGATGGCCAGGCTGCCCGAAGATCTTGAGGGTGGAACTGTTCTGCTGACCTTGCGAAGTGGTTCGGATGTAAGTGAACCGAGGTCGATAGTCGTTGGCCGAATGATCGCCGAGGAGATGCACATGGTCGCGAATCCAGCGGTCGACCCTTCGGATGATTCGATCATTCTGACCCGATCGGGTTCCCGCGGACAACAGCTTCCGGTGACACTCTTTCGGCTTGAGGCCGACGGATTTCTCGACGAATTCCCCGAAGCTATTTTGAATCCGACCGGCGTTGGGTTTGGCCGCGACGGGGAACTGTTCGTTACGAATCGGGCGCAAGGCGAGGTGTATTCCGTTGATCGTAGCGGGTCGGCGACGATCTTTGCGTCGGGCCTGGGAATTGCGTCAGGCCTCGCGTTCGATAAGACAGGAGTGATGTACGTCGGTGATCGAACGGGGAAGATCTTCCGCGTGCACGATTTTGCTGACGTCGAGACCTTTGCGGTCGTAGAAGCATCGGTTGCAGCGCATCACCTGGCGTTTTCACCGAAGGGCGATCTTTATCTGACCGCACCCGGCTTTGCGAGCAAGGATGGGATCTATCTGATCACACCATCGGGAGACGTTACTACGTTTTATCGCGGACTGGGCCGGCCGCAGGGAATGGCGTTCGACATTTCCGGAGACCTGTATGTCGCAGCATGCTATCGCGGGAGCCACGGCATTGTAAAAGTTAAGGCCGACGGCTCAGCGGCGGAACTTCTTGTCTCCGGCGATAATATTGTCGGCCTTTGTTTTACGCGGCAGGGTGAAATGATCGTCGCCGCGAGTGATCTGATCTATTCGATCCCATGCGGGATCTACGGTGCGATCTTGTCGCACTGACCTAGCTGCTAAGTTTCCACTTCTCGATCTGCTTTTCGAGATTAGAAGTATCCTCTTTCGCTGCTTTCCCAACAACGACACCACGTTCAGCAACCTTGATAGCGTCGGCTTTGCGTCCGAGATTTACAAGGATCGTAGCCTGTTGGGCAAGGTTCCTCATCGTTTCTTTCTGAGCGACCCTTGCCTCTGAGCGTTTCAAGGCCATCTCGAACCATACGTTCGCTTCGGAATCGCGCTTATTCGCCTTTGCATAGGTTCCCGCGGCAAGGGGAGCACCGGGATCGTTGGCATCGGCGGCGGCGACGAACTCACGAAGGTGGCCGATCGTTGCACCGACCACGTCGTTCACTTTCACAGTGAACGGAACGCGTATCTTATCCCAGCTGAGGACAACGGTCGCAGAATCATCGGTAACGTCATCGATCGTGAAAGTAAGCAGCTCGGTACTCTTTGAAGCGCTCTCCGACTTTGCCAGTACGCGAAGGGCGTCCTTTGCCTTGTCGTAACTAAAGCTGCCCCATTGTCCGTCATCCTTGTTGAAAATTACGGTCCAATAGTGCTTTTCAGGGATCATTGAAAGGCTGTATTTTCCGGCCGGTAGCAATTTGCCATTGATGAGAACGTCATCGGTCGTTGAGAACGTCGTTGCTTCGTTCGCACCGGCCCGCCAAACGTGGCCGTACGGCACGAGCGGCTCACCCTTTCCCTGGCTTGCGCCATCGAGAGTTTTTTCACCGCCGGCTTTTGCAGCCAACTCAGCAGTTGCAGGTGCGAAGATCAATCGTCCCTTTACGGCCGGACGGCTGTAAACGATCGCGATCTGGGTGGACGCGATCGTCTGTGCCACCTCAGCCTTCTGGCTCGCACGCGGCGTCGGCGGCCTTTGCGCGGTTGAGGCTACAACACCGAAACACAGAATAAATGCGAATAAAAGAAAATATTTCGTCCTCATAAGACACCCTCCGTTGAAATTAAGTAGGAACTTGAAACTATACCATTCATTGGCAAGCTTTGATATACACAAAGGCTCCGAATCGTAGAAGTATTCATTCGGAGCCTTTGGCCGATCTAATGCCGGCTGAACCGACTACTCGTCATCATCCTGAGCCCGTACGCGCCCGGCGGCCACGGCCTCATCGATAACTTTCTGCGCAAGGTTGTGCGGCAGCGGATCGTAATGCGAAAACTGCATATGATACGAGCCGCGAGCCTGCGTGACGGAATTGAGCTTTGATTGGTAATCAAGCATTTCGCTCAGCGGTACCTTTGCTTTAATGACCTGTTGCTTGCCGCGCATTTCCATACCGCCGACGCGGCCGCGACGCGAATTGAGGTCACCCATAATGTCGCCGGACGCTTCCTGCGGGGTGAAGACCTCTACGTCCATTATCGGTTCGAGAAGCGTAGGCTTGGCACGCTCCATCGCGGCACGAAATGCTTTTCGGCCTGCAGCCTTGAAAGAGTGTTCGTCGGAATCTACCGTGTGATAGCTCCCATCGATAAGCGTTACTTTGAAATCGACGAGCGGATAGCCTGCAACCGCGCCGCCAGCCGCTGCTTCGAGAATGCCTTTCTCGATAGCGGGCCGGAAGTTCTGCGGCACTGCGCCGCCGAAGATCTTATCGACCCACTCGAATCCACCGCCTCGTTCGAGCGGTTCAAAGATGACCTTGCAGTCGCCGAATTGGCCGCGGCCGCCCGATTGCTTCTTATGTCGTCCCTGAACCTCACAGCTCGCCGTGATCGTTTCCTTGTAGGGAACCTTTGGTGGATGAAGCGTTACCTCAACGTGAAAACGGTTGTTGAGTTTGTCAACGACGGTTTCGATGTGTAGCTGGCCTGAGCCCGAGAGGATGAATTCCTTTGTCTGCGGATCACGTTCGAAGGTGAGGCTCGGGTCCTCTTCAAGAACTTTATGCAAAGCGACCGAGATCTTTTCTTCGTCAGCGCGCGACTTCGGCTCGATGGCGAAAGCGATCGCAGCTTCCGGATACTCGACCTTCGGATAGACGATCGGCTTTGCCTTATCGCTCAGCGTGTCGCCTGTCTGCGTGTCCTTCAGTTTTACGACGGCTATGATATCGCCGGTCTGGGCAGAATCGACCTTTTCGAGGGTTTTGCCTGATATCAAATGAAGGGCACCGAGCCGTTCTGCCGAATCACGAGAGGTGTTTTGCACCGTCGCGTCGGATACGACCTTACCGCTTACGATCTTCATGACGTTGATGCGTCCCGCGAAAGGATCTGCGATCGTACGGAACACGTACGCCGAGAATGGCTCATCGTTGCTGTATTTACGTGAGATCCGATCACCGGTCATATCGGAATTCGCAAATCCATATTCTGCTTCATGGGTTGCGGGGTTCGGAGCGAACTCGACAATATGGTCAAGCAGCAGCTGCAGTCCGACAAGATTAGAAGATGAAACCGCATAAACGGGGCAAAGTTTGCTGCTTGCTATTGCCTTCGCTAGGTTCGGATAGATGTCTTCTTCGGGAAGTGTGCCGTCGGCAAAGTATTTCTCCATCAAGGCGTCATCGGATTCCGCGACGATCTCGATCAGGCGTTCGCGCGTTCTTTCAAAGATGTCGCGGCCTTCCTCCGGGATCGGGATCTCTTTTGCTTTACCATTCTCATCGAACGAATATGCTTTCTGGTGTACGACGTCGACAACGCCCTTGAAATTGGCTTCGGTCCCGATCGGAAGCGAGAACGGCACGATCGAGCGCGCAAAGCTCGATGTTGCAGTCTCAAGAGCATGGCCAAAATCTGCGTGCTCCTTATCCATTTTGTTAATGACCATAAAGCGCGGCAGAAGGAATTCGTTCGCGTACTGCCATGTTTTTTCGGTTTGGACCTCAATCCCGTGAACCGCATCGACAACAACGAGAGCGCAGTCCGCGACCCTTAGCGCCGGACGTGCGTGCGAGACGAACGCCGCGTAACCGGGTGTGTCTATCAGATTTATTTTCGTGTCTTTGTATTCGAGATGGGCAAAATTGTTATTTAATGAGACCTTCCGCTCGATCGAATCGGCATCGTGATCGGTCACGGTCGTCCCTTCGTCAACCTTTCCCCAGCGGGGCGTTGCTCCGGCAACATAAAGAAGCGACGACACTAGCTGAGTTTTACCTGCGTCGCCGTGACCAATGACAGCCAGATTTCTGATGTTCTCAGTGTTGAATGCTTTCATTTCGGCAGAATCTCCTTATTGTGGATTTGGGATATGCAAAGACGGGCAAACGACATCGCACGGGAATCCCAAAGGCGGGTTGAATTCCTTGCGATGAGCGGCATAATTCAGCGGTTCGCTCCGATCATTTGTATAGCTAAAATTTAGCCTAATACCTTTCAGACGGCAAGCAAACCGCCTCCTAGGCCGGTGTCCACTGCTTTTTTTATCGTCCCGGGAAAAACCTGCGCTATACTGAGGCCAAACAGGAGTAAGACAATGTTCAGTAAGTTCTTCCGGACCGCGGCCTGCTCGTCTATCCTCGTTCTTCTGTTCGCGGTGAGCTCGTTTTCACAAGTGAGCGGTATTGATCCTAACTACAACGCCGTGCCTTCCACTGCGCTAAGCGCGCTGGGAAGTTCCGTTCAGCAGGAAGAGGCGATAACTGCCGACGGTAAGGTGCTTATTTGGGGCGGTTCACTCGCCACTAATGGACTCGCTAAGGGAAAACTTGCGAGACTAAATGCCGACGGCTCCGTAGATACTAGCTTTACTTATTGCCATTGCGGCATCGATCTATTCGTGAATGCTGCTCCCTTGCCCGATGGCAAGGTTCTCGTTGCCGGCCGTACCGGGAATCAAGCAAAAGTAGTGCGGCTGAACATTGACGGAAGCCTTGATCCGACGTTCACATTCGCGCTCGGAACGAGCCCGCCGCCGCCAAATATGGGCGAATGGGCCGCTATCGTTGCCATAAGGGACGACGGCAAGATCTATATCACAAAGCGGTGGTCGCAGATGGGACACAGCGGGATAGACGTCTATCGTGTCGATCCCGGCGGCAGCGTTGATACAACATTCACACCGGTGTTCATTGGCTCCGGAAGCCCGAATTATTCGAATCTGTCCGCGATCGAACTCCTTCCGGGTGGCGGATTCTTTATCGCGATCACGACCAACGCTTTCTCAAATACCTATGCGGACGTAAAGAAATATACGGCCGCGGGCACGATCGATAGCTCGTGGACGCCTCCTGCGTTCCCGTCCGGATTTCCTTTGCAATATAGCGTCTCCGATCTCTCAGCAAGCGCCGATGGCAGCCTTCTCGTTGCAGGGTGGTTCACGGCAATAAATGGCACTCCGATAAAGAACCTCGTGCGCCTTATGCCCGCAGGCAACGTCGACCTGACGTTTACGCCGCCCGACACATTCCAGGGAGCTCAGGTTCAGAACATCTCCGGGGGAAAGATCCTCTATTCGGCGTCATCGGTCCTGGGTGGCGGCAATCGACTGATGCGGCTGAATTCGAACGGCAGTCTTGATCCTACCTACACAATGGACCCATCGGTCTCGGAGTTTAAGAATCGGTGGGCGATCGACGCTTCGGAGCGCACGATCTTTGTCTCTGATGATAGTTTCGTGAGGCTGCTCTCAAACGGCACGCACGACACATCGTTCAACTCTAACGTCGGAGCATTCGGAACCGTGTCGGCCGTAGCACGTCAATCCGATGGAAAGGTGCTGCTGGCCGGAACCTTCACAAAGTTCAATGGTGCGGCATCCGCCAATCTTGTGAGAACGGAACAGGACGGAACGCTTGATAGCTCATTCAATTCCGGTACGGGATTCAACTCGCCCCCGTCCGATCTCTTTGTTCAACCGGACGGCAAGATCATAGCGATCGGGACGTTCCAGCAGTATAACGGGGCCGCGGTCGGAACGATCATTCGGATACTTCCGAACGGAGTGCTCGATACGTCCTTTAACGTGACGCTAGACGCTGACCGTTACCCATTTGCTCTCGAACTTCTTTCGGATGGACGAATTTACATCGGCGGGAATTTTTCGACCGTCAACGGTACGTCGCGGCCGGGAGTGGCGCGGCTAAATTCTGACGGCAGCCTTGATACAAACTTTAATGCGCTTATCGGCGGCATCCCGACGATCTCGGCAGTTAGAGTTCAGCCGGATGGTAAGGTGCTGATCGGCGGTAACTTCTCCGGTATCGGCGGATTCAATCGGTCGGGCTTTGCTCGAGTGGATTCGACCGGCGCTCTTGATCAGGCGTTCGATCCGTCAGACACGAGTGTTGGCGGTATTTATGTTGGCTCAGACGGTAAGATCTACACGACACCGGTTCTCTCTGCGTCGACTGGAAAGATATTGCGCAGAATGCCGGACGGGAATGTTGACCCGACGTATGCCGATACCCTTTTCACGTCTGACAGCGGCGATGCCTCTCTTAAATCGATCCTCGTTCGGTCGGACGGAACGGTGATTGTGGGCGGCAAGTTCGACAAGGTTGCCGGCCGGCCGGGCCGAAACCTCGTTCGGCTAACGCCAACCGGCACTCTCGACGCCGGTTTTATGCCAAAGGGAGCTGACTTGCCGGTGGCCCGACTCTTGGAGAGCGGAGCCGACAAGGCATACGTGGTTGGAAACTTTGCTCTAATTGATTCTGTACCGCGGGCCGGAAATGCTCGCTTCTCGATCGAACCTTACCGTCGCGTCACGCCGTTCGACTTTGATGGTGACGGAAAAGCAGATTTTTCTGTTTTCCGACCGTCTTCAAATACGTGGTATCAACTTTTCAGCAGCGGAATTCCTTTCGAGGCGGCAGCATTCGGTTCCGCCGGAGATCAACCGGTGCCGGCCGATTTTGACGGCGACGGCAAGACGGATCTTGCCATATTTCGTCCGTCTTCGGGTCAATGGTGGTATCGGAGCAGCATTACCGGAACCCAGATCGCGTTTCAGATCGGTGCAGCAGGCGATCGACTGGTTCCATCCGACTTTGACGCAGACGGAAAGGCGGACTACGTGGTTTACAGGCCGTCAACCTCGCAATGGTTCCGCTTCGGTTCGACGGCAGGAAGTATGGCGACGGTGCAGTTCGGGATCGCGGGCGACATTCCGGTCGTTGGTGACTTTGACGGTGACGGCAAAGGCGATCTTGCGATCTTCCGGCCGTCGATGGGCGACTGGTGGTACGCGGCCAGCGGATCGGGAAATGCTCAGCGAGCAACGCACTTCGGTGCAAACGGTGATATCCCGGCACCCGCAGATTTTGATGGCGACGGCAAAACCGATATGGCCATCTTCCGTCCGTCAACAGGTGTGTGGTACGTGCTAAAGTCGAGCGACTATTCGGCGCTGATAGTTCCGTTCGGGCTCGGCACTGATAAGGTCGTGCCGGCAGATTATGATGGTGACGGTAAGGCCGACATCGCCGTATTCCGCCCGTCAACCGGGATCTGGTACGTCCTGCGATCCACGGAAGGCTTTTTAGGCCTGCAATGGGGGAATTCCACGGACATTCCGGCCGCAAATTCCTATATCACACAGGGAACCACGTTGCGGACAGGATCGCTTGGGAGCCCGCGCGGTATGAGATCGGGCCGTTGAGCGGGACAAGCTAGAAGTTGCCTGCTGCCCGCTACGTTGACAAAATTCAGGTATGCTCTAAGCGGAGGATCTTCACTATGACAAGCAAACCGACAGCGATATTGACGGGATTCGCAGCTCTTCTTCTTTTTTGTTGCGCGAGCGCTCTTGGCCAGATCGGTGGGGTTGATCTCACCTACAACGGGGCACCGTCTCGGCCACTTCAAAGCAGTGGGTCGCCGGGCCAGGAGCAGGCCGTTCAAGCGGACGGAAAGATCCTGGTATGGGGCGGTTCACTTGTTACGGACGGAGTGGCAAAGGGAAAGATAGTTCGACTTAACACTGATGGTTCTCTTGACAACAGTTTTACGTATTGCAATTGCGGACTTGATGGGTTCAAGAACGCCGCCCCTCTCCCGGACGGCAAGATCCTTGTGGCCGGATGGGTTGAGGCCAACCTATCTTTCATACCAAAGGTTATTCGCCTAAATTCTGACGGAAGTCTGGATCCGGCCTATCACACGAACTTTACCGGGGCAACGAATCAATATTCGACCGCTATGGTCGCAAAGGTCGCACCCGATGGCAAGGCGTTTATTTATGTTGCATGGTATTTGAACGTTTCGCCCTATTTCTCGGGAAGTTTTATCGATAAGCTGAATCCTGACGGGAGCGATGACCCCACATTCACGCAGGCGAATACTGGCAATAATACCCTTATATTTGCTGGTATGGCTCTGCTACCTGACGGCGGTTTCTATGCAGCGATCAACTACTACGGCCCGTTTTCGCATACAGCATACGTCGCAAAATTCTCCGCGTCCGGAACATCGGATCCGAATTGGACAGGACCGAGCTTTGGTCCCGGAATCGGGTTTGGGTCTGAGGCTGTGGCTCTAAGCACGAGGGCTGACGGGAGCGTTTACGTCGCCGGCAACTTTAGCTCGGTGAACGGGGTCAATCAGGGTGGTCTTGTACGATTGCTCCCAACCGGAAATGTTGACCTTACATTTGCACCATCTACAACGACTTACTGCAGAGGTGTTTCGACCGTTGCAGGAGACAAGGTGCTTTACTCAGAGTCGAATTCGGCCTTCCCGGGCAATCGTATACGGCGATTGAATGCCGATGGGACATCGGACCCGACGTTTGTGGTCGATATGAATGTCGCTCCGGTCGTGAATAAGTGGGTTCTCGACTCAAACGAGCAGGCGATCTTCTCGACCGGTAATGAGCTTGTTCGCCTGCTTCCGAATGGCCCGTCGGATACGTCGTTCTCGACTGACCTTGGCCTCTTCGGCAGCATTAAAGCGATCGCCCGCCAGGCGGATGGCAAGATCATCCTTGCGGGTGATTTTTCAAAGTACGATGGTGTGGCCTCGGCTGGTCTTGTAAGGGTCAACAGTGACGGAACTCTGGACGCTTCCTTCAACGCGGGTTCCGGATTTGATACAAGCCCAACGAAGCTACTTTCCCAGCCTGACGGGAAAGTGCTCGCTATCGGCACCTTCACAACTTATAACGGGGTCTCAGTTCCACGCGTTGTCCGGATCGATGCCGATGGCAGTCTCGATACCGGTTTCTCCGTTGCGTTGAATTCAGGAAGTTCCGTGAACGCGCTTGACCTCCTCGCCGACGGAAGGGTCTATATCGCCGGCCAGTTTACGTCGATCGGTGGAACTCCGCGCGCTGGCATAGCGAGACTAAATGCGGACGGTAGCCTTGATACAGCCTTCAACGCTCTCGTTGGCGGCGCACCGAATATCACTGCGGTCGTGAGCCAACCGGACGGAAAGGTTTTGATCGGTGGAAGCTTTGTCGGCGTCGGTGGCGCGAATAGGCAGGGATTTGCACGCGTTGATGCGAACGGTGCAGTGGATATGGCCTTTAATCCGAGCAATACCGAGGTGTCAACGATATCCCTTGCTCCGGATGGAAAGATCATCACAACGCGAGGAACCAGGGATGCGTATGTAGTTCGGCGAGCACCGGATGGCAATGTTGACCCGACCTTTGTCTCCTACCCGATCCACGCTACCTATGAGAAGGCTGTTAACTCTATCTTGGTTCGTCCGGATGGTTCGGTCGTAGTTGGTGGCGAGTTCAACAAGGTCGGCGAGGTTCCGTGGAAGAACTTTGTTCGCCTTACTCCGAAAGGGGAGATCGATCGTCTCTTCCGTCCAAAAAGTGCTGACGGCCTGGTCCGAGCGATCGTAGAGGCCGAGCCCGGAAAGATACTTGTCGGTGGAGACTTCTCGGCATTTGACAGTGTCGGTAGAGACGGAGCAGCGAGGCTTAATATAACGCCCTATCGCCGCGTGACGCCGTTTGATCTTGATGGTGATGCACGTGCGGACATTGCGGTGTATCGGCCATCGAACAATGTTTGGTATCAGCTTTTCAGCAATGGCGGGCCGATCGGGACACCGGTCTTTGGAACTGCGGGTGACGTCCCTGTACCTGGAGACTTTGACGGTGACGGTAGGACCGATATTGGGATATACCGTCCATCGACTCGATATTGGTGGTATCAGAGCAGCATCTACGGTTTCCAGTACGCGACCTACTTTGGCGTTGGCAGTGACCCAACGCGATATTTGCTGGCAGATTTTGACCGCGATGGAAAGGCCGACCTTGTGCAATACAAGTCCTCAACTTCCTCGTGGCAAGCGTTCCGCAGCCAGAATCAAACTCCGGGCGAATGGTTTAGTTTTGGCGTCCCCGGCGATCTTCCACTTATCGGTGATTTTGACGGTGACGGCGCTGATGACCGGGCGATATTCAGGCCATCGATGGGCGACTGGTGGTACTCTGCCAGCGGTTCAGGGGGAGCGTTTCGTGCGGTCCATTGGGGAATGACCGGAGATATTCCTGCTCCCGCGGATTTTGACGGCGACGGTAAGACCGATATGGCGGTGTTCAGGCCATCGACCGGCGTTTGGTACGTGCTGAATTCAAGCGACTACTCGTTCTATATAGCGAAATTTGGACTTTCCGAAGATAAGCCGGTGCCTGCCGATTACGATGGTGATGGCAAGGCCGACGTGGCAGTATTCCGTCCATCGACCGGAACGTGGTATTTGCTAAAGAGCACCGAGGGGTTTTCCGCTATTCAGTGGGGCACGTCCGAAGATGTGCCGTTGCCGTATGCATTCATTGGGCAAAACTTTGCCGGTCGAGGCTCATCCAATCCCGTGCGGCAAAAACTGCGGTAGCGCTGCGTCTTATCGTATGCCGGCTTTGTGTCAAGCGGGCTAAACTGCAGAGTAAGTCATTTTTAGGAGAACGATGGCGAGTTTACTGAAGCTATACAAGAAGTCGATGACGGCGGCCGTAATATTGATATTTGCGATCGCAGCATTTCCGGTAACCGCGCAGGATCTTGTTCCGGTGAGCAATATCTCCGGCGGTTCGAGTGTTTTTGTATTTCGGAAGTCATCGGCACCGCGTCGCTTTACAAGCAATGTAAAAGCGACCAGAAGTCGGGAGCAGCGCACCGCATCCGCAAAGCGGGTCCGCAAACAATACGAGACACACTCCGCGGAGACAGCAAAAACCACTCGCTCTGCAGTGGTTTCACCTGATAAGGCGGCGACTGCCGTCCGCACGATGAAACGCCAGGAGGCTTCGAAGGTATTGGCTGGCTCGGGCGAGTTCTACCTTCAGGAGAATGATCTTGACAACGCGGTCGATAGTTTTCGCGAAGCGGTCACACTTGACGCTACGAATACGAAAGCAAAACTTGGCTTGAGCGACGCCCTCGCGCGGAAAGGGAACTCGTTGTTAGACGGTGGAAAGTCTCCACTCGCGAAGAGTTTCTTCCTAGAAGCGATCAAGTACGACGCTAAGAATGCTGCAGCGTATTTCGGCCTCGGTGAACTGTTTGCAGACGACGGTGATAACGGGCAGGCACTCGCAAATTACGAAAAGGCTCTTGCTGCCGACCCAAGACTCACGGAGATATATCAACCGCTCGGCATCCTCTATTACCAACAAGGTGAGATCGCAAAAGCAGATACGCTGCTCGGCAAGGCTCTCGCTCTCGATCCGAACAGCGCTGAGACGCAGGTCTTTGTCGCCGCGATCCGCCTTGCTCAGAATCGAAATCAAGAGGCCCTCGATGCCGCGAAAAAGGCGCTGACCATTGATCCGAATTCCGCCGATGCTGCGAATACAGCCGGCGATGCACTGGTCCGGCTTGGCCGCGTAAAAGATGCGATCCAGTTCTACGAAAAGGCGACAACGCTTCGGCAGAATTATTTTGACGCTCTGCTCGCGCTTGGTGACGCGTACCTTGAAACGGGTGATTACCCGAACGCTGTCAAGGCGTACTCAGGAGCTTTCCGTGCTAAGAACACGAGTCCCGAAGCGGCCGAAGGGTTGGCTGACGCCTATCGTCTGTCCGGTGATTTCAATTCCGCGGCCGGAGCCTACAGAAATGCCCTGACGTTTATGGATAGGGACGCAACCTATTCGAATGCCCAAAAGGCTGACACCGAAAGCAAGCTTGCGTTCGTGATCGGCCAGCAGTGCACGATCAATATTCGGCAGGCAAAACGCTGCGAATGGCCATCAGCGATCGCCGCGATGGAGAAAGCCGTAAAGCTCGGCAACGGCAGTGCGATAGACTATGCAAACCTCGGATGGGCGTATTACAACGCTGCACAGATCGACAATGCTGACAAGAAAACGGCAGACGCGAAGGCAAAAACCGAACTTGCGCGGATCGACCTTGAAAAGGCCCTCGCGATGAATCCGACCTTCGCTGCCGGTCCGATGCTAAATCTCGGAATGGTGCGCACCGATCTCGGCGACTACGCTGGTGCTGCCGATATTCTTTCCAAGGTCGTTAAGGAAAAGCCGGAATGGGCCTTCGCTTGGAATGAACTTGGGCTTGCGAACTATAAGCTGAACAACAAAAAGGAGGCGGTCGATAACTATAAGCGTGCGACCGACGAGGACCCGAATCTCGCAGCCGCGTGGTTCAATCTCGGCCGAACCTCGATCGAGCTCGGGAATATGAACGATGCCAAGAAGGCTTACAAGAAACTCGTGAGCCTAAGGGCGATCAACTTCGCGAACTTCCTTGAGCTCATGAGCAAGGGAGCGGTCAAGAAATAGTTGTCCGGCGTGATCTTTGAAGAGAATGTGAGCCTTGCGCCGCTGACCACTTTGAAGGTCGGCGGCCCTGCACGATATTTCGCACAGCCGACAAGCGTCGACGAGCTCAAAGCAACCCTTGCGGAGGCGCACGATCGGGGACTTGCGATATTTATCCTCGGCGGCGGCAGTAATGTTGTGGTCTCCGATTCCGGGTTTGACGGCCTGGTGATCCGCCCCGCGTTTGTCGGCGTTCAGTTCGAGGTTGAAGACGGCAAAATGCGAGTGTCCGCCGGTGCGGGCGAAAATTGGGACACATTTGTCGAAAGTTGTGTAAAAATGGAACTTGCCGGCGTCGAAGCCCTAAGCGGCATTCCGGGTCTCGTCGGGGGAACTCCCATCCAAAATGTAGGTGCTTACGGCCAGGAAGTCTCGGAGACGATAGTCTCTGTTGAGTGTCTTAACCGCGAGAGCGGAGCGATCGAGATCTTCTCGAATGCCGACTGTAGATTTGCCTATCGCCAAAGCATCTTTAACTCCACGCATCGTGATCGATACGTCATCCTCAAGGTGAATTTCGAACTGACAAGAAATGGCAAGCCAAAGGTCGCATATCGCGATCTGATCGAGCGCTTTGATGGACGCGATCCGAGCCTCGCCGACGTAAGGGCGGCGGTCTTGGAGATTCGTCGTTCGAAATCGATGGTCATAGATGCGTCCGATCCGAACTCACGGAGTGCAGGATCATTCTTCAAAAATCCGATCGTCAAGCAGGAAGTTTACGATCATATTGCCGCGGGATTCGACAACGTCCCGAAATTTCCCGCGGGCCGTGATCACGTTAAGATATCGGCGGCGTGGCTCATCGAGAACGCCGGTTTTCAAAAAGGGTATAGAATGGGCGGTGCGGGGATATCGGCACGGCATCCTCTCGCGATCATCAATGCAGATGGTGCGACGGCCGCCGAAATAATTGCTTTGAAGGACGCGATCCAACAAGCAGTCAGCGAAAGATTCTCAATTGACCTCACACCTGAACCGACATTTGTCGGCTTCTGATCAAGCAATGGTGATCCGTATGATGAACCTCAGAAACGAAATAGCAAAGATCTCAGTTACCTCGCTCGTTGTTCTTTCGATGCTCGGTATGGCGATCCCGGCGTCGAGGCCGGTTTCCGCACAGGACCTTGTCACCAACGACAGCCTCGCGAGCGGTTCGAGCGCCTTCGTTTTTCGAGAATCGAGCAAGAAGCCACAGGCTTTTCTTAGTGGCGGTGGAAGCTCATTCGCGCGTGAAGGCGGCGGCAGTATTCGTTCAAACCGTCGAACCAATGCCCAGATCATCTCGGCAGCAAAGAAAAGACGCCTTGCCGCGGCCGCAGCGAGAAAACGCGCGATGGCCGCCGCAAGGACGAAAAAGCTGAAGCTCTCGAACGATCTTGCAAAGAAGGGCGAGAATGCGCTCGATGCCGGACGCGTGGACGAAGCGATCACGAATTTTCGTGCGTCCCTGAAAGAGAATCCGCGAAATAAGCGGGCATCCGAAGGCTTGAGCGAAGCCCTGACGGACAAGGGAACCACGGTCGCAGGTGACGCGAACAGCGCCGCTGCACTCCCGATGCTCGAAGAGGCTGTGAAATACGACAAGACGAACGCTGAGGCATTCGCAAAACTTGGCGCGGTTTACGCCGCAAAGGGAGATTTTCCATCGGCAATCACGAATTATTCACAAGCGATCACGCTCGACAAAGATCTTGTAGGGCTTAACGCTCCTCTCGGCCTTGCGTATCTCGAGACAGGCGATGTTGGGAAGGCAGACGCCGCACTTACCCTTGCCACTCGTGCCGGCGTCGAGACGGCCGATTCTAAACTGCTCGAAGGACGCATTCGCCTAAAGCAGAACCGCAATAACGAGGCTCTTGCGGCATTCGACAAAGCCTTGCAACTCGATCCGCAGAACGCAACTGCAGCGTACTATCGCGGCCAGGCGTATTCGCGAATGGACGAGCCGGCGAATATGATCGCGTCTTACAAACAGTCGCTCAATCTTGAACCGAATTACGCACCTGCGGCATTTGATCTCGGAGTTGCATACTACAATGCCGGTGATTACGAGAATGCTGCGGCATCCTACGAGGTCGTCGTACGGGAAGATCCGGGTAATGCGCAGGCTCATGCGAATCTTGCGAGCACCTATCGCCAACTCGAGCGCTATCCCGAAGCGAATGAGCAATACAAGCTTGCTGCCGAGAAGATCAAGACCGACGAGCTTTACAGTGAGTGGGGTTATTGTCTCGGGAAGGTCAACGATTGGGACAAGGCTTCGGCTCGGCTCCTTACTGCCCGCGAGCTGAACCCTGTTGCGATCAACGACTCGAATATATCTTGGGCCTATTACAATCAAGCGGTCGCTCAGCAGAAAACGTCGCCGGCCGCTGCAAAGGCAAACCTCGAACTCAGTCGCTCATTCGCTACAAAGGCCGTTCAGCAAGATCCGAAACTTGATGCCGCGTATTTGAACCTCGGTTCGACGGAGAACCGTCTCGGAAACTACTCGGCGGCGGTCGCGGCTTTGAAGAGTGCGCTGAACCTACGAAGTGATTGGGTCATTGCAATGAACCAGCTTGGCGTCGGTTATCGCGGTATGAACAACCTTTCGGAGGCGATCGCGGTCTTCAAACGAGCGACCGATCTCGACGGGAACTACGTGCTCGGCCTTTTCAACCTTGGCGAAGCCTACAATGCGAATGGGGATAAGAAGAATGCCCGTCGCGTTCAGGACCGCCTCGGCAAGCTCGATGCGGCGATGGCAAACGTTCTGACCGATGTTTTTAAGGGCAGGATCTCGATCGACAGCGTGACACGGGGGCTCGGGAACGAGATACCAAACGTGCCGAATATCCCAAAGGTGCCGAAGGTTCCGAAGATAAAGCTTCCGTACTATTAGCACAAGAAATACGCAGGAGCGGTTCGTTAAGGACCGCTCCTTTTTTATATAATCGTAAATTTAGCAAAAAGCGATGCCGCGTAGAGACGATATTAAGAAGATATTGATCGTGGGTTCGGGACCGATTGTTATCGGGCAGGCGTGCGAATTCGATTATTCGGGCACACAGGCCTGCAGGGCCCTCAAACAAGAGGGTTACACCGTCATTCTCGTAAATTCCAACCCGGCGACGATCATGACCGACCCTGAGATCGCCGACAAAACTTATATCGAACCGCTCACCGTCGAAGGTCTAACGGCGATCATCGAAAAAGAACGTCCGGATGCGGTTTTGCCTACCGTTGGCGGGCAAACGGGTCTGAATCTTTCCGTCGAGCTTTACGAAAAGGGTGTATTTGAGAAATACGGCGTCAAGATGATCGGCGCGAACATCGACGCCATCAAGGTCGGCGAGGACCGTGAACTCTTTAAGGCGGCGATGGACGAGATCGGTATCCCCTCGCCCAAAGGCGGTTTTGCTCACACATGGGAGGAAGCGAAAGCCATTGTCGAGGAGACCGGCTATCCCGCGATCATACGTCCGAGCTTTACTCTTGGCGGAACCGGCGGCGGTACGGCATTCAACCCCGAGGAATTCGAAGAGATCGCACGCCGTGGCCTTGCCGCTTCGCCGACTTCACAGATCCTTGTCGAGGAATCGATCCTTGGGTGGAAAGAATACGAACTTGAGGTGATGCGCGACCTTAACGACAACGTCGTCATCATCTGCTCGATCGAAAATTTTGACCCGATGGGCGTGCATACCGGCGATTCGATCACGGTAGCACCGGCACAGACCCTTTCGGACGTCGAGTACCAGCGTCTGCGGGATATGTCGAAAGCGTGTATCCGCCGGGTTGGTGTCGAGACGGGCGGTTCGAACATACAGTTCGCCGTAAATCCGGCGAACGGTGACATTCGCATTATCGAGATGAATCCGCGTGTCTCGCGCTCTTCGGCCCTCGCGTCTAAAGCTACTGGTTTTCCGATCGCAAAGATCGCCGCGAAGCTTGCGGTTGGTTACACGCTCGACGAGATCCCGAACGATATCACGAAAAAGACGCCGGCCTCGTTCGAGCCGACCATTGATTACGTCGTCACGAAGATACCGAAGTGGGCGTTCGAGAAGTTCCCGGGCACCGAGGATGTGCTGGGGACGCAGATGCGTTCGGTCGGCGAGGTGATGGCGATCGGCCGCACTTTCAAGGAATCGCTGTTTAAAGGCTTACGGTCGCTTGAGGCCGTTAAACCATTGCGTTTGCATGATGTTCCGGATGAGGAGCTGCAGCGAAAACTTGCCCGCCCAAACTCGAACCGCTTTTCGTATCTAACCTACGCTCTGCAGAATGGCTACTCGATCGACGAGCTTTATCGCCTGACCCGCATCGACCCGTGGTTCCTCGATCAAGTAAAGCAGGTGATGGAGCTGCAGGCAGAGATCGATGGCCGCCCCGTTGCTGAATATTCGACAGTCGAGCTTCGACAAGCGAAAGAATTTGGGCTTTCGGATCGCCGCCTTGTCTATCTTTCGGGCGACGCCGAGACAGCCGTTCGCGAGCATCGAAAGGGCCTTGGCGTTAAGCCTGTCTATAAACGTGTCGATACCTGCGCGGCAGAGTTCGAATCGTTTACGCCATATCTTTATTCAACTTACGAGCACGAATGCGAGGCAGCGCCGACCGATCGGCGGAAGATAATGATCCTCGGCTCCGGGCCGAATCGTATCGGACAGGGAATCGAGTTCGATTATTGCTGCTGCCACGCTAGCTTTGCCCTTCGTGATGCGAATTTCGAGACGATAATGGTGAACTGCAACCCCGAGACCGTCTCGACAGACTACGACACGAGCGACCGGTTGTACTTTGAGCCTTTGACGTTCGAGGACGTGATGAACATCGTGGACGTCGAAAAACCCGAGGGCGTGATCGTGCAATTCGGCGGGCAGACGCCGCTCAATCTTGCCGACCGGCTTCACGAAGCGAGCGTCCCGATCATCGGGACATCGCCGGATTCTATCGACCTTGCAGAGGATCGGAAGCGCTTTGGTGCACTGCTCGAGGAACTCAAGATCCCATGTCCGGAAAACTCAAGTGTTACTTCAGCCGATGAAGCGAAAACTGTTGCAAAACAAATAGGTTATCCGGTTGTTGTACGTCCGAGTTTTGTGCTTGGCGGGCGTGCGATGGCAATCGTTTATGACGAAGCCTCGCTAGACGAATATATGCGAATGGCGACCGACGCTTCGCCCGAAAAGCCGATCCTGATCGACAAATTTCTCGAGCGCGCAGCTGAGATCGACGTCGATGCGATCGCCGACGAGACCGCCATCGTGATCGCGGGTATTCAAGAGCACATCGAGGAGGCCGGCATCCATTCTGGCGATTCTTCGAGCGTTCTGCCACCGCAAAAGGTCGCTGAGGAACATCTCGACACCATCAAGCATTACACGCGGTTGCTCGCCCGTGCATTGGCCGTTAAGGGGCTAATGAATATCCAGTTTGCGATCAAGGACGACCGCGTTTATGTCCTGGAAGTAAATCCGCGTGCTTCTCGGACCGTTCCTTTCGTCGCGAAGGCGACCGGAATTCCGATCGCGAAGATCGCCTCGCTCGTCATGGCCGGCGACAAGACGCTCGCGGAATTCAACTTGCCGGAGGTGCTCGACGTTCCGCAGATCTTTGTGAAATCGCCAGTGTTTCCGTTCAAGAAATTCGCGGGCGTTGACCCCGTGCTCGGGCCGGAGATGCACTCAACGGGCGAGGTCATGGGCGTCGGAGCATCGTTCGGCGAGGCGTACGGAAAGGCGATGGAAGGTGCGGGCCTCGCGCTTCCACGGTCGGGGCGAGCGTTCGTGTCGGTCAACGACAAGGACAAAGGCCAAGCGGTAAAGATCGCAAGACGTTTGAGCAAACTTGGGTTCGCTCTCGTCGCTACTCACGGCACGGCGATTCGCCTGCGCGAGGTTGGGCTCGAGTGCGATAGCGTCTTTAAGGTCAACGAAGGCCGTCCGAATATCGCCGACCTCATCCGCCAGGGCGAGATCGCGGTCATCATCAACACCGCCCTCGGCAAAGCCTCTTTCTATGACGAAAAGGCCATTCGCAAGGCCGCTCTGCAATTCAACGTCCCATGCGTTACGACGATCACCGGCGCCGAAGCCCTCGTTGAGGCGATCGCAACGAAACTGAATGAACAGAGCATAACCGTCCGCAGCCTACAGACCATACACGGTGAAAAAGGCGTCGCCAACGACGCCTGATCTCTACCTAGCTTAGTTCGAATCATCCCAATTCGCGGCTGTCTTCGCTGTTGAGAGAGGCACCCGCGAATTTCAGTGTTCACCATCAGAAAAGAATTCTTTACGAAAAAACGGGCCGAAAACAACCAAAGGTCCCGTTGGCGGCATCAATTCTCGGTAAGTAAGGAGAGCTTTTTGAATATGATATGTAAGAAGAACGTGTGTCTCGTAGTTTGCCTTGTATTTGCGGGGTTCCTCGCCGCATCGGCGCAGTCGGGGATTATTCCGGCACGAAAGGACGGCAAGCCTGATAATTCGCCATATCGCCAAATGATGGCAAAAATAAAGGCGGGCGACACAACTGTTGATTTTGTAAAGTTTCGGGCGGCGTATCTCGACTGGACCCTTGATGAATGTAACGTTAGCGACGCTCCGAACCGCGACAAGATGGTGGAGGCGTTTGAGGCAAAGGACTACAAGGCTGCTATCCCCAAAGCTCTGGCGGTACTTGAATATGAATATGCGAACCGCGGGCTGCATGCTGCTCTTGCAATTGCCTACAAGGAAACGGGTGATGCTGAGAAGGAGAAGTTTCATTCGGAGATCGCGAAGAAGCTGTTCGACGGCCTGCTCAAGTCGGGCGATGGGCTTACGCCCAAAACGGCCTATCGCGTCCACTCGATCCGTGAAGAATATCAGGTAATGAGTGCCCTTGGTTACAAGGTGGCTTCGCAATCGCTTGTCTTTGACAAGGAATACGGTGTCTTTGACGTGCTGGCCGGCAAGAACGAGGCAGGGAAGGATGGCTCTTTCTACTTCAACATTACGGACGTGTGGGTCGGCAGCACGAGTTCGCGGCCCTGTAAGCAAGCGAAATAGATCTTCATTTGACTCAAATTGAGTAAAGTTAGAGGCTTCGGCACGGGCCGGAGCCTTTTTATTCGTAGGTTTTCGCGACGTGTTCTTGACCAACCGGCGACTTTCAAATACCTTGAAAGTAAAGTTTCTTTCAAAAAACAATTTACATAGACCAACCAATCTTTGATGAGCGAATCACACGATCGAGAGATCATTGGCGGCCATCTTCTTGTTATCGGCGGTGCCGAAGACAAATATAATGAACGCCGCATATTGAAAAAGTTTTTGGAGATCGCCGGCGGTACTGAGGCTGAGATCCTGATAATCCCCGTCGCGTCAGACTTTCCTGAGTTTGCCGCGGATGTCTATACGCAGGCGTTCCGAAACCTGGGCGTTGCACGGCCGCGTGTACTGAGGGCGACGTCCAGGCAGGATATCGTCGATGCAGACGTTGAAGGGCTGCTTGACGGCGTCAAAGGGATCTTTATGACGGGCGGCGACCAGATGCGGCTTGTCTCGCTTCTTGGCGGGACAAAACTCGCTGAAAAGATCCGCAGCATCGTTCGCAGTTCGAATGTCGTGCTTGCAGGCACCAGTGCGGGAGCGGCCGCGATGAGCACAACGATGGTCGTACGCGGAGACCCGAGTTCGCACCCGCACAAGGCCGCGGTAAGGCTTTCGCCCGGCCTCGGCTTCCTGAAGAACATAATCATCGACCAACACTTTACCGAACGCGGACGCATTAGTCGGCTCGTGACGGCTGTGTCGTACAATCCGTACAACCTCGGCATCGGGATTGATGAGAATACGGCGATCATTCTCGATGGTAAAGGATTACTTGAAGTTTTTGGCCAGGGCTCAGTAACGATCGTTGATGGCTCAGAGATCACATTCAATGAGATTGCGGAAGTTGCTGATAATGAAAGCTTTAGCGTTTGCGGTGTGCAATTCCATATCTTAAGAGATGGCTTGAGCTATAACTACATTGACCGAGCGGCGATCCAACCCTCGGGTGAATTCCTCCTTCCCGACCTGGGCTAGTTTTCCAGTTTGGCGGCGACTGACTATATGGAAATTTTAGAGATCCGAACACTTCGCGGGCCGAATTATTGGAGCGGCTATTGGAAAAAACTGATCATAATGCGCCTAGACATTGGCGAATATGAAAAGAAGCCGACCAACAAGATCAAGGGCTTTTATGCCCGAATGGTCGAGGTGATGCCCTCGCTTGAGACGCACGGATGCAGTTACGGCGAACCGGGCGGTTTCCTTAAGCGCGTTAAAGAAGGTACCTGGGCCGGCCATGTGATCGAACATTTCGCGCTTGAGCTCCAAACGCTTGCCGGAATGGAGACGGGCTACGGCCGCACGCGCGAAACTAACGAAAAAGGCGTTTACAACGTCGTTTTCAGTTATTTGGAAGAAGAGGTCGGACGCTTTGCCGGCAGGGCCGCAGTTCGGCTATGGCTGGCGCTTGCAGAAGGAAAGAAGCTCGATGCGATCAAGGAGGCATTGGCCGAAGACATACAGGAAATGCGCGAGATCCGCGAGGATGTTCGGTTTGGGCCATCGACCGGCTCGCTCGTTGAAGAAGCAGAGAACCGCGATATTCCATTCATTCGCTTGAACGACCAGTCGCTCGTACAGCTCGGTTACGGCATCAACCAAAAACGCATCCAGGCGACGACGACCGTTAACACCAATATGATCTCGGTCGATATCGCCGGAGATAAGGCAGCAACGAAGAAACTGCTCGGCGATATGGGCGTTCCTGTGCCGAAAGGCTATCGGATCCGAGATATTGACGACCTCGAAGATACATTAGATCGCGTTGGCTATCCTGCTGTAATTAAACCACTTGACGGTAATCACGGAAAAGGGGCGACCATCGGCATCCTAAACCTCGAGGATGCGGCGATTGCCTTCGAGAAGGCGAAAGAATATTCGCGTTGGGTTATCGTCGAACAGCAGCTTATCGGCTCCGATTTTCGCGCTTTGGTCGTCAACAATCGCCTCATCGCGGTTGCGAAACGGATCCCGGCACACGTTCTTGGCGACGGTAAGCAAACGATTGCGGAGCTAGTTGAAGAGACGAATCGCGACCCTCGCCGTGGCTTTGGACACGAGAATGTTCTGACGCTTATCGACATTGATCAGCAGTCGATGCGTTTGATCCAAAATGCGGGCTACACCCTCGATTCGGTTTTGAAGAAAGGCGAGGTGTTGTTCCTGAAAACAACGGCAAACATCTCGACCGGCGGCACGGCGATCGACGTAACGGATGAAGTTCATCCGGAGAATGTTTTTCTCTTTGAGCGGATAGCACGGATCATCGGCCTCGACGTTGCCGGCATCGACGTGATCGCCGAGAACGTAGCGCAGCCGTTAAGGGATATCCGCGGCGGGATCATCGAGGTGAACGCTGCGCCGGGCTTTCGAATGCATCTTGCCCCAAGCGAAGGGATCGGACGCAATGTCGCTGAGCACGTCATCGATATGCTCTTCCCGCCCGGGACGCCGGCTCGCATACCCATCATTGCCATCACCGGAACGAACGGCAAGACCACGACGACGCGTCTTATCGCGCACATCCTGAAGAATAGCGGACGCAACGTCGGGTTCACCACGACGGACGGAACTTACATCGGCAATCAACAGATCGTAACAGGTGACAATACCGGTCCGGTCTCCGCCCAACTTGTCCTTAAGGATCCGACGGTTGAGGTCGGCGTTCTCGAGACTGCCCGCGGCGGCATCATCCGTGCAGGGCTTGGGTTCGATCATTGTGATATCGGCGTGGTCCTGAACGTCGCAGCTGACCACCTCGGGATGAAAGATGTGCACACGCTCGACGACCTCGCGCGCGTTAAATCCGTGATCCCTCGAGCGGTTTCTAAAAAGGGCTTTACGGTGCTGAACGCCGAAGACCCGCTCGTTTACGATATGCGTGAACTGACCGACGGAACGGTCGTTTGCTTCTCGATGAACGAGAATAACCCGAACATCAAGAAGCGTGCCGAACGCGGACGGACGTCGTGCGTTTACGAGAACGGCTACATCACGATCCTAAAAGGTAAGTGGAAGGTCCGAGTCGAAAAGGCGGTGAATATTCCGCTGACGTACGGTGGTCGGGCGGAGTTCATGATCCAGAATGTTCTTGCGGCAACGCTCGCCTGCTTTGTCCACGGCGTCTCGCTTGAAGACCTTCGTGTTGGCCTTACGACATTCAATGCAGGCACGGCGCAAACACCCGGCAGGCTTAATTTCGTCGAGATCGGCGATGTGACGGTGCTGATGGATTACGCGCACAATCCCGCAGGACTGCAGGGCCTCGCGAATTTCATCAACAAACTGCCGAACAAATACCGCACAGTCGTTGTGAACGGCACAGGCGATCGCCGCGACAAGGACATCATCGCAGTGGGCAAGATCGTGGGCGAGACGTTCGACCGCGTTGTCCTGCGGCGAGGTAACTACCTTCGGGGCCGCGATGAGAACGCAACCTACGAGCTGCTGAAGAAGGGAATTGCCAAGAGCGGCAAGGAACCGGCGGTCCGCATCATTCCGGAAAGCCATGATGCGATCCAGCATGCTGTCAAATACGCACGCAAGGGCGAACTCGTCGTCACGCTTGCCGACAGAGTTCCGGATGATATTAGGATCGTGCAGGAACTGCGTGACAAGGTTCTTGCCGGGGAAAATGGGAAGGGTTAGTCCCGGTAGATCGATATTTGGAAGCCTGATCGGTCGGCAAGGCCGCGATACATTCCTTCGGAGTTGAATGGCATTGTAACCGTGCCGTCCTGATCAACCGCGATGAGGCCGCCTTCGCCGCCGATCTCGGTCAAGTGGGCGATCGCCTCCGCCGCCGCGTCCAGAAGCGATAGGTCTTTGTACTTCATGCGCGCGGCAACATCGCTCGCTGTGACCGCAAGCATAAAATATTCGCCGTGGCCCGTACACGAGACAGCGCAACGGTCGTTTGCGTATGTGCCTGCGCCGATGATCGGAGTGTCGCCGATGCGGCCGAACTTCTTATTCGTCATTCCGCCGGTCGATGTTGCGGCAGCGAGCCGGCCCTCTGTATCGCACGCAACTGCGCCGACCGTGCCTATCGGTTTTGGAGCGGAGTGATCAAGCTGCACACGCCCCGCGGCTATCGCATCCTGGAGCTGTTGCCAGCGGCCCTCGGTAAAAAAGTATTTGTCCGCCTCAAGCCTGAATCCTTGCTCGGCGGCGAACTTCATCGCCCCTTCGCCGGCAAGCAGGACGTGTGCCGTCTTATCCATCACGGCACGTGCCAACAAGATAGGATTCTTAAGGTTTCGCACCTCAGCGACCGATCCTGCACGAAACGCATTGCCGTCCATTATCGAAGCGTCCATTTCCTGACGGCCGTCGTGAGTAAAGACCGACCCGCGTCCCGCATTGAATAAGGGAAAGTCTTCGAGCGACACAACAGCGGCCTGCACGGCATCCAGAGCCGCCCCACCGCCTTCCAGTACGCTCCAACCAGCCCCCAACGCCGCTTCGAGCCCTGCACGATATTCCGCCTCCAACTCCGGCGTCATAAGACTCTTGACGACCGTTCCGGCTCCACCGTGGATCGCTAACGTAGGCTTCGACATATCTGAACCATATTACCCCACAATATGAAACGCCAACTAAATGAAACGCCAACTAAGCCTGACAACCCATCAGTCCCTATCGGCCGATACGAGTCTTAGGTCTAAAATCCTATGTGGGCAAAGTTTTGTGCTGGGGCTGGTGAAGCCAACGACTATTATTATAAGGAGGTTGCAAAGAAATGTTTCGGAATAAATCCGTGAGTAAAACTGACACGTGTGGTCTTGGGGATAAAACCAAGCTTGAGTTACGAACCTTCTTACGGGCGGTAATGACATTCGTGTTCTTATGCCAAGTCGGGTGCGGTCAAGGGGTTGTCACGAACTCAAGCAATATGCTGGCGGAAGAGGGAAAACAAACGAAGAACGTGCTTCTTGAGGTGTGGACGGAAGCAAAATATGTCGTTTATCCGCCGGGGAAGGTTCTCAATATCAAGCTATATGACTCTGGTGAGGCCGAGTATGACTATTATCCCCCGCAACAAGTGATTGGAGAAGAGTTTAAAGCTGAACGAAGAATATTTAGACTCGACTCTTCAGAGCTAGCACGCGTAAAATCTCTGATAGCAGATCCGGAATTGCGTAAGTCTAACAGACTGTTCAAACCTACGGTACCTATACTTGATGCGGCGATTGAAACTACGGTTACGTACGCTAACGAGGACGGTAGTAGTTCAATCACATTGGAAGAAAATCATAGTAATTTGATGCTCGAGAAAAAAAAGGAGGTCTATCCAGGGCCTTTGCTTGAATTGCTTTTATTAGTACAGCGAATCGACCACGAGTTGCTTGAAGGCCAGCGGCCATCAACTAAAGGACAGTAAATTGCGCAATTTGATTATTTCCTAATGAAATCCGCATTGTCATTTATCTTGTCGGGATGCTTTGCATTCATTCCATTTCATGCTAACGAACATGATCTAAGGGAACCCTACGAAGATCTATACCAGCGTCGCGCGTTTGTAACTCCAACTCCTTCCCGACCCGATAAGTACCGTATTGAGGACAAGGTGACTTGGCTACTCCCAAGCCGAGTTAATATACATTGAGGACAAAGAATAAGCGGACGGCAGATCTATGCGGGAGGCCAAG
>JABARP010000025.1 GCA_019186825.1 Pyrinomonadaceae bacterium
TACCTTCGCGTCGCCCTTTGAATTACGCGGGTCGCCCCAAACAAGGGCTTCGACGCGGGCTCCTTGGGTCCAGAGAATTCTCGCTAAGGCTGCTCCATCGCCGCCGTTATTTCCGGGGCCGCAGAGGATAAGGATCTGCTTGTTCTTGACCGAACCGCCGAGCTTTTCCGAAATGACACGCGCGACGGCACTAGCGGCGTTCTCCATCAATACGATCGATGGGATGCCGTATTCTTCGCTCGTGAGACGGTCAACCTCACGCATTTGAGCGGCTGTAAGTACCGGCTGCATACGTAAAAGCCTAATGTAACATACCTGTTTTGAATGGTTTAGCTCTCGGCGGGCCAAATACGCCAAAAAACCGTGTCGGCTCGCTTTACCAACACGGTTTCTTTGGGAAACTAACTAATTGGAGAATGTGAATAGACTTCCGGCGTCCACATCGGCATATTTTGTTTGCCACTGTGCTCTTACACGCTTTTCTTCCGTTCATTTAAAGAAAACGTCCATTGGCGTTCCGTTTCCAGAAATCCCGCAGCCTCGGTGGAAAAGGGCGACCGGACCGCAATGGAACAGTCTGAACATGGACGTCTATCGTGGCAGCGGAAAATTTTCGATTGACAAGATATTGTGGTCGTGTTTAAACTATTCACAATAAAGACGACTGAAGGACGCGCTCGGACAGGAACGGGAGAGAACCATTCCTGACGGGTGTTTTTTCATTCAAGGGCTTGGATCCGGCGTAGCAAAGCTGGAAACACTGAGTTCCTTCCCGTCCGTTTCGACCGTTATCATCCCGAATTCGCCCGTCGTTAGGACTGCGGCGCCCGATCCTTGCCATGCGGACAGAACTTCTTGATGCGGATGCCCGAACTGCGAGTGCCGCCCGACCGAGATGATCGCCCAAGCAGCATGCGTCGCCGCGACGAGATCCGCGGTTGAGGACGTGCGACTGCCGTGGTGAGCGACCTTTACGACGTCCGCCGATAGCTGTGTGCCGGCAGAGAGGAGTTCCTGTTCGGCGTTGCGTTCGATATCGCCGGTGAAGAGGAACACCCGATTACCGTAAACCATCCGCATCACAAGCGAATGATCGTTGTCAGAAGGCCCGGCCGGATCGCCCGTCGGGTACAGTATCTCGATGCGAACGCCGCCGATCTCAAGCGTTCGTCCGCGCGTGAGAACCTCGACGGGTACTTGACGTTTTTGCAGCGCGGTCAGTAGTTGATCAAGCTCAGGGTCGCCGAGCGGCATTCGCCCAAGTAAAGCTTTCCCGACAGAGAAATTGTTCGCGACGTCGACGAGCCCGCCGGTGTGATCGATGTCTGTGTGCGATGCGACGAGATGATCGATCCGCGAATATCCGCGTTCCCAAAGCACGGGAGAGACGACGCGTTCACCGACGCTCGAAGTGTCCGGCTGAAAGGCGTCTTCGTCCTTCTCGTCCGGGTATCTCAAATGCCGGCCGCCGCCGTCGATGAGCATCGTCTCGCCGTTCGGGAATGTGACGAATATCGAATCGCCTTGGCCCACATCGATCAGATCGACCCGAAGCTTGCCGCTCGCCGACGGGGCGGAGAATGGATGTACGGTGATCAGCGCCGTGAGAGCGAGCATCGCCGCGGTTGTGAGCAACGCGATCCGTTCGAGGAGCTGGTCACGCCGAACGGCAAATACGTTCCAGGAAGCGAACAGAAATGCAGCGAGCACGACGACGGCCGCGTACACGAAGTAGATCGTCCGTGCGGCACCGGAATATGAAGGCAAACGAAAGCTGAAGAATGCGATGTTCGAGATCGCTTCCGGAATGGCAAGGTTTGCCGAATTGCAGAATTCTGCGAGAGCGAAAAGCGGCCGGGCGAGTACAGTGCTAATGCTCGAAAGCAGCATGCCTATGACCGCGGCGAAGCTTTCGATCGCGAGGAAAAGGCCGACCCAGAGATTTGTAAACACCGAGCCGATGGAGACCCTGTGAAAATAGATCACCGACAGCGGCAGGATCGCGAGTTGTACAGCTAAGGATACGAATAGCGCCTCAAAGATGTAACGCGCAAGCCGCTGTATGCCGCCTTGAATTCGCCCATTCAAGAGCGGGAGTTTTTCGATATTCGCTGACCAGACGTACGCGTCTTTGTGCCGCTGCCAGATGCTCTTGTTCCAGTAGAGAGTTTCGCAGAATCGTCGCAGCCAATTCGGCACATTCGGTGGGAAAGGTTTGTCAGCAGAGGGCGTCCACGTGCCGATCGCTTTTAGTTTCCGGAGCAAAGGAATTGCGAAGAGTGCGATCGCCGCAACGCTCGCGAGCGTGAGCTGCAAGGACGCATCGAACAAACTTGCAGGGCTCACGGCAAGCAGCAGCAAGACTGCGAGGCCGAGTTGATTCGCGACCGTTTTGGTGCGATGCATCGCATAGCCGATGAGGCCCGCGGTGATCATCAGCGAGGCGCGGACGACCGGAAGGTCGGCTCCGACGGCAAACGTGTAGATCCAAAGCGGAATGACTGCTGCGGCAAAATGCAGCCATCTACGGCGTGTGAAACTGCGTGCGATCAGCAGCAAAATGCCGGCGATGAACGTGATGTGCAGGCCGGAGATGACGAGCACGTGAAAGGTGCCGCCTTCGCGGTAAACGTCGGCCGTTTGCTTGTCGAGCAGGCTGCGGTCGCCCAGCAAACTTGCGGCGAGCACGCCGGCCGTCGATGGCGAAAAATGCTCCCTAAATCCTTCGACCGCTGCCGCACGCTGTCGATAGACGAAAGCCAGCGGCAGGAAGACGGGTTCTTCGCCGAGGTGTTCGATCAAGAGCGGACTTTTGACGCGTGCCGAGGCATCGACGCCGTCGAGATCCATCTGATCGATATTCGATATCACGCCCGGTGCACGGTATTCGTCCTCGCGGCTCAAAATGCCGGTAAAGCGTATGAGCGAACCGTATAAGATCTCTGCGGCCGAGGGCTGTTTTGCAACAACGAAAACGCTGATGACACCAGTGGCGGGCCGCTCTACGCCTTTAAAAGAGACAAGGCGTGTCGTGAGCAGGAATCGTTTGCCGTATGGCGTGAGCTCGATGGGAGAGCTAATGACGCCCGTCAGCTCGACGACGCCGTACGTGGGCAATGCTTTTGATCCGATGAGAGCCTTTACGCGGTCTGGAGCAACGCTGCCTTTTTCTGCCGCGAACGAGAATGCACCGGCGAGGAGAAACGCCGTTGTAGCCAAGGTGGTAGCAATGCGTTTATCACGAAATGCAAATGCGGCGGTAGCGGGAAGCAACGTCAACACAAGCCACGCCCACACATTTCCCGACGGCAGAAATGAAGCGAGCAGAATCCCGGCTGCGAAACAAACCGCGAGAATCGCGAGTGGCCACGGCGAAAAGAGTTTTTCGATCTGGCGTGCGGCTCTCGTCATTCGGCACACACCAACGGCCTGAACTCGAGGAATCGGCTTTCGCTCATCCCGCGGATCAACAAGACCTGCTCGGGCCGCCGAAGGCGTCCGTTCGTCGACCGAAATTCGAGAATGAGTTTTGCGGTCGGTCCGCCGACGCCGGGAAGCTCGACGAGTTCTTTTTCTGTTGCGGAATTCAGGTTGAGCTGGCCGGAAGTGCAGACGCTCTTGGAATCTTCATAGCGGATCCGCTGCGAGCAAGACGCGAGGAGAAGAGCGCAAATGAGTACGAAAATGGGAGAACGCATTTATCGGGGAGGTTGAATTTTCCTTTGTCCTACTGTTCGTTCTCCATTTCCGAGAGGTCTTGTACATCCTCGAATGCCTTTGTGAGCACGGGGCGAGCGCGCGTTGAACCGTCCATCTCGCCGATGTAGCCGTCGATGACCATCGCATCGAGGATCGCAGCGGCGCGTCCATATCCGATGCGAAGCTGACGCTGCAGCAGCGATGTCGAACCGCGTTTTGCCATCACGACCGCCTTCAGGGCTTCGAAATAAAGCGGATCCTGGCGTCCTGGAGCAGAATTGCCTCCGGTGTCGGCCTCTTCTTCGCCCTCGACGATCGCCTTGTCGAACTGCTGTTCAACGTTTTGAGCTTTGATGAATTCGACGACCTTCTTGATCTCAGCCTCGTTCACGAAAGCTCCGTGAACACGCGTTACATTCGAATTTCCGGGCGGTAGGAAGAGCATATCGCCCATGCCTAGAAGATTCTCGGCACCGTTGCTGTCAATGATGGTGCGGCTATCAACTTTTGACGAAACGCGGAAGGAAATGCGCGAAGGGAAGTTCGCTTTTATCAGGCCCGTGATGACATCGACCGATGGACGCTGGGTCGCAAGAATGAGGTGAATGCCGACGGCACGAGCCATTTGCGCAAGACGCGTGATCGATTCTTCGACATCTTTGCCGGAGACCATCATCAGGTCGGCGAGTTCGTCGATGATGATGACGATGTAGGGAAGTATCTTGTGCGACTCGCCGTTCTCGTCCCATTGTTCGATATCGTTGCGGCGTTTTGCCTCGACGTTGTAGCCGTCGATATTGCGGACGCCATAACCCGCGAGGTCCTTGTACCGACGCTCCATCTCGCCGACCGCCCAGCGAAGAGCATTAGACGCGCGTTTCGGGTCGGTGATGATCGGGACAGCAAGATGCGGAATATCGGCATATAGGCCGAGTTCGAGACGCTTCGGATCGACCATGATGAACTTCACCTGGTCGGGGCGTGCCCGATAGAGAATCGACATTACGAGCGTGTTCACACCGACGGATTTTCCCGCACCGGTCGCACCCGCGATCAGCAAATGCGGCATTTTCGCGAGCTCGGTAACGTAATGCGTTCCGTCGATCGTTTTGCCGAGGGCAAGCGTGAGAAGCGCTTTTGATTCTGTGAACTCGGGACCTTCGATGATCTCGCGAAGGGAGATGGTCTCGCGTTTGCGGTTCGGGACCTCGATGCCGACGTATGCCTTGCCCGGAATGCGGTCGATGCGGATCGACTCGGCCTTGAGGGCGAGGCAAAGGTCATCGACAAGGCCCGTAACACGCGAATATTTCACGCCCGCGGCAGGTTTGAACTCGTATGTCGTAACGACGGGGCCACGCGTGATGTTCATCACCTTGCCGCCCACGTTGAACTCCGTCGTCTTGTCGGTCAGGTCCTTTGCGGTCGCAAAAAGTTCGGCGTCGTCCTGCTTGATGTGCGGAGCCGGTGGCGTCAAAAGGTCAGGCGTCGGCAGTTTGTAGTCCGCGTAATCAGGCGACGCGGTCGAGACGGGCTCGGCGGCCGCGTTATGGTCTTCAGTAGCCTCGGCCTTCTTTTTGCGGGAGCGTTTCGGGAGCGACTCGCCGACCTCGGACGGTAATTCGTCGTCAGCGACCTTTGTCGTCGCGTACGGGTCGGCATCAACCGTCGGGATGGAAACGGCCGAAGTGTCTTCCTGCTCAACCTCTTTTGCACCAACGGCGATCGATGGCGGCTGGCCGTCGATATCGGGAATGACGATCGTCGGCGGCAGCTCGGCATCGTCAACTTTTTCACGTCGCTCGCGACGTTTTTCCGCGCGCAGCTTTGCGGCGGAATCGTCCGTCGCTCCCGCCGGCATCAACCGCTCGAACCAACCGCTCGCACGGATATAAAGCCCGCTGCCCGCGACCTCCATATGCGACAGAAAACCGGCAAGAGTTGCGTTCGTTACGAGGATCAGCGAGCAAGCGAGGACCGCCGTAAGCAAGATCCCGGCACCGATGTTGCCGATCAGATGAGCGGTCGCCTGCGCGGTCGCTTCGCCGATGATCGCTCCGTAACCGCCGAAGAGGGCGATCAAACCTGCGAGAGAAACGGAAAGGAACACGAAGCCCGCAACGCGAAGTCCGCTTGGCCTCAGGCTCGAAGCTCTAAATACGCGCCATGCGATCAGGCCGATGAGGAACGGGAAGAAATACGCCGTCCAGCCGAAAAGATTTAAGAACACGGCGGCGATGTTCGAGCCGATCGGCCCGACCCAATTCCGCGTCGCACTTGCGGAGCCTGTCGAGAATAGAGATCTGTCTGCAGGACTGCTGGTTACGAGGCTTAGGAAGACGAGCAGGGCGGCCGCGGCCACTATGATCGCGACGATGTCATTCGTAAGCGAATGCTCCTGCGTTTTGCCTTTTTTTGCCAGCAGCGTCGTGCCGTCGGCAAGGCAAAAGTTGATATCGTCGTCTTTATAGACCGTTTTGCAGGCTGGACAGACTTTCATACAAGATCCGGAAAGTTCGTTGAATCGAGAAAAACCTAAGAAGCGCGTTGGACGCTCGCCGCCTGCAAATTAAAGAAGCGCGCGAGAAACATCTACTTAAGTTCTACGAAATAAAGGGCATAACTGTCAATAACTAAGTGCTTAAGGCGGCATAGTTCGTCCGCTCGGCGGCAGGCCGCCTCCGTTGACGATCCCTCGGCCTGTACCACGCCGTAAACGGCGTGGCTATGCGAAGCCAAAGGGCGATGACCCACATCGCAGGAAGCTATTTGCAGTGTGCATGCGATGACGAGTTCGGTTGTGCATTTTGTGCAATTTGTGCATTTTGTGTCGTTTCGTGCGTTTTGTGTCATTTCGTGCAGAATGTGCTTCAAATGTGCGGGCGGGTTGGATAAGCTTGTTCGTGGCCGGCCTTTTTGGCGGCGAGGTACTTAAGGTGAAAACGGGGAAATTAACGCAAAGGCCGCAAAGGGAAGGCCGCGAAGGTCGCAGAGATGTCTTGGTGGTTAGGTCGAGGAATTAAACGCAAAGGCCGCAGATTGGATGCCGCCGGATACGGGCCGGCAGATGCACGATATTCAATTCAGGTTGCAGGTTTTTTTTCGGAATTTTTAGCTGCGTGGTAGTATTTATGAGTATGAAGGTCGACGTGCTGATCATCAGAATAGGGTTTATCGCCTTGCTGGCCCTTGGCGGTTACCTGCTCAATCCGCTTGCCCGCAGCAGCCACCTCGGCGCTATTTTGGGCGACAGCGCCGGAATGAAGCAGGTGTTGTCGGCGGTTTTCGGGGCATTGGTGGCGGTCGCGATCATCGTGATCGAGATACGTGCCCGCAAGGCATCGCTCAAGACGCTCATCGGTGCAGCGGTCGGGTCGATCATGGGGATCGTGGGTGCGTTCCTGATCGGCGTACTGATCTCGATACAGAAAGAGGCAGCAGTTTCGGCCGAGATGCAGACCTTTCTGACGATCTCTCTCGCATTCTTTATGGGCTACGTCGGGCTGATGGTCGGTGCGGCGAAAGGTGATTTTCTCGACCTTTCGGCTCTCGGCGGTATCTTCAGCGACAAGGCCGTCAAGCGCGATTACAAGATCCTTGACACGTCGGTCATCATCGACGGCCGTATCGCGGATGTTGCGGAAACAGGATTTTTGAGCGGCTCGCTCATTATCCCGAATTTCATCCTCGCCGAGCTGCAGCAAGTTGCCGATTCCGCAGATTCCTCGAAGCGTCAACGCGGTCGCCGCGGGCTCGATATGCTGCAGCGTCTTCGCAACAACAGCAAGCTCGATATTCAGATCGTCGAGACGGATTTTCCGGCCGTCAAAGAGGTCGATCTCAAACTCATCGAACTCGGCCTGCAGATCGACGCCGTCATCATCACGAACGACTTCAACCTCAATAAGGTCTCGCAGCTTCGCGGTGTTGCCGTGCTGAATATCAACGAACTTGCGAATGCCTTGAAGCCAGTTGTGCTGCCGGGCGAAGCGATGCGCGTCTATATCCTCAAAGAGGGTAAGGAATATAACCAGGGCGTTGCATACCTTGACGACGGGACGATGGTCGTTGTCGATAACGCACGCAAGCTGATCGGCAAGACCGCCGATATCGCCGTTACGAGCGTGCTGCAGACGACGGCAGGCAAGATGATCTTCGGACGGCTTTGGGAAGAGAAGCACTCGGAGGACAGTTCGAATTCGCAGACAGCGATCCACGATTCGCGTTCGCTCGGCTTTAGGCGTGCGACACGCGAGCTTCGGCAGACGACGATCATCGAAGAGGTCGAACACTCCTGATGCCCTTCGCAGGCCGCCGCTCGCCATAGATGAATACCGCTATCATTGTAGCCGCGGGGATCGGTACTCGTTTTGGCGGCGACACACCGAAACAGTTCGTAAAATTGGCCGGCCGGCCGATACTCTCGCGTTCGATCGAAAAATTTGACCTTTGCGACGAGATCGATTCGATCATCGTTGTCGCAGCATCGGAATTCGTCGAGCAGACGCGCGAGCTTGTCGAAGAGGCAAAATTCTCGAAGCCCGTTAAGATAGTTGCCGGCGGTGCGACACGCTCGCGATCGACCGCGAGCGGGCTCTCGGCGGTCAACGGCGATGACGGCGTTGTTCTGGTTCACGATGCGGCGCGGCCTTTAGTCAGCGTCGAAGACATTCGAAGTGTCATCGAAGCGGCGGCGAAATCCGGTGCCGCGTGCCTCGCTTCGCCCGTCGCGGACACGATCAAGCGCGTTGCGAATGGTGAGATCCGCGAGACGATCGACCGCAGTTCGTTGATGTCGGCGCAGACGCCGCAGGGATTCAGGGTCAAGCTTTTGCGGCGTGCCTTTGCAACCGTTGCGGACGTTGATAATGCGACGGATGAATGCACGCTCGTTGAGAGCCTGGGTGAGAGAGTGAGCATTGTCACGGCAACTTCGCCGAATATGAAGATCACGACACAAGACGATGTGCGGATCGCTGAAGCGTTGCTACGGGATGATCGCACTTCTATTCCGCTGATCGGGTTCGGCACGGACTTTCACCGGCTTGAGGCCGGCGGGCCGCTCAAGCTCGGCGGCGTCGCGATCGATTGCGATCTTCAGGCGGTCGGACATTCGGATGGCGACGTGCTGCTTCACGCGGTTACGGATGCGATACTCGGGGCGCTTGCCGCGGGCGATATCGGTTCGCATTTTCCCGATACAGATGAAAGATGGCGAGGTGCGGACAGCCGCAAGTTCCTTGAAGAAGCGATGCGGATCGCGAGAGAGCAGGGACTCGCGCTCGGAAATCTCGATGCGGTCATCGACCTTGAAAGGCCGAAGATCCGCCCGCATATCGACGAAATGCGGCAAACCGTGAGCGAGATCACCGGGCTTGAGATCGGCCGCGTGAGCGTCAAGGCAAAGACACGCGAGGGCGTCGGCGAGATCGGCGGTTCGCGTGCGATCTCGGCAACCGCGACCGTTCTGCTCTTTGCGGCAGATCGAACCTGAATTTATAACAATGCGTCCTCAAGACATCATCAGGCAAAAACGTGACGGCAAGGCGCTGACGACGCGTGAGATCGCGGTGTTCATCGACGGCGTTTGCACAGGTGCGTGGGAAGATTATCAGATCACGGCACTCGTGATGGCGATGTTCCTGAACGGCCTTAACGAACGCGAGCAGAATTCGATCACGCGGTCGATGCTCCATTCGGGAAAGGTGATGAACTTCGACGACATCGACGCGCCGAAGGCAGATAAGCACTCGACCGGCGGCGTCGGTGATAAGACTTCACTTGTCATCGCACCGGCGCTTGCGGCGTGCGGAGTTGCCGTGCCGATGATATCGGGCCGCGGGCTTGGCCACACGGGCGGGACGCTCGATAAGCTCGAGGCGATTCCCGCCTACAACGTGCGGCTCTCGTTCGCGAAGATAAAGCGTGTGATGCGGGAATGCGGTTTTGCACTCGCGGGCCAGACGGCTGAGATCGCACCGGCGGACAGGCGGCTTTACGCTCTTCGAGACGCGACGGCGACCGTGCCGTACATTCCGCTTATTGTTGCGTCGATAATGTCGAAAAAGCTTGCCGAAGGCCTCGACGCTCTTGTGCTCGACGTGAAGACCGGAAAGGGTGCGTTCATCAAGACCTTGGCGGAATCGAAAAAGCTTGCGGCGGCGTTGTGTGCGACGGGCCGCTCGTTCGGCGTAAAGACCGAGTCTCTCGTAACCGATATGAACGAGCCGCTCGGGCTCTATGTCGGGAACGCGTTGGAGACTTTCGAATGCCTCCAGATCCTTCGCGGCGAGATGCCGGAGCAGGCGGCGCGCACTCGCGAACTCTCGGTCGAGCTTGCCGCGAACGTCCTCGTGCAATGCCGTCTCGCAAAGGACATTGCGGCCGCCCGCAAGATGATCTCAAACGCGATCGACAGCGGTGCTGCGCTCGAAAAGTTCGGTAAAAATATCGAGCTGCAGGGCGGCGATCCGCGAATATGCGACCGTCCCGAAAGGCTTCTCAACGCGAAGCTCGTCGAGACAAAGATACTCGCGGAAAGTAGCGGTTTTGTGAGCGTTGTCGATCCGCTCGTCGTTGGCGAATGTGTCTCGATCGTCGGCGGAGGCCGCGTAAAGGCATCGGATGCGGTAGATCACGCCGTTGGGTTCAAGTGCATCGCAAAGGTCGGCGACCGCGTCAAAAGAGGTGATACGATCGGCGTGCTCCTGACGCGGACGGCGAAAGCCGCTCTGCCCGTTAGCGAAAAGCTCAAAGGTGCATATAAAATATCGCCCAAAGCACCAAAACCGATACAACTCGTCCGAGCGAGGGTAAAATGAAATTTTCTCGAGTCCTAATATTTACGGCCGTTGTCCTCGCCGCATTTGCGCTTGGCGGATGCGGTTCCGCCGAAGCTCTGCCGCAGACAGGTTGTCATAAGAATATCGGCATCGTTTTTGATATCGGCGGCAAGAACGACCGATCGTTCAACGCGGCGGCGTGGGAAGGTGTTAAACGGGCAAAGCAGGAGCTTGGCATCTGTCTTTATGATGTCGAGCCGGGCGACCCGACCTCGATCGAGCCCGCGATGCGTGCCTTTGCCGAACGGAATTTCGATGTCGTCTTTGGTGTCGGTTTTGCGCAAGGGCCGATCATGCAGAAGGTCGCGACCGATTACCCGAACGTGAATTTCGCGATCATCGACGGCGTGATCTTCGAGGCGGATGGAAAGACGCCGAAGAAGAATGTCGCGTCGCTCGTATTCCGTGAGCACGAAGGCTCGTACCTTGTCGGGATGATCGCGGCGTATAAATCAAAAAGCGGCGTGCTCGGCTTTGTCGGCGGTATGGACATTCCGCTGATACATAAATTCGAGACCGGTTTTGAGGAAGGCGCACGCAGCGTGAATCCGAAGATACGCGTCATTGATAATTACGTCGGCGTGACGGATTCGGCCTGGAATAATCCGGGCAAGGGCAAGGAACTCGCTCTTTCGCAAATAGAGAGCGGAGCCGACGTTATCTTCACGGCGGCGGGTAATTCGGGCCTTGGTGTTTTTGATGCGGTCGAGCAATTCGGCATCGATCCGCAGACGGGCGAAGCACGAAAATTCGTCATCGGTGTGGATTCGAATCAGAACGGCGTCAAGCCCGGATTTGTGCTCACGTCGATGGTGAAGCGCGTTGATAATGCCGTGTTCGATGTTGTCAAAGAGGTCGTCGAAGGGAAGTTCCAGGGCGGCTTTCACTCCTTCGGCCTCGATAAGGACGGCGTGGCTTACGCGCTCGATGATTACAACCGCAAACTCATTCCGCCCGACGTGATCGAGAAGGTCGAGGCCGCGAAACAAAAGATCATTTCAGGCGAGATCAAGGTGACGGACGCGATGGCGAAATAATGGCCGAGAAAAATATGCTTGAGCTGCGAAACATCACAAAGACATTCGGCTCGGTCGTTGCCAACCGCGACGTCTCGCTAAAGGTCGAAAAGGGCAAGATTCACGCGATCGTCGGCGAGAACGGCGCCGGAAAATCCACGATCATGAAGATCGCGTACGGCTTTTATAACGCGGACAGCGGCGAGATCATTTTCGACGGCCGAGAGGTCTCGATACGAACACCCCAAGACGCGATCGCACTCGGGATCGGGATGGTGCACCAGCATTTTATGCTCGTCGAGGCGATGACCGTCGCCGAGAATATCATCCTCGGTGCCGAAACAGGTTCGGCCGCGCATCTGGACCTCGACAAGGCCGAGAGCGAGATCAGGAAGCTCTCAGAGGATCTGCGGCTTGGCGTCGATCCGCGTGCATTGATCGAAGACCTTTCGGTCGGGCAGCAGCAAAGGGTCGAGCTGCTAAAGGCTCTTTATCGTCACGCCGACCTGCTCATTTTAGACGAACCGACGGCAGTTCTATCGCCGCAGGAGATCGAAGATTTTTTTGCGATCCTACGCAGGATGCGCGAGCAAGGCAAGACGATCATCATCATCACGCACAAGCTCGACGAAGTGCTCGCCATCTCGGACGAAGTTACCGTGATGCGCGATGGACGCGTTGTCGGGAATGTTACGACAAAGGACACGAACGCGAAAGAACTCGCGCGTATGATCGTCGGCCGCGACGTTCTGCTGCGTGTCGAAAAGCCTGACGCTCATCCTTCGAATAGTGTGCTTGAGGTCGAAGGCCTTTCCGTCCGCGGCAAGCACGAGATCGCGGTTGACGGCGTGTCATTTACGGTGCGTGCAGGCGAGATCGTCGGCGTTGCGGGCATCGAGGGCAACGGCCAGACAGAGCTTGTCGAATGTCTCGCGGGCCTCGCAAAAAGTATGTCGGGCTCGGTTAAATTTGACGGCAGCGATATAACACATCTTTCGGCACGCAGGCGGAAGGAGCTCGGGATCGCACACATTCCTGAGGACAGGCATCGCCGCGGACTGCTTCTGAATTCGGATCTCGCCGAGAACGCGATACTCGGATTTCATTATCGTCCGCCGATCGCTTCGGGCGGCTTTATAAGCAGTGCGGCGGTCGAGAAACGCGTTACGGACATCATCGAGAATTTTGATGTGCGGCCGCCGAACGCCGAATTACTTGCCCGTGCTCTTTCGGGCGGCAATCAGCAAAAACTCATCATCGGACGCGAATTCGAGCTTGAGCCGCGGCTGCTGCTCGTCTCGCAGCCTACACGCGGCGTCGATATCGGTGCCATCGAATTCATCCATCGCAAACTCATCGAACTGCGCGATTCCGGAGCGGCGATCCTTCTCATCTCCGCCGAACTCGAAGAAGTGACCGCGCTTGCCGACCGCCTCCTCGTCATCCGCGAAGGCAAGATCGCCGGCGAGGTCGATCCAAAAACAACCTCGGTCGAAGACATCGGCCTCCTAATGACCGGTGGCGGAGAATAGCAGGTAGCTAGTTGGCAGTCGGCGACGAGATGAAAGAGACGCCGGGCCCTCACTGACGTGCGGGCTACGGACACGCGATGATCGGATCCAACCTGCTAGTTCGTTCCGAACAATTCCTTCATTGCATTTACGGCGCGGTTGAGGTTTTCGAGCGAGGTTGCGTATGAGATACGCAGGAAGCCATCGGCGCCGAAGCCTTCGCCGTCGGTTACGACGATGTGAGCTTCTTTGAGCATCGCTTCGGCGACCGCGGCGGAAGACGCATATTTTTCGCCGACGAGTTCGCGTACATCGACGAACGCGTAGAACGCGCCCTCGGGCATACCGCACTTGAAGCCTTTCACCTTGTTGAGTTCGGGAATGAGCCAGTCGCGGCGGCGTTCGTATTCGGCGGTCATCGAATCGACGGCCGCTTTGGTCGCGTCGATGTTGTCGAGAGCCTTTGCACAGGCGTATTGGACGAACGATGTCGGATGCGTTGCGGAATGGCTCTGGAGCTTGACCATTGCCTTTGTCCATTCGGCGTTCGCGATCGTATAGCCGATGCGCCAGCCCGTCATCGCAAATGTCTTCGAGAAACTCCCGGCGACGCAGACGAAATCACGCACCTCATTCGGCAAGACGGCGGAAGAGAACGGTTCCGCTGGCGGATAAGCAAAGAAGAGGTAACATTCGTCCGTGATCACATAGACGCCGCGTGATGCACACAGTTCGATGATGCGTATGAGTTCGTCTTTCGGGATGACGCGGCCCGTCGGGTTGTTCGGCGAGTTGACGATGAGTAGCTTTGTCTTGTCGGTGATCGCGGCCTCGACCATCTCGGCCGTCAGTACGAAATCGTTCGACGCGGTCTCGATGTATTTTGGCGTCGCCTGGCAGAAATGCACGATCTCAGGGAAGGTGACCCAATACGGTTTCGGGATCAGTACCTCGTCACCGGGATTCAGAAGCGTGCAGGCCGCGTTGAACAACGCTTGCTTGCCGCCGCACGACGCGGCGATCTCCTGCGGCGAGAGCACGGCACCGAATTCTTTCCCGTAAAAATCGACGATCGACTTGCGGAATTGTGCGAGTCCAGATGCGGGCGTGTATTTTGTAAGGCCGGCATTTAAGCCTTCGACGGCTAGAGCTTTGATGAAGTCCGGCGTGTCAAAATCCGGCTCGCCGACTGAGAGGTCGATCACGTCGATCCCTTTCGCACGCATTTCAGACGCCATTTGAGCCGCGATCATCGTCGATGAACCGTGCATCGCCGCGACATTTTTCGAGACAGTGAAATCAGCCATACAAGAAGATTCTAGCCAATATCTTTGAGGAAGCCGAATTTGAAGGTTTTGCGCGGCCTAGGCCTTGCCGAGCTTTTCACGCATCTTCGCAATGACGAGTTCGGGGATGAGGCCTTCGACACGGCCGCCGAGCAGAAACACCTGCTTCGTAAGGGTTGAGGAAACGTAGCTGTATTCTTCGCCGGCCATCAAACAGACCGTCTCGATCGAGGGTTCGAGGCGGCGATTCATCAGTGCCATTCGGAGCTCGTATTCATAATCGCCGACGGCGCGAATGCCGCGGACGATCGCAGACGCCCCGGACGCGCGGGCAAATTCCGCGGTAAGACCCGAAAAACTCTCGACCGTAAGGTGGCAGCCATCGCGTTTTACGCCCTTCAAGACCTCGCGGATCATCTCGCAGCGCTCCTCGACCGAGAACATCGGCTGTTTGTCGGGATTATTCAGGACGGCGACGACGATCTCATCAAAAAGCGGCGTCGAACGCTCCAAAATATCGAGGTGTCCGTTCGTTATCGGGTCAAAAGAGCCGGGGAATATTGCTTTTCGCATCCTAGTGTAAATACAATGTAATTACAGTTTGTAATAATTTCGTCAGACAGATGGCGATCTGCTTCCAATGGGATCGCTTTCGGTGGTAAACTTCCATCTATCGAATGATATTCCAACGCTTTGCGAGACAAACATAGCACAGTAACAAACATGGGCAAAACCGGAACTGCCGCGGCATTTTACGATCTCGAAGGGACGCTCGTCAGTACGAATCTCGTCCACACGCTCGCCTTCTACGCGAAGCGTCAGCAAGGTTTGTGGCAGACGACGAAAAAGAGCGTCGAGACGCTCGTAAAACTGCCATTCTTCGGCGTCGCGGACCTTTATTCGCGAAATGTCTTCAACGAGGTTTTCTTCCGCAGCTACGAAGGCTTTTCGGAAGATCGGCTGCGGTATTTTTCCGAGGAGCTTTTTGAGGAGGTGCTCAAGCCGGCGATATTTCCGGGAACGCGGGAACTGATCGCGCAAGGGAAGAAGATCGGGCAGCGACAGGTCGTGCTTACGGGCGCGTTGGATTTTACGATCGACAGGCTGATGGATCATTTGGGGATCGATGATTACGTCGCAAACCGGCTCGAATTCGTGAATGGCTATGCAACGGGACGCGTCCTGCCGCCCGTGATGGCCTCGGCGACGAAGGCAAAATGGATCCGCGAATACGCCGAACGCGAAAACATCAACCTTTCGGAATCCTACGCCTATTCCGATTCGATCTCGGACCTACCGATGCTCTCGATCGTCGGCCATCCCGTCGCCGTTTGTCCGGACTTTCGCCTGAAACAAACCGCACGGCAACACGACTGGGCGGTGCTGGATCTGAAGTGATTTTGGTTGTCTTCGGAACGGTGCAGAGGTAAAATGGCTACGTAGCCATTTTAGGTGGCTGGAGGTGATCAGGATGACGTATAACGTAAAAGAAGCAAAGAATAATTTGAGCAGCATTATCAGACTGGCGGAAAAAGGGCAGCCACAGATAATAAAGCGTCACGACAAGGAAGTCGCGGTCGTAGTGTCCATAAAGGATTGGAAACGGGCAGGTGAAAAAAGGGAAAGCCTGGTGGAGTTTCTGCAAAACAGCCCTTTCGATCTGATTCTCGACGATCTGGATAATCGGTCTCAGGAACCGGTACGGGATTTTTCATTCGACTGATGGGCTATCTACTTGACACGAATGTAATTTCAGAACCGAAGCGTCCGCGTCCAGATGGGCGCGTTATTCAATGGCTCGGAGGAATCGATGAATCTGATGCCTTCCTGAGTGTTCTGACGATCGGCGAAATGAAAAAGGGAGTTGAAAAACTCCCAAGCAGTAGGCATCGAGCTCAGGTTCAAGACTATCTGGAAAAAACACGGGATCGGTTTACCGGCCGGATATTGCCTATTACTGAACACACTTTTCTCGTGTGGGGCAAAATGATGGCCACCTTCGAAAAGAAAGGAATTGGGCGCCCAGCGCTCGACTCTCTTCTCGAGGCAACTGCTTTGGAGCACGATCTGATTCTCGTGACCCGAAATGTGCGGAACTTCTCGGACTCCTTGGTAACGATCCTGAATCCGTGGGAATAAAGAGGTCCATCATGGGAAGCTGGATCTCCGGGATGAGTTTGTTGAATTGTTGATCAAGAATGGGATCGAGTTTGATGAAAGGTATTTAGAAATTGGAACGCTGCCGCCCGCGTTGCGGGCTGAAAGAAGATTATGGCATTAGCACTGAGACGTAAAACGCACGAATCGATCGTGTACATTGACAAGGATTCCGCTCCGCGAATCATGCCGAATGGCGAGGATTTTATTCTCGAAGACATTCCGGTCGGGACGCGGGTCATTTATCCGAATCCGCCGATCAAGGGGTTGCCGAATCGCGAGGCGGCGATCCGCTACGCGCTGAATCATCCGCTCGAGATGGAGCCGCTTTACGCTCTGCTCGAACCGGGAATGCGCGTGACGATCGCGATGGACGACATCTCTCTGCCGCTGCCGCCGATGGCCACGCCCGATATGCGGCAGACGATGCTTGAGGTCGTACTCGATCTCTGCGCGGCGAACGGTGTCGATGACATTCATCTGATCATTGCGAATTCACTGCATCGCAAGATGACGGAGTGGGAGATGAAGCGTATGGTCGGCTCGAAGATCTTTGATGCGTTCTATCCCGATCGTTACTACAACCACGACGCCGAGGCGGATGACGAACTTGTGACGCTCGGCCACACACGTCATAACGAACCGCTGCGCGTGAACAAACGCGCGATCGAGAGCGACCTGCTCATCTACCTGAACATCAATCTTGTGCCGATGGACGGCGGGCATAAGTCCGTCGCGGTCGGGCTTTGCGATTACGAGAGTTTACGCGCTCACCACGAGCCGCAGACCATTCGCGATTCGCACTCGTATATGGATCCGCCGGCCTCCGAGCTCAATCACAAGGTTGTCCGGCTTGGCAAACTCGTTGACGAGAACTGCAAGGTGTTTCACGTCGAGACCGCGTTGAATAACCGAATGTTTGCGGATGGCTACGACATCCTGACGCGAAACGAGGATGAGTTCTCATTCATGGACAGGATGAAATGGGAGGCGATGGCGCGGACCTTCTCGAAGATGCCGCGCCTCGCGCGTCGAAAGATGCTTCACGCGATCCCTGCGCAGTACGAATTGATCGGATGCTATGCCGGACGGACTGAACCCGTACACGAGAAAATACTTGAGCTGAATTACCGACAGTACGAGATCCCCGTTAAAGGGCAATGCGACATTATGATCACGGGCATTCCGGATATTTCGCCGTATAACGTCTATTCGGCGCTGAATCCGTTGCTCGTGCAGGTGATGGCCCTCGGCTACCACTTCAATATGTATCGGAACAAGCCGCTTTTGCGGAAAGGCGGTGTGATGATCATCACGCATCCGTGCTTTGATGAATTCGATCCGAAATTCCACCCGTCGTACATCGAGTTTTTCCACAGGCTGCTGCCGGAATCGCGTGATGCTTTTTATCTGCGTGAAAAGTACGAGCGTGAATTCGCATCGAATCCGGCCTATGTCGAGATGTATCGACGCGGAAATGCGTATCACGGTGCGCACCCCTTCTTTATGTGGTATTGGGGCGAGAATGGCCGTCAGCACGTCGGGCACGTTATCGTTGCCGGTGCCGAGAACGCACACGTCCCTGAAATGCTTGGCTGGGAACGCGCTGACAACTTGACCGAGGCCATCGCAATGGCTCGTTCCTATATGGGCCGCAACGCCGAGATCACGATGCTACACCAACCGATCATCGGGCTGTGCAGCGTGACGGATTGACATAACTGGTTATTTAACTGGTCATCTGATAGAATATTGGTATGAAAACAAAGGTGCCAACAATCAGCGTTACGGAATTTAAGGCAAAATGCCTCAGTATCTTTGACCATTTGGACAGCAATGGGATCATCGTGGAAAAGCGGGGGAAGCCGGTCGCGAAAGTCACACCGATCAAACCCGAAAGTTCTGAATGGATCGGATCGATGAAAGGGCAGATCCAGGTACATGGAGATATTATGTCGACCGGGATCAAATGGGATGCTGAATCTTGATACTCATATAGTCGTTGATGGCCTGCTTGGAAAGCTCACGGCGCGCGAAATAGAGATCGTCGAAGGCGAAGCAGTCGCTATTTCGGACATCGTGCTGTGGGAATTATCTAAGCTCGTGCAGCTGAAACGTATTTCGATAGACGTTGATAGTGCTGCGTTCAGAAGGTTTCTTCGGCAACTTACAGTCTTTCCAATAACGGTTGAGATCGCACGAACGAGTACCGCTCTTGACTTCCGTTCGGACCCGGCGGACGAGATCATCGCCGCGACCAGCGTTGTTGAGAAAATACCGCTACTTACGCGTGACCGAAGGATGCTGAAGTCGAAGGTGGTGCCGCTGGCACGATGACACCTATTGAGATCGTCGAGCTGTGCAGCGTGATGGCTTAACAAATATGAGCCGTCGTTTTTGCAAGAAAAGTTCCGCAAGTAAGGAGCGAAGTGCAAAAGTAAGGAATAGGAATTATGCAGATTGAGGCGAAGATCACGGATAAAGGGCAGGTGACGATCCCGATCAAGGTTCGCAAGGCTCTTGGTGTAAAAAAGGGCGACCGTCTTGTCTTTGAACAGAGCGGTGCGGAGATGATCGTCAGGCCAATGAACAGCAAGAGCCGGTTTGCAGCGTGTCAAGGCGTCGGGACGCCGGGCCTCGGGAAGGGCCGCGATGCGGTTATCAACGCAATCCGAGAGATGCGATATCCTCAATGATAACGACGATCGACCCGAATGTGAGCGTCGGAGAAAACAGGCAGGGACAGGGCCGAGACGCGTCCTCGTTGATTTTTTTGTCGGTGCGCACGCGCTCGTTAACGGACACAGAATGCTGACCCTTGACGAACGCCTGTTCCGGATTGCGTTCCGGGCCCTGCAAGTTGTAAAGGCTTAGCCGCTGACGTTTAAAGAGCCGAGATCACGATACTTCATCAGCCGATGATCGGGCTGTGCGGTGTGGCGGATCGTGTGTTGCGGGATGAGTGTTGGATCTATGGATCGTGAAAAGAAAGTTTGGGAAGAATACGGGGCGAACGACGCGTATTGGGCGGTCGTGACGCTCGATGAATTTCGCGATTCGAATCTCGATGCGAAGGCGAAGGACGTGTTTTTCAAGTCCGGCTATGAACACGTCGCGGGTGTTTGGCAGGCGATCGAAGAACGCCTTGGGATTGAGTTGAGGCCGCAGAGGGCGTTGGATTATGGCTGCGGCGTGGGTCGTTTGCTCGTGCCGTTGTCTGAGAGGTGCGCGTCGGTGACGGGCGTCGATATCTCGGAGAATATGCTGGCCGAGACGCGACGAAATCTTGAGGCTCGCGGTGCGACAACTTTTCGGCTTCTTACGGACAAGGCGTTCATGGAGGACACGGAGCGGTATGACTTCGTGCACACTTTCATTGTGCTGCAGCATATCGACCCTGCGATCGGCTATAAGGTGATCGCGCGAATGCTTGAAATGCTCGAACCCGGCGGATACGGGATGATCCATGTGACTTACAAGGATCTCGCACCGGCCTGGCGAAAGCTTCGGGCCCGCGTTTACCGCAATGCTCCGGCGGTGCACAAGGTCGTCACGTCCTTGACCGGAAGAAAGGGAAGTTTTATCCCGACCTATGAATACGACGCGGTGCGTGTGCGCGAAGCGATCCAGAGCGGCGGCGGGGTCGAGCTCTTTACAACGGAGACCGATCACGGCCTCGGCGGCGAAATGATATTCGTCTCAAAGCCTGCTGAATGAGAATTGATACTTGTGGAAGTAGATCACAAAACTGCTCGGGAATTGAGCGGCCCCCAAAATAGGTCCGCGAAGAAGCCATGAAACGCTGTCCGCAGTGCAGGAGAGATTATAACGACGATTCGTTGAGCTTTTGTCTCGATGATGGGTCGGAGCTTTTGTTCGGGCCTGCGTCGCCAAATTCGTTAGCCGACGAGCCGGCGACGGCAATATTGCACGACGGCGTCGGCTTGAGCGAGCCTCGGACGCAGATATTGGATTCATCCGCCGTGAAGGAGCCGCTTTCATCCGATGTGCAAAACGCTCCGTCCATCGCCGTACTGCCGTTCGTAAATATGAGTGCGGATGGGGAGAACGAATATTTCTGCGATGGCCTCGCGGAAGAGATGTTGAACGCGCTTACAAAGATCAATGGCCTGAAGGTCGCGGCGCGGACGTCGGCCTTTGCGTTCAAGGGAAAGAACACGGATATCAGCGAAATTGCCGAAAAGCTCGGCGTGAAAACGATCCTTGAGGGCAGCGTGCGAAAGTCCGCCGACCGCGTGCGGATCACGACGCAGCTTATAAATGCGGCCGACGGATATCACCTTTGGTCCGAGCGATATGACCGCGAGTTAAAGGACATCTTCGACGTGCAGGACGAGATCGCGGTGGCAGTGGTCGATGCTTTGAAGATCAAGCTTCTGGGCGAGGAAAAGGCCGCATTGCTGAAACGTCATACTCAAAGCCCCGAGGCACACGAATTCTATCTGCGTGGCCTTTCTCACTTTGCAAAGTGGACACCCGCCGATTTTCATAAGGCGATCGAAAACTTTGGAAAGGCGATAGCGATCGATCCTGAATATGCTTTCGCGTACGCCGGTGTGGCAGATTCATATACGGAACTCTCGTTCTTTTCATTCTCGCCGATCGATGCGACCGCGTTGGCAAAGGATGCTGCCTCGAGAGCCTTGCGGCTCGACCCCGATCTTGCCGAGGCTCATAATTCCGACGCGCTGATAAAGCTGTATTTCGATTGGGACTATCCGGCCGCAGAGGCTGCATTCAAGAAAGCCATCGCTCTCAATCCGGGCAGCGCTATCGTCCATATGTGGTACGGCTGGTATTTGGGCTTGATGGCGCGATTCGATGAGAGTTTGAGGGAGCTGCGGCGGGCACACGAACTTGATCCATTGTCTCCGCCGAATAACAACGCGATCGGCGTAGTTTTGCTTTGGTCGGGACAGACCGATGTCGCCATCGAACAGTTCAAGGACGTGCTCGAGTTGGTTCCGGGCTACCCGGTTTCAAACACCTTTCTTGCCGAGGCATACGCCGCGAAGGGCGATATGGCTTCGGCGATCGCGACGATCGAGAGCACGCCGCCGGAAGCAATGGACCCTCAGGCGTTGGGAACCATGGGATATGTCTACGCAAGGTCGGGTAACCGCGATAAGGCTCAGAAGATATTGGATGAATTTGCGGAGCGGTCGAGCGGCGAATACATTCCGGCGCTGAATTTCGCGCAGATCTATTCCGGCCTTGATGCTCGCGATCAGGCTTTCGAATGTATCGTGAAGGCTTGCGAAGAAGGGGCGATCTGGATCCCATTCTTGAAGGTCGATCTGAAATTCGACCATCTACGCTCCGATCCGCGGTTCAAGGAGATGTTGCAATTGGCCGGCTTTTGTTGAAAAGAGCGGAGTGCGGGCGCTTTTGTCCGCATGAGAGCAGGAATGATGGTTGAGGATGTCAAGTTTTAATGCGGCTCACGCCGTAAGCGGCGTTGCGCACGAGAGTGTTTGTATTACGGATCTATCGATGAGTTTAGTTTCTACAACAAAAAGGTCACTGATCCGTTTGTTTGGGCTTTGGAAGGGGACCGACGTAAACGCGACGATCGCCGATATCAAAGGTGGCGTACGGCTTCGCGGCGCAAACGTCTGGATGCTTATTTGTTCCGCGATCCTGGCTTCGATCGGACTCGATGTGAATTCGGCTGCGGTCATTATTGGGGCGATGCTGATATCGCCGCTGATGTCACCCATCCTCGGTGTTGGGCTCTCAGTAGCGATCTTTGACCGCGCTCTGCTACGAAACTCTCTTAAGAATCTTTTGTTCTCCGTTATTCTTGGGCTTTTGACCAGTGCACTTTACTTCTGGGTTTCGCCCTTCAGTCAGCTCACCCCCGAGCTGAGCGCCAGGACGATGCCGACCCTTCTCGATGTTGGGGTCGCATTTTTTGGAGGTGTTGCCGGCATCATCGCAGGTTCAAGGCAAAGCAAGACGACCGCTATTCCGGGTGTAGCGATCGCGACGGCGTTGATGCCCCCGCTTTGTACCGCAGGTTTTGGTATCGCGAATCTGAATTCGTCGGTTTTCCTTGGCGCGTTCTACCTGCTCTTCATCAACGCGGTCTTTATTGCGCTTGCAACATATCTGGTCGCGCTCTTTCTTCAGTTTCCTCGCGTCGAGACCCCGAGTGGTCAGACAGCGGCTCAAGTAAAGCGTTTCGTCGTTGGTTTTGTAGTTTTGACCCTGGTCCCCTGCTCCTTCATTTTTGCAAAGGTGATCCAGGACGTAAGGATCCGAAAATCAGTAGAACGCTTTATTAACACCGAGTGCCGAACGGATGAACGGCAGGTCCTTGAATGGGCCTTGGACGAAAACGGCTCAGAGAAGCTGCTGAAGGTTTACATAGTTGGACGCAAGGTTGACGAGGGGGAACAGCAACGTCTACAGCAGATACTCAGTACGTACCCACCGGGCAACTTGACCTTTCGCCCGATCCAACTGGACGTCTCACCGGATGAATTCAAGCAATTGAATAGGGACATCAAGGCAAACCTTGCAGAGAGCTTGAAGCTTTTGCAAGCGCGCGTTGACGATCAAGAGGCAACCATTGCCGCGCTGAAAGGAAACCTCGATTCGATGGGCGAGATCTCCGATCCACGGATGCGGTTTCTTTCGGACACAAAAAAATTGTTTCCCGACCTCGTTCATATCGATTGGGGAAGGCCCGGGGCTGACAACAAGACACAGGGTTCTCGAACGACGTTGGAGGTATCGTTTCGACCGGAGCTAGGAGCGCCGGCGAAGGCGGAAGCCATCAACCGTATTCGCGAAAGGGGGCGTGTTGTTCTAGGGGATCGAACACTGAGCGTGATTGAGATAACGTCCGCCAGTGAAGGTGAAACTCAAACGGAAAATCCTAAGAAGTAAGAATTGATCAAGCGGAATGAAATTATCACCAACAGAAACACTTAAGGGCAAGAAGATCTTCTTTATCGGCGGGACCGGTTTTGTGGGGAAGGTCACGTTGTCGATGCTGCTGCACAACTTTCCGGACGTTGGAAAGGTGTATGCGACGGTGAGGGCAAGAGACGAGAACGAATCGAAGACGCGTTTTTGGACGAGCATTGTTACGTCGCACACGTTCGATCCGTTGCGAGAGAAATACGGCGACGGGTTCGAGGACTTCATTCGCGAAAAGGTCGTGCCGGTGAACGGCGACGTCGGGAATGAGTTTCTTGGGCTCGATGAAAAAGAAGCGAAGAAGATAATGCAGGACACCGACATCATCATAAATGGTGCGGGAAATGTTACCTTCAATCCGCCGCTCGAATCTGCTCTGAGGACAAATGTTGTCGGTTCGAACAACATCATCAAGCTTGCTCGGATGATGAAGAAGCCGCGTCTTGTGCACGTATCGACTTGTTTTGTTGCGGGAAAGCGTTCGGGTGCGATCTGGGAAAATGAACCTGTTGTCGGTTATTTCCCGCGGAAGAATGAGCTTGTCGGGACGACGTTCGATGTGAATCGCGAGGTCGAGGACTGCGCACGTTTGAGCGAGCAGGCGCGCCAGGAAGCCGACGATGCCGTACAGGCCGCGAAGTTTCGCGAACTTGCCCGAAAGCGCTTTATCGAAGAAGGCCGCGATCCGGATGACGAGTCCGAATTAAAGTCGGCGATCTTTCGCGAACGCAAGATGTGGATCCGTGAGCGGACGACCGAGCTTGGCGCGGAACGCGCGGAGTATTGGGGCTGGACAAATATCTACACATATTCGAAGTCGCTCGCCGAGCAGATCATCGCGCAGCAGGACGACATCGTTAAATGCCTTGTGCGTCCGAGTATCGTTGAGAGCTCGGTCGCGTATCCTTTTCCCGGCTGGAATGAAGGCTTTACGACGACCGCACCGCTCATTCTCATCGCGCTTCGCGGGCAGCCCGTAATTCCCGTGAACGAGAAGCTTATTCTCGACATCATTCCGGTCGATATGGTTGCGGGAGTCATCATCGGGGCCGCCATCCGGGCGCTTGTTGACGATAACCCGCCGCTCGTTTTTCAGGCCTCGTCGGGCGATTCGAATCCTAACAATATGAAGCGGATCGTCGGCCTTGTCGGCCTCTACAAGCGGCAGCATTTCAAGGAAAAAGAGACGGGCAACAAGCTCGTAAATCGTCTTGCCGGTGCGGTCGAGGCAACGCCCGTGAAACAGCGTGCCTACGAGCTTACTTCGGCTCCGATGCTTAACAAACTTGCGAAACGCGCCGACGATCTGATGGATCGCGCAACACCTCGCTGGGGCGGCGGACGCATCGGCAATATCATCGCCGACCTTAAGAAGACGACAGAGAATTTCAAAGAAACGACACAGGCGACGATGGACGCGTTCGCGATGTTCAAGCCGTTCATGATCGACAACGAGTATCTCTATCGGTCGGACAACGTCCGCGAGCTGATGTCGTCGATAAAAGAAAAGGAGAAAGCATTACTTCCGTGGTATCCGGAGAGACTTGACTGGTACGACTATTGGCTGAATATCCATTTTCCCGGAATGCGAAAATGGGTGCTGCCGACGCTCGAGGAGGAGCTCAAGGCGGTCGAAAAGCGTGCCTTCACGTATCGCGATCTGCTTGATCTTTTTGATACTTCGGTGAAGCGATTTTCGACGCGTGTTGCGATGCGCATCGAACGCGACGGCCGCAAGGAACAATATACTTTCGAGGACGTTAACGAACTGACGCTTCGAGCTGCAGGATTCTTCGCGGCGAAGGGAATTCGTCCGGGCGAACGCGTGATCCTGTTCTCGAACAATATGCCCGAATGGGGCATGGCGTATTTCGGTATCTTGAAGGCCGGTGCGACCGCGATCCCGATCGATCCGGCGAGCTCGGTCGATGAAGTGATCAATTTCGCGAAGGCAGGCGAGGCTGCGGCGATCGTGATCTCACCGAAACTGCTTGAGGAGAATGCTGACTTGCGCGAACGGCTGGCTGAGGCGTTTGCCGCCGCAGGCGGCGATACGGACAAGAATGTCCGCGGTCCGGTCGTGTGGTCGTTCGATGAGGTCTTTGAGATTGAGACGGAGATCGAAGAGGCAAAGCGGAACGCTCTTCTTCCTGCGAAGATCCCTTCAAATACTATCGCGTCGCTGATCTTTACGTCGGGGACGACCGGTACGCCGAAGGCCGTGATGCTAACGCACAAGAATTTTGTGAACATGGTGTCTATGCTCTCCAGCGTGCTCGAAATGGATCTGACGGACGGCGTACTCTCCGTGCTGCCGATGCACCACACGTTCGAATTCTCTGCCGGATTCCTGACACCATTCTCCAACGGAACGCAGATCACATACCTCAACGAACTTACCGCCGAGGAGCTCACACGCACGATCGAGCATGGGCACGTGACCGGAATGGTCGGCGTGCCCGCGCTTTGGGAGATGCTGCATCGCAGGATAAAGACGCGGCTTCGCGAACGCGGTGATTGGATCGCCGACCTTGCAGACAACGTCATCGATTTCAACGCATGGATCCGCGACAACACACCGTTCAATCTCGGGCCGATAGTTTTCTTCCCGATCCATCAGGGAATGGGCGGGAAGATCCGCTATTTGATCTCGGGCGGATCGGCCCTCAGCGAGAAGGTTCAGAAGGATCTTCACGGCCTTGGATTCACCGTGCTCGAGGGCTACGGGCTTACCGAATCGTCGCCTGTGCTGACCGTAACAAGGCCGGGCAACAAGCTTTTGAAAGGAAGCGTCGGAACGCCTTTGCCGGGCGTTGAGGTGCGAATCGACGATCCCGACGCGAGTGGAGTCGGCGAGGTCATCGCCCGCGGCCAGAACGTGATGGCCGGATATTTTAACAACGAAACCGCGACCGAGGCCGTGCTGCAGGACCGCTGGCTGCGAACCGGCGACCTAGGACGCATCGACGAGAACGGCAATCTTTTTATTGTCGGAAGATCGAAGGACGTGATCATCGATTCAAACGGAAAGAATATCTATCCGGATGAGATCGAGGATCTATATTCGAAATTCGCGAGCATAAAAGAGCTGAGCGTTGTCGGGCTTCCGGATGCGGATGGCGGCGAGAAGATCGCGGCCCTCGTTGTGCCGGATTATGAATATGACATCGCGTTGTCCCGCACAGAGGTGAACAAGCTGATCGAGAACCATTTCCGCGAAGTTGCCGCGGGCTTGCCGTTCTTTAAACGCGTGAAAGTGATGCACGTAACACCGTTCGAGCTTCCGCGCACGGCGACGCGGAAAGTTAAGCGGCCGGAGGTGGTCGCGATGCTTGAGAAGCTCGAGGATCGTGCTCGTTCGAAAACGAGATCGATCGTTGAATCAAAAGGCGATGACAACACGGCGTGGATGCGCAAGATCGTCGCTACGGTCTCGAATCGTCCGCTCAGCGATGTGTCGATCGACGACAAGCTTGCAGACCTCGGGTTCGATTCGCTGATGTTCGTTGAGCTGCAGGCTGCGGTCGAGGATGCGGGCGGAAGAGTGCTGACGCCGGATACGCTGAACGAAGTGCAGACCGTACGCGAACTTCTGACCGTCGTCAATCGCGTTGATAAATCAAAACGTCTGATCGGAGAATTGAAACCCGAGGAATCAAAGCCGGAAGATGACGACATCTACATACCGTCGATCGTTCGGCGCGTCGGGAATGCCGTCGTCGATCTTGCACAGGATACGCTGTATTCGACCGTGCTCGATACAACGATCGAGGGGCAGAGCAACGTTCCGCAGCACGTGAATTTTATCGTCACGCCAAATCACGAATCGCACATCGACACGGGTTTGGTAAAGCGTGCTTTGGGCAGCGAAGTAGCTGAGCAGACGGTCGCTGTTGCGGCCGCCGACTATTGGTTCGATACGAAATACAAGCGGGCGTATATGAATAATTTTACGACGCTCGTCCCGATCGAACGCACGGGCAGCCTTCGCCAATCGCTCAGGCACGTTACACGAATTTTGAACGACGGCTACAACGCGTTGATCTTTCCGGAAGGGACGAGATCGGTCACGGGCGACATCGCCGAGTTCAAGCCCGTGATCGGGTACCTCGCGCTGAATCAGAAGGTCGGCATCCTGCCTATCTATATTTGGGGAACGTTCGAGGCCTTTCCGAAGGGAATGACGATCCCGAAACGTGCGAGTTTCGGAGCGAAGATCGGGGCAAAGGTCGGCACGTTTCTGTCGTACGATGAGTTGCGCGAGATGACTGCCGGTGTGCCTAATACCGAAGCGTATCGCTTGATCGCCGCACGTGTGCAGCACGAGGTCGAGAATCTGCGCGACGGAACCCGTCGTAAATTCGATGTTGCGGCGGTACGAAAAGAATGGCGTGCCGAACGGCGAAAGGCACGAAAGGCAGAGCCGGTGATCGATGAGTAGCCGTTGGCGGCAAAGGACGTCGGCGTGAGACAAAAGAAGAATGGCAAAAGCTAAAGCTAAAACTAAAGCAAAAGTATCGAAAAAGATCTTGATCACGGGCGGGACGGGATTCCTCGGCTCGCAGATCGTGAAACAGTTTCTCGCTACCGGTGAGAAGAACCTGCGCGTGATGGCCTCAAGCGTTCCGGAATGGATGGTCGATTCGGGTGTCGAGGCGTGCGAAGGTTCGGTAACCTCTGCCGAAGACACTGCGCGTGCGGTCAGGGACGTAGAGGCGATCTTCCATCTTGCGGGCAAGGTCTCACGCGATAATTCCGACGCGGCTGCTATGAACCGTATTCACCTCGAAGGCACGCGCCTTTTATGCGAAGCCGCCGTCGAAGCAGGCGTCGGCACGGTTTTGCTCGCATCCTCGAGCGGTACGATCGCTGTTCGAGAAGACGACGAGGTCGTCGACGAGACGTTTCCTTCACCGGTCGAGGTCCTTTCGCGTTGGGCGTATTATGGGTCGAAGTACTACCAGGAACGCACCGCGTTGTTGAACTTTGACGGCGAAGGTAAGCGGCTCGTCATCTTAAACCCATCGCTCCTGCTTGGGCCGGGCGACGAACGCCTTTCTTCGACAAAACCGGTGTTGGATTTCCTCGGGAAAAAGGTGCCTTATTGTCCAAGCGGCGGATTGAATTTCGTCGATGTACGCGACGCGGCGGCGGCATTCATTTCCGCTCTCGAAAAAGGACGGCATCAGGAGAAGTATCTTCTCGGCTCTGAGAATATGCTGTTCTCGGAATTTTTCGGACGGCTCGAAAGACTGTCCGGCGTGAAGGCTCCGAGCCTGCGTGTGCCGAAGAAATGGGCGTTTGCCGGTGCGTCGATGATCGATTCGCTTTATTCGAATTGGGGAAAGGCATCGCCGGTGGCTCCGAACGAAGTCGATCAGGCAGAGCACTTTTGGTACTTCGATTCATCGAAGGCGAAGGAAGAGTTGGGCTTTGATGCACGCGATGTCCAAGAGACGCTGAACGACACGATCAGCTATATTCAAAAGAATTTTCTCGGCGGCGGCGTGTTCTAATCTCGAGGGATAAGGTCAAAAAAGAAAAAGATCGCTGCCGCCAGCCGCGGTTCGATGCCCGACGCGTAACCGATGGTTCGGCTACTGCTATTCTCAACTCGGCCGTCCTTTCGAATGTAGCCAAGGGTCGAACGCGAAGCGTTTTCGACGCGGCCGTTCGACGTAATATAGCCGAGCGTCCTGCGGCTTGCGTCTTCGACGGTTCCATTACTCTGAAGAAACCCGATCGTGCTGCGTGAGGCGTTCTCAAGCCGGCCATCGGTGCGAAAATATCCGACAGTGCTGCGCGACGCATTCTCGATCACACCCGATGAAGATACATAGCCGAGCGTACTCCGGCTTGCATTCTCGAGCCTCTGCCCGAGAGCTGGGATCGCGCAGAGGACGATGAAGATTGTAATGACGATGCTACGTTTCATTATTACCTCGACGCCTGCCTTGCGTGAATTTGAAGATCGCGAAGATCACCGCACCTACGAACGCTGCCGACAAGATCGGGATGCCTTGTTTTGCGAAGTCGGCTTGCGTCAAAAGCCAAACTATCACGATCAACGATAAGCTTACCACGAGGCTCGCGGCCGGCGTGCGAAACCCTTCGGCGGGCGCGTCCTTCCGTTTGCGAAAAACGGGAAGCGCGATGCAGGTCGTTGCATAGACGAGCAGGCGCGTAACGACAGAGATCGCGAGTGCCGAGATGAACGTCGTATTGAGGGTGATGATCAGGACGACGGCGGAGGTCAGCAAGATGGCGGTAAATGGCGTGCGTGCTCGCGCTGATACACGGCCGAGAAACCGCGGAAGGTCACCCTGCTCCGACATCGCGTAGATAAGGCGTGTTGCCGAAAGGTGCCCGACATTCAGATTTCCAAGTATCGAGACAAGGGCTCCGATCGTTACGAGAACCGCGCCGATAGGACCGGCAAATGCCGCGGCCGCGTCGGCGATAGGACGCTGCGAATTTGCCAGATCCGGTACTGTGCCGATCGCGACAAGCTGGATCCCGATGTAAAGAATTGCTACGACCGCGAGTGCCGCGAATAGTCCCCAGGGAACTGACCGCTGCGGATCCTTCGTCTCGCCCGCGACAACAACGGCGGATTCAAATCCGACGAATGCGTAGATCAGAAGCAGCACCGATCCGGAGAAAGCCGAATAGCCCGGCAGCGTCTCAAAGGTGAATTTTCCGGGATCGATAAAGAAGACGCCGATCAGCATGACGGCAAAGAGCGGCACGAGTTTGCCGACAGTCATCACGTTCGTAACCGTCGCGGATTCCTTTATGCCCGCCAGGTTTATGACCGTAATGAACGCGATGATCGCGACTATCGTCAGAATTCGGATCGTTTCAGATGCCGGAAAGAAAGTGCCCAAGTACGTGACGAAGAGGTTCGTATTCGCGGCGATCGTCGTTACACGGACGATCCAGTAGAGCCATCCAACCTCAAATCCTGCGAACGGGCCGAATGCCTCTCGCGCGTAAAGGTATGGTCCGCCGCTTTTGCTGAATCGGCTTCCGACCTCGGCGTAGCAGAGTACGAATAGTCCGACCACGACCGCGCAGGCGACGAATGCGAGAAGGCTGTATGTTCCGATTTTTGCAAAGACGGCCGCCGGAAGGCCGAAAATACCCGCGCCGATGATCGTGTTTATCACGACCGCTGCAAAATCCCGACGTGTAAGTCCTCTTACGAGTGTTTCCTGCATTTTTTTCTGAGATGTGTTTAGCGCTCTAGAGCGTCCTTTGTTTATACTCTGTTTGTTTCTATTTTCGAAATTGGGAAAACGCTATGGAACGATCGTCGAAACTTGTCGCGCTGTTCATTTTTATTCTGCTTGCTGGCAGTACTTTTGCACAAAGGTCCAAGGGCAGCCACGAGATCATTAAGCCTAAGGGATATGAGCCTCCGCCGATCGTTGCTTCCACCGAGATGAATGCGTTGCTTGCAAAAGCGGTCGAAGCGACGATCGACGAATTCAAATCGAAGAACTTTACGTCGAATGATGTCTCAGCAACGCTGATAGTGCTCGATGAAAAAGGCGGCGAATGGAAGCGAGGAGCTGTCCGCGGGACTGAACGCATATATCCCGCGAGTGTTGTGAAGCTGTTCTATATGGCGGCACTCGAACGTCAGATCGAGGACGGAAAGGTTACGGTTACACCTGAGCTCGAACGAGGGCTTCGCGATATGATCGTCGATTCATCGAACGAGGCAACGCAGTATATTCTTGATGTCCTAACCGACACGTCGAGCGGTGCGGAGCTTCCGCAGAAGGAGTTTGAAGCGTGGCAGTTCAAACGCAATCGCGTGAATCGCTACTTCGCTTCGATGGGCTACGAGAATATAAACGTGAATCAAAAGACGTTTTGCGAAGACGCGTACGGCATCGAGCAGCAATCGCGGAATTATAAAGGCGAGAACCGCAATATGTTGACGACCAATGCGGTCGCACGCCTGCTTGCCGAGATCGTTTCGGGGCGAATTGCGGACAAGGAGCGAACGGCGGAAATGATGACGCTGCTTCACCGCGATCCGTTTGCAAAAGGTGCGGACGATGACCAGGCACACGCCTTCACGGGACGAATGCTGATCGATAGAAAGTTGACCGGTGCGAAGATCTGGTCGAAGGCCGGCTGGACGAGCAAAACGCGGCACGATGCGGCATACCTCGAGATGCCTGACGGATCGAAGTTCGTTCTCGTGACCTTCACGGTCGATCACGCGAACGACACAGGTTTCATACCGGCTTTGGCGGGCAAAGTGCTGGACGCGTTAACGAAATTGGGGCATCACTGAAGGTCGCGGACCTCGATCACTTCTGCAAGCTCTGCGGTTGGATGAGTGTCCCGCATAATGTAGGCGAATCCTCTCTTTAGCAGATCTTTAGCTTGGGCTGCAGGAACCGGCCGGGAGAAGAGATATCCCTGGCCAAGCCTGCATTTTAGTTCACGCAGTTTTTCACGCTGGCTGCGGGTCTCTATTCCTTCCGCGACGACCTCCAGGTCGAGATTTTCACCGAGCATCAGCACCGTTTTCACGATCAACGAGCTCTTTTCGTCCTCATCCATTGCTTTTACGAACGAGCGGTCGATCTTCAGTCGCTGGAAAGGGAATTTCTGGAGATAGCTGAGGCTAGAGTAACCGGTGCCGAAATCGTCGGTCGAAAGCCCGACGCCCATTCGGCTGAGCTCCTTGAGCACCTTCAATGCTTTGTCGCTGTGCTCCATAACGGTACTCTCAGTTACCTCAAGTTTTACCTGTGACGGGTGCAGGCCGGAGAGAGAGATCGCATCGCGGACCTGAGCGGTCAGCGTTGGGTGCATTAACTGCTTCGCAGACAGATTTACGCTAATGCTGAGCTGCCGGTGTGCGTCACGCTGCCAAAGGGCGACCTGACGACAGGCTTCGGTGAGGATCCATTTTCCGATGGGAATGATGAGTCCCGTTTCCTCGGCAACGTGGACGAACTCTTCGGGCCCGACAAGCCCGTGCTCCGGATGACGCCAGCGAATAAGGCCTTCGAATTCGCTGACAAGGCCGGTTTCGAGGTCGACGATCGGCTGATAGTGAACCTCGAACTGCTCTTTCTCAACCGCGTGGCGTAGGTCGGTCTCGATCCGCATCAGATTCATATTGCGGACGTGCAATTCCTGGTCGAATATCTCGAATCGAGCCTTTCCGCCTTCTTTTGCGCGATACATCGCGGCGTCCGCGTCGCGGAGAAAATCTTCGGGCGTACGGTGTATCTGGCCGGAAAGAACGATGCCGATGCTTGCCGTCGTAAAGACCTCGTAATTGTCGAGCTTGAATGGCTCGGAGATCCTTGTTTGCAGGCGTTCAGCGATCTTTGAGACCTCGTGCGGGTCGCTGCTGCGTTGGAGCAGGATCGTGAACTCATCACCGCCGAGCCGCGCGACAACGTCTCCGGGACGCACGCACGCGCTCAATTTCTCAGCGATCGCAACGAGAAGCTTGTCGCCGATCGTGTGGCCGAGACTGTCGTTGATCACTTTGAATCGATCCAGGTCGAGGAAGAGAACGGCGAACTGTGCGTATTCGCTGCGCTCGCTTCTTGCGACCGCATCGCGA
>JABARP010000027.1 GCA_019186825.1 Pyrinomonadaceae bacterium
CCGAAGCCGACGCCGTAGAACGTCGAATCTTCGCTTCTGAGGACGTACCAGGAGCCGCTCGACGGCCGCCAGACCGCGATATCCGACTTGCCGTCGCCGGTCAGATCCGCGGCGACGAGCTTGTCCGGTTCGAGCCCGAAAGAGTAAGCGGCGAACCCCGCCGTAGAACGCTGCAGGTACCAGACGCCGTTGCTCGGGCGGAAGACTGCAAGGTCCGACTTGCCGTCACCGTCGTAATCGTTGCTCGGCATAAGCAGATGCGGCGGCGCGTCAACGACCTCAAAGTCCGAACCTTTGACACGCGAGAGCGAACTAAGTTCTTCGTCGTCCCAGAGCGGATCGTGCGTGCCGGAGACGTACCAATTCGAGCCGTTGTCGGCGAGGATCATCCCGTATTTCTTCATCGCACGAAGGATAACGCGGACATTCTCGCTGAACGCAGGGTTGTCCACATTGAAGCTCGACTTCAGGCGGACGCGAAGTCCCATCGGCGGTGCGTTCGGATTCGTCGTGCTACCTGCGCTATGCGTCGCGGGATAAACGTACATCTGCCGTGTAACGCTTGCCGTGAAGCGGAATGCATGGCGGATCTCGCCGGCGAGAACTTCGTCGCGGCGAACGAGTCCGGGGAAGATCGCTAGTCCTGCTGCATCCGCGGACGTCCAGCCAAGCGGACGCAGTTTGTTCGAACGCAGGTTCCAACGGCTGCCGCTGCCGGCCGTCCAGCTTGCACCGTTGTTTACCGGAAATGAATAGTACGTCTCATAGAGCAGCCAGTTGTCGCGATCGAGGACGAGGACGTGGCGGTCGCCATCCGACGAACTGCCGCCTTCGATCGGAGCGTTTGGCGGGATCGGGTACGGCCCAGCGTCGCTCTCGTCCGGATACCAGACGAATTCGACGGGAACGGGCGTCTGCGTCCCCGGCACAACGACGTACGGAATGCCGATCGGGCTGCCTTCCCAGAATGTGCCGAAATCCGGATGGAGGCCGGTGTTGAGGCCGATGCTCGCGATGATGTTCTGCGAGTTCGGATGGACGCGGAACTTCGAAACGTCCATATTCCAGGCGTTATTTGCGGGGAAAGGACGTGCGCCGTTCAGGTTCGCTCCGATGCCGAGCGATGGCGTCGGCTGAGGCGTTTGTGCGACGCAAATACCTGCAAACAATAGAGTTAATAAGGTCGTGCGAAACATATTGTTTGATGCGCTGCGAGGCGCGAACGTTTTCGGGGTTGCGGGAGGATGCGATTCTGTTAGAGATAATTGTAAGCGTTCGCCGTTAGCGTGGTCAAGAAGTTTTAACAATGACAAACGGTCCGGAGATCGGGACGTATCTACGTGAATGGCCCGGTTCTGACAACCCGTCGGAAGTTAAGGTAAGATATTCGGCTGAGGTGCCTATAAGAAAAATGAAAAACGCAGTAACTGCTATGGTCGCGCTGTTCACGATCTTTGTGATCGGGAATATCGTGATCGTTGCCCAAGATATGAAACCACCAATTGCAAAAAAGGTTCCCCATGTATTGAAGATCCACGGCTATGAGATCACGGATAATTATGCATGGCTTCGTGACCGTTCGGACAAAAAGAATCCTGAGATCATCAAGTATCTCGAGGACAACAACAAATACACAGAATCGTTCATGGGCAAGCATAAAGCGTTTGCCGATTCTCTTTACAAGGAGATGCTCGGCCGCATCAAGCAGGACGACACGAGTGTGCCTTATCACAAGGGCGGCTACTGGTATTTCGTGCGGACGGAAGAGGGCAAGCAGTATCCGATATACCTTCGCGGTACGAAGCGCGACGGGTCGGATGCGAAAGTCTTGATCGATCAGAACGAGCTTGCGAAAGGCCACGAGTATTTCGCGATCGCGGAGTTCGACGTGAGCGATGACGGCAATATTCTCGCTTTCTCGACCGACACGACGGGCTACAGGCAGTACACACTGCAGTTCAAAGACCTAAGGACGGGCAAGATGCTCCCGGAGAGGTTCGAACGCGTTACGTCTTTCGTTTGGACGCCGGACAATAAGACGGTGTTCTTCGGTACGGAAGACGATGTTTCGAAGCGATCGGACCTTATCTGGCGATACGTACTTGGCGGCGATAAGCCGACGCAGGTTTTCAACGAAAAGGACGTGCTTTTTAACACCTACGTCGGACGGTCGCGTGATGGCAAGATGCTTTTTATCGGCTCGGGCGCAAAAACGATGGATGAGTACCGCTATCTGGCATCGGACACGCCGACGGGCGAATGGAAGGTTCTCGCAGCGCGTCGCGAAGGGCATCAGTACACGCCGGATTTCGATATGGGCGAATTCTATTTCGTGACGAATCGCGACGGCGCTGAGAACTTCAAGGTCGATCGTGCTTCGGCGGACGACCCGAGCGAGAAGAATTGGAAGCCTTTCATTGCGTATCGAGACGACGTTCATATCGAAGGCATCGACTTTTTCAAGAACTATGCTGTTGTTTCAGAAAAGGAGAACGGCATCGAATACCTACGCGTGATGGATCGAAAGACGCGTCGTGCGGACATTCGGATCCCGACCGATGAGGACGTTTACACGATGGGGCTCGCGAACAATCCGGAGTACGACACGCCGGGAGTTCGATACAACTACGCGTCGATGATCACACCGTCATCCGTATATGAATTCGACTTTGGAACGCGAAAGAGTACGCTGCTGAAACAGCAGGAGATCCCGAGCGGCTACGACAAGTCAAAGTACGAAACGACACGCGTATGGGCTACGGTTCGCGACGGCGTCAAGGTGCCGATCCTCATCATGATGAAGAAGGGCACGAAGCTCGACGGCAAGTCGCCGATGCTGCTTTACGGCTATGGTTCGTATGGGGTGAGCATCACGCCGAGCTTCTCGACCTCTAGACTGTCGCTTGTCGATCGCGGAATGATCTATGCGATCGCACAGATACGCGGCGGCGGCGAGCTCGGCGAAAAGTGGCGTCTTGCGGGACGTATGAACACGAAAATGAATACGTTCAACGATTTTGTCGATTCCGCAAAATGGCTCGTCGCTAACAAGTACACGGCGTCAGACAGGCTCGTGATCCAGGGCGGTTCGGCGGGCGGCCTGCTCGTGGGAGCGGCAGTAAATCAATCGCCGGAGACCTTTCACGCGGCAATCGCGCAAGTGCCGTTCGTCGATGTGATGAATACGATGCTCGACGACACGCTTCCGCTAACGACAGAGGAGTGGATCGAGTGGGGCAATCCGAACGAAAAGAAGGCGTGGGACTATATGGTTCAGTATTCGCCGTATGACAACGTCAAAAAACAAGCCTACCCGAATATGCTGATCGAGATATCGATCAACGACAGTCAGGTGCCGTATTGGGAAGGTGCGAAATTCGCGGCGAAACTGCGTGAATATAACACGAACGCGAAGTCGGCGATCTTGCTCAAGACCAATATGGGTGCGGGCCACGGCGGCTCTTCCGGCAGGTACGACCGCTTGAAGGAGATCGCTTTCGACTATGCATACGCGTTGACCCAGGTCGGCATCGAGAAGTAGTTTGTGAGCCGTTATCGGGGAATTGCGGGTTGGCCTGCCTATTCGCAATTCTCCGAATGAATTGACGTCAAACCCTGCCTGATCCATCCCAAACGCCTCTACACAAAATTCTCAACAAAAAGCCTGTAAATCCTGTTCTATTAGCCATTTATTTCAACGGTTATGTGTGGAATAAACGGCATTGCATTGCGCCACGGGCGAGTCGATGAAAGGCGGCTTATGGCGATGCGCGATGTGCTCGAACATCGCGGGCCGGACGACGCAGGCATTCACATTGACGGGAACATCGGCCTCGGACATCGGCGTTTGAGTATCGTCGATGTAAAAGGCGGTGTTCAGCCGATGCTGCGCGGCGGTGCGGCGATCGTCTTTAACGGCGAGATCTACGATCATCGCGAAAGCCGAAAGGTGCTGGCGCAAAACGGCGTGGAGTTTTTCACCACGTCGGATACAGAAACGATCCTCGCTCTCTACGAAAGATACGGCCGCGAAGTCGTCGAACATCTACGCGGGATGTTCGCTTTCGCGATCTGGGACAGGTCAAAGCAAAGCCTTTTCATTGCACGTGACAGGCTCGGCGTAAAGCCTCTCTACTACGTTCACAAAGACAACGGCGATCTATATTTTGCGTCCGAGATCAAGGCACTTCTTGCCGCCGGAGCCATAAAGGCCGAGGTGAATTTTGCGGCTCTGCAGGATCAGTTCGCAAATCACGGGACCTGCGGCGATGCGACATTGTTTTCGGGTGTCAAACGTCTGAAGCCCGGGCACACGCTCGAGTGGAAAGACGGCAAAATCGAGATACGCGAATACTGGGATCTTGAGTTCGAGCCGAAGGTAACGCGTGCGAGCGAGCGGGATCTTGTCGAGGAATGGCGCGAGATGTTTCGCGAGGCGGTCGAGATGCGGTTGATGGCCGACGTGCCGCTCGGGATGTTCCTTTCGGGAGGAATAGATTCGTCGGCGATCGCAGCTGTAATGTCACAGCTCGTGGATGAACCGATCAAGACGTTTTCGGTCGCATTCGATGATCGCGACGCAAATGAACATCATTTCGCACGACTTGTTGCAAATAAATTCGGGACCGACCATCACGAAACGATCCTCTCGCCGGATGATTTTTTTGCGACCTTGCCGAAGCTGGTTTGGCACGAGGATGAACCGCTCGGGTTTCTGGCAAGCGTGCCGCTCTATTTTGTTTCAAAACTTGCGGCGGAACACGTAAAGGTCGTGCTTACGGGCGAAGGCTCGGACGAGATGCTCGCGGGTTACGGGCGTTATGCAAAGGCCTTGAAGCTGCTCGAGTTCGGCGAACGCTACGAAGCGGTAACTCCCGGCTTCATACGCGGTGCGGTTCGCGGCGGTGTCGCGGCATTGCCCGCTTCACTTGGGCAAAAGCTCGGACGGACATTCCTTGCGCGTGATGCCGACATCGAGAATCTTTTCTTCGATAACTTTGCAGTTTTCCCGAAACGCGAGCAGAAGCGGCTGTTCTCAAAAAACAGTCGCGAGCATTTTGGGCTTTCGGGTGCGTATGACGAGCTTGAGTTGCTCCTTGGAAAAACAGACGCCGTGGATACGCTCGATAAGCTGCTTTACGCCGACACAGAAACGTACTTGCACGAACTCTTGATGAAGCAGGATCAGATGTCTATGGCGGCGTCGATCGAGAGCCGCGTACCGTTCCTCGATCACAAGCTCGCAGAATTTTCAGCGCGGATGCCGCGCGAGATGAAGCTTCGCGGCGGCACGACGAAATGGATACTTCGCGAGGCAATGGCCGGCGTACTGCCGACCGAGATCTTGACGCGGCCGAAGATGGGATTTCCGGTGCCGTTGGGTAAATGGCTGCGGACGACGCATCGCCACATCGTCGATGAATACATCCTGAGCGAACGCGCAGCTGAACGCGGCATCTTCGACCGCGAGTATGTTATGTCGCTCGTTGCGAGACACTCGGCAGGCGAAAATGCAGACGAAAAACTTTGGGCGCTCATCAATTTTGAAATGTGGGCGAGGACGTTTATTGACGGCGAGGGGCCTCAAGAGTTCTAGCGGCGAAAATGACGAGAAACGCAGTGAAAATGCAGAAAGATGAACGACGCGAAGCGTTGCGGGGCCGCGATATCGTGTGCTTTAGCCACGACTGGACGGGCGATCCGCTGTCGAAAACGCATTTGATGCGCGTGCTCGCAAGGGACAATCGGATCCTTTGGGTGAATGCTTTGCCGAATCGGATGCCGACCGCCGCGTCAAAAGATGTGTCGCGGATCGCGAAGAAACTTAAGAGCTTTGCCGAGCCCGTCCGAGAGGTCGAGAAGAATATCTTCGTGCTCAACCCGCTTGTCATTCCCGCGTACTCGAGCGAGCGGCTCGTCGCGTTGAATCGGAAGATGCTCGTGCGGCAAATACGGCGTTCGATGCGGCGTCTCGGCTTCGAGAATGTCGTCAATATGATCTTCAATCCGGCGGCCGGACTGATCGCCGGGCATCTTGGCGAGAGCGAACTTATCTATTATTGCGTCGATGAATATACGGCATTCACGGGCGTTGCACCCGGCCTGAAAGAGATCGAAGAAGATCTGTTTCGACGCTCGGATGTTGTGATCGTCTCGGCCGAAAAGCTGCTTGAGTCGAAGGCTCAGTTCAATTCGCGGACGCATCTTATACGGCACGGGACAGACTGGAACCATTTCAGAAAGGCGGTCGATGGCAAACTCGATCTGCCGAGCGAAGTTGCCAACCTGCCGCGGCCGATCATCGGCTTTCACGGGCTGATCGCGGACTGGGTGGATATTGAGCTGATAAAGAAAGTTGCGGTGCACTTTAGCGGGGGCTCGGTCGTGCTCGTCGGCAAAACAACGCTCGATGCCGAGGAGAAGGTAAAGACGCTTGACGGTGTTTCCAACGTTCACCGTCTCGGCCGCAAGCCTTACGGCGAGTTGCCGGCGTATTGCGCAGCATTCGATGTGGCGATAAATCCATTTGAGATAAACGAACTGACGCTCGCCGCAAATCCGCTGAAGGTGCGTGAATACCTCGCTGCGGGGTTACCGGTCGTATCGACCGACATACCGGAAGTTCGCGTGCTCCCGGACGTTTTTGTCGGCGTTTCGCATGCGGAGTTTATCGAAAAGATCGAATATGCACTTGCAAACCCGAAGCCGCGCGCAGCGGTGAGCGATGCTATCGAAACGGAGAGTTGGGAAGCAAAGGTTGACGAGCTGCGGGAGATACTTGAGGAGAAAAGATAGATGAGTGCCATTGTTAGCGACGAACTTGAGATCATAGGTCAGCACGGCAGAGAGGTTGCCGCGGGCGAACGCTTCGAATTCGGGAAGAATTGGGCCGCGTTCCTGAGTGTCCTTGACGAAGAGCGGATCGAAACGGCCGTGCAAAGCCTTCGCGAAATGCTTGAGTGTGACACGCTCGCAGGAAAGCGTTTTCTTGATATCGGTTCAGGCAGCGGGCTTTTTTCCCTTGCGGCAAGGCGTTTGGGTGCCGAGGTTGTTTCGTTCGATTTTGATACGAATTCGGTCGCCTGTACACGCGAGTTGAAGAAGCGGTACTTCGAGTCTGATGCGAATTGGCGTATCGAACAAGGTTCGGCACTCGACGCCGATTATGTCGCAAGCCTCGGCAAATTCGACGTGGTTTATTCGTGGGGCGTTCTGCATCACACCGGCGAGATGTGGAAAGCGCTCGACAACGCGGTTCTCCCGACGCGGAAAGGCGGAAAGCTCTTCATCGCAATTTATAACGACACCGGCAGCCAGGCGAGCCGCTGGCATTGGATCAAGAAGACCTACTGCCGGCTGCCGCGAATTTTCAAAACTCCGTTCGCGATCGCCGTGAGTTTGCCGGACGAAGCCAAGCGTCTTGCCTCCGCTTTGCTTAGGCTAAAGCCAATGGAGTACGTGCACTCCTGGACGCGTTATAAGACCGGCCGCGGGATGAACCGTTGGCACGACATCATCGACTGGGTCGGCGGCTTCCCTTACGAGTACGCGAGTGTCGATGCGGTATTTGAGTTCTACAAAGCACGTGGCTTCGCCCTCAAGAAGGTCGTAAGCGGCGGTGTCGGATTGGGATGCAATGAGTTCGTTTTTGAACGGACGACCTAGTCGCGTACAAGCTTCGCCATCAATTCAGCCCAGCGAGGATCGTCGCGAAGAGTGGCGAGATTCTTGTCGCCTTCGAAATACGGCCGGTTTTCGTTGCCAAGACGGATCGCCTTGTTGAGCCATTTGAAGGCGAGGTCCTTATCGCCAAGAAGAGCGTATGAGGCTCCGACCCAATACGCCATATCGTGGTCGGCACGCGACAGCGCGAGAGCCTCTTCGGTCAACTCTTCACGGGCTTCATCAAACCGTCCATCGCCCGCTAGGTAGATCGCGTAGAGCGGCCTGATGCCGTCCATTTCAGGATGATCCTTTAGGACAGATCTCATCAATTCGATCGCTGCGTCGGCATCACCCTGATAATAGTAGACGCCGGAGCGGAAGATCTTGAGCATCGGGTGATTGGGTTCGACACGAACACCGCGGTCGAGCTCGTCGAGAGCTTTGTTGTAATCACCCTTGTAAATGAAGATTCGTGCGCGATTGTATGCGGCGACGACGCGTGCAGCCGGATCGAGTTTCGAGAGCTTCTCGAACGCTCGGAGCGACTCTTCGTACTCACCGTCGAGACGGTGCATCACACCTTTGACGAAGAAAAGTGCGGCGTCATTCGGGAACTGACGTTCGAGCACGCGGATCTCGAGCCGTGCCTTTTTCTTCTCGCCGCGCGCCATATAGATCATCACCATAAGCACGCGGGCTTCGACGACGTTCGGATCGTAATAGAACGCTTTGCTAAAGGCAGTTTCGGCGTATGTGTAGTCTTCCGGGTCGCCCATTCCCTTAAAGAGGCGATTCGCGTAGCAGGCTCCGAGGCCGCTGTAAGCGAGGGCGAGGTGTGAATCAAGCTCGATCGCGCGTTTGAAATTAGCGATCGCGGCATCGCAATCCGCCGAATCGAGCGTTCGGAAGATGAAGCGGGCGAACGCGTCTCGGCCACGAAGATATTCTTCCCACGCTTCGGCATTCTCGGTCGCACGCCGTCCGAGTTTCTCGGCCTCAACATCGGTGAGTTCGAGCCGGAGGCCTTCGAGAATACGTTGCGCGATGCTGTCCTGAATTGCGAGTATGTCGCTGCCTTCTGCGTCGATGCGGTCACTCCATAAGATCTCGCCGGTCGCCGTCTCAAGCAGCTGGGCCGTCACACGAAGCCTATCGCCCGCACGCAGGAAACCTGCGCTAAGGACCGCATTCACCCGCAGTTCTCGGCCGACAACGGCCGGGTCAACTTTCTTGCCCTGATACTTTGCGATCACGGAGCTTGGCCGTACGATGATCGAGCGGATCTGCGCGAGTTCGGTGATCACGGCGTCCGCGAGGGCGAATTCGTAGAACGCCGAATCCTTGTCGTTCGCAAGATTTTGGAACGGCAGAATGGCGACGCTCTTCTTTTCCGTACCGGTTGCCGTCAACAAAATATCCGGCGCTTGCGACGATTGGCTGATCGAATGTTGTGCGGATGCCGCAGTCGACGTGCGCTCCGGAGAGGATCGTCCCGTGAACCAATTCAACATTCTCTTTACGGCACCGCCATCTGCGTGCGACGGCGCGATCGTATCTGTGTTCAATAGCTGAACGCCCGTGAGCTGATGCAGAATATTGCGAAGATCGTCGCGCATCTGCGCGATCTTCTGATAACGATCTTTCGGGTCTTTTGCAAGCGCCTTGTCGATGATCGATTGGAGCTGCGCGGGAACGGCATCACGACGAGCTTCGGCGATCGGTTTTGGAGTTCCGTAAAGGACCTGATGCCGTACGTCGATAACGCTCTTACCCTGAAACGGCCAGATGCCTGTGAGCATTTCATAAAGCAGCACGCCGGTCGAAAAGATATCGCTTCTCGCGTCGGCCCGTTCTCCGCGGGCCTGTTCGGGTGCCGCGTAGGTAGCGGTGCCGTATGGAATTCCAAGTTCCGTGATGTCGCTCGCGCGTTTTGTTCCTGCACCCGCGTCGGTCTGTTCGTCTTCGAGAAGTTTTGCGAGGCCGAAATCAAGTATCTTTACCTGGCCTGTGTCGGCGACCATCACGTTACCGGCTTTTATGTCCCGATGGATGATGTTCTTCGAATGTGCGTACGCGAGAGCGTCTGTCACCTGTAGAGCGATCGAAAGGGCACTCTTTAGTTCGAGCGGACGGCCGGAAACAAGCTGCCGGACGTTCTTGCCCTCAATGAACTGCATCGCAATGTAGTATGTGCCGTCAGCCTCGCTAAAATCGTAGATCGTACAGATGTTCGGATGGTCGAGTTGGGAACAGAGCTGTGCCTCGCGTTCGAAGCGTTTGAAATTCGCGGTCTTCTTGGTTAGTTCAGGCGGCAGAACCTTCAGGACGGCCGTGCGGTTAAGCTTGCTGTCGAGAACTTTATAGACGGTTCCCTGGCCGCCGGAACCGATCTTCTCTAAGACCTTGTATTGATTGATCTGTGAGTCAACCATAAAAAGCGGCAGGCCGGGATCAGGTGAGCCTTAGATCACCTGCAACAAACAGCGCGCTGCCAAAAACACGCAACCTTTCGTGCGAAAACAAACTTACGATTATTGCTGTAACTGCAAATAATCCCAAACGAGGAAATACGATTTCCATTTCGTTCGGGCAAAAAATCTTTCGGGAACCGTGATCTTTTGTAAATGGACGGCCAACTGCCGCCCTCATCAATAAACCGTTCAGCCGCGAGGCGGATCGCCCCAGCCCGAGCCCATGAACTTTCCGTCCTTTACAAATGCCGGCACTGTCGGGTCACCATTAGAAAATTCGAGCATCGCGCGTCGATGCACCATATCGTTTTGAGCATCATACTCAATAAAAGGTTCGCCGAGACTGTTGTAATGGTCTTTTGCTTTTTTGCAGTACGGGCAGCCGGGTTTTGTGTATATTACCAAGGCCATTGTTCAAAACTACACCTTTTGGCTATCATTTCATAGCCAAAGTTTTAAAACTCGTCAAAAAACCTTGCTCATTTGAATGATAGAAACGTCTAATCCCGATATTTTTGCACCTTATGAACGGCTGGTCGAGATCAAGATCCTCGGCCGCGTTTTTGAGGTTCCGGAGAACAACACCCTTCTTCGTTGCTTTCAGTACCTCTCGATGGACTCGATCTCACAGGCCGATCTTTGCTGGAACGGCGAATGCCTTAGCTGCCAGGTCTGGATAAAGAACGGAGACAAGGAGAAAGGCGTGATCTCCTGTCGGACAAAAGTCGACGAGGGAATGGAGATCGTTCGCCTTTCGGATGAGATCGATCTTGAAGAGATCAATATTTAGGAACCGACGGATCGACATCGTTCGACCACGCGGTAATTCCGCCGGTCAGGTTTATCAGCTCACCGTCAAAACCCGCCCGTTGAAGAGCTTCGATCGCCTTTGCGCTTCGAACGCCGCCTTTGCAATGCACGACAGTTTCGCGTCCGGGCTCGATCTCGTTCATTCGTGAAACGACCTGTCCGAGCGGAATGAGTTTTGCGCCCTCGATCTTTGCGAACGCGTACTCGTCCGGTTCGCGGACATCAATGAGTTGAATATCGTCGCCAGCGCGAAGTTTTTCGCTAAGTTCCTTTGCTGTAATTGCTTTCATAATTTTTCCTTTCCGGGATGCTTTCAAATAGCGGCCCTCGCCACACGTCCCCTACGATACCATTTATGGCAAAAGATCCCATGCCTGCTGATCGGATCAGTTGACAATTCTTTACATGTCTTTAGATTGCCCGCATCCGCGAATATTGTAAAATATTGAGCTTAAGCAATGTTTAGACCGATCTTCAGCCGTACTGTATCTATTTTTGTCTTTGCGGCGATGTGTATCTTTTCTGCATGCGGACGTGGCTCGGCAGAAAGCAAGCCGGCGGAATCCTCTTCCGCTGACACGCCAATTGCAATAACGGTAGCAAAGAGCGAATCGCGAAACGTCGCTTCGACGATCGATGCCACCGGCACGCTTACGGCGCAGGAAAAATCCAACGTCTCGCCGAAGACCGCAGGCCGCTTGTCGAACGTTTACGTGAACGTTGGCGATTTTGTACGTCAGGGCCAAACTCTTGCGAAGGTAGATGATCGCGATGCACGTATCCGTCTCGACTCTGCGCGAGCTGCGGTTCGGCAGGCAAAGGCAGGCGTCGCACAAGCGGAAGCAAAACTCGGGCTTCTTGGCGGCGGAAAATTCTCCGCAACAACTGTTCCGGAAGTTCTCGCAGCTAACGCGAACCTTGAGCAGGCAAAACTCGAGCTAAAGCAGGCAGAGGCGAACGAGAAGCGATATCGCGAACTAACCGAAAGCGGCGACGTCGCAATGATCACCTACGAGCAATATAGAACGGCCCGTGATACCGCTCGAGCTAAAGCAAATGCCGCTCAGCAGCAACTCGAAACGACCATCAACGTCGCACGCCAAAGCAATCAGGCGATCGTAAGCGCTCAGGCGAATGTCGAATCGGCCCAGACGCAGGTAGAGGATGCCGAACGCGTCCTTGCCGACACTGTCATTCGAGCGCCTTTTTCAGGTTATGTAAGCGATCGGCCGACATCGGTCGGCGAATATGTGTCTTCGTCATCGGTTATCGCGACGGTTCTGAGGACAGATCCGATCAAGGCGATAATCCAGGTGCCTGAAGCAGACGTTCCGAGCGTCCGTCTCGGAGCGGGCGTTACGGTGTCCGTTGATGCGTATAAGGATCGAAGTTTCGCGGGAAGGGTATCCGCGGTAAATCCCGCGATCGATGTGAATTCACGTGCCGCTTCGATCGAGGCACTCATTGATAACGCTGACAACTCGCTTCGGCAGGGAATGTTTGCTTCCGTGAGCATCGTCCGCGAAGGCGGCTCCGCAGGAGTTTTTGTTCCGAAGACCGCGATCCGCAGCGACGTCTCGACGAAATCCTTTACGGTTTTCGTCATTGCGGATGGTGTTGCAAAGGCCAAGGTGGTGCAGATCGGCCGTGAAGAAGGCGATTGGCAGCAGATAATATCCGGTATTGATGCGGACGAGACGGTTGCGACCAGCAACATCGAGCAGCTTTTCGAGGGGGCAAAGGTGTCGTCGTAAGGCGGAAAAGATCTTATGCAGTGGCTAGCCGAAATTTGCGTTCATCGACCAGTCTTTGCGACCGTCATCGTAATGTTCCTGACCGTGGTCGGGGCATTCAGCTTCTTTACGCTCGGGGTCGATCGCTTCCCGAAGATCGACGTCCCGACGATCTCTGTTTCAACCAGCAACAGCGGTGCGGCCCCGGCGGAAATGGAGACCGAGGTCACCGATCCGATCGAAGGTGTATTGAACACCGTTCCCGGCGTGGACGAAATGCGTTCGTCGTCCTCGCGAGGGAGCTCGCGGATCACGCTCAGCTTCAACCTTGAGAAGGACCCGGACCAGGCATTCCAGGAAGTTCAGCAGAAACTCAGTACGATCACATGGCGGCTTCCTGAAGAGGCCGACCCGCCGGTCGCACGAAAGAGCGATCCGGATTCGTCGCCTGTCTTGATGTACGCGATCAGTTCGCCACGCGATATCACCGAGCTGAGCGACATGGTCGAGGTCCTGATCCAGGAGAAGATCGAGTCGTCGGATGGCGTTGGCGAGGTTGTGGTCTTCGGCGGCCGGCCGAAGCAGATAAAGCTCTACGTCGACCCCGACAGGCTGCGTGCCTACGGGCTTTCCGTAAATCAGGTCACGTCGGCGGTCTCGGCGCAGAACCAGGAGCTTCCGGGTGGAACGCTCGTCGAAGGTGCAAAGACCGTCGGACTTCGCACGATCAGCAAGCTCACGAATGTCGAGGATTTCAATGACATCGTCATTGCGACGAAGAATGGTTTTCCGATCAAGTTCCGCCAGATCGGCCGCGTTGTTGAAACGGGCGAAGATCCATCGAGCACTTATTCGCTAGACAATAATCCGACAGTTGCTCTTGCTATCAGGAAGCAATCCGGAGCCAACACGGTCGCATTGATCAATGGCGTAAAAGCGAGAATGGCGAACATCATTCCGACGCTGCCAAAGGATTTTAAGGTCGCCGTCATTCGCGATCAGTCTGAATTCATCGAGAATTCGCTCCATGCGATCGAAGAGCACCTTGTTATGGGTGCGATCTTTGCTGCCCTCGTTGTCTTTTTCTTCCTGTGGAACTTCCGTTCGACGATCATCGCAGCTCTCGCGATCCCGACGTCGATCATCGCCGCATTCGCATTGATCGCGGCCATGGGATATTCGCTGAACCAAATGACGATGCTTGCCCTAACGCTGATGGTCGGCATCGTTATCGATGACGCGATAGTTGTGCTCGAGAATATCTATCGATTCGTCGAAGAGAAGGGAATGGATCCTTTCAAGGCGGCGATCGAAGGGACGCGCGAGATCGGCCTTGCGGTGCTCGCGACGACTCTGTCGCTTCTTGCAGTATTCATTCCGGTCGGATTTATGACCGGCATCGTCGGACGCTTTATGTCGTCCTTCGGCCTGACATCCGCCGCGGCGATCGCAGTGAGCCTTATCGTTTCATTCACGCTCACGCCGATGCTTGCCGCTCGCTGGATCAAGCCGAAAAAGAAAGAGGATGCACCGCTGCCGCCGGAGGTCCGCGACGATCCGGCGGTCGCTTATGCGATCGAGCACGAGACGGATTCAAAAAGCGGCTGGTTCTACGGAAAGATCGATTCTGCTTATACGTTCCTGCTCCGCCTTGCAATGCGCCATCGTTGGGCTGTCGTCTTGATCTGTATCGGGACGGTCGCCTCGATCTACCCGCTTTATAAATACGTCGGTATGGCCTTCCTACCGGATGAAGATGAATCGAGCTTCCAGGTGAATGTGCGCGGACCGCAAGGAACTTCGCTTGCGGTAACTCAAACGATCGTCGACAGGATCGGCCGCGATATCAAGGAGAAGCTTCCCGGCCTGCTGAACTTGACCGTGAACGTTGGCGGCTATGGCGGCGGCGGAAGCGGGAATACAGGTACCGTAAGCGTCAACCTCGTGCCCGTAAAGGAAAGGGCAAAGAGCCAGGCCGAATTGATGGGAATGGTCCGAGGTATGGTCAAGCCATATTCGAATAAGGATTGGCGTATCAACGTGTCGGCGGCTTCCTCGATCGCGCAAGGTATCGGGCTTGGACGCGGCGGCTCCGGGATCGGCTATTACATTTCCGGCCCCGATATGGCTCAGCTTAATTCGTACGCGGATCAGCTTGTTGAAAAGATGCAGCAGGACCCGACGTTTCGGGATCCGGACAATTCGGTCGATCCTGGAACGCCGGAAGTGCGTTTTGTCATCGACCGCGTGAAGGCCGCCGATCTTGGCGTAGATGCCGGGAATATTGCGCGTGCGTTGAATATTGCCGCCGCGGGCCAGCGCGTATCTACGTTTAGCGAGGGGACAAAGCAGTACGACGTTATGGTGCAGGCGGACGAGCAGTTTCGCCGCACGAGGGATAATTTGCGGCTGTTCACGGTGAGCTCATCCAAGGGCGAGCCGGTTCCTCTTGACCGTTTGGTGACCGCAGAAGAATCGCTCAGCCCGTCGACGATCCAGCGTCTGAATCGTCAACGTGTCGTAACGATCTCGTCCGGTCTTCCGCCGAATGCATCGGAATCCGACGCGCTGGCACATCTAAAAGAGCTTGTTAAGTCTTTGAATATGCCGCCGGAATATTCGAGCGGCGTAACCGGACAGTCAAAGGAGCTTGAGCGTGCATACAGCTCATTCATGCTTGCGTTCCTGCTTTCGTTCGTCTTTATGTACCTCGTGCTGGCGGCGCAATTCGAGTCATTCATTCACCCGATAACGATCCTTTTAACGCTGCCTCTTTCGGTGCCATTTGCATTGCTCTCGACCGCGATCGCCGGGCAAACTTTGAATATTTTTTCGGCACTCGGGATATTGCTGCTCTTTGGCGTCGTTAAAAAGAACGCAATTCTGCAGATCGACCATACGAATTCGCTCCGTGCGAAAGGAATGGCGCGCTACGATGCGATCATTCAGGCGAACCGCGACCGTCTGCGTCCGATCTTGATGACAACGATCGCTCTCGTCGCGGGCATGATACCGCTCATCGTCGGAACTGGTGCTGGTGCGGCAACGAACCGGTCGATCGGCATCCTGGTCGTCGGCGGACAGTCTCTATGTTTGCTGCTGACGCTTTTGACGGTGCCGGTCTTCTACTCGCTGTTTGACGATGCGGCAGAGACAACGCTTTGGCGGAAGATCGCGAGTCCGTTTCACAAACTTGCGGAAAAACTTCGTCGAAATAAAGAAGTTATACCGGAGGAGTCGATCAAGCAGTCGTGACGAAACTTCTCCTAAAGTCTTTCATGCCGCTCGGTGCGGCAATCGTCCTATTTTCGGCATTTTCGGGTGCACTTGGGCAAACGCCTACTCCGACGCCTGACGACAAGCCACCTGTCCAGCCGACCTTCAGCGTGCCGCAGCGGCCGTTGCCGGACGCAACTCGGGTTGGCGTGGCTGCGGGGACGGAACTGAGTTTAACGCTCGATCAGGCGATCGAGATGGCACTCAAGAACAACAACGACATCGGTGTTTCGCGTGTGGGTACGAAGACCTCGAATCTCGACCTGTTGGGTGTAAAGGGTGCGTACGATCCGCTTGTCGCGAGTACGAATTTTTACGAGAGCGTCTCGGTTCCGACCGCGTCGGCGATCGGCGGAGCCGTCAACGGTTCGGTAACGACGACAAGGGCCTCTAATAGCATCAGTATCGAGGGGCTTGTACCGCTCGCCGGTGCTTCGTATTCAGCAGCATTCAATTCATCGCGAAATACTACAAGCAATACCAACTCGTTCCTAAATCCGCAGTTCCCATCTAGCTTGAGCTTCAGCTATACGCAGCCGCTGCGTAGGAATCGCTCGATTGATGCGGCAAGGCGGAATATCCTGATCGCAAAGAAGAATATTGAGATCAGCGAGACGCAGCTGCAGACCGAGGCGATGAACGTCGTAAATACCGTCGAGCAGGCATATTGGGACCTCGTATATGCGTTGCGGTCGATCGAGGTTCAGACGGACACGCTCAAGCAGGCTAGAGCCCAGCTCGAGAGCAATTCCCGAATGGTCGCGAAGGGTGTTCTCGCCCCGATCGAGGTTGTTGCTGCTCGGGCGCAGATCGCAACGTTCGAACAGAATGTTTACGACGCTCAGGAGGCGGCGACCCGGGCTGAGAACACACTCAAAACGCTTATCCTCGGTGAGCGATCGGCACCAGAATGGGATCGGCCGATCACACCTGTTACAACCACGGCTGTCCCTGTTCCGCAGATCGGGCTTGAGATCGCGAAGATCGAGGCTTTTCGGAAGCGGCCGGAGATCGCGGAGTTCCAGCTGCGGCAAGACCAGAACCTTATCGATCAGCGATTCTACAAAGATCAGAAGAAGATGCAGATCGATCTCGTCGGCAGCTACACATCACAGGGCCTCGGCGGTACGGAAACGCCGGCCGCGATCAATCCTATTACAGGCTTGAGTCGCGTACCCCAGAATCTCGTCGGCGGATATTTTACGTCTTTGAGGAATCTGCTTGGCCAGGAATATCCGACCTACCGCGCGAGCCTTGTATTCTCCTTCCCGGTCGGTAATCGTGCCGCGAAGGCGAACTACGGCAAGGCACTCGTTGCGGCGGACAGTCTTGAAAAACAACGGGCTGCGCGAGAGCAGGCCGTCGAAGCCGAGGTTCGCAATGCACTCCAAGCATTGCGCTCGACGGAGGCTCGTTTGAATGCCGCAACGGCCGCTCGCGAGGCCGCCGAAGAGCTTTACAACCGCGAAGAGCGTTTATTCCGCGGCGGCACAAGCACGTTCTATCTCGTTTCGCAGAGGCTGCAGGACCTTGTGGTTGCACGCGGCCGCGAGCTCGCCGCTCGTACCGATCTCAACAAAGCCATTGCCGGGCTTAACCGAGCGATGGGCACGATTCTCGAAGTTCACAACGTAACTGTCGGAAAATAGGCGGGAGTGGGAAGAGTTTGGAGGTTGGAAATTCCGCCCCTTAAGCCCGTAATTGGGCAAGAGGCGGAATTTCAATTGGAAGGTTACTGCCCCTTGACAGCCTTTAGGTCGGCGCTGCCGCCGGTGAATTTCCACTTGCCGTCCTCTTTTACGAGTTCGAAGGCCGTCCATTTGCCATAGTCGCCTCCGAGGAGCTCGACCGTCGCCTTGTCGCCATCGAAGCGTTCATTGCGAACTTGCATTGGTTTGTCCGGGATCGTATCGAATTCAGCCATGTAGGTCGCAAGATCCTTTGCACCATCCTCTTTCATAGACTGGAGATTTTTCGCAAGGAAGGCAGCCGAAAGCACGTCCTTCAGGGCAGCAGAGTTCTTGGTTCGAAGGGCGTCGTAGTAAGCGTGTACAACGGGGGCGAGCGTCGGTGCGTCGTTTATTTTATCGCCGACGGGTTTCACGGTCGTCCCGGCGGGCGAATTCGCGACAACATTAGTGTTGGTCGAGTTCGTGGCGTTCGTTGCGTTATTTTTTGAGCCTGTATTCGTGTTCGAATTCGTGTTCGCCGCAGGGCCGCCGCATGCCGCAAATATCAAACCCGATAAAGCAAGAATAAGTGAACCGAAATAGAATTTTCTCATATAATGAATCCGTCCAAATCAATTGGAATATTAGAAGTATAAATAATCTGATATGTCAGCCAAAACAACCGAAACGCATCTTTCGCGGCTCTTTCTGATCGAAGGCCTTCCGGAATCGCTAACACCGGCGAGTTCGCACCTGCAGCTGTTTGACGGCTATATACCGAATACGCGGATACGGATACGCAGCGTTCGTGACCCGTACTCGAAGGCGTGGACGCGGATCTTGCAGCAGGTCTTTTTATCGGGAGAAGCGGGCCATACCGCGGTGAAATACTCGGAATTTCACCTGAATGAGGCTGAATATGAGATATTTGCGGGCCTCGAAGGGCCGGAGATCCGCAAGAATCGATATTTTCAGGAGTTTGACCGATCGAGGGTCTTGTTCGACATTTATCTCGGCAAGCTTCAAGGTCTGGCAACTGCCAGCTTTGAATTCTCTTCGATCGAAGATCTCGATGCGTTTGTCCCGCCCCCGTTCGCAAAGATCGAGGTTACGGGAAACGCCTTTTTCTTAGGAACGAATCTCGTCGAAAAAACCTTCGCCGACGTTCAGGAGGAGATCCGCGAGCTGATCGACGCTTAGTTGTTAATGAGTTCGGGCGGCGAGCGGAACGCTTCGTTCGAGCGACGCATAGATCTGCAAATAGATCTGGGTCTCACGCGGGATCAGGTTCGTCCAATTTTCACCGCCGCGTCGGATGTAGCCGGCTAGCCGCGCAGGATTTGAATTGTATCCCGCTGCCATAAGGTCTTCCTGCCGTGCGATGCCGTCTGCCATTGCCTGCGAGACAGTTTCGTTGGCCGAAAGGTCATTCCACGTCATCTGCATATAGAGAAGCATCGCCTTTGTTGCGTTAACGTGGTCCTGCATTCCTTGAACGAAGTCGGGCATCAAGTTGGCTTGCGGAAAGCGTGCACGTACCATCCTGTAAGTCGAAGGGATCATCTGCACCATTCCGCCGGCGCCGGCCGAGCTAACTGAATAGCGATATGTCTGGCCCTCATTAAGCGCGTAGAGCGTGAAGATATCGTTAAAGATATTGGGATGAGGTTCGTTGCGGAAACGCCAATGATCGACGTGCTCGACCGTAGCGAGGCGTTCGGCGATGTCGGCGATCTTCGGTTGGATGAAATAGCCGGAATGCTTGAGTTTTTCGCGGGCGACCTCGATCGTATTGCGAACGTAAAACCTTCCCGCTCCGATGACATCAGGCGTAATTATGCCGGGGTGCGTCGAAACATAATATGCCGTCTCGATGAATCGGTCGTTACGAACGACAGGGTATTGGATCAAGAGCGGCAGCTTTGCGCGGCCCGACTGATCGGTCAGGACGATCGGCGTATTTACGCCGTTTGCCCGCACGTTTCGGAAAAAGAGGGTCGAGCCGTCGGACGATACCGCGGAGCTAGTAGTGTTCTTTGCAAGGAATGCATCCTTTGAGAGCGAAACAAACTCGATCTTACGGGTGCGTTGGTCGAGATACGCGATCTTTACAAAGTAGATCGGATCGGTGCCCACAGCCTCTGAGCTGCCGATGGTCACCGGCCGGGACTGCATTTCGCGCTTTGCCTCGGCGATACGCGACTTGATCTGTGAAAAGCTGAGTCCATCGTAATTGACGTTCGTTGCCGCGGGTGACGGCATCGCGATCGATGGCGTTGTTGGCATCGACGGACCGGTGCTCGGCGGAGCGCTGCCGACGATGATCGGTGCGGGAGTTGAAGCAACACGCGGCACCGGCGTCGGTACCGGCCTTAAAGTCGAAGTTACTACGACCTTTGATGTCCTGGAATTGCTCTCCTCATTATTCGATTGGGCAAAGCCCGCTGCGGCAAACGTCAGAACGAGTATCGAGGAAAATGCAAATTCTTTTTTCATCATTAGATCGAGGAGTGGTTGACAGATGGTCCTTGTAAAACTCGCCGTCGGTCGCAAGGGCTTTTGACGACGGCTATTATTAAGATTCGCCTAATCGATAAGGTGTTGTCAATTATTTTCGGAAATTTTATCGCATATACAACTATCTCTTATGCCAAGAGGTAGGCCATTTGCCTGTCGAATTTGGTAATCTCTATATTTCGCTGCACGCGACCGTTTGGTTGGCAGTGCTAAAGGTTCTTTTATGGGAAAGCATTTTGGAACAGACGGTGTTCGGGCACGCGCCGGTGAATTTCCGCTAGATGATGCGACGGTGAGCATCATCGGGAGGTCATTGGCACGGCATTTCGAAGAACACCTCGGGCGGAAGCCGAGATTTATATCGGGCCGCGATACGCGCGAATCCGGCCGGACGATCGAAGGCGCGATCCACGCTGGTGCGGCTGCCGAAGGTGCCCAGATATCCTCGGCAGGAGTGATAACGACGCCGGGAGTTGCTTTCCTAACAGGGGCGAAAGGTTACGACGCGGGTATCGTGATCAGCGCTTCGCACAATCCTTTTGAAGACAACGGAATAAAGGTTTTCCTGCCGAGCGGAAAGAAGCTTGATGGCTCGATCGAGGAGCTTATCGAGGCCGATATTGATGCAGGTGAGATCGAACCGGTCGCGCCTGTCGTGCCTAACGAAGACCTTGCCGAAGGATTCGACGAAGAATACCTCGAACATCTTCGTGCTGCCGCCGACGGAACCTCGCTTGCCGGGCTGTCGATCGTCATCGATTGTGCTAACGGTGCCGCTCACGACCTCGCACCGAAGCTGTTTCGGAGCCTGGGCGCCGAGATGACCGTGATCAACGACACACCGGACGGGCGGAATATCAACAAAGACTGCGGATCGCTCCACCTTGAATCACTCGCCGCGAAAGTCGTTGAGTCGGGAAGCGATCTTGGTATCGCCTTCGATGGTGACGCCGACCGTGTGCTTTTTGTCGATCGAAACGGAAACGTTGTGGACGGCGATGCAACACTCTGGATCCTCTCGACCGAGATGGCCGCCGCCGGCAGACTAGTGAACGAAAAGGTCGTTGCGACCGTGATGAGCAACATCGGCCTCGAGATCGCTTTGAGGTCACGGGGGATCGAGCTTGTTCGTGCGAAGGTCGGCGACAAGTACGTGCTTGAGGAGCTGTTGGGTACGAATTCCGTGATCGGCGGCGAGCAGTCGGGGCATATTATCTTTCCGGAACGCAGCCTTGTGGGCGACGGCATGGCGACGGCCGTGCTGACACTTTCGTCGCTGGTACGCCGCGGCCTTTCGCTTGAAGAGGCTGTCGGTGAATTCCAACGATATCCTCAGATCCTTGTGAACGTTAAGGTCAAAGAAAAGCGGCCGTTCGATGAGGTTCCCGCGATCGCTGCGGCGGCGGCCTTGCTTGAGAAAGAGCTGGATGGGAACGGAAGGCTGCTCCTTCGCTACTCCGGCACTGAAGACCTTGCTCGTGTGATGATCGAGGGCACGGACCAGAGCGATATTGAGAGGCGCGCGGCGGCACTCGCTGAGGTGATCCGAGAGAATTTGGGATGAAGGCGGCGAACACACCGAAAGGCCTTTTGGATACGATATGCGTCGGGCACGGAAATCTCGATGCTATTGGTTCGTTCGCGAGGAAACAGCTTGGCAAGGCCGCGAAGCGCGTCTTCATCATATCGAATCGTACGGTCTTTAAGCTTTACGGCGAGGCAGTTGAAGATAGCCTCAGACGCAGCGGTTTTGTGACCGCGACGGCACTGATCGGGGATGGAGAGAAATACAAGACCCTCGCCTCCGCGGAGAAGGCTCTGGCCGCGATGGCCGCAGCGCGGATCGAACGCACAGACGCGGTACTTTCGCTTGGCGGAGGCGTGGTCGGCGATCTTGGAGGCTTTGCGGCGGGCATTTACCTTCGCGGCATCCGGCACATCCAAATGCCGACGACCTTGCTCTCTATGGTCGATTCTTCCGTCGGAGGCAAAACGGGCGTAAATGCTTCATTCGGCAAGAATACCGTGGGCGTTTTTCATCCTGCGGCCGGCGTCTTTGCAGACGTAGCTTGCCTAGAGACCTTGCCTGAGCGTGAGTTTGTCGCGGGCGGGTGCGAGATGGTCAAACACGCGGCGATCAGCGGCAAAGCAGCACTAAAACGCACAAAACAGTACTTTTCGCAGCGAACCGAAGCCGATCAGGGCGAACTTCTTGCCGAGTTAGTGCGTGAAAATATCGCATTTAAGGCGAAGATCGTCGATCAGGACCCTTACGAGGATATTCAGCGTAGCGATCCGCGTTCGAGAAAGATACTGAATTTTGGCCATACGCTTGCCCACGCACTCGAAAAAGTTACGGATTACCGCTATTTTCGGCATGGCGAGGCCGTCGGCTACGGGATCCTGTATGCCGCTGAGCTGTCAAAAAAGCTTGCGATTTGCCCCGGGCGCGATGTAGAATTGTTATACGATGTTGTACGCAGCGTTGGGCATTTGCCAACGCTCGCGGGCATCGAGCCTCGACAGGTCTTCGAGGCATTCCAATTCGACAAGAAGAATATTTCCGGATCACTTCAAATGATCCTGCTTCGAGGTATCGGCCGTCCGGTAATTTTATCGGGCGATAAGATCCCTCCCAAAACCGCCTTCAGCACCCTCGAAGAGTTCCTTAAGCTTCAGAAGTAAGCTCAACAGCAAGAGGAAGTTAGAAAAAATGCAGAATGTAACGAACCACCGAGTCAATGAACGCGGCAGCGCCGGCGTTAAATTCCTTATTGTGCTTGCGTTTATAGTTTTGGTCGCAAACGCGGGATACAACTACATTCCCGTTGCCTATCAGGCCGAAGCGATGAAATCGGATATGGAAACCGCTGTCCTGCAGGGAATGGCAGTTCCGGGAAACGTCGATCCTGTCAAGAATGTGCAGGAACGTATCGACAAGGCGATCGCCGCCAACCAGGTGCCATCAGACGCCCTTGTCGAGGTTAAGAAGTCCGGTCCCGGCGTGAACGCTCACGTTGCGTACAACGTGCAGGTAAATATCCTGCCATTCGGGATCTGGAAATATAATTACGGATTTGACCACACGGCAACGCCCAGCGGTCTTTTGTTGAAGCAGGCAGCGAACTAGGCGAATAAGTAGTCTTAATACCGAACGATCAGCGCGGGCCCTTTGCATTCGTTGCAGGCCCGCCGCTTTTTTATCACTATTTCTTACCCTTGCCCTTGTCTTTTGCATCGCCGCCCGGCGGGATGTAGTACGGACGCGCTTGTACGCGATAGGCCTTTTCGTCGAAGATGCCGTCGCCATTCACATCGACCTTCACTTGCAGTTTATATTTCTGCCCCGGCGTGTGCGGTTCGTTCAGGTCGTAGGCAATGCTGTATTGATTCCGAAGAAGCGCGTTAATGCTGTTCAGGTAATCCGGGATCTCACCCTCGAACGTCATTGGGAAGTGCATCCCGCCGGATTCCTTCGCGATCGTGTTCATCGCATTTTGTGCCTGAAGGAATGTCAGACGGCCGGGCAAGCCGGTCGCAAGGTCGTCCATCGGCCCAAGCAGGTGCTCATAGCGTTTGAAGAATAGATTTCCAGTGCTGATGATATAGACGGGTACGCCTGCTTCCTGAACGATGCGGCGAGCCTGATCGTAGCTTGTCTTGCTGAAGGTATCGATACCCGACGCGACAAGAATGATCGCCTTTCGCGGAGAATTCAAGCTTGCCATGCCGGCATACTGGGCGGTCTTCGCTTTCGAGTTCTCGAGGACCACGGTGTCGGTCGTTCCGCCCAGGAGCGTGAACTTCAACGCGTCCCAGAGATTGTTCTCACGCATTGCCGGAGTGCTGCGGAATAGAAGGTCGACCGCCTGGCGAAGCCGCTGCGGGTCGTTCGTAAAATCGGTGATCGGTGTCGGGCGGATATCGAATGCCACGATGGATGCATAATCATTCGGCGGCCTGATAAATCTCGAAACGAAAAGTGCGACGGGCTTGACCACTTCATACGAACCGGGCTCAAAAATACCGCCGGCGGCCGAACCGAAGACCTCGCTCCATTTACTGAATTCGACAAGGACAGTAACAGTTATCGGCGAGTCCGGTGTGTTGAAGCCCGTGATCTTCTGCTGTTTTCCATCCTCAAAGATCGCAAAATTCTCTTTCTTTAGCCCGGTGATGATCGCGCCGGTCTTTTTATTCACGACCGTTACCTCGACGGAGACGATGTTTGTCGAGATCTTTTCAACCGTCGGGTCGATGATCGCGTTCTTGTTCTCTTCCTCAAGCTTTCGAGCTTCCTCGGCCTTTCGGAGTTCTTCGGCCGTCGGCGGTTTTGGGCGTTGATTGCGCTTCTCATTGCCGGGAGCAGAATCAGGCCGCTGCGGGCGAGATTGGGCAAAAGATGCAATTGAGGCGACCAGGATGAATAGAGCGGCCAGCGCGACGGACGAGAACTTGGTAAAACGCTTCATACGACCTTCTTTGAGTGTAAAAAGTTAGATACGTGCCCAAGCAAAATAGTTGGACACGTAACCGATCCGGATGCCTAAATTTTACACGAGTCGCAGAGCGGATGAGAATCCGAAGCTAGATCTTGAAACCGCCACGCGTGAGCATGGTCTCGAAATTCGCCTTATCGACCGCCTTTATGTAGGCGTCTTTTGGTTCGACAAGCCCGTTCTTGACGAGGTCAAAGAGTGCGTCGTTGAGCATTACCATACCGTTGTTCTTGCCGGTTTGCATTGCGGATGGTATCTGGAATGTTTTTCCTTCGCGAATCAGATTACTGATCGCGGGCGTTACGATAAGGACCTCAAGGGCGGCAACACGGCCACCGCCTTTCTTCGGAAGAAGCGTCTGAGCGATCACGCCTTTTAGCGATTCCGAAAGCATCACGCGGATCTGCTGCTGGCGGTCGGCGGGGAACTGGTCGATTATGCGGTCGACGGTCGAAGCTGCGGTTGTCGTGTGCAAGGTGCCGAAAACTAGATGCCCCGTTTCTGCCGTCTCGATGGCGATTGAGATCGTCTCGAGGTCACGCATTTCGCCGACAAGCAGGATGTCCGGGTCTTCGCGGAGAGCCGCACGCAGCGCGTCTTTGAATGAATCGGTATGGTTGTGCACCTCGCGTTGGTTCACGAGGCACTTGATGTTGTCGTGTACGAACTCGATCGGGTCTTCGATCGTGATTATATGATCTTCACGATTCTGATTGATGTGATTCACCATCGCGCAAAGCGTGGTAGATTTGCCCGAACCCGTCGGCCCAGTAACGACAACAAGGCCCTTCGAGAGTTCAGTGAGGCCGAGAATTGCCTGCGAAAGGCCGAGTTGTTCGGCGGTCGTCATCTTTGTCGGAATGATGCGAAAGACAGCTCCCATTCCTTTTCGATCCATAAAGATATTGCATCGAAAGCGGGCAAGTCCCGTGATCTCGTATGCAAAATCCGTATCATGCCGAGCATCGAATTCAGCAACATTTTTCTTCGGCATTATCTCGGCGAGAAGATGCTTCATCGATTCGGCGGTCAACGCTTCGGACCCTGGAGCCAACGGCTGCATTTTTCCGTCTTTGCGGACCATTGGCGGCATAGATACCGAGAGATGAAGATCGGATGCTCCTACGGCGGCCATCTGCCGGAAGAGGTCGTCCATTCGTGAAGTCATAGCTGTGGGGGTGTGATCGCCATTTGGCGAAGGAGCAGCCGGAGGCTCGTTGGGCGGGATCGGAGGCGGCCATGCGCCGGGTTCGGCCGTTTGTTCGAAGGGTTGTTCGGCGAGGGGTGCGTAGGCGCCTGTAAAGTCGTCACGTCGGCCTTGCGGTTCGTATGTTGAGGTATCCGAAAAGACGGTCGCAAATTCGGGATCGTTCGCGGAGACGACATCAACAGCGGGAGCTCCGGCAACTTCGTATGAAGGAACCTCAACGCGCTCCTCGACAATGAGCGTGTCCGGTGTCGCATCGACCTCAAGGAGCGTTGAGGTGTACTCGTAGCCCGCTGAGGAGCTGTCAACATCGCTGAAGTCCAACGGCGAACTCGATCGGGGAACTGCTTGAGGTGCGAAGACGCTCTGCGGTTCAGAAACCACAGGTTCCATAGTCGCCTGTGGCGCAGGTGCAGGTGGGGCGGAATTTATCGGAGGCGGAGGTGTGCGCTGCTCGGACAATTGCGGCCTGATAATTACGTTGAACCCCGATGGAGATTTTCTTACGACGAACTGAAAGCGCCCGAGTGCATGCGGATGCTCGAACTCGATCTCCGGTGAATGTGGAAGGATCAGCTTGATATCCTGCGGGATCAAAGGGAAGACCATCATACTGATCTGCGTCCCGAGGATCGGAGCGTTGGCAATGTCGATCGTCCGCGAACCGGCGATCATATACGGGTTCTTGCCGGGTTCGAGTCGCAGTTCGTCGCTGCAGCTTGACAGAAGGTCTCTGAGAAATTCGTTCAGCTTTTCCATAGGGGATACGAGAAAACGAGAGAAAAAAGGGACACGGATGCCGTCAAGCATCTGCTTTTGTGGGGTCTTCTCGGTTACGGACAAAGACATCCGCAACAGGAAGAATAACACAGTTAAACGACGTTTGTCATCGCTTTTTTGACCTACTTGTGAGGAGCTAAACGCTTACATTCTCGTGATATTCGCCCCAAACCTTGCGTAAGGCGTTGCTGATCTCACCTACTGTGACGTAGTTTTCAACCGCGAAGAGAATGTGAGGCAAGAGGTTTTCCTCTGTCGTGGCGGCTGAGGTTATATCTTCGAGGCTTTTTGCGGCGGCCGCGGCATCGCGCCGCTCCCGAAGGGCGGCAAGCCGAGCCCGTTGGTTCCGCTCGATCTTTTCGTCGATCTTTAGGATCGGGATCGGCTCGACGTCGTCCGTGCGGAATTTATTCACACCGACCACGATCGCTTCGTTATTCTCAACAGCGAGCTGGTACTCGTATGCGGCCTGTTGGATCTCATTTTGGACGAATCCGATCTCGATCGCCCGTAGCATGCCCCCGAGGTCGTCGATCTTTTGAATGTAATCGACAGCAGCTTTTTCGAGCTTGGTGGTCAGTTCCTCGACGGCGTAGCTGCCAGCAAACGGATCGACCGTATCGGCAACTCCCGATTCGTAGGCGATCACCTGCTGCGTGCGAAGTGCGATGCGGGCTGCCTGCTCGGTCGGGAGGCTTAGGGCCTCGTCCATCGAATTTGTATGCAGGCTTTGTGTGCCGCCAAGCACGGCTGCAAGTGCCTGAATTGTAGTTCGGACGACGTTCACTTCCGGTTGCTGAGCGGTCAAGGTCGAGCCGGCGGTCTGCGTATGAAAACGCAGCATCATCGACTTTTCGTTATTCGCGTGGAAACGATCCCGCATTATCTTCGCCCAGAGGCGGCGCGCGGCACGGAATTTTGCGATCTCTTCAATAAGATTGTTGTGCGAATTGAAAAAAAAGGAGAGGCGAGGAGCGAAATCGTCAACATCGAGGCCGACCTTGATCGCGGCTTCGATATAGCAGATGGCATCGGCGAGGGTGAATGCTATCTCTTGGGCGGCCGTCGAGCCTGCCTCTCGAATGTGGTAGCCCGAGATCGAGATCGTATTCCAATTCGGGACCTCTTTTGTGCAGAACGCAAAGGTGTCGGTGATGAGCCTTAGCGAAGATGCGGGCGGAAAGATGTAGGTTCCGCGCGCGATGTATTCTTTTAGAATGTCGTTCTGAATGGTTCCGTTCACCTTGTCGAACGGGACACTCTGCTTCTTGGCGACAGCAAGGTATAGGCAAAGCAGAGTGGAGGCGGTCGCGTTGATCGTCATCGAAGTCGAGACCTGATCGAGCGGGATACCGTCAAAAAGGGTGAGCATATCCTCGAGCGAATCGATGGCCACGCCGACCTTGCCAACTTCGCCAGCAGCGAGCGGATCATCAGAATCAAGCCCGATCTGCGTCGGCAGGTCGAACGCCACGCTCAATCCGGTAGTACCTTGTGAAAGCAGATATTTGTAGCGTGCATTGGATTCTTCGGCGGTCGCAAATCCCGCATATTGCCGCATCGTCCAGAAACGGCCGCGATACATTGACCTTCGGACACCGCGCGTGTATGGAAAAGATCCAGGCTCGTTCAGGTCGGTATCGTACTCGACCGGTGTCGTATTTTCTGGGTTGAAATCATTCGGAAGCTCGATGTCCGAAGAGGTGGAAAAGCGTGTCCGTCTTTCTGCCATGTCTGTTAGCGGTCTTTTAGCGAATAGGTTATCACAGAGTTGTGCACCGACAGCTTTTGGAATGGGACAGCCGTAAATTAAGCTAGATGCTCGAAGGAAGATCATTTCAAGCCGCGTGAACTATTTCAATTACTACACAGAGATCGAGGACACGTTCGTTCGCAGAAGAGGGAAGCATCTCTTTCTCTCGCCGCTTGACTGGGCGATGATCGAAGGCTGGAAGGGACGCGGTATTCCGCTGCATATCGTCCTGCGCTCGATCGAGGCGGTGTTCGATGTTTTTGACCGACAACCCGCCGGGACACGCACGATCAAGAGCCTGTTCTATTGTCGGGAAGAGATCGAAACGCAATACAAAGAGTGGCTGACGTCTCAGACGGGGAAAGGCGATCAGGAGTCCGAGAATTTGAATTCGGAGTTCACCGTTGAACGTATTAGAGAGCATATTGACGAATGTTCCGCAAAGCTTAAGGCTTGCTCAATTGAAAGCCTTTCTGAAGGCATCGGGAGAGCCTTGACGCATCTTTCTGAGATAAAGGTGAATCTAACGGATGATTTCGATACGGTCGATAGGACCTTAAGCGATGTCGAGAGCCTTCTTGACCGCACGTTACTTGAAAATTGGGAACCGAATCACCTCGCGGGGCTTGAGGCATCGGTAAAAACACAGCTGAAGCCCTACAAGAGCGACATGGAACCGGATAAGTACCGTCAGACATACGAGCTGATGGTTATGAAAAGGCTCCGTGAGGAGGCCGGAATTCCACGTCTTGGACTTTACTTTTTATGAGATCTATTTCTGCGATCATTTTGGTTTTGTTATGTGTTTCGTTCGCTGTGGCGCAAAAGCGCCGTTCGCCTACGAAGAGACTGCCTTCGTCCATTCCCGTAAAGGAGGGGACCGAAGTCCGCGAAGCGGCAAAAAAGCTGGATTCCGGATCGGTAAAGGGCCGAACATATATCAATCCCTCGCTAAGCTTTCAGGTTACATTTCCTGATAGCTGGTTGATCCCGGGGCCTGATTTCGAAGGTTATATGAAGTCGGCGGGCTTTGACCTGCATACGATCAACACCGATGCTCTCGGCCCACTCGCGAAGAAACAGTTCGCTAAAAACGTTACCGTTCTGCTAACGGCGTATCGCTCGATGCCCGGGACGCCGGACAATACCTTCGTTCTGATCGCGGCGGAGGATCTCTCCTCCGTTCCGCAGATCAAAGATGCTGTCGATTACATTGATGTAGTAAGGCAGAGTCTTTTGAGGGCAAAGCTGCCCGCGGGATTCAAATTCGGCGAAACTGATGCAGAACAGCTCGGCTCGATGCAGTTCGCGTTTCTCGACACTTCGTCCGGTACGCAGAAAAGAAGGCTTTACGCGACCGTTAGGCAAGGTTACGCACTGCTTTTTACGGTCGCGTACGTTGATGATGCCGACCTCGCAACGGTAAGAGATGTTCTACGGACTGGAGATTTCTTTCTCCCGACAGGGAATTCCTGATCTATAGATGCTCTTCACCTGTACCTCGGACCGATGCAAATCTCTCTACATTTTGTGAGCTAGAACATATTTTCCGCTCTTTTCCGAGAGGATTATAAACGTATGGTTTCGCCGTCTTTGCGGGCACTTTCCGCCTCGATCGTGAGGCGTAAGATTCTCTCATCCAACGAGACGGGGCGAAGCAAGGAGCAGAGTTATGATCAGTCATCACACGAATACGGAGCAAGGGCATTGGGTTTTGGCGAAGATGGGCAAGCGCGTCCTTCGTCCCGGCGGACGGGAATTGACCGCGAAGCTCATCGACGAGCTTGATATCAAGAAGACGGATGACGTCGTTGAGTTCGCTCCCGGAATAGGATTTACCGCGGCACTCACGCTTAAGCGGGAGCCGAAAAGCTACACCGGTATCGAACTCGATGAGACCGCTGCCCGAAATCTGAAGAACACGATCAATGGCAATGGCCGCAAGATCATAAACACAAGTGCGGCCGAAACGACGCTCGATGCTGATTCCGTTGATAAGGTTTATGGCGAGGCAATGCTAACGATGCAGGCGGACCATCGCAAATCGGAGATCATCAGCGAGGCGTTTCGGATTCTAAAGAAAGGCGGCCTCTACGGCATTCACGAGCTCGGCCTCGCGCCGGACAATATCTCGGACGAGACAAAAGCGGACATCCAACGGGAACTGGCACAGACGATCAAGGTGAATGCGCGGCCTCTGACGGAGAAAGAGTGGTCGGCTCTCCTAGAAAAGGAAGGGTTTACGATCGTGAAGATCGAGAAAAATCCGATGAGCCTGCTTGAACCCACGCGTGTGATCAACGACGAAGGCTTTTTCAGGGCGCTGGGGATCGTGTTAAATATTGCGACGCATCCGAAAGAACGAAAGCGGATCTTGACGATGCGGAGCACATTCAGAAAGTATCGTGATCACCTTAACGCGGTCGCCATTGTCGCGAAAAAGAACTGAACTGTTGCAATAGGCTGGGACTTATCTGAGGATAGATGACAAGAAGAGCACCTATCCTCAGATTGATTTATGACAAGTCTCGAACTGACCATTGAGCGGATCGTGCCTCAGGGCTTAGGCATCGGCTTTGCGGATGGTCTGACGATCTTTGTGCCTTTGGCTGCGGCAGGCGATAGGCTGCGGGTGGAGTTGACGCAGCGGAAAAAGAAGATCGCATTCGGGCGGATAGTTGAGGTTCTTGAGCCTTCGCCGGATCGCCAGACGCCGCCATGCAGGTATTTTGGTGAGTGCGGCGGCTGCGATTTTCAACAGATGAATTATCCGGCGCAGCTTGCTGCAAAATCCTTGATCATTGGGGACGCTCTGCGTCGATTAGGAAAGATCGATCTGAGCGCGGTCGAGGTCGTTGCGAGCCCGAACCCGCTTGGGTATCGCGGACGGGCACGGTGGCAGGTTCGCGGCAGCCTCGTCGGCTATTTTCGACGCGAAAGCCATGATGTGATCGATATCGAAAACTGTCCGATCTTGGCCCCGAAACTGAACGAGGCATTGAGCGTCGTTCGTGAACGGGCTGAACACGGAAGCCTTCGCATACATGAGGTCGAAGCCGCCGCTGACGGCGAGAAATTCGTGTTGTCAACGGCGAACGATGACGACGAATTCCTGCAATGCGACGTGCTCGGAGCCAAATATAAGTTTCGTTCGACGAGCTTTTTCCAGGCAAACAGCCTTCTCATTGAGCAGCTCGTAAGTTTCGCGACGGGCGGCTTTTCCGGTTCAAAGGCGTTGGACCTTTATTGCGGCGTCGGACTGTTCACTTTGCCGCTGGCAAGGAATTTCGACACGGTGGTCGGCGTCGAAGGTTCGGACGTGTCGATCGAACTTGCACGGGCTAACGCCGCGGCGAACGGAGTTGAAAATGCCGAATTTGTTCAAAGCACAGTCAAGGCATTCGTTGGATCGCGTTCCGCACGCGACGCCGACCTTATTCTCCTCGATCCGCCTCGTTCAGGCACCGAAAAAGGCACGATCGAGCGGATAATTGAATTGCGCCCAAAGGCGATATCGTACGTT
>JABARP010000026.1:0-11630 GCA_019186825.1 Pyrinomonadaceae bacterium
GGATGCGCAAACGCGGATCCTCGGCCTGGAGTGCGGCGAGCATTTGATAGGTCTCCATCGCCTTCTTGAAAGATTGGGCGTTGCCGCGAAACTTGTTGTGATATTCGGGCATCCCGTCGAGCGAGATCTCGCACACGAACATTTTTAGTTGCTTATTCGCGAGAACCTTTCGCAAAGCCTTTTCGGTGCGATCGGTGAAATACCCGTTGGTCGGAACATAGATATTCTTAACGTTGTTGTTCCGAATGAACAGCTCACAGATCTCGGCGAACTCGCCGCGAATGAAGGGTTCGCCGCCCGAGAGATTCAGGTTCTCAAAATCGCCGAGTTCAAGAGACAATTTCTGAAATTCCTCGTAGGAGAGATCATTGCGTTTATTCAGTTCTTTCCAGTAAAAGCAGTGCTCGCACGTCAGATTACAGATCGAGTTGATGAAAATTATCATGAATGGCGGCGTTTGATGTGCGCGATGCTTGACCGCTTTCATCGATAGCTTTGTGTGGCGGCTTATTCTTGAAACAATACTCATATTTGTCTTCCTTCCCGAATCTGAACCCTGAATCAGTGCGCTCTCGCAACGAGAGACTTTGTGTTCCGCAAGAACTGGCGAAAGCTTAGATACTTATCAAACCCGGCCGTGTCGAGCCGATCGAGGATCCACGGATTTGACAAGTAATATGCGTCGACACGTTCCAATGCGTAGAGGTCACTCTGCGGCGTCACCTTTCCCAATACGGTCGAGGTTGCCGCTTTAAAGTTCGCCGCTGCGGTCCGTTTGACGCGATCATCTTTTCTCCCAAATGGATATGCAAAGGACACAGTCTCGACCCCAAGCTCGTCATCAAGCGACGCCTTGGACCCCGCGATCTCGTTCTCCAATGATGACGCCGAAACGCTCATTAGATCGGGATGCGTCCTTGTATGAGAACCGAATTCAACGCCCGAAGTGCTAAGCTCTCTGATCTCTTCCCAAGACAACAACTCACTGCGCGGAAAGTCCTTCGGATTTCCGACCCAGTCATTAAAGCTTCCGCAATGGTCTGTAACGAGGAACACAGTTGCAGCAAAGCCATGCGTGTTTAGTACCGGGTATGCTTCCGTGTAGAAGTTCTTGAATCCATCATCAAAGGTCAGCACCACCGGCTTCGCGGGCAGCGGCACTTCCTTGTCCATCCTTGACACCAATTCCCGAAGCGTTAAGGCGTAAAAACCGGCCTCGGCAAGTGCTGCGATCTGACGCTTGAAAACCGATGGAGCCGTCGAGATAACAGATCCACTGCCATCGATCGAGTGGTATGTGATGATTGGGACGCGGAACATATTGCTTTGCCCTAGTGCGCCCCAACAACACGCCTCCGAGCGGCCATCTCACCCGTCGTTTTTTGACGATCTTCTTCGATCGATCCGATCAGATCGAGATACATCTCAATGTGCGGATCTTCGCACCACTTTTTCAAAAAGGCTCTATACCCCTTTTCGCCCAGATCGTTCCGGAGCTTGGGATCAGAAGCGAGCTTACGCATAGCAGCGATCAACTCTTCCTCGGTCCGGTAAACAAAACCACCATCGCTATCGTCGATCACCTCGGGAAGCGCGCCAAGGTCATTTACGATCGCAGGCGTCTTGTGTGAGAACGCCTCAATGATCACGATCCCGAACGTTTCGTAACAAATTGATGGAACAATGACCGCTTTCGCACGACGATAGAGTGTCGATAAAGAAGCTTGATCCTGCCGTCCCAGAAACTTAATGTTCGGAAGCCCTTCCGCCTGTGATTCCAATGCGGCTCGGTAAACGCCGTCCCCGGCGATCAGCAGATCGAACTCAGGAGTCTTGCTGAACGCCTTAATAAGATTCTGAACTCCCTTGATGTACTCGAGCCTGCCCACGAAAAGAAAGAACGGTCGCTCTCCCGTTTCAACCGCCGACTTATCATCTTGCTCAGATTGTCTCGGCAGAAAATAAGGAAGATGTTTGATCGGCGCATCAAGGCCCATTTCAATATGCTTCTTCATCGAAAATTTGCTTGGAGATAGAAAAAGGTCAACGTGTTTAAGATGTCGGCTCATCATCCCCGAATATCGCCACAGCTGCGGCGGCCGTTTACCGGCAAGTTGGCAAAAGGTGCAGCTCTTCTTGGCACAAACTTCGCGGTTGTATTTCCAGAGAACGTGCATCGGGCATACAAGCCAGTGCTCGTGCGCCGTATAAAGCTTGATCGCCGATCCATAACTCAATGCGGCGATGCCTATGAGCGACATATTGTTGTAATGGATCACGTCATAGTCGTTCTCGCTCAAAGCCTTCTTCAGTTTGCTCTTGAAAAGCGGTATCCCGGTCTGCTGCGTGACCAGCGGTGAGAGCATTCCCAACCCGCTCTTCAGCGGATACAAAGAAACGCGCTCATGGTTGGGAAATTCGCCGGTCGGCGGCTTTCCGTTCAGCAGCAGATACGAATCCTCGCAGTAGAAGACATCGACCGAATGACCGCGTCGTGCAAGCTCGTTCGAAAGGCGATAAATGTGCATCCCATCACCGCCAAAGTTGTATGGCGGATAAAAGGTCGACACCATACAAAACTTCAGCGGGCGGTCTATCATTTTGTCTCAACTTTTCCGAAGCTCATCGAAGATAGCGATCGTATCTTCCGCGGCCTGATCCCAACTGAAATGCCGCGAACGCTCGATGCCATCAAGGCTCATCGTCCGGCGTTCAGGTTCGTCGTCCAGAACGTCGCCAATGACCTTCGCCATCTCTTCAGCACTCGTAGGGTTAAAATATCGCCCCGCAGGTCCGAGAACCTCCGGAAGCGAACCCGTTCGGCTTGCGACCACAGGTGTTCCGCAGGCCATCGCCTCTATCGCGGGCAAACCAAATCCCTCTTCTATAGACGGAAACACAAGGAGCGTTGCATCCGTATAAAGGCCAGCAAGCTCGTCATCAGGCACAAACCCGGTGAAAACAACCTCATTTTGCAGCCCATATCTTTCGACCGCTTCTTTCAGTTTCGGGTACGCAGAATAGAATGGATCATCCTTGTAGTCGCCAACCAGGACGAGTTTCAATGGTGTCGCCCCGTCCCTTTCGCGGAGGATCCTGAAAGCATCTATCAGCGTGTCCAGGTTCTTGTGCGGACTGATACCACCTACATAGAGTAGGAATCGTCCATTCGTAGAAACCCCGTTTCCGTTACCACGTTGCTCGCCCGCCTTAGACGCAAGTAATGCGAACTCAGGTTTCGCCGCCTCGGTAATGATCCGGATCTTTGATGTCGGGTAGCGATAGTAATCCGCGATCTCCGAACGTGAAAACTCGGACACGGTTGCGACCAGATCGGCCTGTCGCGTTGCCGCCGCAAGTTTAAGGTTCCAAAAGAATCGGCCGCTCGACGTCGGAAAGATCAGCTCCGGATGATGCTCAGCGATCACGTCATGAATAGTCAGCACGACCTTTGCGCGATTCAAGATCGGAAAATACGTATATACCGTTGGAAAGAAAAAGACATCGATCTTGTTCTGCCAAACGGCCCTCGACATCGACCACACATCGCCAAGCGAGCGGCGGCCCGACGCAGATGCCGCTTCTACTGCCGAAGCGTCTGTGGTTGCAACAACTACTCGTGCTGCCGCCGGAAAATCCCATTCGCTGCAGGACCGACTGTCAACAAAGAACACGTAGTCATTTCGTGCGTCTCTAGCCAATAGTGCCGTAAGCAGCTCGCGAGTGAACCGGCCGAACCCGCGTTTGTTACTCCAACAGCTGGCGTCAACCCCGATCTGCATAAGTTTTCAAGATCGCAAACACACCTCATCCGAACGATATCCAGGCGTCGTTAACAAGAGGCTTGATTCACTGTCGGAGAAAAATGCGACTACTCGGTCCTCGACCTATGGTTTGAACGGATCCGGGCGATGAAATTGTAAATAGCGCTGACGATGTAGCCGCCAATATAGCCGATGGCAAACGCGTACGCGGCCCCGACAAAGCTGCCAACAACCGTAACGGAGTAGCCGGGCAGGAAGTTATCCAGAAGCCCAAGGTGCGGGCCAACCACCTCTCCACCCTTGAGCACAAGCCAGATCGTCGCCGTAAACAGTGCTAAAGCACCGATCGTCCCCAGCACAAACCCGAGGACGTGTCCGTTAAGTCGGACCACGGCGTGTTTGATCAGCTGCTCCTCACGGCGAGCCTTTGCACGCTCTTCGCTCAACGTTTCGGAAAATTTGGACTCGAATGATTCTGACGTCATCATCTACGCTATCCTCGTCGGGACAAGCGGCTGAGTAGAAGATATCACAGACAGTTCCGATTCCTCTTGTGCTGAGATCTCCTCGTGATACTCGTTATCAACATTGACGCCCCACACGTCGTAGTTGGCCCCGAGAATATTCTTTACGGAAAGCATCGCCGTAAGCATCGAATGATCCTGATTGTTGTACTTATGCATCCCGTTTCGCCCAACCAAATGCAGATTCGGAACTTCCCGTAGGAAGTCGCGTATCGTATCGACGGCGTCCATGTACACGGCGTCGTAAACAGGATACGCCTTCGGCATCCGCACAACAGCACCGTCTTCAACGTCTGCCGGATCAACAAGCTGAAGGAGTCCAAGTTCTTTTGCCCCAAGGGCGATCAGATCCGCATCATCCATGGTCCACAGCCCGTCGCCTTCGAAACAGAAATATTCAAGGCCAAGGCACGTTTTACTTGGATCCGGAACCATATGCGGGCTCCAATTCTTGAAGTTCTGTATTCGGCCGACCTTGACGTCCGGATCGTGAATATAGATCCAGTTATCTTCGAATAGCTTTTCTTTATTAACGACCAACGAAACCGTCAAAAAATCTCGATATCCCAACTTGTCTGCTGCGGCGAGGACCTCTGCGGGCGGTTCGGGCGACATCTTCCGGACAAGCTCCTGCATCGGCATGCTGCTGATAAAGTCTGTGCCTTCAACCACCTCTCGCTTGCTGCCGTTCTCGATCTCGAGTGCGGTGACTCGACCTTTTTGCCAGAATATCCGATCAACGTCAGATTTCATCTTCAGGGATGAACCATCTTTCTGTATGCTCTCGGCAACCATCTCCCACATCATCCCCGGTCCCTTGGCCGGATAGTCGAACGCATCGATCAATGTCTTGATGATCTCTCCTTTATCCTTTACTTCGGTCGGAAGAAGAGCGTTCTTTATCGTCGTAACAAGTGAAAGGCCTTTGATCCGTTGCGCCGCCCAATCAGCCGAGATCTTGTCACACGGTATGCCCCAAACCTTTTCGGTATAGGTTTTAAAAAAGGTATTGTAGAGCCGTTTGCCGAATCTATTGCTGATCCAATCCTCAAAGGTTGATTCGTTTTTTACGGGGAACATCTGGGCCTTCAAATAACTAAAGACCATCATGATGCTGTTCCATATCCCGAGGCCAAGCAGAGCGTTTGAAGCCTTGAGCGGATAGTAAAAGAACTTCTTCTGATAATAGATTCGCGAGAGCCGCGACCGGCGGAGAAATTTCTTCTCTCCGAGCACCTCGCGCCACATCTCGTCGACCGCCTTTACCTTGGTGAAGAACCGGTGTCCGCCGATGTCAAAGAGATAGCCCTTGTAGTTGACCGTTCGGGAGATACCGCCGACGACGTCGTCCTTTTCAAGGACGACAGATCTGACGCCGGCCTTGCAAAGCTCGTATGCCGCCGTAAGGCCTGCAGGCCCGGCTCCGATGATCACAACCTTTTTGTTTTCGGCCTTTGAAGTACCTGAGTTCGTCTTCATTATGGATTGTCAATGTAGTCGTTCACCGCCGACATACTCCCTCTGACCTTGAGGAAATGGATATATAGGGAGACAACGAAATTTCGAAGCGTGGCTATCAGCCAACCGACAATAAAACCAACAAGCACACCGTAAACAAAGCCGACAATGCTTCCGGAGAAGGTCACTTCGTAGCCAATAAAGTACTGCTCAAGAAGGCTAAGGTTTGGACCGACGACCTCGCCGCCCTTAAAGATGAGTATGTTGGTCGCCGCAAAGATGATCAGCCCGAAGATCAACCCAAGAGAGATACCAAGGGCAACGCCGTCAAGCTTTGCGAGCGATTCGACGATAATTCGATCTACAGGGTCCTGCGGTTGATCGTACGAGTTTAGATCCATGCGAGATTTCATGATCTTTTGTCCTGGGGGAGGTTGTTGTTCAGCTGTTGAGGCTCAGGTGCTTAGTATCACGACAGCGTCCCGCCTCTGGATGATCACAGCCAATTTCGCAGGCTGCAGAGCATCCAAGGTACCCAAAGAGGAAGACTTTCGAAGGTTGGATCGTAAGGCCGAGCCAATTCGTGGATCGCTCTAATTTCTGACGATTCGACCGGCCTTTCGACCAACCTTCAACTAAGCCAAGTTGAATATTTATAGAATGTTAGCAACGCTTTGGTGCCTCATGAATCGGTTGAAGCGACCGATATGAGTGGTACTTTTGGTCTATACACCTCCGCTCGGACCCGGTCGTGTGCTGTGAGGATCATTTCAATTTCCGATACCGAACGGGATCCCTTGGGTCCCTTGAAAGCTTTCGTAATAAACCACCGCAACATTGAATACTGACCAAAGTAGCAGCGTGAAGATAAGCGGTTTATCCTGCATTAGAAGCTTGCTCGGGTTACCGCCATATTTCGGATCTTCGATGAGGGCCATATACCGAAGCATTCCGTAGATCACAAAAACCGTTCCGTAGATGAGAGCATCGGTGTGAAACTTTGCCACCGTTTCGGGAGCGACCGTGTAAAGGGCGTAGCACACGATCGATGCGGCAACAAGAACAACGTTTACCTGTCCGAGATATGCGACCGAATAGAACTTCAGGACCGTTCTATGCGACCCGGCATTGTCGGAGAGCGCGATCAATTCCTGCCTGCGTTTCGAGAACGCTAAGAATAAGGCAAGCAGGAACGCGCAGACCACTAACCAGTGAGACGCGGAAACGGAGATCGCAACTGCTCCGCCCACAACACGCAGAACGAACCCCAACGCGATCACCATGCAGTCCACGACGATCATGCGCTTTAAGCCCAGACAATAGGCGAGGATCAGAATGAAATAGGACAGAACCGTCAAGAAGAAGGGCAAGCCGAGAAAATACGACAGCCCAAGTGAGCTAGCGGCCAACAGAGCGGCAAATGCTAAAGCGACCGAGGCCGGAAGTTGTCCCGAGGCAAGCGGCCGCTTGCTCTTTTCCGGATGAGCACGATCCTCTTCCAGATCGACCCAGTCATTGAAAATATAAAGGCTGCTGGACAACAGGCAGAATACCGCAAAAGCAAGCAGCGATCGCCCAAGGGCCGACGCCTCATCAAGGCGGCCGGAAAACAAGAGCGGGGCCAAGACAAAAAGATTCTTTGACCATTGATGCGGTCTTGCTGCTGAGATCAAGTAGGCCGGCCAGCTCGATCTTGATTTTTCTATGCCTACGGTCTTGTCTGACAGTAACGCAGAAAATTGTTCATTCATACTTTTCCTCCGGTGAGGTCGCGAGTTGGCGGCGATCGCGGAAGATATCGGCCGCAAGGGATCTTTGGGCGCACAGATCTACCAGAACCTGCGTCCCGCTCACATTGATCTATCTATCGATCTAGTTCAAAAGAATATCTTTGCCATCCTTAGAGCCCCCTGCCTCCAAGGAACGGTGTGACTTGTACCCGACGTATTGTGAAATCGAGATTCGTTTGCGCGATACCAATCGAAATTTCGACGCAGCGCCTCTTCATTTGAGAACTTCGGATGGAATCCCAATTGGTCTACAGCCTTATCGATCGAGACGAACGACTCTTTGTCCGCAGTTTCATAGATCCATTTATATAGAGGGGAAAGCCCCAACCTCTCAAGCAACTTCAAGACTGCAATGGCAGGGCCCGCGGGAAGCCTTCGAATGTGCTTGCCGTGTCCTGCTTCGTCGAGCACCGCCTGAAAATCGGTCGCAAGACTTTCGAATTCCATCGCTCCAACGTTGAAGGTGTCGTTTGCTCGGTCCGAATCGACGGTCGCGGCCAGGTATATCGCATCGCAGAGATCTTCAACATCCAGCAACTGGTATTTGTTATTCCCCCGACCCAGCAACGGAAAATTATGCCCTTCAAGTGCCCACTCATAAAGCAGCGCAAATACGCCAAGTCTTTCCGGCCCCACAAAGCTTTTCGGTCTGAGGATCGGCACACAAAAGCCGCGTTTTCTGTACTCAAGACAGACCTCCTCAGCAAGGATCTTCGCCTCACCATAGGCACCGACGCCCTCAAGCCGATCTCCTTCAACAAGAGGGTGATGATCTGGGATGCCGTAAACAGCGGTCGATGAGATATGGATCACGCGTTTTACACCGGCGGTGAACGCCGCTTCGAGAACATTTCGGGTACCTTCAACCTCCGTGCTGAAAATGTCTGACCTCTTGTCGAGTGGAAGTGCTGCGGCCGTATGGACGACGATATCAACACCGTTCATCGCTTCACTCAAACGCTCCCGATCGCGTACATCGCCGCGAACAACATTGATCGAATCCACGACATCGTCAAACTTAAAGCCCGCCTTATCGAATGAGGTGATGGCCCAGTTCTTCTGAAGCAAATACCTGATCAAGTTGATCCCCAAAAAACCGGCACCGCCGGTTATCAGACAATGAGTTGTTTCTTGGTTTGTCATGATTGCGTTCCCTCTTACTATTTCTGATAAAGGTGGTCGAGATCGACCTGTTCCGGTGAGTAGCGGACAAGCGGTCGCATCTTTGAGATAATCGTTGAAGCATGCGGAGAACCACGCCGCACGTAAACAAAACTCTTCAAGTTCCACGCTTCCCAGCCAGGCCAGTCGAGCTCTCCGATAAACTCCCAATCATCCCTAAGCTGTCGCATTCTTTCGTGCAGAAGATCTGGTTCCTGAAGAAAGATCCGTGATTCGATGAGACGTAGCGGACGTTTCAGCAAGATCTCCGAAACATATCGCGAACGCATCTTGGGATCCGACGCAGGATCCGAAGCTCCAGCCGTCGCGGGCGGCTCTTGCCCGATATAAACGTCGGCCGAGCGGCTCCAAAGGTACGCCTCCCGTTCGGACTGTGTTGGGCCAGATCGCCCGGACAGAAAATTGTCTGTAAGCCCGACCCGATCAACTTGATTGAACCCGCTAATATAAGGGATAACCCCCGCGGCGTCACAAATTATCGTCCCTTGCGATCCCAAATTCGTAGCTTTCAATGCCTCGGCAACACGTGTGTGAAAACTTCCAAAGGCACTCACCGGCGTAGGCGTGAGATGCCAGATCCGCGTCGAATATGTAAGGACTCCGAGCCACCCAAGGGCCAAAAAGATCAATGCGGTGCGTGCAAGTCCATTCGTGCCAATTCGGCGAACTGCCGGCGAAAGCGCGATGGCGGCCGCGAGCACGAGCAATGAGTATGTCGGATATGAAAACCTAAATCCTCCTCCGACCTCATGAATTATCGTCGTGTAGTACGCCAGAGCGATGGACGCAGGCGTCAGTAAGATCAAGGCCTTCGTAAAGGTCTTTCGATTGCCGACCTCGGCGATCGATCTAGTTGCGGTCTCTGTCGATCGCAGTGAGCCCGCGTCTTTTCGCAACCAACCATACAGCAGAACCAACAGTACAAGTATCAACAGCGGCCCATACCACCGCGCCAAGTGCTCTATATATTGCGTAACCTCCGGCAAGCCCCTAAACCCGAATTTTCCCGACTTAACATAGTAAGGATTTGGAAGAAGGTACCCGAAGTATGAGTATTTCCATAGACCATAGAGCAAACCACCGAGTGCAACAATTCCGCCGGAAATACCGAGTCTTGCGAGCGGCCTAACCCATGCCTTCGTCTGCCTTCCAAAAAGCCAAATGGCGATGCCAAGCGCCGCGTAAATGCCCGAGCCGTAAAGGACGGCCTCAGGCCGCGTTAAGCACAACGCAATTACCGCAATGGCCAGCAATATAGCCGATGACGTTTCCGCAAACTCGAAAAACTCCAATGAAAGCAGGCCGGCAACTGTGAGCAGGCAAACGAACAACTGGGTTTCAAGACCCGAGGTCGAATGAATTGCCGTAACAGGATCTACGAGGTAGATCCCGACTATAACGGCCGATACAACGCTGATCCCGCCCGCATGTCGCGAAAGGATCGTCAGCATTGTCAGCGTCGTCAACAGAACACATACGACACCAAGCACCAGACTCCAGACCCAAGGGTCGATCCCGAGCTTCATTCCGAAACTCAAAAGAACGACGTGAAGAAAGCTCGTAAAGCCTTCCGCAGGAGCACCACCGACGTTCCACACAAGCCCGAGTCCGTCGGTCAAGTGCTTCGCGTATCGAAAGGTAATGTAGGCGTCGTCCCACCGCTCAAGATGAGCTCTGTACACCTCAGCAAGGTAAACAGAGAGCGCAACGATCACTACACCGGCACCGGACAAGGTCATTGCCAGCCCCTTTATCCGTCTATCAGTTTTCTCCCGTGGCTGAACTCCGCTGAAAACGACTCCTTGACGGTCGAATACAAGCTCTTCGCCCTCTGTGTCGATTCCCACTGCTGCTTTGATCTTTCCACCCAACTGACCGATCGCCTTTTGTCCCGCTGCCGACTGAAGTCTCGCAGTTCGGAAAGGAGAACGGATAGGCAAGACGCCATGCTATCTGTTCGACAATAGAGCCGGCATATCGGCATCGGCATTTAGGAATGACGAAAGCTGTCTATCAACTGGCAACTCGAGTATTCCTAACTGCTGATCTGCGAATGGCACGGTACCGTTAAAGAGCGTCGCCCCTTGGAGTGTGACGTTGCTCCATTGATTGAATATGGCGTTGACGTACCATTTGACCGTCAACGTCTGTCCCGGACTTCCAGCCTGATAGTTCAACGTGTAGACCGCATTGGTCGTCCCCGCCGAGTTCGAGATCGACGTGTCAACATATGTCGGTGCACTTCCATCGCTCAGGCTCGCCTCGAACCGTCCTCCTGCGGCCCACAGCCCGACATACATCTTCAGCGTACGGGCCGTCGTGTCTGCCGGTACCGTCACCTGGAACCCGTTGTTCATCCCGGCAACGTAGATGCCGGTCGAAGTGTTCGTCGCCGTTGATGTCGGCGTGCCGCCCGTCCAGCTATAGAAGTTCGGATTATTGCCGTACTGTTGTGTCTGCCCTGTCCCGATCTTCGTGAAGTTGCTTATCTGCTGTGTCACGCCGCTCTTGTGGTTGAAGCTGTTCGGACCGCTAAGGCCCCAATGTGCCCAGTCGGCCGTTCCGCCGCTTGATAGGTTGATGTTCGTCGGCGGTGGCGCATTGCTTCCCGAAAGGGATCCGGGCAGCCCGGCAGGATTGACCGTTACGGTCAGATCGTCCGATGCACTCAGCACACTGTCATTCCCGGTCAGCCTCAGCACATACACTCCGTCAACGCTGAAGCTTGCCGTCGTATTCAACGCATTGGCATTCCCGAACGTTACGGTGCCGGGCCCGCTCACTTTCGTCCACGTCGTCGTCATCGCGGACGGAGGATTCGGAAGGCCATCATCCGTCGCCGTACCGCTCAGGTTCGCCGATGCCGGCAATGCGATCGATTGGTCGGATCCCGCACTTACCACCGGCGGCTG
>JABARP010000026.1:11640-24193 GCA_019186825.1 Pyrinomonadaceae bacterium
TCGTCCACGTCGTCGTCATCGCGGACGGAGGATTCGGAAGGCCATCATCCGTCGCCGTACCGCTCAGGTTCGCCGATGCCGGCAATGCGATCGATTGGTCGGATCCCGCACTTACCACCGGCGGCTGATTTACGGGAGGTCCACTTGTAGCTAACGTCGCACCTTGGAGTGTGACGTTGCTCCATTGATTGAATATGGCGTTGACGTACCATTTGACCGTCAACGTCTGTCCCGGACTTCCAGCCTGATAGTTCAACGTGTAGACCGCATTGGTCGTCCCCGCCGAGTTCGAGATCGACGTGTCAACATATGTCGGTGCACTTCCATCGCTCAGGCTCGCCTCGAACCGTCCTCCTGCGGCCCACAGCCCGACATACATCTTCAGCGTACGGGCCGTCGTGTCTGCCGGTACCGTCACCTGGAACCCGTTGTTCATCCCGGCAACGTAGATGCCGGTCGAAGTGTTCGTCGCCGTTGATGTCGGCGTGCCGCCCGTCCAGCTATAGAAGTTCGGATTATTGCCGTACTGTTGTGTCTGCCCTGTCCCGATCTTCGTGAAGTTGCTTATCTGCTGTGTCACGCCGCTCTTGTGGTTGAAGCTGTTCGGACCGCTAAGGCCCCAATGTGCCCAGTCGGCCGTTCCGCCGCTTGATAGGTTGATGTTCGTCGGCGGTGGCGCATTGCTTCCCGAAAGGGATCCGGGCAGCCCGGCAGGATTGACCGTTACGGTCAGATCGTCCGATGCACTCAGCACACTGTCATTCCCGGTCAGCCTCAGCACATACACTCCGTCAACGCTGAAGCTTGCCGTCGTATTCAACGCATTGGCATTCCCGAACGTTACGGTGCCGGGCCCGCTCACTTTCGTCCACGTCGTCGTCATCGCGGACGGAGGATTCGGAAGGCCATCATCCGTCGCCGTACCGCTCAGGTTCGCCGATGCCGGCAATGCGATCGATTGGTCGGATCCCGCACTTACCACCGGCGGCTGGTTCATTGGTGGTGCAACACCACCGGACAGGGTCACTGCCTGAACATTGATATTGCCGACCGGATATGTGGTCGATTCGATGTACCAGCGCAGGTGCAGGGCCTGACCCGCAGACGCTGCAGAATACGTAATCGTGTACACGCCATTTATCGATCCTCCCGGATAGACCGTCGAAAGCGAATTATCGACCATTGGCGACGCACTTCCGTCGCTCAGTTCCGCTTCCAGACGTCCTCTTACCCTCCACACACCGACATACAAGCGTACCGTCCGCTGAAGTGTATCGGCAGGCAGCGTCAACTCAAACCCGTTGTCCTGGCCATAGGTGTAAACGCAGGAGGTCGTCGAGCTCGCGGCACTGGTCGGAGTACCACCATTCCAGCTGTAATAAACTGTGGGGGCCCCGTTGCTGCTACTCCGAATTGTGCTGATCGAACCGATCCGACTGAGATCACTGATCTGTGGAACGATCCCGCTCTTGTGATCGAAGCTCGTAGAATCAGTCAGCCCCCAGTGCGCCCAATCCGTCGTCCCTTCACTAGAAAGGTCGACGCTAGTGCTTGGCGTAGTCTGGTTGCCGTTCAACATTCCGCCGGCGCCGCTAACCCCGACGATCACCTTGATATCGTCTGAGGACGAGAGTGCTCCATCGTTGGCCGTCAACCTCAAGACGTAGATGCCCGCGAGTGAAAAATTCGCCGTGGTGCTAGCGCTGTTGGCGTTCGCAAAAGTAACATTTCCGATTCCACTGACCTTTGACCAGGTTGTGGTCACGGCCGCCGGTGGCGACGGAAGTCCGTCGTCGCTCACAACGCCGGCAAGGCTAGCACCAGTCGATATATTCACCGTTTGGTCAGCTCCGGCGTTCACGGTCGGGGCCAAATTCGTGACTCCGCCGCCTGCCTGACTTACGGTGAAGAGGTGTCCGCCGATCACCATCGTTCCGACGCGCGGGCCGCTCGCGGAGTTGTCAGACACCGAGAACGTCACGACGGAATTCCCACTTCCGCTGCCGCCAGCTGGTGACGTTACGGTTATCCATGGATCGTTACTGACCGCATTCCACGAACATCCGTTCGAAGTTACGTTTACATTCCCGCTTCCGCCTGGTATGCCGAAGCTTGCGCTGTTCGTCGATATCGAGTGGACGATCTCTGTACTCGTCGTGTTATATCCTGTGCCGCAAGATAGCGGATGCGACGCAACATCCGAGAAGGTAATCGGAATCGATTGTCCTGAAGGATCTGGCGACACCTGACGCTGAACATGTAGATGATCACCGCAGCTATTAAAGGAACCACTCACCGACCCGGTATGTCCCTGCCGCGCAACATACAAGCCTTGACACGCACTTGTTCCAACCTCAACCTGGATCGAATCGGTCTGTAGGTGCGAGAATGCGGAATACGTTCCGTCCGCATGCTGTATGATCACTTGATTGCCGAGATAGAATCCCGGACAACCGGTTGGGCTGTAGTCCGGACAACTGGGCTGGATGAAATTGCACGCCATCGTGCTGTGCGTAAATACCACCAGTCCATCGGCTACCGCCAGGGCGTGCGCACCGACCGTAGTTCGTTGAAAGTCGTATGCGTATCCCATAGTGTCATAGTGAGCCGTTAGATTGCACGCTCCCGGTGGAGGATAATTTCCGCCGCCCTGGATCATCGTTGAGTTTGCGAGCGGCAGGCGATAGTTGACCTGTGTAAGCCCAAGGGTTGTTACCTTTCCGCTCCAACCAACATATTTTGTAACGGTACCTTCGGGCAAGAACTCCTTCACGATCAAGCCGCTGTCAAAGACCCCTGACAACACCGCCTTGCCGAGATCCCGGCTTGACCCCGATGCCGTGTTTTCAAGAGTTAGATCATCGAACCCAACAAGGTCCTCCCCTGAAAGACGATGGATGCCATCGGGTGAGTACACCTTGAACGCTCGGATCCCCGGCGTTACGTCCGAGTCCGTCTGCTCTCCCGTTTGCAGGTCAACAGGTGCCCGTCGATCACCTTTCAGTCTAGGAAATCCAGGTGCCTTGTTCAGTGAGGATTCGTCCGAGATCTCGCCATTGGGTGTGATTGACCTCGGCGTGAGGACCAACTCTCGTTCTGTCGCCGCTGCTCTGACGAGATCGATCTGGCCATCCTCATTCGCCCAACCGAAACGGCCAGTAAAGGTGCCGTCGCTCGGTGAGTTTAGAACAACCCGCGGTTCGGCAGCCGTTGTAGCGAAATAGTGAATTGCTCCGTCGCTTCCCCACCGGATGAACTCTGAAAAGACATCGCCTTCTGCCATGACGCGATCAGTTGAGTTTCTTAGATCCGCAATTCCAAGTCCAAATCCGCCATCCCCGGCGAATGTGTACGCGATCATTGATGGATCCGACGGCGACATCGCCGCTGAGAGCACAAGCCTCTCCGTCACACGAACATTGTTATGGGTTGAAAGATCCTCGAGCAGCAACTGCCCGCTAGGCCGGCCATTGATCAACGGTGAATAGAGTAGTTCAGTCTGGTCATTTGAGATTCCAAAAACTTTGAATGCAGGCAGCGAGGTGCTGATCGAGCGTACATCGACTCCTGACCCACTATCGACTATGAGCATCGCTTTGCCGTTCAGAGCGCTCACCGCCGGTGCGTGTTGGTCGACGATATCGAACGCCGGCAATCGGGTGTCACTCGCTTCTCCCTTACCCGCGGGCTCTAACTTCGCTCCGCCCGCACTCACATGTCGCGAGTACGCTATCCCTAAACCGGCGACGAACAAAACAACTCCCATGGCGAAGAGCCGCCGAGCCGAAAACTTTCGTGCAAATAGATCCAATACAGCCATGCCACGCATAATATTCTTTACCTTCCTAACCTTTCGCAGTTTTCCTCTAATTACTTGACCAATGAACTAACACCGTCCGAAATCACACGGCAACTATCCTTGGGAGGGTCTGACCATCGACCGGACCCGCCTCTGCAAAACTCGTAAGTACGCGCTCTCGGAGCTCTTCGCTTGGCGTCCAGGCATCAAGTTTTGATAGCTCTACTTGATCAATTCCTTTAGAACTTCATCTCCACTGAGTGGCCCAGCTGCAATTCGATAGCTTCCGTTTGCGATTGACGGCCCATCAACCATCCAGACCTCTCGGTCTCGATAGGCTTGAAGCAAACGAGAACGTACGATAGCGTCTCGGTCGTACGCATACAGTGGAGCGTTGCCCTCAAAATTTATCGGGTTCAATACCCAAGCTGACTGATAGTCCTTATATTCATCCCCCCGAACGAGCACGAGGCTCTTTCCAAACTGGTGTTCCTTTGACAATGCTTGCAGGTCCGGATCGACTCCAAGATAGTGATAGTATTTATCCGCGGCCCGCCACGGGATGTAAGCGACCAACGTGATCAAACAAAGACTAAGCACTGCGAGAGTTATACGACCCTTCAGTGTTCGCTCGCGTTCACTCTTTGTGTCTTCACCATTCCCGAACCAATCGATACCTCGAACGATAAGAGCGGTCAGCGGAATGATCGAAAGGAACCAATACCGTGCTCCGAAGTCAGGCCCGCCGCTATACCAGTAGAGCCCGTAAGCTCCGACTATTACGACAATCGAGAAACATGCCCACGCATCGCGTTTTTGAAGTGAACCCGACGCAACAAATAGCGTCGCGATCAGCAGCGACCCAACTCCCCAGCCAAGGAGCTCGGTTTGCAGGAGGCTGACGTTCAACGCCGCATTTATTAACGCCTCGAGAGGTGAATGTCCTGGCCACGCGTCGAGCCCCCAGCCCATTCCGCGTTCCGGACCGAACCCCAGTTTCATCACGTTCGGCCAAAAATACTTTGTGTAGTACGCATCGATCGGCATCAAGAGCGCGTTGCCCGTCACTGCCCGATCATAAAGAAGCACGCTCGACGCAGAGACGATGGTACCGACAACAAGAAAGACCGAAGAGACGATCCGCTGTCTCCATGAAGAGGATCCAAGCAACACCGCAACCCCAAGAAGTACTGCAACAATCGCTCCGTCGAGCGGACGGATCAGACTTACGATGCCGATCAATATCCCTGCCGGCAGACACATCCAATACCGCTTCGAACGACACGAATTCATCACGGCTACCGTTGCCCCTAATGCCGTTGCGAGAGTGAAAATGTGCGGCATATAACTCATCCCCATAAAGACGAACCATGGAGAGCAGCATAGGAGGATGGTCGCGATCCTTGCCGTTCGTGTTTCATACAGTTGCTGGAAGAGTATGTACGCCAGCAGAAGACAGATCCCAGCCAGCACAGGATTCACGAACCAATCGGCTCCCGCCCAGACACCGACGGCGAGCATCGCGGGCCAGCCCGGAGGGAATATCCCGTACCATCGGTCATCAAGATACGGCACCATATACAAGCTGAAAGCTTCAGGCACCTTCGGAGGTTCAACCGTCAACTGGCCGGCAGCCATGTAGCGCGCTTGGAACAAGTACTGCGCTTCGTCCGGCACATGCGGATAGGCCTGATAAACAAAATAGTTCAGAGTGGCCGTGAGCAGTACCACCCATACCGCCCCGACGATCACGAATCTATCGACCCTCGCTCTCTTGCCAACTCCTCTATCAGGACCATCAAGAAATCTTTTGACCTTTAAGCTAAACTCGTTGAGCGACGCCTCAGGCACAGACAAAACCATCAGTATCACAGCACCCACGCTCACGATCTGGATCCACGCTCCGATCGCGAGGCTCGTCGCGTAAACACTTAGATCAGGCGTTACGGCCGCCCCTGCAAAGATCAAAAAGATCGCCGCGACTGCAAACTTCCACGGCCCCACATTCACGCGTATCCAACACCAGATCCCACTTAAATGCCTTCGAATCGAGAGGCCGACAAAAAGCGTAAGAATGAGCACCACGGCTAGCTCGAATCCGGAATTTGCCAGCAGGTCCGAAGGCAGACGATAGTGTTGAAAATGAATCAGCCTGCCGGCGTCGATCATTTGCAAAGCCGCCGCCTCGCCAACGAGAGCCGCACATAACCACGCACCGAAAGTTCGCCATTTTGTTCCGACGACCGAACCCAGAAAGATCAGTCCAAAACCTGCAGATAGCGGCAAGACGAATCTGCCCGTCAGTGCACCGTGACCATCGCGAAACTCATTCCAGCCAAAGCTAGCCGCAAGAAACAGGATCCCAACAAAGATCAGGACAGCAGAAATGACACGCAGCGATCTCTTGTCGATGCGTACCAGTGCCGAGCTGGTTGTTGAACCGGCGTCTATCGAAGTCAGTTCGAGGTTCTCAACACTCATCTTCCGCTGCGTGTACGTCTAATACGATCGGCCAGATCTAATCCTCTACAACGTGCTTTGCAAACTCCCCACGGTACTCGGCCCATTTGTCAGCATCAAACCTTCCATTGCCATCGAGGCAATCCACAGCACCGTATGCCATTGCGAGTGCATGATGTGTGTTATCGTGCGCAAATAATCCCTGCCGTCCGAACGTCAGTACGCGATCAAGCCCCTGAGCCCATTCGTCCTGGATCCTGAAGAACTTTTCATACCCTTCTCGATAGATCGGATAGGCAAACGCAAGACGCTTTGTCACAACCTCAGATATGCGAGCCTTGACAGGCAGCCCGCATCTTTCGAGCGATTCGCGGCAAAGCTCACCAAGCTCCTCGTCGGACGCCTTCCAGATCTCGTCATTCACCGAGCACGGCAGTTCGCCGCAGAGAACTGTCTTACCCATCGGGCAATTCCCGCCGCTGTAGTTCTTCGGCTCCGAAAGACGTGTCAGCTTAATTTCGGCTTCCGGAAAATAATGAGCGTCAAACTCTGTCCACCGCGGCTCATCGACGACCAAATAGATCAGCACCATCGCGCGGTACGATATTTGGCTTGACGCATCGATGACCTCTTGCGGGACATCCGGATCCGTGATCCTTGCGAGCACAGTTATCGGAAGCGTTGACCAAACGTGATCTGCATCGATCGTCCGCGTCTCTCCTTCGCACTCGTAGGTAACTCGATGTACATTGCCAAGGTCGAGCTTCTTCACCGTCGATCGGGTACGAATATCAGCTCCAAGTTCGATAGCGGCGTCTGCAATTGAACGCGAAATTTGCCCGAAGCCTTCACGTGGATAAAAGAACCGTCCCGCACCCGGAGTCTTAAATCCGGGAACGATCGAGACGATCTTTTTGACCATCTTCCCCAACGAGCCTGCGGATACGCGACGATGTGCTTGTGTTGCCGATAGCTCATCCGGCGCGAGTCCCCAGATCTTCACCGCATAAGGAAAATAAAAATCCCGACAGATCGTTGGTCCGAGCCCGTTTTCGAGAATCCTCGTGAACGTCTCGTGTCCGTTACGTCCATTCTTTGACCGAAACACCTTCTTTGCCGCATCCAGGGCGACTCCGCCGCTGAATGAGAATGGCAACCGAAGAGCGAGATCTTGCGGTTTGAGCGGAAAATGTATCCAGCGTCCCTGGAGCCGAATGCGGCCATGCCGCGGCCGACTCAGCAGATCGTCGCCCAAAAGACCTTTAAGGTCATCGAGTATCCTCGGCTCGCACGCAGGATGGAGACGGTGGCTCCCGTAATCCACCTGCATTCCCGCGACCTCAAAGCTTCCGGCGTTCCCTCCGACCGCATCGCGCTGCTCGAGCACGGTAACGTCGGCTTTGCCTTGTTTTACGAGCTGCCATGCCGCGCCGACGCCTGCCGGTCCCGCTCCGAGTATCACGATCCGAGGTCTTGCCATTCTTCTAATAGACGAACGGGATGAACCGCTTCGAACGTCGGCAATATCGTTCATACCCGGGCAGTTCATCGACCAGCATCTGCTCTTCTTTCATCGCCTGGATCATCACGACCGGAGCGAGCAGCAGAACGCCGCACACCAACCATGAGTTGAGCCCCAGTTCGAGGCCTAAGAGCAGCAAGATGTCTCCCGTGTAGATCGGGTGACGGACGAATCCGTAAATTCCCGATTCGACCACGAATTGCCGCCTCATCACCTGCCCTGTCTCGATGTTCGCCCAGTTGTCGCCAAGCTGAAATCGCGCGGCGATGGCGGTCACCAATCCCAACGTAAACAAACACACGCCGAGAACCCTCAGCCAAAAAGGCTCCGGCAAGATCGGTGGTATATCAGGGAACCAGATCTGAACGACCAGGCCCAGCAGGATCGCGACCTTGACCGCTTTCACGAACGTAAGCTTTCCCGATGAGCCCTCTACGGGACGTTCGGCGGAGCCGCGCTTGAGTATTTCCCAGATCACCTTATGCAGGACAAGGCCGAAAAGTAGATACAGCTGCAGAATCAACATATTGATCGCTAACTTACCTTTACCTCTTGTTTCCGATGGACGAGCACCGGCCTCTCGTCTGCCGACGGAGCACTCTCAACTTCGACATACTCTTTTGGACGAACGCCGAGGGCGGCATACTGATTGAAACGCCCAAGTCTCGTTGCGACAGCATCGCCAAGCATACCGGTGAAGACCATTATCAACGCGCTGACAAAGGCCAATATCGCAGAAGCGGAAATATTCGGATCGTGCGTGAGATCGATCGACGCCTTGATAACGCCATAGATGATGCACATCACCGCGATCGGCACAAAGACCCTCAGCGGTCGAAATAGCATCGCAACTCGCAAGATCAAGATCGCAAAACTGCCCGCGTCCCACGGAACGATCTTCGACTTCCCTTGCCGCTTTCTGTAGTCGATCGGAATGTACGTGACCGCGTACTTGTCGCAAAGTAGAGCGAGTGTGATCGTTGTCGTAAAACTGAATTGGTCCGAAAGGATCGCAAAGTATTGGACGGCAACGTCTCTGCGGAAAATCCTGAGCCCGCTATTCAGATCCGGTATCTTCGTGTTCGAAACATAGTTCGCCATCACGCGGAGGAACCACTTCGCCGGCCTTCGCGAGAGCGGAATATGCACGTCGGCACCCGTCCGCGACCCGACGATCATATCGGCGTGCTCAAGTTCGTCGAGCATCTTTGGAAGATATTTCGCCGGATAGGTTCCGTCAGCATCGGTGATCGCAATTATGTCGTTCGAAGCAGCAAGGATCCCGGTCTTCAATGACGCACCGTAACCTCGGTTATTCCTATGTTGAATGACGCGTGCACCTGCGGCCTTCGCCTCGCGTGCGGTCGCATCTTTTGAACCGTCGTCAACGATGATGATCTCCGCTTTTATGTCCGTTCCTTCGAACAGATTCCGGAGTTCGACCACTGTTTCCGCGACAGCCAACTCTTCGTTGAACGCAGGTATTATTACGCTTAGCCGTCGTATCGGATGTCGATCCTCCGACAAGGCCGATCCCGAACCGATCGGTATAACACCGTTTCCATTTGCTTTTTTTGCTTCTAGAGGCATAACCATAATTTCATTCCGCCCGATAGTTCTTACCAGTCCTACGCTTTCTTTTTACAGACAAAGACCTCGCCGCCGTTGAGAGTGCCGGGAAAGACCCTTACAACGCTGTAATCGCGTTCGATCACTTTCCACAGCTCCGGCTTGAACGCTTTGATCTCGATCGGAAGCGTATATATCAGCCATTCGCTATCCGATCTTCCTTCGATCTTTTCCAGATCCGACGCTGTCGAGGCGACCGGCCACGAAGGGGTCAGATATCTTCCGTAAACCACACCCGCGAGACTCACCGCAACGATCCCGTCTCCCTTTGCCTTTTCGCTTTCAACAAAATTGCGGGCACCCGAAAAGTCCTGTTTCGGCAGCTTGTAATTCCTGGGAACCGTGATCATCGACACGGCGACCATCAACAACGCAAAGCACGTCCCCAAGCCAGCCGCATACCGGCGATAGCTTTTTAGCGGCGTGACCAAGTCGGCAATGACCTTAGGCAATTGTCTTGCCCCGTGGATCACGATGATCAGTCCGAATCCCATCGAAAAGAAGAAGAAGCGCGGCCAAATATTGTGCCCAAGCAGCACCATCGACCCGCCGGCAAGGATCGCCGGTAGCGTCATGATAAGAGCTGCACGACGGTTCGCTCGGAATAAAAGCATCCATCCAAAGGCGACGAATGCCGCGGCGAGTACGAGCACAAAAAGTCCGCCGAAACCGATCTCCAACGCGCGGATGCTTTCTGTTACGACCCACAAAGGATTCGTCCATTCGGAGGGCTTCGATTCTTCGTGCAGCCCGAGCGTCAGGAATTCGGGTAACGCCAACGCGTACAGTTGCAGCGTTACGGTCACGCTCAGTGCCCACGCAATAAATGGGGCAAGCCCGACCCTTTTTTCCGGTGATGGCCGGCCAACTCTATCGCCGGCAAGTCTCGGTGCGAGGAAAAATACTAAATAGACGAGTGCGTGTCCTCCGACCACAAATGCCATCGTCGGATGTATCCACATTCCCATCACGACCGAAACGACGTAGCCGAACCACCAGCCCTTAGTGTTCCTATCGATGGCCTCAAGCCAGCACCACGTCGCAAGCAGCGTGAAAAGTAGCAAGCCCATATACCCGCGCGCGTTCTGGGAATACCAGATGTGGTGATACGAGACGGTCATCAAGGCACATCCAAGGAGTGCCTCACGGTTGCCGAACAGATAGCGAGCGAGGTAGAAAAATGCCCAAATGCTGCCGACGCCAAATAGTACCGACGGGAGCCTGATCGCCCAAGCGCTTTCGCCGAAAACGCCAGTGGACAAGTGAGCTAGCAGCGAGAAGAGCATATGCTGATTCTGGCTGGGAAAGCTCGTCAGGATCACGCCGGTCGGTTGACGTACGAAATCTAAAAGCGTGAATACTTCATCTATCCAAAGGTCAGAGTTCAGATTCCAAACTCGAAGAATGAGCGCGATCACGCTGAAAACGGCCAACAGCAAATATGCCCAACGCGTCGTCGCTCGCTTCTCCGGCAAATCATCACTATCGATCGACCTACGTGTACTCGCGGTGCGACGCTTCAAGGCATAGAGCACGAGCAAAACCCCGTGGAGTGCCAGTAACGATCGAAAAAGTGTCGAGCCCCATGCAAGGTCTTTCGTGTTCGAGACGAGTACCCGTGCGTATGCATCATTCGGAACGACGGCGGCAAAGATCACAAGCAACGCTCCGAGCGCAAGCAGCGCTACGCTCACCGCTCCGATCCTGGGCACGTAATTTTCAGCCGACCTCGACATATTTTGGTCTTTTTCCAACATTCCAGATCAGCCAAATGACCACACCGGACAGCAACAGAAGCGGGATCGCCGATTGCGACTGCACAAAGCCCATTCGCTCCAAGGTCGTAAGCCACGGCAGGCGAAAGCCCTCGAGCGTGATGTGCCGGATCGATTCAAGAACGCCAAAGCCCTGCTCTACGTCGCGGTACATCGCAAGGCACCAGCTCCAATAGGTGCCGAGCACACCGACCATCGCCGCGACGATCACCGGAAGCCTCAGAAGCACATTCGCCGCCAGCAGAAAAATGAACGGGACCACCGGAACAATGTGCCGAACACCGGTGTTGAACTGCATTCGTCCGTATTGATTCGCCGCACAGAACACAAAGAAAAGCGCCGTCAGCGAAAGAACGAGAACAAGCTCGCGGTTCTCTAACAAACGATTCGACTTCGTAAGCCAGAGCGGCACCAAAAACACCGCAAGCAGAATGGGTGCCGACGTGAACAATCCGTAGCGGATCCCGAACGCCGTCTCGAACAAAAGATCGAGCTGCGGCAGCGAAAATCCTCGGTAACCGAGCTCCGTATAATGTGCCGCGGGCATATAGCTCTGGGCCGGAAGTATCGGGTTACCGAAACTCGACCATTGGTAAGCCATTAGCACGACGGCACAGATCGCAACTCCGACGCCAAGCCTGCCAAGGTCTGCCAAATTCCTTTCATCGGCCGCGTACCATTTTGCCAACGCATATCCGCTGATCGCAGCGACAACGACAAGGCCGCTGTAATCCAAAACGACCGTCCAGCCCGCACAAAGTCCGGCGAGAAAGTAGAACGGTCGACTTCCTGCTGAACTCATCGGCCGCCAAAGCAACACGAACGCAAACAACGCAAAATCAGCAGCGAGCACGTTCTGATTCAGCTGCGCCGTTCGAAAGAAGATCGGTGTCGCAAAAGCATATAGCAGCGAGAGCAACGCCGAGCTCCGCCTGTCGCCGGTCAACGAGAGAAAGATCCAAAACATCGCGACCGCACCAAGAGCCGAGATCGGTGCCATCGCAAAGGCCTGCATTATTGCCGCTGCTAGGCCGAACTTCACATCAAGATTCCGTTCGCGAGCCTTCCTCAAAAACTCCTGCGCAAGCGGGTAGATCGTGTTGTATTCCACGGTCTCTTGCTTCGGCTCGGCCGCACGTTTCGCACTTACACGGTCGACGATGCGGTCAGTGATCGGACGCAAAAGCACGTACGGGACCGCACCGATCATCGACGCACCGGGGTTGTTGTTTATGAAACTGCCACGCCCCGGCATTTCAAAAATGTCCTGATGAAGCCCGTTGTATTCCGAGACATCAAAGCTCAGGTGGTCGCCAAGGCTCAGTGCTGGATAGATCTCGCGGACCGTGTTCGTTGCGAAATGCAATG
>JABARP010000016.1 GCA_019186825.1 Pyrinomonadaceae bacterium
CGTCGTAGGTGTATTGGCCAAGCGTGCCGCTCGCATTCGAGGCCATGACCATCTTGTTCTCTGCGTCGTAGATGTACGTCTGGCCATTCGCATCCGCGATCGTGTTGCCCGCCGCATCGTAAACGTATCCTTGCCCCGCCGCCATACGATAATTTGATGCATCGAACGCCGGGATCGTTAGATTCGGGCGCTCAAAAGATGCCGGCTTTATCACAGTCGGCCGATTGAACTGGCAATGCAAACCTTCGCTCTCCGCCCTAGTTTATCGGGGTCGGGTCTATTTCGGGGCGTATCGCCCTGATCTCGATAAGATTCGGCTGGGTGAAGATGACGGTGGCTTCCTCGGGGTTAGCGTCCGAGGGCAGAATGGTGAATGTGAACGTCGCGACGAAGTGCCTCTCACCCCTTGTCTTCACCTCCGGAAACTTCCATTTCAGCGCGGCCCGTCTGACCATAGGGAAGAAGAATTTGCTCCCTTCCTTTAGAACGGCATCCATCACCGCTCCGGTTTTGTCGATCTTCATTTCGATCGTGACAGCGCCCGACGCCGGTAAATGCAACAGGATGCGCGGAAAGGCCGGAACCACGATCTTCACGGGCCCTTCTTGTGCGTGAATCGCTTCCGCCGCGACCATAAAAAAACTAAAGATCGCTACCGCAAGAGCGCAGTAAAGCCTTCTATTTGTTCTTTTCCTTACTCTCATCATAGATTTTCCCATTCAGCTGCAGGCTTCCAACCTTGTTAGCGATCATGGTTGCTCTTTCCGACTCAGAAATGCCACGCTTCCAGACCTCGGAGTCGCCGTCGCTAGTCAGTTGGGCAATCGCAGAGCTAACGCCGTAGGCACGCATTTCGCTTTCCTTCATCGTGATGTTTGCCGGAAGTTTGGTTGGGTCCGCTTCAGTCGTCGTCTGCGCGATAAGCTCCTTAATCCGCTCATTGTAGCCAGTAATGTAGTCGTTCCTGTCTGCGACGTGGCTTCCTTCGTGCATAACCTTGCCAAGCGTTATCGATCCCTCGAATGTAACCACAATATTCGGAGTTGCAACACCATTATCATCTGTTGTCCATGCAGCGGTCTTCCCATTCTTACCCGTACCCCATTTTGTCTCAGCCACGCCATCCTTCACTTTTCCGATTTCCACGGTCACACCGGACTGGCCGAGGGAGCCATAGGCATTCGCCGCCCGCATCAGCGCGGATGCTTGGTCCTTAGAGATCGTTCCCTTTTTCAAAGCTTCCGCTACCATGGAGCTCATGCCTTCAATAAATCTCCTTATCATGTCTCGTGTTTTGACGATTTTTGCACCTTCTGCGGTCTTGGAAAGTTCGTCGTCCGTCGCATTGCCACCTAAGGATGCCCCCCAAACATACATTCCGGTTGGGTCGACCAAAACTAGCGGAGAATTGGACGCATAAATGTAACGGTTCCACGAAACTGGATTAATAAGGGTAGCAGAGGTCAACAACGGATCAGTCGCCGTAAATCGTCCCAAGCTGTTGGCGTACATTCGTGCCTTGGCGTAATCTAACCCACTTTCATTATCTCTTTCATATGAAGTGAATTGTTTGCGGATGGTGTCGGCGCCGTAGTTCAGCCCCACAGTGCGGCCGTCGCCGCCGTCGATCTCTTCGCCAAACGGCATATAGTCGTGGCGGGCGGTGACGGAGCCGTTCGCGTCGGTGTTGATGCGCGGGGAACCCAAATGATCGGTCGTCAGATAATTCACCTTCGCGGTCGCCACCGGCTCAACGTTCGTAGAATATTCGGCCACCATCTTCCCAGATGCATCGTAAGCGAGAACCGTTGTTTCACCCGCCGAAGGAACGGCTTTCTTTACTCGTTTGCCGTCGCCGTTGCCTGCGTCTCGCCCGCGTATTCCGCAAACCTCGTCCGGTTGCAGTTACGAACATGAGCGAATTTCATCAATTTAATCGTGAGTATCTACGATAACATCTAATCAGCAGTATCCAAAAAATTATTTGACCAGCAATGTACCAAGCAACTGTGGCAATAAATAACGGTGGGTTACGGTACATAAATACGATTGTACGTTCGAAGTTAGCATCACCGGACTCCTCGATGATCCCGATAAATATCGAAGCAACATAGTGAAGCGCGATACAAACCAAGACTAACGTCAATAGCAGTTTGTTTTCACAATACCTAATGAGAAAAAAAGCTAAAATAAATAGCAACCAAGTAAACAGAGGAGAAGCAAAAACAAATGTTCCATGCCCATCCGCAAACGTTCCAAACACGAGAACCAAATAAACAAGGGAATATATGCCAACGAAGGCTAAACTTTGATACCACCTCACAATTTTTAATTCGCTCCGTTAAGTACTACTCATTCACCTAGAACTCTTATTGTTACTTTAGTTTTTTTCTTTTTACTCGGTTTACCGACCCCTTCTTGAGCTTGAGGTGGTTTATAAGCAGTTACATATTGCATAATCTGAAACAGAATCTCGCGTTTTCTATCGCGTCCGTCGGTTTTTGTCCATTCCAATAACTTATCATTGATAAACTTCTCATCCACGGAAATCGGGTTTCGAAAACTTCCAAATTTCCCGCTTGCTGCCATAAGGTTTCGTGCCTGAATCAATTTGCCTAGCGTATTTGCCCAAGCGTGCCGCTCGCGTTCGAGGCCGTGACCATCTTGTTCTCTGCGTCGTAGATGTACGTCTGGCCATTCGCATCCGCGATCGTGCTGCCCGCCGCATCGTAAACGTACCCTTGCCGAAGCGGTGAAGGTGTCCGCTATTCAGATAAAGCGGTACGAAAGCGGAGCCCCGCAGCCATACGGTTGTGTGATGCATCGAACGTCGGATTCGTCAATGCCTCGTTCGAGAAAGACGTTGGCATCGCGGATTGGCTTCTTCTAAACGACGATTCCAGTAACGGCCGAACGTAAACGTCTGCTTCTACGCCGTTCATTGTCTTTGTCAGTTATTTACGACTCGATTGGGGACTTGTGCTCGATTTGTTTAGATGATGCGTCCGGTTTTTGTTCGGAACAAGGCACGACATACTCTTCCGAACGGATCTCATGAGTTTTCTTTGATTTGGGAGCGCCGACCTGTGCGGTATATACCATTCTCAGACCGCAGTCCGACACACGCGAAACATCTCGGGAGAATGTGAGTGATTCCCCGGGCCTGAGGATCTTCTTATGCTTCATGACGCTTGATTCCTTTTCCCAAGGCGTCGGAGCGTTGCTCGAATTCGGATAATCCCAAGAATTGGTCTTTTTGTTGAAGTGGAGGAGGTAGCGAACCGGGTCGAACCGGCCATCTTCAAACTCCATACCAAATACGACTATCTCATTTTCCGATCTGTTCGTGATAGAAAACGTGATGTTCCAATCAACATAGACCCTCTGCTGGAGAGCTGCACGACGCTCGATCGCATGAACGTCAGTGACGCAAAATTCGACCAGAGACTGCGCATTTGATCCCCGACACAGCGCCAAAACCATTCCGGTTAGGAGGACAATGCAAAACAATCGCAAACAATTAATCTTCATAAGCGTTTAGCAGTCGCCATTCGTGTCGCGACACGTTGTGAGATGCGATTTGTAATACCCGACAAACTTCTGGTTCTTGAATGCTTTTACGTTGTTCATATTCGTCAGCACTTGTAGCTGAAACTCGTACGCGTCCTTTTCAGTGAACTTTTTATCCGCTGCATGCTTTTTCTCATGGGATAGCCCGGTCGCAAAAGTTGCAAGGCCGTCAGTCTTTCCGACAAGTCCTAGGCCCGATCCTTCAAGGGTTTGTCCGTTTAATAGCAGTAATGATTGTCGATAGTAATCACGATCGGTAAAGATGTATATACTCGTCCCAATCGTCAGGGCATTCGTGCCCTGAAGGCTGACCAATGACACGGTAAGATCTACACTGATCGGCGCTGTCGGATTAGCGTTGTTATATTCCTCAGTCGCTTGCTTCATGTCGGCAACTGGCTCTGTTGAAATACTAAAGTCCTCAACCTTGTATCCCTCTCCTTCTCCTCGATGGTTAAGAGCTTTGATCCAAGCCGAAACAACGCGATTGCCTTCACGCGTTGCCTTAAGGTCCGCTTTTGCCTGGGCGAGTTGATCCTTCAGTCCTTGATTTCCTTTGTCTTCATTCAACTGTTTCTTGATCTCTTTGACCTTGTTCTTCAAATTGGTAACTGCCTTTTTCCCAAGCGGTAGAGGGCGTTCTCCGTCCGGATCAACTGACGTGAGCGGATTGTTGCCGACGTAAACGTAGGCGTTGAATTGTTGCGGGGAGAAAACGCGCTCGGGGACAAAAAATAATGGGTCCGGGGACAGATATCGTCCTAATTTGCTTGAGTACATGCGGGCTTCGGCAAAATCGAAGCCGCTTTCATCGTCGCGCTCGTAGCCAGTGAATTGTTTGCGGATGGTGTCGGTGCCGTAGTTCAGCCCAGCAGTACGGCCGCCGACGCCGTCGATCTCTTCGCCGAATGGATGATAATCGTGGCGGGCGGCGATGGCGCCGTTCTGGTCGGTGTTGATTCTTGGACTTCCGAGGTGGTCGCTCGTAAGGTAATTAACCTGTTGAGTCTGGCTAAGTTGGGTGGAATACTCCGCGATCAGCTTTCCTGCAGCATCATATGCAAAGACTGTAACTTCGCCGGTGCTTGGAACGTATTTCTTTACTCTCTTGCCATCGCCGTCGTAGGAATATTCACCTAGAGTACCGCTACCATTCGCAGCCGACACCTGTTTATTTTCCGCGTCGTAAACAAAAGTTTGTCCGCTAGGGTCGGCGGTCGTATTGCCGTTTGCATCGAATGTATAACCGCTAGATGTTATCCGGTTCGTTGTCGAACTGAATGTCGGATTGCACATAGTAGTACAGCTTCCGAGAGGCGTTGTATGACCTGAACCTGTTACGAAGCTGCGATTCCCGTAACGATCATAGCTGAATTCCTGTTTCCACGTCTCGGTTGAATTGCTCGTTCTACAGCGCTCGAGAGTCTGTTGACCTCGTCGTACGAGTAACTTTGAACAAGCGGATACGTCATGCCAGGAACGGTGATAGTCTGCGATTGAACATTTCCGTTGTTCGCCATTAGAAATATTGTCCGACCACCCACTGTTTGAAACTTCGGAATTTCAGGTTCCTCCCGCCGGTCACTTATCAAGGTAAGAGGTTAGCGGCGTCGAAAAGAAAAACTTCCGACCGTCTCGCCATTTTATCCAGCCTTTTATTTTGCTGCCCCAAGGCATTTGCTCCACATACATCCACTCCCCGTCAGGTTTATCCAGCTTAATGTACCAAACGTAGTCAAATTCGTTTGGATGTGATGCGGACACCGGCTCTCCGCCCGGTTCTTCAAGCAGAGGAGGATGATCGAAAGAAACATATATCGGATTTTTCAAACGCAGCCAGTCGTCGAAGGTAGTTTGGGTCCACATCCCGATGTGTTTTGGCCCAACCGTACCCTTGGGAGCGAACGCGGTCTCACCTGTATCCTCATTCTGCACGACCTCGTACCAATGAGAGCTCTCAGCGACTATTCGCAACGCCGGTCCCAGGCCCAGCTTCGGGCCAAAGAGATTGGCGAATGCGATCAACTCGGGCACCTGCTCATAATAATCTTGGCGGCCGTTGAGCAGATCGAAGAACAACTTCACCTCGCCGGTTTGCGAATAGAGAGCGACGCGCTCCGCCGATGCTGAATCAGCAAGGCTCCTGAGATCGGGGCAGGTATTACGCGTGGAGAACTTGGCGTAGGGGCCCCTGGCCTCCATAGAGCAATCCCTTACAACCCAAGGTGTCAGGATATTGCCGCCGGAAGAAAAGGTCTCCTTGCTCGGCGGCGGTAGGCTCTTCGGTGTCGGTGCCACAGTCTGAGCCTGCAAAGTTATCGATGAGCAAAGTAGTAGAAATGAGATTGTGATAATTCGGAGTTTGATAGACCTGCAACTGATCGTCATCTTAGCCCTCCCATGAAATCGATCGTGAATCGTGAATATTGCTTACCTAATAGCCCGCATATCGCTCACTTAGGGATCCCTCCGAGGTGGGGGAGGTGGAATGTCTTCAGTTAGGTCGTCGGAGCCACTTTTAGTAAAAGCTGCGGGCGGATTGTATTCGTATATCGGGCGTCCGCCCGGAGTCCGGTCGATCACCCTGTTTTCACGCGCTGGAATACCACAACGCAGCAACTCAATAATTCGATTATGTTCCGGATATTCAAAAAAACGTTGGAAGTCGGTCAGGCCAGTTGTCGGCGACATTGGGTCGTTATCCCATTGCCGTTCCCCTGAACTCCCAAGCGCAGTCTGAACGAATGCCCAATCACCACCGGATGTCTGACTTGCGCGTCGTAGAGCCTCTTCCGCGACCCTAAGTGCTGTTGCAAGTTCAGCTAGTGATTCACATAAATCTGAGCTATAGGTCCCGTCGGACATGAAAGTCGTCTTCTCGACCAAGCGAGTATTATGACCAGGACGATCCGCCGACTTAGCCCAAGACAATACAGTATCATTTTTCCCATCAATTAGATTCCGTAGCGTTTCATTAAATTCACTCATCTGATCAAGCCGGTCAAGCAAGTCCAGTAGGCCAGAACTTGCCTCCACGGCCTTTCCATCTGCATCTACAAGCCCTTGGCCACGACCTAGATATTGGTATTCTCTATTATTGATCACAACCCAGAGACGCTTGCCAGTTGGGTCGATAAACAATAGCGGATTGTTACCAGCATATCGATAAAGATTCCAGCTTTGTGGTTCAAGCGGTCTACTGTCGTTGAATGCGCTGTCGGGACTGACGAATCTACCACTCTTCGAATCGTAGTTTCGAGCGCGCACGTAATCCAGCCCTACTTCATCGTCTTGTTGATATCCTCCAAATCTGGTCCGTATCCCGTCGTCACCATAGTTTAGTCCAGTTGTTCGGCCGCCCGTGCCGTCGATCTCTTCGCCGAAGGGCATATAGTCATGGCGTGCAGTGACTGACCCGCTCGCATCCGTGTTGATCCTCGGGCTGCCCAAGTGATCGGCTGTCAGATAATTCACCTTCGCCGTCGCCACGGGCTCAACGTTCGTCGAATACTCAGCCACCATCTTCCCTGATGCATCGTAAGCGAAAACCGTTGTTTCACCCGCCGAAGGAACTGCCTTCTTCACACGCTTCCCGTCCCCGTCCGGGTTTACTAGTCCGGGTGTTCGGTCTCGACGAACTCGAGTCCACGCTCAAGTCTGCGGGCGAGTTCCGGCGCGTTCGCCTGCAAGCCGTCAAGCACATCATCGGCAGCACTCCGGTCGCCCAGAGCCAAACAGCCCATTGCGTAGCAGAATTGATATACGGGATCCAAGCCGTCAAAATCAGAGTCAGGCTCGATGTATTCGATACCTTCGCTGTTCCCGGTGATCTTACGCTCCCAAGCAGCACCGAGGTAGAAGAGGGCCGTCAGATCTATTGGGATCACTCCTTCGACATCGATCGTGACGTTGAGAGCATCCTCATACGCTGCGATCTCGTTCTCAAGGTCGCCCAACTCACGGAAGCACATTCCTCTCAGAATCTTTGTATGCGTATAGTACGGAAATCTTGAAATTACTTCATCGCAGCGGGCAATTGCTGCGCTGTAGTCCCCGCGGCGGTATGTCCAGTACGCAATGTTGAAATACGCCTTCTCGTCCTCCGGATCGACCTCCAGGCCCTGTCGTGTAGCGGCAACAGCGTCGTCGAAGCGGCCGGATTCAAAATACGCCACACCAAGCATAAAATGTGCCGGTGCGAATTCGCCATCGACCAGGATCGCGCGGTTGAACAGCTCGATCGCCTCCTCAAGCCGCTCTAACTCAACGAAGTGGTTTGCTAAGTTATAGAGTGCCGGAAAATAGTTCGGATCCAGAGAGATCGCCACCTGATACTCGCGGAGTGCCTCGTCGGTGCGGTCGAGGTCCGAAAGCACTACCCCCAAATTATAGTGCGCCCCAGCCTCATCGGGGTGCGCCCTGACCTCATCCTCCGCGGCCTCGAGGAGTTCTTCCGGATCGACGATCGGCTCGGACGCTTCCCAGATCTCCTCCAACAGCTTGGCGGTTTCGGGTGTGAGAGTACGCCGGTTCCGTAGCTGCTGCGGATTGATCTGCCCGTCGCGAACCGTGAGGCGGTCATTCTCGCCTTCGAATCGAAGGTCGTGGACGATGTCGGTCAGCGGAACCGGCCGCATGAACTCTTCCGTTCCCGGCTCGGGAAACCCGTAGTACTCCGCTTGCCACAATTTTGCGTCGGGCAGGCGTTGGATCGCTTCGTCATATTCGACTATCTCGCCCACGATCAATCTTCCCGCAAGAATGAAATCGCGATCCTGCGTGAGAGTAACTATCCAAATCGTATCGCCACGTTCCACGCCAAAAAGTCCGTTGCTGGCCACAACGTCCAGCGGCAGGTCACTTGAAGCATGGTCCGCAACACTACGCTCCTGCCAGTAGATCAGATGATGATCTCGACGATCCGACAGAGTGTCTTGCCAATCGCTCTCAAACTCAGGGCTCACCAGCTCCTTCTCCTCATTTTCAACCACTCCGCCTGCAGGGCTGCTGCTCGGGCCCAGATACACCGATGTTCTGCCTCCGTCAAAATCATGCTCGTTGACCACCCGAAGGAGCGTTCCTGCGATCTTCGCGCCACCTTCCTCCGACGGCTCGATCGGATTGGCATAATCGGACTCGCTGTCACAGACGTACCGCAGATCGATCAAAGGAACGCCGGCAAGAAACGCCTGCCGCGTGATCACGTCGTTGAATGACGCAAGTGCGGCGATCGCTAGCTTCTGAGATCTCGCGTCCGGGTAGCACGGATAGTAGATCGTGCAGGCGGCCGTCGGTTTGCCGGTCGCAACGACCGAGTTGAGCATACGGCTGTATCGGCGCTCGAATCGCTCCGCCACATTCGAGAGTTCATTAAACACGTCCGCTGCAGACGACGCCGACATCTGCAAGATTCTGATCTCGCCAAGTGCATCGTTCCCGCCAACGCTGATGAAAAGGTGCGTAGCATCCGCAGGGATCCCGGAGAGTTGTTGTTGCACATTGTCCGCAACGCTCCCGTCTACAGCGAGTAGCGTTGCCGTCCAATCGTCGGGCATTTGCTCGCGAAGGTTCGCGATCGTATCCTTGCCGCCATTGACGTAAGACTTGTTATCGAAGATCGAGTCTCCCAGCAGAACTATGTGTTTCATATACTCGGTGTCAGATCTCGGACCTATAGAAGATCGCCGAGAGTAGCAGCAATGATACACCTATATTATCAGAACGTCTTACACGATCGGGACCATAACTCTTCGTTGGCTCCGGTAGCGGTTCGCGGATCGCCGGCCGTGGCCGAAGCGTGCAGTGCGTCCGGCAAGGTGAAGTGTGCGAGGGTGTTGGCGTACATACGGGCTTGGGCGAAGTCGAGTGAGGTTTCTGTGTCGCGCTCGTAGCCTGTGAATTGTTTGCGGATGGTGTCGTCGCCGTAGTTCAGCCCAGCAGTACGGCCGCCGGTGCCGTCGATCTCTTCGCCAAACGGGAGATAGTCGTGCCTTGCGATCACCGCACCCGCAGCTGTGTATGTGAAACTGTTGGCGTAGTTGCGGAAGCTGTCGTTCAGGCGTTTGCTTTGCACTTGCGAAAGGCTGCCGTCGGTGTCGAGGGTGTTCTTCACAACCCTGCCGCTCGGGTACGTTTCCTCGATCAACGCACCGGAAAGATTATACACGTAGCCCGTCGTGTAATTCTGCCCGTCGGCTGTCTGCTTGTGAGCCGTCACACGTCCTAAGATGTCGAACGACGTATATTCCGTTGTCGAGACCGAGATTGAATCTTCCACTCAAAGCCCGGCCCGCAGTCGCAGCTGCAACGCAAGTTCGAGCAGGTCAAACTCCTCCCCCGCAAAAAACAGAAGTTTATCCTCCAGTTCCTCGATACCGTTTTAGAAAACAACCAGCAAAAAGCATAAAAAAGACAGCCTCTCAAAAGGCTGTCAAGCGAAAAGTGCTATGGGTATTCTCCGTTCGGGACAGAAGATGCTCTAGGCCGCCCGACGCGAAAAAGCTGTCAAGCGCTATTTGTGATTTTCGACCCGCCCGATGGTTAGAAGTATTATTGCTAACTCATCCGTTACAAGATAACGGTCAGCGCAGACGCAGAATCGAATCCATCTTCTTTCTTGTTTCGTACCTGAAAACTACATTTCTCTCTAGATACATATGTGGTTCCTGTGGAAAAGAGACTCTGGGTCTTGCCTAATGGGTAACACCTAACCGTGTCGAACAAGTCCCTTTCATAGGAAACTTCTTGAAAGACGTATAGCTCTTGATTTGATTCAAAACAAACTTCGATAAACGCGGTATGTTTCTCAGGATCAAACTCGAAACCGTAGGCGGGAATTTCAATTTCAACCTCCGAATCGGCAAATGACCATTTGATCGAGTTGATGACTATCTTCTCATACAATAATTCAGTAATCGCATCATAGTCATCGTACTGTTCACCTTCCTTGGAACTGATTCGAGCTTGATGCAGAAAAGGAGCTAGCGATGCCAAAGCGTCTCTGAATATAGTCATTACTTCTTCGACCGACGTTTCCCAAACCTCGGTGTCTTTGTCAGGCATGGCGCTTATTTCCATATGGATTTTATCAACTGAATTTCTTCAGCCGTTGGCGGACGCTTAGGACCAAACCCCCTGCCTGGGATAACCTCTTTTACACGGTCTTTCGTGATGTCGAGAATTACTTTGCCGTTTTGATCTGTAACAAAGACTCGTCCCTTAGAGCCTTTAACAACGCTATTCGCCTGGGTAACTACATTCTTTAGGTTCTCTAGGTCGGTAATGTCATGTCGTTTCTCGAGAATATGACCATATAGAATCGACGATTCCGGTCCCCAATGAATGGTGTGAGAAATATCCGAGCATGCTTATTGCAATGAGTACGAAATCGCGGCCAATCGTTGGTGGTCGGTTCAGAATAGTCTTGAATCAAATCAAGGTCAGGCGTGAACGCGTAACCATCATATTCTCCGCCTTCGATCCCGACGACTGCTAAATCTTCGAGCTCGCAAAAGTCCGTAAGTCGTAAGGCTTCGTCGGCTGATAGAAATAGCTCACGACAGTCGAGAACGTCATTTTTAGTTAAGTCATTGAATTTGTTTTCCTGTGACATTACTTCCATTTCCAGTCTTGCGGGAACTTCCAAGGTCGCGTCTTATCCGAAATTTGAATTATTTCTTTTGTAGCGTCCTTGACGACAACATAACTTCCATCTTTGTTCACGTACGCAGTCGCAGATTCACCCGTTTGCTTCCATGTCGTCTTAGCTGTTGTATGGGGACTCTTAACAGTCTGCTCTACTTGACTACGAGTCCAGCCGCGCTTCGACATTTACCTTGTAATTTTAGCGGAATACGAAAGAGCTTTTCCGGCACTCCTCAGTAAGAATGGCGCAGCTGCCGCCGCTGCTGCCGGGCACACGCCCGATCCAATGCAAGCACCGACAACAACTGCTCCTCCGGCCAGTGCTTCGACCAGTTTGCCTTTCTTGATGCCTTGCTCGCCGATGCTGTTCGGCCCGAAGATCATGGCATTGGCGGTGTCGCTCAGGTCATCGAAGCTTATCCTAGTGTAGGTGCCTGCTAGACTGCCATCTTCGTCATAGATTTTACCCTTCTCTCTACGAATCTCAGGTGCAACGTTCTTCCGATTAAAAAGAGTTCGATTGGCTTCCGCGTCTGAGATCTCAATGCAGTTGCGCTGATTGTCGCAAACCTTCCACTTCTCACCGTCCGGGTCGGTAAAGTTCAATGGGTTGTTCCCTACATACGCGTAAGCGTTCCAACTCTGCGGATAGTCTTCTATCGCACCCGCACTTTCAGGATCGACCGAATAGAACCTTCCGAGCTTTGAGGAGTAGTATCTGGCTTGCGCAAAGTCCAGTCCAACCTCATTATCCCGTTCATAGCCGGTGAATTGTTTCCTTACCGTGTCGGCTGCATAGCCAAGCCCGACAGTCCGCTGACTGGTAGCGATCTCTTCGCCGAACGGGTGGTAGTCGTGGCGGGCGGTGACGTTGCCGGTGGCGTCGGTGTTGATGCGCGGGGAACCCAAGTGATCGGTCGTGAGATAATTCACCTTCGCCGTCGCGACCGGCTCAACGTTCGTCGAATACTCCGCCACCATCTTCCCTGATGCATCGTATGCGAAAACCGTTGTTTCACCCGTCGAAGGTACAAACTTCTTGATCCGCTTCCCATCGCCGTCGTAGGTGTATTGCCCAAGCGTGCCGCTCGCATTCGACGCCGTGACCATCTTGTTCTCTGCGTCGTAGAAGTACGTCTGGCCATTCGCATCCGCGATCGTGTTGCCCGCCGCATCGTAAACGTACCCTTGCCCCGCGGAAAAGCGATTGTTCGCCGCATCCGCCGAAGGATTCACAACCTTACGATCCGCCTCGCAAACAACGAGGTTCGGCGCCGTCCCGCAGTTCTTTGGCAAGGTAGTCGAATTCGCCTCGTCAAAGTTCCGATTGCCGTAACGGTCAAACGTGAACGCCTGCCTCCACGACTGCGACGCACTGCCGCCGGTCGGGGTCACATTCTCGACCGCATCCTTCAGACGGTTAACCTCGTCGTATGTGTAGCTCTGCACCGCCGTAAAGCCCGTGTTCGCACCGACGGTCGGCACCGTGATAGTCTGCTTTGTCACATTGCCGTTATTCACCGCTGCCGTCGCCCCGTATTCGTAATCCAGCTTGAGCAGATTCTGTGCCGTCGGCCCGCTACCAAGCCCGATCTGTACGGGCTGGAGCCGAGAATTGAACTGTGTGCTTTCCCAACGTCCGTTCCCAAGCCGCATCTGCGTCACCGCACCGGCAGCATTGTATGTGAAATTCGTCGCATATGGCCGCAGAATATCGCCTGCGGTCTTCTTGCTGTGAACCTGTGAAAGGCTCCCATCCTCGTCGAGCGTGTTCTTCACCACACGCCCGCTCGGATACGTCTCCTCGATCAAAGCTCCCGACAAGTTGTAGATGTAGCCCGTGCTGTAAGCCGTTCCGTCGGTTGTCTGCTTTGCCGCCAGCACACGCCCTAAGATGTCAAAAGATGTGTATTCCATAACGGAAAACGGACTCGAAATATTGCCCGTCACCATCTCGGCAAAGGAAAAGCTCTACTTGAAAGATTCAACTATGCTCGTAGTGGATTTCGTCGCAATCAAAGCACCACAGTTTGCATCCTCAGATATGTACTTTTTTTGAGTTGAACTTTTACTTTGACGAGAATCTTCATTCAAGAATACTAATAAAGATTCTCCTTTTTTGAACATTCTCGGTGAAAGTTGAGGTATATCCTCATCTGCGGTAAAACTGTTATTTACAACGTAATGGCTAACGGTAATTTTGTCATTTGCAACCTCACCTTTAATATTTTGTAATATTTTGTAATTAACTTCTTGCCTTACCCATAACGTCCCACTCCATATTTTCGGCGATGGTTCCACTGAATTCACTTCAGCAATCACAACGTAAGCAGAATTATTCCAATTTTGTTTCAGAACATCCTTTTCACACGAACAAGATTGAGCGAGAATATTGCTACTCAAAATTAGTATTAAACTGACGAAAAAAATTGTTAATTTCATGGTATCCTATCTACATCAACTTTTTTGATATCTCCTGTTCTGCCATCTATTGTTATCCGCGCCACATGGGTTGTGAAATCCACGGTAGCCGTTATGTCGCCATTAGCCTCTTGAACAAAACCCTCAACAGGGCTATTGGCTACACGAAGAGGTTTCCATTGTGAAATTCTCACATCATTCTCATAATCAATGGCAGTAATGTGAAGTGGAGGAGTGAGAGGTGTTCCTCTAGTTGTGTTTCTCCCTTCATACGCTTCTACAGTTTCGTGTATAACTATTGACTCTTTGGTAAATCCTTTTCCTTGATCCAATTCGTCTAAATCGTCGAAGTCTATTGTCTGATGTCCTCCACCATCAAACCTACCCCCTACTACTGCCGGATCGCCATTGGATGATGCAATGCGAATATCAGCAGAAGAATCTTCAATTATTGTCTTTATTCTGCTTGAAACCCTTGTAGTATAGTCACCCAACTTTAAGATCGGCGAGCTGGGCCGGGGCGAATGTTTCGACCGTCGGTACTGGAACGATCCGTTTCCACACCGGGGTTGGATCACGGTGAGTGCAATTTTAGTTCGCTGAGCTGGCCGTTCGCATTCAACCAAATTCTATCGTCTTCGAGCTTTTCCCCTTTCTCGTCGAACGCGAAGTTCCTTAAAAGCAACAAGGTCTTTCCTTCGTATTCGTTGATACGTACCACGTCATTTCCATCGATAGTGGTTGGATAGTCAAATCTCTTTATCCATCCGTCCCTGAACTCAAAGATCCCTTCGTCGGACAATCCTGCAAGCAGCGTCCCTTCCGACGTAACGGTCAGGGCATCTATTTTTCCATGTAAAGGTATACGTTCCACCCCATCCGTTGAGATCCTAAACAAACTATCGTCGAACGTTCGGGCGAAGGTCACGCCGCCGGCCGACACGATGTCTTTTACATAGAGGTCCTGAAACTCAGCCGGAGTTATATTCTTCCATTCACCATTTTGCTGGACAAATATACGATCCGGGTTCGAGGCCTCGGGCTTCGAACGTTGATCGTGCGCACTCAAGCTTGACCGAAATACGAATGCAGAGACTTCTTTGAGCGGTACAATGCTAACGAAACACGATGCGGCTCCGAGATTATCGCCGTCCCGCTCGACCGGGCAGTCAACGTTTGGCAAGGGCACAGCGATCCAGTGCAAAGCCGTATTGTCCCATCTCCATACCGCGCTTGATGTCTGCATCCAGAATCCTTTCGCGGCGGGAAAGAATTTCAGTTTTTCTATATCGAGCCGAGTTAGAGGTTGCGGGCCAATTGGTATTTCGATGGAATGCCATGATCCACCATCAAACCGTATTAGCGGTTTATCGATGAAGATATTTCGCACCCAGAGTTGCCCATTTGCCGGATCGGCGATGACGTCCGAGAAATGGTCGGATGGTCCAGAAACACACTTAAACGCACCCTTTAGATGGTATTCTTCAAAGACCAAGAGCCCGACGCTGCTTCCCACATACAACTTCCCCTCGAAAAACGCAGCATCGTACAGGCTCAGCCCAGAACGGCCTCGATCATCAAGCAGATCAGCTAGCTTCTCTCCAGAGATCCGAACCGGACAGCTGGGCAATGGACGGCCCGATCGCAGAGCAGAACACCCGGAGAGAATGACGCCTCCGATCATAAGCAATACGATTAGACCGCGTCTTATGCGGGGTCGATGCGATGAAGCGGCCGACAACTTTCCTTGAATAGAGTGAAATGTCGAGCTAGTCCACATTTTCTATAGGCCCCATTCTGCAACCGGTCATCTCCTTAGTCGGAACAAATCCAGGACAGGGCTCCCACCCAGTCTCTTTTGCTCCTTCCTCCTTCTTCTGGCCCGAGTCAGAAGGAAACCGTGAATTTTTTAGCGTTGGAACGATATAAAAGAGAAGGAGACTTCTCGTGGCACGTTCATAATTGGCATTTCCAAATGCGTTCCTATAGGCCGCCCTTTCTTCGCGGACTAGCACGTCTAGCTGTTCTCTAGTGATCGTGGACTCAATTTGATGATGTCGCCACATGCCATACGCAAATGCAACCGCTGTACCGCCGCCCAAAAACCAAGCAATCGGACTAGGCGTATCGTAGTAAGAATTATCACCTGAATGAGCAGGTGACGCTGCATCCTGGGGAGGGTGCCGAGACGCTCCGAACGCCTCGTTTGCCGCTTCATTGGGGAACCCGTTGTTGTCGCGATTCAATGGGTCTTTGGCAATCGCTAGCTGGCTGTCTATAAATTCCTGGCGCTTCACTTCCATTATGCCAGGAGGATTGTAAGTCGTGTTGTACATAGTGTGTTGAAAAGACTTTTTTGGATTCATGGTATCGGGAAGAGCGCCGTCATAGTCTATGCGTCGATTCCCGCGATGGATTTGGTTAATTTCTTCCGCACTCAGACCTGGGAAGGCCCAGTCGGTAATCATGCGGTGAATCCACTCAGGCCAGCGTCCTTTTTGATCAACGAACGAATAGGGATTGTTTAAGCCGTACACGTAATGATTCCATGTGCCTGGCTCGAAGACAGAACCATAGGTGCGCGGGTCGGTCGATAAGAACCGGCCGCGATTGCTTCCGTACATTCTTGCCTCGGCGAAGTCGAGTGAGGTTTCGGTGTCCCGTTCGTAACCGGTGAACTGCTTGCGGATGGTGTCGTCGCCGTAGTTCAGGCCCGCTGTGCGGCCGCCGACGCCGTCGATCTCTTCGCCAAACGGGTGGTAGTCGTGGCGGGCGGTGACTGAGCCATTGCCGTCGGTGTTGATGCGCGGGGAACCCAAATGATCGGTCGTGAGATAATTCACCTTCGCCGTCGCCACGGGCTCAACGTTCGTCGAATATTCGGCCACCATCTTCCCTGATGCATCGTAAGCGAAAACCGTTGTTTCACCCGTCGAAGGAACGACCTTCTTCACACGCTTGCCGTCGCCGTCGTAGGTGTACTGGCCAAGCGTGCCGCTCGCATTCGAGGCCGTGACCATCTTGTTCTCTGCGTCGTAGATGTACGTCTGGCCATTCGCATCCGCGATCGTGTTGCCCGCCGCGTCATAACTCCAACCTTGCCCAGCCGCAAAACGATTGTTCGCCGCATCTGCCGAAGGATTCACAACCTTACGATCCGCCTCGCAAACAACGAGGTTCGGTGCCGTCCCGCAGTTCTTTGGCAAGGTAGTCGAATTCTCCTCGTCGAAGTTCCGATTGCCGTATCGGTCAAAGGTGAACGCCTGCCTCCATGATTGCGACGCACTGCCGCCGGTCGGGGTCACATTCTCGACCGCACCCTTCAGACGGTTAACCTCGTCGTATGTGTAGCTCTGCACCGCCGTAAAGCCCGTGTTCGCACCGACGGTCGGCACCGTGATCGTCTGCTTTGTCACATTGCCGTTATTCACCGCTGCCGTCGCCCCGTATTCGTAATCCAGCTTGAGCAGATTCTGTGCCGTCGGCCCGCTTCCAAGCCCGATCTGTACGGGCTGGAGCCGAGAATTGAACTGTGTGCTTTCCCAACGTCCGTTCCCAAGCCGCATCTGCGTTATGGCTCCGGCAGCATTGTATGTGAAATTCGTCGCATATGGCCGCAGAATATCGCCTGCGGTCCTCTTGCTGTGAACCTGTGACAGGCTCCCATCCTCGTCGAGCGTGTTCTTGACCACACGCCCGCTCGGATAGGTCTCCTCGATCAAAGCTCCCGACAAGTTGTAGATGTAGCCCGTGCTGTAAGCCGTTCCGTCGGTTGTCTGCTTGTGAGCCGTCACACGTCCTAAGATGTCAAAAGACGTGTATTCCGTTGTCGAGACCGAGATTGAATCTTCCACTCAAAGCCCGGCCCGCAGCCGTAGCTCCAACGCAAGTTCGAGCAGGTCAAGCTGCTCCCTCGCGAAAAACAGAAGTTGATCCTCCAATTCCTCGACACCGTTTTAGAGAGCAACCAGCAAAAGGTGTGAACATTTCTCACGCCTTTTTTAGTTTGATTTTTTATTTTTCGGTGGGTAAGTCGGTTGACCAGAAAGGTGCTTGATGTTGTATTGAAAGGTCGCCGCCGCTGTCCCCAAGCAATTCCCACTCGTAACTGAAGCTAACGAGAATAGAAAGTCCATCGGCTAAGTTTTCTTTTGGAACACTAAAGAGAATGTTTTTTCCAGACTCAACAGCTCGCACTCTGTAGTTTTTAACAATGCGATAACCGATAGGAAGTTCTGATTCTTTCCTTTTCCACTCAAAGCCCGGCATTCTTTGAACTTCATACGAAACGCGGTATTCGTCCCTTTCGTTATCAGCACCATAGGTCTTTAAATATATTTTCCATTTGGTATTGTTGTGGATTCGTAACCATACGCCTTTGTCGCTTTCATCTTCGCGGTCTGGCGTTCTTTCGCCAAATCGCTCGAAAGTTATAAAGACGCTTGGCTTTTTTGAGTCTAATCGAACGTCCTTGCACGGATTTGTTTGAGCAAAACAAACAAAAGACAAACCGAAAAAGAAAAGAGTAGTTATTAAGACTTTCATTGTTCCTCCTGAATAATTTATTTTTACGGGAGGTAGCTATTTCCCGGCTCCGATGGCGTTACCGATTCCAGATTGAATCTTCCACTACACTTAGATTTCACGCTCCATCTGTAGGTATATTTAATGATTGAAAAAATTTCATAGCATGGATGTGAAACAGGATGTGTCGGAATTCGTCAGCGATCTCTAGCAAGATTGCGTTGATCTCTATAGACCCATTCGCCTTGCGAAGCCGAGGTAGAAGACTATCGTTCACCGCTTTGAATGAGTCCGACAGATCAGTCAAAGAAATGGCAATCGTCCACGCCTCTGAGTGGTCCGGACTGTCATACTGCGTGATATTGTCTAGGCGCGAAAGCGTTTCCGCCAGATTCCTTACGATGGCAGCTTTGTCTGTCATATTTTTAGGGCAATGTATTTAAGATGAATTTGATCGCTTTAATTTTCTGCCTCAAAGTTCGCGATCTCAATAATCGTAACACCCGTATAGCCCCCGTGGCTTCGTAGGCTGCTTTCTAGGTCAAGGAGTTATGCCGCGAACACCTTGAATAAGAGCCACGGTCGACAAAAACTTATGACGAGAGTCAGGTCGGGCCTCGCGCGAAACAGATGATTCCACCCAAGAATTAGCATCAACAATAAGAATGCGATACGAGTTCCAATGCTGCCATCGATTCATGTCTGGGATTGATGAAAGCAAGAAGTCTTCGGCAGCTTCGGTAATACTATTGGTTGTCGCGACACCTGTCATGATATGGCCGGCCTTAGATTCAAAGGTTGAAAGAAATAAGAGCAGTTTCTCAAAGATTTCGTCAGTATTTTCGCCGGCAACCCAAATTCCGAGCGGGCAGGCCGAAGCGATCCGAAGAATGACGCTATCAACTACTCCACTCGGTACCATGTTATCGAAAAACAGCAAGCAGATCGTTGTTTCGAAATCTGATGGGAGTTCGACATTTCGACAGAACTCTTGAACGACGACCTTCTTGTTTCTATATAGTCCGACTTCTTTCTCCATAAACCTACGGCTTCAGGCCATTGTCCTTGATAAACTGAAGAATCGTTACAATTTGGTTCGACACATTTTGAATAGTTCCTCGTACCTGGGACTCGTACTGTATACCATCAAGTTTTGCCAGGTGAGCACCTAAGGTCCTAACGGCTGTCCTTAGACCCTTGAAAATGGCAGCTGGTCCTGCGGCAGCTAAGTCCCTTTGTAATTGAGATAAATTGCTGGGTTTACCACCCCTCGACTCACAGCCGCCTGAATGAGTGAAGGAGACAACGCTAAGCCTGCGGGGATTTCCGTGCTCGAGAGCCCCAACGTTAAAATGCCTCCACCAGCCGCCGAACCTCCTCCCATGACAGGGATGGCAGGAAGCATAACCACCGGGCTTGACCAGTAGATCGCAGGGCGCCAGAACCACATTGCTCCTCGGTGCTCGAAACCATCAAGCATTTGGCGAAGCGGGTCATCCGTTCCTATGTGGACCGTCCCGATATCAATGTCGCGTTGAGTAATTGGATAGATATTGCCGTCCGAACACAGAAGAACCATTTTTCCGATTTGATCGGGCGTCGCCGCCGTTCCCCCTGTAACGGTAATGACAACGTCGTTCGACCGGATATAATCAGAATAATAGTTCTTGTCCTTCTTCAAATTCCTTTCGTAAACGTCGTCGTCAATCCATATATATGTGTCGGTCATACGCCGTCTCAACCAAATGAGACCGGTTGGGTCGACAAACTCCAAAGGACTGTTCATAACGTACGAATACCCGTTCCACGATTGCGGCAATGAGGAATCGGCTCCAATATTTTCACGATCAACCGAAAGAAAACGTCCGTGATTCTTGGAATACATCCTTGCCTGGGCGAAGTCGAGTGAGGTCTCCGCGTCGCGTTCGTACGAGGTGAATTTTTGGCGGATGTCGTCTGTGACGTAGCCGAGGCCCTGGGTGCGTTGGGCCGTGATGATCTCCTCACCGAAGGGATGGAAATCACGACGCGAGATGACCGCTCCGTTCTGATCAGTCAGCACTCTTGGTGAGCCAAGATGATCGCTCGTCGTGTAATTCACCTTCGGGTCTTGAGAAATGACAGTAGAGTATTCAGCCACCATCTTCCCTGATGCGTCGTAAGCGAAAACCGTTGTTTCACTAGTCGAAGGAACGACCTTTTTCACACGCTTCCCGTCGCCGTCGTAGGAGTAGTGGCCGCTTACTACGTTCGAGCTATCGCGCAGTTCAACGTCGCGGCTAATCGCGTTTACCATTTTTCCTCGGGTTCGATTTTCAAAGACCATAGGGCCGAGAAGCAACTTCTCAAGCACGCCAACGAACTGCCCCCCGCGCCCAACAACAAAAGATCGCCGCCGTCCTCGAAGCCTTCATCAGCCAGCACTCCGCCGAAAAACAAAAGGCGTGAACACCGCTCACGGCCTTTTTCATTTCGATCGTTCTAAGCCATTTTGGGGAAGGTTGTATGAATTGAAATATACGAAGTGCGTCGGGTTGTTTTCTCCTGTTTCCTCCCATCCATAGCTGAAACCGATTTTTATCGAGAGTTCTTCTGCGAGGTGCTCTTTCGGGGCGGAGAACACGATAGACCTCCCGGCCTTAAGTTCATACTCCTGACAACTTAGAAGGGGATAGCCCAGCGGAACAACTGGCAAGGGCCGATTATCGGTGTCGGCTCTCGCATTAAGTATGACGTCATAATACAGGCCGATCTGCGTGTTTTCTTCCGGTTTGATAGGTAAATAGCCTTTTTCATAAAGTCCGAATATGCAAAACCTGATCGAGTAACGCATATTGTTGTGCAGCCGCAACCATATGCCATTGTCACTCTCTCCCTCACTAACTGGCGTTCTTTTTCCGAATCTCTCAAAGGTAATGAAAACACCTGGCTTGCCGGCGACAATTTTCGGGGCTGTGCTTCTGCCAACCGTTTTTTGTCCAGTTTGCGCAGTAGTCGAAAGGAATCCAGCACACAAAAGAACCGCGCCGCTCACCAACTGAAAAGATTTTCTGTTCATATACTTCATCTTCTAGGCTTGTAACCCCTAGGGAATGTCACTAACGGTCGTTTATCACCTGGACTTAGTCCGTAGTTCTCCTTCAACCTCGTTACTATTGCACTCTCTCGTCCCGCCCGAACTGCTTTATGATCTGGAGTCTCCCAACTCTCTTTCCAGAATGTGAACCTCTCCTGAGGCGTGCTGCCGAAAGATGCGGATCCAGAACCTGCGGCCTGATAGTACATTTCCCGGAATACGGCTTGCACAAAAAGGCCATCCTTTTCTGATTGGTAAAGGCTGACACTTGTTCCGGTTTTAAGCGCACTCTGCGTGTCAGCAGAATTGATGCCCTCATTGGCCATCAAACCGAAGTTAGAGTGATTTCCACCCGTAAATTGGACTTTGACAATCCCGCTCGTGACATCCGTTGACGTGTGGGCGGGCGATGCCCCTTTCCAGTCAAAAGAAACGTGGACGTTGCCAGCAGTGTCTTTTATGAAATTTCCTTTAGCGTCTTTGAGAGCCTTGCCGTCCGCGCCCACGCAGTTACCGCCTTTAGATTCGCACCCGTAGGAACCCAAAGCTTTCTGAGCCTTCGTGTATTCGTCCGAATTTTTCCCGTACTTCTTTTCGATGTCGGCTAGTTTTGCTTGTGCGCTGGCTAAGTCGTTTCTGAAAGCCTTACACTCGTCAGCCGAACCTTTACACTCGTAAAGACCATCCGGATCGACGTAGTTTATCGGATCGTTCAGAACGTAGGCGTAACGATTCCACGTCTGCGGGTTTTCGATTCTACCCGATTCCAACAATGGGTCGGTTGTGGTGAACCTTCCATGCCCGGCGTTGTAGTACCTATTCTCAGCAAAGTCTAGCTCTGACTCATTATCCCGTTCATAGCCGGTGAACTGCTTGCGGATGGTGTCGTCGCCGTAGTTCAGCCCCACAGTGCGGCCGCCGACGCCGTCGATCTCTTCGCCGAAGGGCATATAGTCGTGGCGGGCGGTGACGTTGCCGAGAGCGTCGGTGTTAATTCGTGGAGAACCGAGATTGTCGTTGGTTAAATAGCTGACTTTAGCGTCGTTTGTTGACGCGATCACAGTTGAATACTCCGCCACCATCTTACTTGATGCATCGTAAGCGAAAACCGTTGTTTCACCCGCCGAAGGTACAAACTTCTTGATCCGCTTCCCATCGCCGTCGTAGGTGTAT
>JABARP010000023.1 GCA_019186825.1 Pyrinomonadaceae bacterium
ATCGGTGGGCGCTGGCACCTTTACTGCCTCGGCTGGGGCTGGCCTCTTGACCCATGCAGGCGGGGCGGACATCGGCGCGGGGCAGACCTCCTTTCCGACCACGATTGGCCTGGTCTATACCGTGACGTTTGACGTGGGTGTGGGCTCGGTCGATGCGCAAGTGGGCACAGGACCAGGACTGGCCGATCTGCTGGCCTCTGCCACCTATACCACCGGCACCGGCAAGTCGATGGTGTTCACGGCCACCAGCTCCACGGCCTATATCTACTTCGCCAACGTCACGGCAGGAACGGCGCACACGATCGACAACGTGTCCTGCAACAAGCCGTTGCATACGGGCGCACAAGTCACGCTCACAGCCAATCAAGACACCTGGTTGCCCGGGCATGTGGGCGCATTCTGGAAGATCAGCGACAAGGCGGGCTCACCGGCTGAGGATGCCTGGAAGGCCAGCGAAGCCTTGCCGACGCAACTGGGCTTGCGCCGTGTCTATAACGGCCATGTGTACGAGATGACCAGTGTCGGCACCACCGGCACCAGGCCACCGGTGCATCTACGTGGGACGGCCTCAGACGGTGGCAATGATTGGGTGTACATCAATGATGGCTGGGGCTATGTCGAAATCCTGGCGTACAGCAGCGCCCGATCGGTGACGGCCATTGTCCGGCAGCACTTGCCAAAGAACGCCACCAGCGGCACGTCCTATTGGGCAGAGGGCGCGTTCTCCGGCGTGCAGGGCTATCCTCGGGCCATTGCCTTCATTCAGCAGCGGACAGCCTTAGCCGGGGCCTCTAGACAACCGGCCCGTATCGATATGTCGGAGACGGCGGGATTTGAGTCCTTTCGGGCGGGCATCTTGGCCGATAGCGCCATTTCGCTCGAAGTGGATTCCGGTCTGGTCAACGCCATTCTCTGGATGGAAAAGGCGGGCGTGTGGTTCGTCGCCACCAACGGCGCGGTCTATACCCTCGCCACCAGCCAAGACACGCCCATTGCGCCGGATAACCTGCCGAACGCCGACGAGATCAACGCCTACGGCTCGGCGGATATTCAACCGCTCAAGATCGGCGGGAAGCTGCTCTACGTGCAGCGTGGCGGCAAGCGCGTCCGTGAACTCGACTACCAGGCCGACAACTCCAACGATGTGCGGTCGGATCGTACTGTCCTAGCCCGCCATGTCACGAGCGACAGTGCCACCATCACCCAATGGTGTTATCAGCAAGACCCGAATCAAACAGTCTGGGCGGTGCGCTCCGATGGCGTGATGCTGGCCCTGACCTACTTTCCCGAGCAGGATGTGATTGCCTGGAGTCGCCATGTCACCGATGGAGCCTTCGAGTCGGTGGCGACCATTCCTACCTCGACCAGCGATCAAACGTGGGTCATTGTCCGGCGCACGATCAACGGGCAGACGGTGCGCTACATCGAATACTTTGACGCCACGGTGAATACCGACTGCGCCTTGACCTATCGCGGGACGCCGGTCACCAGCATTGCGGCGTCGTCCTTCTCGCACCTCATGGGCAAAGAGGTGCAAGTGGTGGCGTCCGGTGGCAAACTGTCGCCGTTTACGGTCAGCACGGACGATCTCAGCTTTTCACGCGCCCATGCCTTTGTGGAAATCGGCTTGAAGTTCGATAGCGACTGCCTGACGGTGCGGCCAGAGATTCGCACCAACGAAGGCTCGACGCAGGGGATTAAAGCGGCCAATCCTGTGACCACGGTGCGCGTGATCTCCACGCCCACTATTCGCATCAATGACCAGGATTACCCGACACGCGGGAACCGCGACTACATGGACACCGGCCCGCCGTACATTACGGGCGACATCACGATTACGACCTTGGGCCATACGACGACTAAGCAGCTCCGTATTCAGCGCGTTGAACCGTTCCCAGCGAAAGTGATTGGACTCTTTGCAACCATCGACACCGGCGATCTCTAACAAGTTCGTGACCGAGTTCCGGATTCAGGACGTGGACCACGCGCCCTGGTTGCCGGCCAATGCCAAACCGTTACTCGAAAAGATCTTGGGCCAGTCCGCGATCTGGACCGGCTGGGTGGATGGCAAGGTGGTGGCGGTGTGCGGGATCACGCTGGTCCATCCGCACTATGGGCACTGTTGGACGTACCTGCATCCGGACGCGCTCACGCATCGGTACTGGCTGCATCGGCGCACCAAGCGGATTCTGCAGAATTATGTGCGAGCCTCGAAGCTGTTTCGGGTGGATGCGGTGTGTCTCGCCAGTCATGTAGAGGCGAGTATCTGGCTGGATCGGTTAGGGCTCAAGCGGGAAAGCGGGCCGATGCGGTACTACGGTCCGCAAGGGGAAACGATGGTCAGGCATGTATGGTTTCCAAGGGGGATCAATGGCTGATCCGTTATCAATCGGCATGGCGACGATGGGCGGGCTGTCGATGATGGGCACCGGCCTGCAAGTGGCGGGGCAGCTCGGGCAGGCGGACACCTACTCACGGCTGGCCGACATCGACACGCAGGCGGTGAACGAACAAGGCGACCTCGCCAAGCAACTGGGCTTCGAGCAAGCCAAAGAGATTCGCAGGCAAGGCACGCAACTGCTGCACGAACAGACGGCCACGGTGGCGTCTAGCGGCCTGGTTGCCAATACAGGCTCGGCTTTGTTGGTGGCGAATGAGACGGCCCGCAACATCGAACTCGACGCCCTCACCAGCGAGTACGAAGGGATGCGCGAGAAAAAGCTGACCGATCGGCAGGCCGCGCTGATCCAGTACGACAAGCGGCTGACCAAACGGAACGCCAGCATGCAAGCCTTCGGGACGATCTTAGGCGGGATCACGCAAGCTGGATCATCCGCCGTGGGCATGATGGGCAGAGGGGGCACATAATGCCGAAGATTCCCGCACAGCTCAATCGGCGCGTGATGCCCTCCGTGGGTGGCGGCGGGGGCGCCCGCAGCATCGCGAATAAGGCCGGACAAGGGATGCAGCAGGCAGGGGCCGCGATTGCCGCAGGCAGTGCCCAACTGGGCCACGCCTTTGCGCAAGCCCAGGCTCGCCGCGATGCCATCAACCGGCACCTCGACAGCCTGGCCCAGCAGACGCAGGCCCATACCATTTCCCTCGATGCCGAATCGGGGATGCAGCAAGACCGGATGGAGATCGAGGAACAGTTACGGCAGCAGCAGGACGTAGACCCGCGCTTCTGGAAGGTGAAGATCAAGAACCAGGACGGCGAAGATATTGAGGTGTCGCCCGACGACGCCATGAAGTTGCAGTTGCAGAACCGCTACGACAAGGCGCTGGCCGATGCCGATCAGTTTGCAGGACCGGAAGCCAAGGCCCGGGTGGCCGCTGCGCTGGAGCAACAGTCCTTCAACAACCTGAGTGCCTTTCGCTCGCAGCATCTGAAGCTCCGGCACGATAAGCAACTGGCCGATTTCCAGGTGGTGGCGAACCGGCTGGAAGATCAAGCGGCCGATCCGACCAATCGATTCAGGGAAACCGCCAAGCAGGACTTAGACGACCATATCACCGCAGGGGTCAAGGCGGGCATCTTCTCGCCGACCGATGGGGTGAAGCTCAAAGAGACGATGAAGCGAGGCATTGCTCATAAATGGGCATCAGTAACAGCCGCCCGAGATCCGGTTGCTTGGTTGAAGATGGTAAACGAAACACAACCGCAAGGAGAGGCGGGCTCCAATGCCACGAATGACGGATTGAACGTGCCCGCTGGCGGACTCAAGAAGTTGCCAGAAGATGTTGATCCTGAAAAATTGCCGCATTACAACGCAATCGCATTCGGAGCCATACAGCATCAACAGGCTGAGATCGACCGGAAGAACAAGGCGGCTGAAGCCCAGACGAAGATGATTCACGAGCAGACCTACCGCGACTCCATGGCGCGGGTGTTGAGCGGGGAAACCGTATCCGGGGAGTTGCCGCAGAAGCTCAATGAAAATCTGATGTCCGCCGACCAGGCCCATACCATCCGCACCGTGGAGCATACGTTACAGCAGCAGGACCGGAATAACCCCGCGTTGATCGAAGCATCCAAGGTCAAGCTGGTCGGCTATACGAAGGACATCACGAAAGCCAAGTTCGGCATGGGCAACATCGGCGACTTGGAAAGCCAGATCATGGCCGATCTGGAGTCGGGACAGTTACGAGCCGAAGAAGCACAGAACGCGCTCGGCCAGTTACGCGAGGCGCAAGGCTATCAAGTCAGCGAGGCGCAACAGGTCCAATCCCAGACCGTCCAGGCCGCGCATAAAAACATGATGGGCGCACTCACCACGAGCGGGCCGCTTGATAAGTACGACGCCCTCTCGGAACAAGCCAAGGAAGGGGCGGATCGGGACTTTTGGGATCTCATGCGCAAGAACCCGAACGGCGATCCGTGGGAGATGCGCGAAAAGGTGATGAAGCGATGGGAGCCGGTGATTGCCGAACGCAAGAACGTGGTCGGCGAGTCGTCACAAGTGAAGCTGGACGATGCGAAGCTAGAATCCATGGTGCAACGTGGCGCGATGAGCAAGGCCGGAGCCAAGGCGGTACGGGAGCGGCAGGAAAACGAGAAGGGCCGCAAGATCGTGAGCGACTTCCTCTCCACCTACAAACCACCGGAGCCGACCATCTGGGATAAAGTGAAGAACCTCGGGCAAATCGGCTCATCGTGGTTCCAAGATTCCGAAGCAGGAGCGGCACAATAATGGCTGACGATCTCGACCAGGGCTATATCCAGACCCGCCAAACCATGCGGGAGTATCAAAGCCGGATGCTCATGGAACCGGTGCAACAAGGCTCTGATGTGTACATGGGGGTCAAGGAAGGCGGCACGCCGCAGGAAGGCAAGGGCGTGGCGCCAACGGCTCAACCGCAGCAGGAATCCGCCACGCAACCGGTAACCCTCGCCCCTGATGCAACAGTGCCACCAGAACAGCAACCCGCGCCACAGCCGAACACCATCACCGTAGACCGGCCAGAAGTGGCGGCGGTCAAGCAACAGTTTGCAGCCGACATGCAGAAGATGGCGAGTGGCGAGAGTGGCGTAGAGGCCTTGGGCCGTGGCGGGAAAGCCTTAGCGGAAGCGGCTCGACCTGGCTTTGTCACCGCAGCCCGAACCCTCGGCATGGATGAGCAAGCGGCGGAAACGGTGGGCGATGCCTTCGTTGAGTTCATGGGCGGTCTGCCTGGTGGCGAACAATCGGACTTTATGGCAGGGATCGAGACGGCGCTGGCCGCATTGCCGGTGCTGCATGTGGCGATGAAGGCCGGAGGCAAGGCGACAGAGTTTCTCGCGGCCAATAAGGACGCCATCATTCAAGAGTTTCAGAAGGCCGCCACCATCCTGAAGTCGGAGCGCGGCTCGGTGCCGCTGGGTGGGGGCGGTGGCAAACCGCCAGAGGTGCCGCCTAGCGGTCGAATGATGTCCGGCGAGTCTCCTGAAGATTACAACAACATCGTAGAAAGTTATAACAAATATATCCATCAAATGCGGCGTGAAAACTTGCCCATTGACGACTTGTTACAGGGGAAAATTTCTCAACAACATTTCGACGCAAGCGTTGTGAATCGCGTCATAGAATTAGAAGGGCTCACATCCCCAGGTGAAAGGCAAGCCCGATCACCTTTTAAGCAAATAGGCAACCTCACACCGAATGCTAATTATTTTAAGAGTAGAGCTAGAGACGTACTATCTTTCCGCGAAGAAATTAACCGAGTAAAGGAAAGGTACGGATTTGGCGGGGATGTGATTGATGTGACGCCGCTGAGTGGCGGCGCGGGCAAGCCTCCCCACATCACCGCGTCAGGAGCCGCATCTCCTGGAGATGAACCAATCCCACCCAAAGCCTTAGCACTCATTGCCAAACGTGAAGAGGCGAAGCAGGCGCATCAGTTCAGCCTCGACGGATTTCAGGAGGAACTGACCAAGCAACGGCGCGGGCCGGTGTTGAGTGATGAGGCGGTGCGAAAGTTGGCCGGCCAAAGCGGCTTCACCTTACAAGACCTCTTGGACCTCAAGCCGGGGTCGATCCTCGCCCCAGAAATTCAGGTGAAGGCGCGGGAAGTCTACAAGGCAACGGTGGATAACATGAAGCAATCGGCCAAGGCGTATCTAGCGACCGGTTCACCGCAGGACTTTGAAGCGTTCGCGCATGCCTTCACCATGGCGGGGCTTTCGACGACCCGCATCATCGGCACCTACAGCGAAGCAGGCCGGACGTTCCGACTGCTCAACCAGAAATACCCGACCATGCAGAAGGCTGGCGCACAAGTCGCCAAGGACCCCGAGTTTTCCATTCAAGACCAGTACATTCAGGAGATGTACAAATTCTTTCGTGGCGTGGAAGAGAAATCGAAAATGGGCGGATTTGCCGATGCACGCACAGGGCCAGGAATGCCGAGAGGTGGGGCGGGTGCAGGAGCGGAAGGAAAAACGTGGTATCACGGGACAACGAAACAGTTTGATAAATTTTCCCCCAGCGAAAGCTCTGCAAGGCAAGGATTTGGAGAGGCGTATTTCTTTAGTGACACTCCTGACAAAACGGCAAAGCTAATTGCTGGTCCAGAAGGCCGCATTATTGGGGCGGAATTGGAATTGAAGAACCCCATGCGTGTAAATGGCGATGCGCTTGGAGACCCACGGCAAGAAATCAAGCTTATTCAAGAGGCTAAAGCGAAAGGCCATGATGGCATCATAGGTAAAACTCAGTCTGGCGAAACCGTTGCTGCGGTGTTTAGCGATAGTCAAATTAAGCAAAAAAAGCCACTCAGCCAATCCCGGCCAGTGCAAAATGCACAGACTTCTAATCCCCCCCCTGGATTGGTCTCTGCAAGCCACCTTGCGCAGATGGTTACTGAACTTCCCACAGAAGAAGCGATGATGGCCTTTGCGAAGGCGGCACTCAAGTCCACCTGGGGCGATATGTTCTATGAAATCTGGGTGAATGGCCTGCTGTCCGGACCGATCACGCACAGTACGAACATTATCAGCAACGCAGCCACCCTCTTGTGGAATATTCCAGAGCGGCAAGTCGCCTCACTCATTAAGCCGGGATCGGTTCGCCCTGGTGAAGCCGCGGCCATGGTTGGGGGCGTGCTGGAATCGGTGGGCGATGCCTGGCGGCTGGCCTGGAAAGCGTTTAAGGAAGATGCGCCACAATTCGGCGCGAGCAAGCTGGAGAACATGCCACGCAGGGCCATCACCGCCGATGCCTTGGAATTGACAGGCTCAGTCGGCGCGGCGGTGGATTTCCTCGGCAATGCCATCCGCCTGCCTGGCCGCTTCCTCATGGCAGGTGATGATTTCTTTAAGGCAATCGCCTTCCGCGCTGAGCTTCGCGCACTCGCCAAGCGGCAAGCGTTCAGGGAAGTAAACGAACTGGGATTAACCGGCAAAGAGGCCGCACGCAAGGCTAAGGAAATCGAGCACAAGATCCTGGCCGACCCACCGGAAACCATCAAACAGGATGCGCAGGAGTTCGCGGCCTATACCACCTTCACCAGAGAACTGGGTACGGCGGGCAGCGCGGTACAGATGGCGGTGCAGAACGTGCCGTTCGGGCGCGTAGTCCTGCCGTTCATTCGCACTCCTGCCAACATCTTCAAGTTTGCCGGTGAACGGACCCCACTCGCCTTGGCCTCGAAAGCGGTCCGCGATGAGTTGGCCGCAGGCGGGGAACGGCAAGCCCTCGCCCTCGCCAAGATCGGGCTTGGCTCCATGACCATGGCCTTTATGGCAAGCCTGGCCGCTAACGGCCTGATCACCGGAGGCGGGCCGAAAGATAAGGTGCTCCGCAAACAATTGGAACTCGAAGGCTGGCAACCGTACAGCTTCAAGGTCGGCAATGAATATGTGAGCTTTGCGCGTATCGAACCGTTGGGCTCGCTGATCGGCATGGCGGCGGATGCCGCCGACCTCATGGGGCAACTGGGGCAGAAGGATAGCGCCGAACTGGCCTCGGCGTTGACCGTGGCAATCTCCCGCAACGTGGCGAACAAGACGTTTGTCAAAGGGCTGGCGGGCACGCTCAACGCGGTGGCCTCTCAGGACGTGCATGTGGTCAAGAGCTTCTTGGAAAAGGAACTGCCCACGCTCATGCCGTACAGCTCGGCCATTGGGCAGACGGCCAAGGTTGTCGATCCGGTGATGCGCGATGTGCAATCCATCCTCGACGCCTTCAAGGCTAAAGTCCCTGGCTTCTCGGACGAGCTGCCGCCCCAGCGCAATCTCTACGGCGACAAGGTGTTATTGCAAGGCGGCATGGGGCCCGACCTGTTCAGCCCGCTGTATGTACGCGAGATCAAGGATGATCCGGTGGCGCACGAACTGAACCGGCTGGCCTATCCGTTCACCATGCCCTCGCGTCACATCGACGGCATTCAGTTGACGCCGAAGCTCTATGATCGCTATGCAGAACTGGCCGGTAAAGGCAGCGAGATGACAGGGCGGCAAAGCCTGCACGACGCCTTGCACGAAACTATGCGGCAAGGTATCTACAAGCAGGCGGCAGATGGGCCGGACGGCGGCAAAGTGGTCCTGCTCAAAGCCACTATCAACCGCTTTCGAGAGATGGCCGCGCTGCAACTGGAGCAAGAGAACAAGGACTTTGCCCAGGCTCGGCAGATGGGCCGGATGCGTGCCGCCACGAAGTTTGACCAGAACGCGAGAACGAAGCAAGGCCCAGCGCCTGTACTGCAATAGTTCCCGATAGCCCCACCGCCACGCAGCGACGGGCTCCTGACCAGAAGGAGACCCGTTGCTATGATCACCACCCCCATTCGCCGCCATGATCTCGTGGGCAATGCCACGGCTGGCCCGTTCTCGTATCAGTTCCTCATCAAAGACAAGAGCTATCTGCAAGTCTGGGTCGATGGCTCGCTGAAAACGCTGGACACGCATTACACGGTGTCCGGAGTGGGCAACGAATCGGGCGGCTCCATCACCTTCACGACCGGCAATGAGCCCGCGCTCAATGCCGAGATCATTATCCTCGGGAATGAGCCCTATACCCAGACCTCCGACTATCAAGATGCGGGCAGCTTTCCCGCCGCCTCGCACGAAGAAGCCTTAGACAAGCTGACGCGACTCTGCACGCAGATTCTTGAATTGACCTCGCGTGTCCCGGTCCTGGGCATTGCCAACCACTACAACAAATCCGCCATAACCCTCGGCGCTCTCGTGGCCGGCCAGTTCCTTCGCGCCAATCCCACCGAGGATGGAGTGGAGTGCGCGGTGCCCACCACGGTCCCGAGCGGCCTGTCAGTCGGCGGGAACTACGACCACCTGACAGTGAGCGGATCGGGCGTGATCGAGTGGGCGCAACAGGTCTACAACTTCTCGTCCGGCTGGGTGAACATCAGCCGGTACGGGAGCGATCTCGCGACAGCGGTCAGTACGATCGGCGCGGTGACCAAAGTCACGCTGGTGATTTCGTCGCTGATCTCCGTCCCTGGCAACGTCACGGTCACCAGCAACATCGTGTTCAGCTTCAAGGGCGCAGGCGGCTTGTCGATCGCCAGCGGTGCGACGGTCAGTTATGCGGCCGGTGGCTATGAAGTCGATGACATCCGGCGGCAACGCTTTTCCGGGCTCGGCACCTTCAACGGCTCGAACCTTTCCGAAGTCATTCCCGACCACTGGGGCGCGGATGCCACCGGCACCTCTGGCAGCAGCGATGCCATCGAGGATGCAATCTCTTCCTTGCACGCGACAAAAGGCGGGAAAGTCAAGCTGCTTGCTGGCACGTATGACATTGACCGAACCATTACCGTAGATCGGCCGCTGGTCATTGAAGGCCAAGGCATCACCGCCACCATCCTGAACATGACGGCGGCCTCCAGCTTGAACCACGGCATTCTGTCGGAAGATCCGAGTCTGACGGTGCGGCAGTTGACCATACAAGTGGAAACGCCGCTGACCACCAACGAGCAGATGTACGCGATCCGCATGAACCTGGACGGCTCGGGCATTACCAGCGGGCGGTTCCTCCACATCGAACACGTGAAGGCCACCGGCTGGAATGCGGGATTCTATTGCGACGGCGGCTCGGGTTACGCCATCGAAAACGCCTTCTACGATCACTTCTACATCCAAAGCAGCGGACCGGCCGCCGACTACATCGGCTCGGCCTGCTACCAGAACCGTGTCCGGAACGGTTACATCGGACGCGGGATCATCGACCAGAACGATACCGGCGAACACGCCATTTACTGTTTCGGCCCGCGCACCATGACGGTGGAAAAGCTGATCCTTGCCAACGCCTCACGCGGGGAGTCGCAAGCGGTCAAGATCGTGGGCGATGGGTTGGGCGGCAGCTCGGCGGTGTACGGTACCTGGACGGTGCGCGACATCGACTTTGACGACTGTTTCCATGGGGTACTGATCGGGCTGTTTGCCACCGAACAACTGGCGACGGTGGAGATTGCGAACATCAAGGGCCGGGACATCACCGGCAGCACCAGCGTGCTCGGTGGGCTGGTGACGGTCTCCATTGCGGGCACCTCCACAATCGAACAAGTCCGGATCACGAACATCGACGGCAAGAACATGGGCTATCAAGCCGTCCACTTTACTGGCGCGAACGGCGCCCTGATCAAGCTGGCGGTGGTCGATGGCCTGACCGTCTACAACTGGAGCACGGCCAGCGCAGGCACCTACACCGCAGTCGGGGCCTCCGGCGCGAACATCCTCAAGCTGCTGGTCCTCAAGAACGTCTACGCGGACGGCAACAGCAACGGGCGCTGCATCTGGAGCGTGAACGGCTTCGGCGGATACGGAACGGAGCGGCTGACGCAGTTCCGGTGGGAGAACCTGTATGCGGTGAGCTGTACCGCCGTATCCGAAAGCATCCCGACCATTAACGCGGCGGATGCTACGCCAACCCTACGTTTCGGCACCACCTACAATCTCACGAACGGCTCGGCTCAGAACATCACGGCCTTTGACGATCTGATCCAAGGCGATCGGTATGTACTCTATGCCACGGATGGCAACAGCACGTTGGTGGATGGGGCGAATCTGGTTCTGACGGGCTCCACGAACTGGAACCCTGCCGCCACGGACGTGTTTACCGGCTTCTGCCTGGACGGCACGAAGATGATTCAAACCGGGAAGATTGATAACAGTTAGGCCATGAGAATCCTGATTATCAGCGACCATGCAACGGTCAGCGGCGGGGCCTCGGCGGTGGCCCTCGCCAGTGCCGAAGGGCTCAAGGCCAGGGGCCATGCGGTGATGGTCTGGACGCCGAAGGAACCGCAATCGGCCAAGACCAATCTCTGGAATACGACCGATGCTAAGGAGCTCGGCAAGTGGCTCCGCGTGGCGATGGACCTGGACCGGGAGACGATTGTTCACGTGCATAGTTGGACACAACACGCCTCGTCCAGCATCTTTCCAGTGATTCGCGCATCGGGGGCGAAGCTGCTGGTCACGCTGCACGATTACTTCCTGGGCTGTCCGAATGGGGTGTTCTTCAACCACCAGACCGGCACGATCTGCCGCAAAGCCCCGCTCTCTCTCGACTGCCTCACCACGAATTGCGATAAGCGCAACTACCCCCAGAAGCTGTTCAGAATTGGCCGACAACTGATCCAGCAGCGGCAGATCCGGCAGACCGTCCAGCATGTGGCGGTGGTGTCGGCCTATAGCCACGCACGATTGCAGCCCTTCCTGACTGACATGCGTGTGCATGACGTGCCCAATCCTGTACTCGTAGACGCCTGCCCGCCGGCCATGCCAGAGAAGCAGCAACAGGTAGCCATGGTCGGCGCCATCACCAAAGGCAAGGGCGTGCATCTGGCCTCCGATGCGGCGAACGCCGTCAAGCGGCGGTTGGTCTTTGTCGGCGATGGGCCGGAATGTGAAGCCATCATGCGAGCCCGCCCTGTAGCGAACGTCGGCTTTACCGGCTGGGTCGATCGGGACAAGGTGCTCGACACCATCCGGCGCTCTCGGGCGCTGCTGTTTCCCGCGCTGTGGGAAGAGACGGAAGGCTTGAGCGTGCTGGAGGCGCAAGCCTGTGGCGTGCCGGTGATTGTCACGGAGCAGGGCGCGGCCCGACATTCCATTGTCGATGGCGTGACCGGCCTGGTGATCCAACCGACGGCCAAGGCCCTTATCGCGGCACTCAGGCGCTTAGATGATGACAGCCTGGTGGAACGGTTGGGCCGTGCCGCCCATGCCCGCTACTGGCAAGCCCCGCGCACCCTTTCGCATCACCTGACCCAGCTCGAACGTGTTTATCAGGAGGTCTTGGCATGACCGGAGCCACCGCGAATCTCTCGCCCGCCCTCATGGCCGTGCTGACGGAGCTTGAACAGCGCATGGGCTTTGAGCTGCGCATTGATTCGGGGTATCGCGACCCGACGCACAATGAGGATGTGGGCGGGGTGGAAGGGTCGGAGCATACGCACGATCCGGCAGACGCGGCGGACGTGTTCTGCCAACGGTCGATCACGCGCTTTCGCATGCTGCACCACCTGTTAGCCATGGGGGTGCGGCGGATCGGGATCGGCAAGACGTTTGTGCATGTGGGCGTGTCCACCAGCCATCCGCAAGATGTCTGCTGGACCTATGACAAGGGGAAGTGAGGCATGGAAGAATGGTTGCACGTCGGCGCGTCGGAAGTGTTGCAGTCGCTCACGGCGCTCGGGGTGAGCGCGGTGATTAAGTATGTGCGTGGGATCAATCAGCGGCTCGATACGCTCAATGGCTCCGTCGCGAAGCTCAAAGACTGGTCGGTGCAGCATGAGAAGAAGGACACGAAGCGATTTAACCAGATGCTGAAAGGACGCAAGCGATGACCAACAACACGAAAAGCACCCTCGCTGGACTCATCATTGCCTGCGTGCTCGCCGGGGCCACGTACATGCAGACGGGCTTCGATCCGAGCAGCCCCGCGTCTTGGGCTGGCCTGGTGGGGTCTATCGCCTCTGCCGTGACCGGCTATTATCACAATCAGCCGAAGGCCGATCCACCCTCTACCCCGGAGGCATGATGATATGGCAAGCGTTACGCAAGCGGTTGCGAGCGTGGCAACATTGGCTCTTACACTCTGGCGCTATTTCAAGGGCGACCAAACCCGTAACCAGGCCACCCTTGAAGAAGCCGGTCGGGACGCGCTCCACGCCGCGCAAGTCGCGCAGTCTGCTGATGAGCTTAATCGTGCTGACGCTGAGTTGCATCGGCTGCACGAGCAAGCCAGTGCCCAGCGTAAACCCTGACCGGCCTTGCTATCAGTGGGTGATCACGCAGGACCAGGAAGTCTATGTCTATGACAATGGACACTTGGTTGCACGGCTGGAGACGCAGCCCTACGATGCCGTGATCTCGGGCTGGTGCGTCATGCGGAACAACGAACACTTGATGAACGACATTCGCAGGCTCAGTCAGTAACGGGGCGCGGCTCGCACTCCACCATGTAGACATTCCCCGCATCTTCGAAGAGTGTGGCGTATTCCGCGGGCCGCACGGCTCCATAGAACGACGCCACAACCTCGCCATTCATGTCATAAATCGTAATCTGTTTCGGCACCGCCGCTGGGTTCAGCACGGACTCTTCCGATCAAAGCTGTTCGGCATGATCGTGCTGTCCGGAACCATCATGCCGCTGTTCCCGTTGTTATCGTAATAGTACATGGGCGCTCCTGGCATCGACTGGTGGATGCTGCCCATGGTGCCGTCATTGCCATAGAAATAGCTGCTTTCCGCTTTAAGCGGGTTGCTCGACACGCCCAACAGATACCCCGCTGCTAACAGGCTGAAGCACAGAATGATTCTGGGCATGATGTCCTCCTTGTGGTGGTAGGTGACTCCGCGTTTTCAAGACATGCGCGTCCATCGCATGCACAATGCGTTGATCGACCGGCTGGACGTAAATCTGCGTCGTGTTCAGGTCGCGATGGTTTAGCACGCCTTTCGAGATGCTCACAAGGTCTAAGTACTCCGTCAAGTCGGTCGCACAGGACCGGCGCAAGTCGCGCTGCTGCACGTCTGTGAGCCCTGCCCGTCGTCGGATCTCGACCCATTGCTTATGCCACCAGCCGAAGCTCGGCACGCGGCCCTGCGCATTGACAAAGAGGTGTGTTTGTGCAGGGGGAAGCGTGGCGAGGTATTCGGCCAGTAGCGAGCAGACGAACGACGGCAACGGAACTTGCTGCACGTCGCCGTTCTTCGTCATGGGCTTGATCCACACCCCGGCCCACTCGGTGCCGGTCTGGAAGAGTTTCACATGTTCGATCTTCGCACGCTGCAATTCTGACGGGCGCGGGGCCACGTAATACATCATATAGAAATAGACCCGCAGCATGAGCGGTTCGCGGTCGATCTCCGTGATGAGGGCGGGGCGTTCACCGGCCATCACATAGCGTTTGCGCCGTGCCGGCCGTTTGCGTTTGATCAACTGCGCGACGTTCGCGCCCTTGTACATCTCCCATTCAATGGCCTTGTTCAGCATCGTCCGGAGCGCCGAGAGGCAGCCATCGGCCTGGACGGGGCTGTGCTTGCGAATGTCATTGACCCATCCTAACACGATGGGTACACTCAGCGAACTAATAGGCAGGTGCCGGAGCGGGCCAAAGTATTTTTTGAGACGACAGCGCAGCGGGCGGGGATCGCGGAGTTGGGAGACGTGGAGCTTGTCATACGCCAGAAGCAAATCGTTCACAGTAGCAAACGTGTTCATGTGAGATCCTCCTGGCGCGACGTTCTACACGCCAACTAGAGTTTCCGGAAGTGCCATTGCGCCCTAGGTGTATCCACTGGCCGTTCGTGCTCAGTGTTTCGACTACAGGATACAAATGAGATCATTCAAACCCGACCCGTCATCACGAGTAAGCCGTATGACGCCTGCAACAGCCTAAGAAGCTTTCTTCTTAGTGGCTCGCTGTGCAGGCTCCGAAGGGCGGACTTGTTCCTCGTAGTACTCCACGATTTTCCGCAGCCCTTCATCGACCAAGCGACTCTCGGACAAGCGCCCATCAGCATTTTTCAGCCGCGCCATGCGGGCCTTCAGGGACTTGTCCACGTACCCGAACACCTTGGCTGAGTGCGTGATCATCTCTCTTTCACCTCCCTTCTTCTTTAGCGCCTTTCTGTTAGTACGGTACTACCGTTTATCCCACACGTCAAGAGCAAATCGTCTATTTGCGGCCTAGGGAATACCATGGCGCTGCGTACCAAAATGTACAGCGGCCCCATAAATTTTAATGTACAGAAGTACTGCGAAAGGCTTGACAAGGTGGTAGCACCTTGATATTACTTTGCCATTACACACTAAGGAGGCACCTATGGCCGTGACACCCACTTCCATCAAATTCACCTCAGATCAGCGGGCTTGGCTCAAGGCCGAAGCGAACCGCAAGCATAGCGGCAAAATTGGCACCCTCATTAAAGATATGGTCGACCGGAAGCGCAAGAGTAGCAATCGTGCCAAACCTAAAGCCAATTAGGAGGCCCATCATGCCGCACCTCGCCAACCGCCTGGCCGTCCACATCTGCCACGACCTGTCCTTCAATGCTCCCAAGACCCTGCATGCCCTGGATAGCTGGCTGGACCATTGCGGCTGCTGGCTGGCCGAGCTGTCCCGCTGCCCGCGTACCCCGGACCAAGTGCAGTTCATGGTCGGACTGCTGGGCCTCTCCCTGAGCCGCGAAATGGATCTGACCCTGCCGGATGCCTGCCAAGTCTTACGCGACCACATGAAGCTGCACCTGCTCACCAAGGAGGCGACATCATGAGCATCATCATTGCCTTGCTGCTGGGACTTGTCGGGGGGTTCATGTTCGGGGCCGTGTGGCGAGCGGAAGAACTGGAAGCCCTGCAAAAAGCCAATGCGCGGCTGATCGAAGAACGCGACCAGGCCAGGAACAACAAATTCACCCCCCGCACCCGCACCAACTGGGCGATTTAAGGAGGTCATCATGGTAACGAAGCACCCACGCCCGAACGTGTATCTGTCCAGTTCACAACTGAGTCACGACCTCGTGAAGAACGCGATGACCCCGCGCCCTGACCCCATGCCGTTGCCCGTCGAACTCTACAAGGATCTGACCCCGCTGGATCGGTGGACCTATGCCGTGTGGGCGGTGCTGCTGGTGGCCTACCTCGTGTGGGTCTTGGAGCTCTTGTAGATGAGCGTGCCAGATCGGGAGCTGGACGACGAGGACGAGTGCCTGTGTCCTGAACATGGCCGGCCACGACCGTGCCAGTACTGCAAGTGGGAGCGCCAGATGCAACGGGCGGAAGAACTATATGAAGAGCGGGAAAGCCAGCCTTAGGAGGGCACATGAGCGTTGATATTCACAGTATCAGTTACGCCTACCAGGAATGTGAAAAGTTGGTCGAGAGTATGCGCCTCACTATTCACATGCACGTCGATGAAGTGGCGGCGGTCCAGCAATTTCTCGCTGATCTAAAGCGCCCACATATCGAGGGAACGTGGCGCAATACCTATGCGTGCGTCGGATTTCGGCCATCCTCTTTGCAAGGCGTGATTGTGCAATTTGCTCTGGGCAAAGAAGAGGGATTCCCAGCAGCCGAACCTGTACTGGAATTTCTGTTGAGTCGTGGCTGGAAGCCGAAAGGGTCAAGCGAAGATGCCGACTTTGGGAACCGTGAATATACGTTTACAAAAATACAGCCAGCCCAACCGTTGTTTTGGCCGCCTCATCACGAATGGAAACCGTATTCACTCACCGCGACTGTTCGCGTGTGGCCGCATGCAGAAAGTGCCATCTGTCGCAAGGTCCAGGTCGGCACCAAGCCAGAATATAAATTCGAGTGTGCATCATGACCTACTACATCGCCCCGAGAATCAAAATCTTTACCGATAACAAGATCATCCGGCCCACCGAGAAGGCCGAAGCCAAGGCCAGGAAGATCGGCACGGCCAAGCGTGTCGGCGCCTCCATGGCCCTGCGCTTTGTTAGGAGGATGGCGTAATGCGAGAGACCACTACTCCAACCAACGAAGAACTGATTGCTGACATGCTCGCGATCTACCACGAGCTGGGCTACCTCACCTGTAGCAGCTACCGCACCTACGGCCTCTACAGTGAAGGCATTGCGGAGCGCCGGTTCGGGACCTGGCGACGGGCCTGTGAGATCGCCAACATTCCCATGACGCGCCGCAGCAAGAAGGTGGTCGCCCTGACCACCACGCGCTGCATTCACTGTGACGAATGGTTTGACCGGCCGAAGGATGACCCGAGCCATCGGCGCTGCAAGACCTGCCGGAAGGCTGCGCAATGGGTGCAGCCGGTACAGGAGGGATGGGAGACGATTGCATGTTGACGGATAAACAAAAGGAAGCCCGAGACAACGCGATCGGCAGCTCGGACGCGCCGATCGTGGCGGGCATCAGTACGTACTGTTCGCCATTGGAACTCTACTACAAGCTGAAGGGTGATCTCCCACGCTACGACGACAACGAGACGTGGGAGCAGAAGGCGGGGAGCAAGTTCGAGCCGGTCATTGCGGAGATCGTAGCCGAGGACTTGGGCTTGAAGATCCGCCGCTGCCCCACGCGCAAGCATCCCAAATACGACTTCATGGCCGCGAGCCTTGACTTTGAGATTGTGAACAATCCGAAAGGCCCGGGCATCCTCGAAATCAAGCGTCGATCCGGTGCCCGCTTCGACACTCTGCCTGACGACATTGCCTTGCAAGTGGCCCACCAAATGGCCGTGACCAACCGCGAGTGGGGCAAGGTGGCCGTCCTGTTCAGTTGGGGCAAGCCGGTGGTGTTCGATGTGGAGCGGGACAAGGAGATCGAGGAATACCTGATTGAGCTGGAAGCCCGTTTCATGATGCGCGTCAAAGCGGGCGATCCTCCGACAGAGACATGGACGCCGGAGACGGTGGACCTGCTCAAGAAGCTCTACCCACGGGATAGCGGGAAAGTGATTGAGCTGCCGGAGGAAGTCGCCTTGGACTGTTCTCAATTCCTGCAATCAAAGGCAGACCTCAAAGCGAACAAGGAACAGAAGGCGCGATTCGAAGGCCATCTCAAATCACTCATGGGAGATGCCTCCGCGGCAAAGGTGCCAGGCTATTCCATTTCATGGAAAACAACCAAGTCGACGAAACGGCTCGATTTGGACCGTTTGAAGGCTGAACACGCTGAATTAATTGAGCAATACATGGTCGACCAACCAGGGCACCGCGTATTCCGCGTGACCCCAACCAAGGAGATCACATGCAAGAGTTAGCCGTGCGAGAGCCCGCTACCCCGTCCTTTTCCATGACCCCGCGCAACCTGGATGAAGCCATGCAGTTCGCCAAGATCATGGCCGACTCTGATCTTGTTCCCAAAGATTTTAAGGGCAAGCCAGGCAACATCCTGGTTGCCATTCAGAAGGGCTTAGAAATCGGTTTGAGCCCGATGAGTGCCCTCGAATCGATCGCCGTGATCAATGGCCGCGCCTCGCTGTGGGGCGATGGCATGTTGGCCCTGGTGCAAGCCTCACCGGTCTATGAGTGGCACGACGAAAGCCAAAGCACGCCGCAGAAAGGCGTCTGCATCATCAAGCGCAAAGGCCATCCCGAACATCGGTCGGAATTTTCCTTAGAGGATGCGAAGCGGGCCGGCCTGTTGGGCAAGCCTGGACCCTGGACGCAATACACCGCCCGCATGCTGACCCTTCGCGCCCGCGCCTTTGCCTTGCGGGACAAGTTCGCCGACGCGCTCAAGGGCTTGCCGATGGCTGAGGAAGCCATGGATTTGCCCGCCCGCGAGCCGATCACAGCCGAAGTGGCCCCAACCCCACCATCCTCTCTGAAGGACCGTCTACGGGCCCAACTGGAGCCGCCGGCAGAGGTGGTGGAGAGCGTCGAGGAACCGACCGCCACGGACTTAGGGCCGGATGACACGATGATTGTGTTCAATGACCTGGCCCTGGAGATTCAGGCCGCAGAAACCGTCAAGCGGGCCTCGGAAATCTTCAATGAGGCGGTGGATAAGGGGCAACTGCCGAAGGTGAAAATTGACGCGCTGAAGGTCGTCATGCAGGAACGGTTGGGGCAGCTCGCGAAGAAGAAATAGGGGGCCTGCATGCCAGTACCAAAACGCTATTTTCACGTCTCGCAAGAACTGAATCACGACCCTGAACTGTGGGAGTTCACCTCAGAGTTTGGGGACCGTTCCTTGCGCACCTGGCTCCAGATTTTGGTCTATCTCGACCGGTCGGCGAACCAGTGGCGGACCAGTGGCGACTGGCTGGCGACTCTCTCTCGGACAGTCCGCCAGTCATCCGCCAACCTTTCGCGGCAGATCGGCTGGCTAGTTGCGAAACAGTGGCTAGTCATTCGCGAGTCATCGGCTGATGGTTCGCCACTCGTTTTCGAAGCCCCTAAGTGGGCGGAATATAACAAAAGGCAGGAACATAAAAGGAACAACTCGGTTCCCGATTCAGGAACAAAAAAGGAGCGGATAGACATCCCCTCCTTTCCTACTCCTACTCCTTCCCTTTCCTACTCCTTTCCGAAGAATAAGAAAGAAGAAGAGAAGATAAGAATTAAGAGTTCCGCTACGCCTGTCGGCGAGCGGGAGCCGGTGGTTTCAAGAACGGGTCCGACCTGGGACGCTTACGCACAGGCATATCGAAATCGATACGGGGCTGATCCGCTTCGCAATGCAAAGACCAACGGGCAACTTTCCAATTTCCTCAAGCGGGTACCGATCGAGGAAGCCCCGTTGATCGCGGCCTTTTACCTAACCCACAACAAGCCGATGTATGTGTCGGCGCGGCATTCGACGGATTTCCTGCTCCGTGATGCCGAAGGATTGCGGACAGAATGGGTAACAGGGGTCAAGGCCACCACGGGCGAAGCGCGCAATGCTGAACAGCGAGACAACGTGAGCGAACAGTACAAGCGGGTGATGGCCAGCATGGAGGTTAAGCATGGGTAAAGCCGAAGTGACACAAGCAATCTTGGTCACCTACGAACTGGTTGGGCAGTCGATTTCGGATGCGGCCGTGAAGGCGATGGTTGCGGAATTGTCGAGCTATCCTGAATCCGACGTGCTGGTGGCCCTTACACGCTGTCGAAAAGAGCTGCGAAGGGTAACCCTCGCGGACATCCTCGATCGCATCCCTGGAGGGCACCTCGGCGTCGAGGAAGCCTGGGCCATTGTGTCCCGTGGATTGCAGGACGAAAGTATCTCGATGGTCTGGACGGATGAAATGGCTCAAGCCTTCGGTCCGGCCTTGGCCTTGGCGCATGACCCAGTGGCGGCGCGGATGGCGTTCAAAGAAGCCTACACGCGGCTGGTGCAGGATGCCAAAGCGATGAATTCGAAACCGGTGTGGAAGGTGAGTTTAGGGTTTGACGTGCAGGGCCGTGAGCGAGCCTTGCGGGAGGCGATCGAGAAGGGCCGGATTGGCTATCAGTACGCACAAAAGTTCCTGCCGAGCCTCGAGGTCGCGCCTGAGGTGGTCGCCGCGCTGCCGGCCTTGCGGGGGATGGGCCGATGATCTGCCAGCAATGCCAGGCGCCCGACGTATCGGCGAAAGATAACGGCGTGGTGGTCTGCTGGTGCGGGGCGGATCTGTGCAAGGGCTGCGTCGATCCGCATACGGCCGGCTGCGAGTGGTATCAGAAGCAAGCGACCAAACCGGAGAAGCGAGTCAAAAAGCGACGGGAGAAGAGACGATGAGCCCAACCCAACGGGCACTCAAGCATCTACGAGCGATGGGCTATCAAGCCCAGGTGGTCGAGAAGTGGAACGCCTTTGCCAAGATCCGCGTGGATCTCTTCGGCTGTATCGATATCGTGGCCGTGCGGCCAGGCGTGCCGGTCCTGGGCGTGCAATGTACCAGCCACTCGAACATTGCCTCGCGTTTCGCAAAATCTCTTGTCCTGGGGCAAATGTGGCTTAGCACGGGGCATGCGCAACTAGAGGTGTGGGCCTGGCGCAAGCTGAAAGGCCACAAGGAACTACAACTAGACCGGCGGGTGATTCCGCTGGTCGATCAACAGGAGGCCCTATGAGTCCATCGCCCATGGGCTGGCGTCCGAGCTACGCCAATCAATTTCAACGGGCCAGCAAGCGGCGGGTCGGGAAAGTGAAGCAGACGAAGGTGGTCAAGGCAATGCTGAAAAGATTAGGGCTCTGACCCCACGAAAGGAGCGCGGCATGAGTGAGGGGAAGAAGACTGAGGCGGGGGTATTGGTAGCATGGTCAGTCGAGATCGAAGGCATGACGGCTATCGTCTTTGCCCCGACTGCTCCAAAGGCTCGCTATACGGCG
>JABARP010000028.1 GCA_019186825.1 Pyrinomonadaceae bacterium
TTATCGAGATGTTTAAGTGCTTGAGATTTTCATCAAACCGTGATGTCGCTTTGCTAACGTCCTTGACCAGTCGCTGGAATTTCGTCAAGGCATCGACCATTATTTGTTGTTCGTCAATGGACGGAATCCGCATTTCGTATGTTGAGATTTCCTTCCATTTTGTTCTCGGCGAAAGCGACCCTGCCGACGTATAGCAAGCGTATTCAATGAATTCATTGCTTCGGACGATATACGGCAGATAGGCGTCGAGTAAGACGTGTTTCTTATCCGCCTTCACCGCGAATACTAGAATGTCGCCAGAACAAATACCGTCGAAATCCGCGACGCCAACTTTCTTAAGGTATGAGCGACGTTTGCTGAAAAGGACGTTCCCAGCGAAGAACCTTTTCGTGAAACTCGTGCCATCGCTAACTAACCCCCAAGAATCTACCTCGAAAGTGTCGGCTGATAAGTGCTCTAGCCCGACAAAACGCTCGATTCCACTCTCGGATGGACGGGCTACGGACTTACTGACGTTTTCAACGAGTTCTCTAAACTTGTAAGGCTTCCAAGAATCCTTACGGCTTAAAATTGTGCGGAACTCTTTTAGCAATTCGTCAGTGGTAAGGTGTTCGTTAAAGTCGAGAATCTTTTCTACCGCCTCCTGAGACCCTGCACTGAATTTGACGACCTCATTTTCAACGTCAAACTTTTCGTTGCCGTTTCCCGACACGTACCTAGTAATAGTCAGGTTCGCGTCTTGCTCCGACAACACTTCCTCAGTTGAACGAATCGCGGAGAAACCGTCGATTTCCGCAAAATCCCTGTAGGCGGAGAAGATTCGGCTGATATTTTCGTTCGTTAAATAACTTAGGGCATTGACCCGTGCTACTTCATTAACCGCATTTATGAATTGAATTTTTCCTTTCCGAGCCTTCTCCTTATTGTTCCGACAAACTAGAAGGCAGCTTTCCATTGTTGAGTTATAAAAAAGGTTCGCACCCAGTCCGATGACAGCCTCAATCAAATCGTCTTCAATCATCTTCTTCCGCATTAAGCGTTCGGCATCTCGGTATAGGACGCCGTGCGGAAAAAGAACGATACACCTCCCCGTGTCGGCTTTTAGGGACTTAAGAATATGTTGCAGGAATGCGTAATCAGCATTGCCCTGCGGAGGAGTTCCATAAAGGTTCCGTCCGAAAGGGTCATTTATAAATTTGGCCTGATTCCAACGTTTTATGCTATACGGCGGATTTGCCATTACAACATCGAACCTCTTCAGTTCGTCATCTTCGAGTATTTGCGGGCTGTCCAGTGTGTCCCCTTGCACAACTAGAAACTCATCGACGTTGTGCATAAACATATTGACCCGGGCGATAGCCGCCGTGATTAGGTTCAACTCTTGGCCATACAATTTTACGTTTCGATATTCTTTACCTTGTTCCTTGAGGTGAAGGACGCTGTTTAGCAAGATGCCCCCCGAACCGCAGGTTGGGTCATACACACTTTCTTTCGGTTGCGGGTCAGTGATGAGCGTCATCAACTTAACAACGGTTCGATTCGTGTAAAACTCCGCCGCGGTGTGTCCGCTGTCGTCGGCAAACTTCTTGATTAGGTATTCATACCCCTCGCCCATCAGGTCATGAGGAAGGTTAGAAACGTTAAGATTCAATTTTGAAAAATGCTCGATAAGGTCAAGCATTTTTTCATCACTAATCCGCCGTTTGTTTGTCCATTGAGCATCACCGAAAATGTCGTGCAGCAGCTCGAAGTTTGCATTCTCGATTCCGCGAATTGCGTTATGAAAGGCCAAGCCGACATCAACCGTTACCTTCCGCACATCCTCCCAATGGCAACCGTCTGGGATTTGAAATCGGTGATTTTCTCGAAACTTGGCATAATCTAAGTCGCCGCCTGACTCCTCCAGTGCTTCGGCATATTCCTCGTCCCATACGTCGGAGATTCGCTTGAAAAAAAGTAGTGGGAAAATGTATTGTTTGAAGTCGGCAGCATCAATCATCCCGCGAAGGATATTTGCCGCGTCCATCAAGTACTTTTCAAGTTCTTTCTGAGTCATTACAATAATCAGCGAAAACCAGATTTTCGCTTCGTCAATCGGGCCGAGGTTCGCTTTTAAGTGGTCGAGTTTCTGGCGGTGTCGCCCAAATAGGCTAAACAGAAAAGATTAGCACCCGCGTACTTCGCTAGACAACTAGGCGATACATTTCAGCTTTAATAGCGTCACGTATTCCGTTGCTTTCTTTTGGGAACTATGGGAACCGACAAAAATGGATATTTCATTAACGATACGGGCAGGTCATTGCAGGAACTCGTCACGGAAGCGAAATCAGTACGACAAGACGCCCTTTATCTATTTCACCTAGACGACCACCCCGAACTCCCCGCCGACAGGCAAGAGCATATCGTCCTAATTCACTTTCCGCACCTATGCCTTACGGATACGCAGATTTTGGAAATCGACCCGAATGAACCAGTCTGTGTCGGACGCAGAACGCGGAAACTGAAACCGTTGAAAGATACGGTGCAATACAAAAGGGCAAAGAAACAAGCAAGAAAGAATCACGGGGAGGAAAAGAATGAAAGCGACGGGAAAGCATCCACCGAACTTCAAAAAGCGTTTGACGAGTGGAAGGTCGAACCGTCCAAGCCCGTTGATGACATCACGGATATATTCAAAGAGTACTAGGCAAGGTTGCCGTCCTCGTCAAACCATTCGGCAACGTCATCGTCCGATAGGTTCACAAGGGAAAGTAAAGCGTTTCGGGCGTTTTTTGCTTCCCACTCTTCGACATCCGCAAGACGATAGCGAATATTCTTGCCAACGGGCACAGATTTCAAATGTTTCTTGCCTCTAGCCGTGCGGAGCCGATAAAGGAGCTTCTTAAAAGCGGGGTCGGCTGCGTTTTCATAGACGGAAGCCAGTTTGAACCTATGCAAAAGGTCATTTTCGTCCAATAACGGGCTAGTATCCGATTTTTCGATTTCATCGCGGTCTTGACCGTCAACCTCTTCCATATCAGTATTTTACCAAATCCTACCAAATCGGGTGAAAAAGTGACTGATGAACCCAAAAATAAACCCAAAATGCGAATCGGATTATTTCAATGGAATAACCCCTCAACATAACTTGTTGTAATGGTTAAATTTACATGGAGCCGGTGAAGGGACTTGAACCCCCGACCTGATGATTACAAATCAACTGCTCTACCAACTGAGCTACACCGGCTAAGGTGATGGGTTAAAACAATGCCTGCAGACGCAGGATGTGGAATTCTTGTTGGGGCAGAATTCCTGCTTTGAATCTTAAACTTTCAGACTTGAGATATCAGAACTCGAAATCGGAAGTCGCAATATTAGAACTTCAGATCTCGAATTTCATAGATCAAATTTCCTTGTTCAAGCTTGGGATCCAAAATATTCGCTCTCGAAATCGGAAGTCGCAATATTAGAACCTCAGATCTCGAATTTCATAGATCAAATTTCTTAGTTCAAGCTTGAGGTCCAAAGTATTCAAGCATCGAAATCGGAAGTCAATATATTGGACTTTCAGACCTAGAATTCCAGAGAGCAACTCCGTGGCTCAAGGGCGAATTCCGACGCCTGCCGACTGCCGCAAGCGGTGATGATAACAAATTCATATTAGAAGTTTCAAAATCGGGAGACGGGAATCGTGAGAAACTCTTTAGTTTTCGCATCGTGGGAGGCTTTGGATCGCGGGTGGGCTCTTGTTTCGGTCGGGTCTCGAATGGGGAGGCTACTGGGTGGAACGCGCGATCGTTGCCCGTTCGGCGCCCGGGAATCGAAGGGAGGAATTAATTAGAACGTCGTCGAATGCGTTAAACAATGCAAAAATGTGTTGACCAATCCATATTGTTGCAGATAGAATGTAATTGGCCTGTATTTCAGGCCCTTCCCGATATAGATCCGGCCGAGCTTCTTCCAGTAGGGCTCACGGCAAACATTCCGGCCGCCGATCTTAACAGAATCAAGAAAGTTCCTAACTTCGAGGAGAAATAGTGTGAGATCAGTAAATTCATTTGCCAGCGGCTTCGTAATTCTCTGCGCCTTGGTGGGCGTTTTTAGTGCTTCGGCTCTTGGTCAAGGCGATCGCGTCATCGTTCAGAAGAAATCTGCGATGGCCGTTGTCGGTCCGAATGGCCTCTATTGCGGCGGCTATATACAGTCGTCGCCGATCGCGACCGGCAATCGGATCATCGGCGGCAGCGAAGAGGCTGAACGATACAACTTCAGCGAGAACAACTTTGTTTACATCAATATGGGTGCAAGCAAGGGTGTGAATGTCGGCGATGTTTTCAGCGTTGTGCGGCCTCGCGGACAGGTTGAAAGCCGTTGGACGAATAAGGACGTCGGTTTCTACGTTCAGGAAGTCGGTGCTCTTGAGACCGTCGCGGTAAAAAGTGATTACTCGGTCGCACGCGTGAAATTCTCGTGTTCGAGCTTCCTGCTGGGCGACCTTGTGCAGCTGCGTGAGAATCGTGTTGCACCGCTCGTTGATAATCGGGCTAAGTTCGATCAGTGGGCGGATCCTTCGGGTAAGGTTAATGGCCGCATCCTGATGGGCCGTGACAATAGTGAAACGCTCTCGCAAAACAGCATTGCATACGTTGACCTTGGCAGCGAAGAGAATGTCCGTGTCGGCGACAAACTCACGATCTATCGCCCGCTCGGTAAAGGTAATCTGATGAAGACGCCCGAAAAGGAATCTGTCAGCGAGCGCGATGAAGGTTTTCACAGCAACACCTATCGCGGCGGCAAATTCTCGAACCAAGGTTCGCGGAAGAGTGGCGATCAGGCTGACGGCCGTATGGTCACGACCTACGATGCGAAGCGGAACCGCCCGGCGATCCGCAAGATCGTTGGCGAAGCCGTGATCCTCAATGTAAAGGAACGCAGCGCAACTGTCGTCATCACGCAGAATACCCAAGAGATACACACAGGCGACTGGGTCGAGCTCCAGTAGGACCTTCGGCACATTCTGAAGCGAACAAGGCTGTCCGTCCTATAAGGGCCGGACAGCTTTTTTGCTTTTGGTTCAGCTGACCGTGTCGGGCTTTCTGACACGTAGGAAATATCTGAAATAATCGAGCATCGACCAAACGGAGAGAATCACGGAAACCCAGATGCCGAGTCTGCCGACGAGATAGCCGAAGACCTTCCAATCGTTCGAAGTGAGTGAGAGCGTAACTAGATCGCTGAACGCGGTGCGGACCTCTGCGACCTCCCAAAAGGCGGCGGGGTAATCCAACCCAAAGTTCGAGACGGGAACGGTGCCGTTTGCGGCCGCAACCAAAAGGGCAACTATCGCGACGCATTGTGCCCACATCTTTATCTTGCCGAGCAGTTGTGCCTGGATAACGATGCCTTCGGTAACGGCGATCGAACGAAGTCCAGTAATGATGAATTCTCGGCCGATGATGATCACGACGGCCCAGGACGGTGCAAGATGTTTCTCGACCAGTACGATGAGAGCCGCCGAGACAAGCAGCTTGTCGGCGATCGGATCCAGAAATTTGCCAATGGCTGAGACCTGATTTCGACGGCGTGCGAGCTGGCCATCAACGATATCCGTTACTGATGCGACAATAAAGAGAACGATCGCAAATGCGTAACCGCTTATCCCGAAAGCACTTTCGGCAACGGGCGTAAGCAGAGCGACCACGATCAGCGGTACGATCAGGATCCGTGCGATTGTAAGCCAATTTGGAAGATTCACCGCGTTGCTTTTGCTCCTTAGCGCCGTCGCTTACATCTTAAGTGTCCAATATGCAAACTTCAACACCCACGATAACGGGAGTTGACGTTTTTGTAACAACTAGCCGCTGATGCGATAATTGATACAAAGGCTACGACCAAATTAAAGGAGTTTTGAATTACCAAATGGCAATTGACCTTAAAGACCGCGGCGATGCTCTGGAGAATGAATATTTTCGAAAGCAGGAGGCCGAGCTCCTCGCCAAGATGAAGGCCAAACTTGAGACTGAGAAAGCTGCTGAGGAGAGCGCGACCCCTCTAAAATGCCCGAAATGCGATGGCAGCCTTTACGAAAAGGATTTTGAGAACATCGTGATCGATGTTTGCGATAAATGCTCGGGCGTGTGGTTCGATGCTCACGAATTCGTGAATGTCGCGATGAAGGAAGAAGGTTCAAGCTGGTTCGGAAAGCTGTTCAGTTAACGCGATGAGGGCCATCCGATCTTTCTCCGTCCTATTCCTCGCGCTTGTGTTTGCGGTGCCTGTTGCGGCACAGCGATCCAATGTTGGCTCCTCAGATCCGCTCAAGGTCCAAGAAGGGAAGATCGCGAGCAAGCTGATGGCCCGCGATATGCCGTATCGCATCCTCCTGCCCAGAGGCTACGAGACGGCGAAGTCAGAGCGCTATCCGGCGATCTATCTTCTCCACGGACTTTACGGTAGTTACAAGAATTGGACCGAAAAGACGAAGATCGCAGAGTATGCGGCCGAATATGGCTTCATCATCGTAAATCCGGAAGGTGCGAACGGCTGGTACACGGACAGTGTTTTGACACCGAACGACAGGTACGAAAGCTACATCATCAAGGAACTGATCCCCGAGATCGACCGGAAATTCCGTACTAAGGCGGACCGTGACGATCGTATTATTGCCGGACTTTCGATGGGCGGATACGGTTCGGTGAAATTCGGCTTGAAGTATCCGGACCTTTTCACGCTTGTGGGTTCATTCAGCGGGGCCTTCGGAACATCAGACTTCACGGAGAAGGGCGCCGGCGGTATCGGAAAATCGGTAGATGCCGTATTCGGGGCGGTCGGGAGCAAAACCCGACATTCGAATGACGTTTACTTGCTGCTCGGAACAATAAAAGAAGTAAAGGACCTACCGTATGTTTATCAATCATGCGGTACGGAGGATCCTCTTTTTTCGAGCAACCGCGACTTTGACGCGCTTTTGGTCAAGCAGAAGGTCGCGCACGAATATCGTGAACTTCCCGGGAAACACGATTGGACGTTCTGGGACGATCAGGTCCGGGAGTTCCTCGCGGTCGCGAGCCGCCGCCTTGCCGCTCAAAAGAAATAGACAATGTTGAATTTTGCGATCGAAACGGCTCGCGATGCCGGTGGTATTTTGCTTGAGAAATTCGGTCGAAAGATCAAGATCTCGAAGAAAGGCGACATCGACCTCGTAACCGAAGCCGATCTCGCGAGTGAGGCTTTGATCATCGAGCGGATCAGGTCGCATTTTCCAAAGCACTCTATCCTCGCGGAAGAGAGTGGAGAGGCCGTTGTTAAGGGTAACGATACAACCTGGAAATGGATCATCGATCCACTCGACGGCACGACGAACTACGCGCACAATTACCCTTGCTTTTGCGTGACTCTCGCGCTCGAACACAATGGCGAGATCGTCATTGGTGTAACTTACGACCCGACCCGCGATGAGCTTTTTGCTGCGGAAGTGGGCGGCGGAGCAACGTTGAACGGCAAGCCGATACGCGTCTCTTCGATAGACAAACTTAACGATTCGCTACTCGTAACGGGCTTTCCGTACGACATCAGAGATCGCAAGGAACCTGCCCGCCATCTGCACGAACTTCTTATGCTCTCGCGGGGTGTTCGCCGCGACGGATCCGCCGCGATCGACCTCGCGTATGTTGCCTGTGGGCGTTACGAGGGCTTCTGGGAAGAAGGTTTGAATCCCTGGGATGTCGCTGCCGGAACGCTGCTCGTCAAGGAGGCTGGCGGCCAGGTTTCGTATTTTGATGGCTCGGAACTGGACATCTACCGGCCGCCGCTAGCTGCCAGCAACGGCTTGATACACGAGCAGTTGATCGCTGTTCTCAAGTAGGCAGCGATATGTGGTAGTCTGATTTTTCATTTATGGCATGGTTTCGCAGGGAAAAGCCGAAGATCGCAAACGGCGAACCCGAAGAAAAACGCACCGTCAATACCGAAGGCATTTTCGTAAAATGCCCGGAATGTGACAGCGCGCTTTATAAGCGCGAGCTGACGGAATCGCATGAGGTGTGCACGCACTGCGGATATCATTTCCGATATTCTGCATTAGATCGGCTCGCCCTTGTCTTTGACGATGAAGAGTTCGAGACACTCGACGAGAACGTTACATCGGGCGATCCGCTCGGTTTTTTTGATTCTAAACCGTATCCCGATCGTGTTAAGCAGGCCAAAGTTTCGTCGGGCCTGGACGAGGCTGTCGTTACGGCAAAGGGCACGATCGGCGGGCACAAGGTTTACGCCGGGGCGATGGATATGTCATTCATCGGCGGTTCGATGGGCTCGGCTGTCGGTGAGAAACTGACGCGGGCGATCGAGTATGCCCTTAAAGACAATGCCGCTGTGATAATCTTCTCGGCTTCGGGTGGAGCGCGTATGCAGGAAGGCACGCTTAGCCTTATGCAGATGGGCAAGATCTCGGCCGCTCTCTCGATGCTGCACGAAGCAGGATTGCCGTTCATCTCGGTCTTGACCGATCCGACAACCGGCGGCGTAACGGCAAGCTTTGCAATGCTCGGCGACCTCAATATTGCCGAGCCGAAGGCTCTCATAGGCTTTGCCGGCCCGCGTGTCATCGAGCAGACCATCCGTCAAAAACTACCGAAAGGTTTTCAGCGAAGCGAGTTTCTGCTTGAACACGGGATGATCGATATCGTCGTTGACCGGCGCGAGATGCGGGACACGATCATTCGTGCGCTCGATTTTATGATGTCGGACAAGAAGGCGGCGTAAATTATGGGGCTTAACGAGACACTCATAAAGATCTACGATCGGGACATTTCGAAACTTCGCGAAGAGGTCGAGGCATACGGCGACGAGCCTGACCTTTGGAAAAAGCAAGGCGATCAGCCGAATGCCGGCGGCACGCTCGCTCTGCACCTTTGCGGCAACCTCCGCCATTTTATAGGTGCGATTCTAGGGTCATCCGGTTACGTTCGGGATCGTGATGCTGAGTTCGCGATGCGGAATGTGCCTCGGGCAGAGATCTTAAAAGCGATCGACGAAACCCACGAGGTTGTTTCAACCACGCTTGCAAACCTGACCGACGCTGACCTAGCAAAGCCCTACCCGATCGAGGCTCTCGGCTATCCGATGACAACCGAGTATTTTCTCGTCCATCTCGCAGGCCACTTAAGCTATCACCTCGGACAGATCAATTATCATCGGCGGTCGATGGGTCCGTGAATTTCGCCGTATCTGAACGCTATCTCCTTTCGCTTGGCAATGAAGTTTCCGCGATGAAGCTTGGCCTTGCGAGTATGCGACGGCTACTCGCAGAACTCGGCAACCCGCAGACAAAATTCGTGAAAATTCAGATCGCTGGCACGAACGGCAAAGGTTCTGTGTGTGCGTTTCTCGATGCGATGCTGCGTTCTGCTAACCTCAAGGTCGGGCTTTACACTTCGCCGCACCTTACGTCGATGACCGAACGCATACGTGTCGGCAATAAGGAGATCGACGAGGTGACATTCGCTCGTCTTGCGACACGCGTGCGAAGGGCGAGTGAATCTCTCGTCGAACGCGGAGACCTCGACGCCGTTCCGACATTTTTCGAACAGATGACCGCGATCGCCCTGCTCGCGTTTGCGAAGGCGAAGGCCGATGTTGCGATCCTCGAAACCGGACTTGGCGGCAGGCTTGATGCTACGACGGCAGCGGATGCTGAGATCGCCGCGATCACGCGAATTGATCGCGATCATGAGAGATATCTTGGAAGTTCGCTCACCAAGATCGCCGCCGAGAAAGCCGCGATCATTCGTCCCAATACGCAATTCGCTGTGCTTGGCGAGCAAACGGCGAATATTCAACGACTGCTGGCGAGACGCTGCCGCGAGAGCAAAGTTCCATTCATCGATGCTGGCGAGGCAGCTGCGAAGGTTGAGTCTGATGGTATTGAATTTACGACGCTGCGGACGAAATATCGCGTCAAGAAGCTTGGGCTTGCGGGGCGTCATCAGGTAGAGAATGCAAAGGTTGCGATCGCTCTCGCAGAGCATTTGTCGAGCCGGTTCAAGATCACGCGGAAGAGTATCGAGAGCGGTCTCAAGAATGCGTCCAATCCCGGTCGGCTCGAATGGATCGGACGCTTTCTGCTCGACGGCGCTCACAATCCAAGCGGTGTTAAAGCGTTAGCGAATTACATTCGCGAGAATGTCGTGGCTCCGGTGACGATCATCTTTGCGGCAATGGAAGACAAGAATTCGCGGGCGATGATGCGTGAGCTTTTTCCGCACGCGCGGACGATCGTTTTGACTCAAGCGTCAAATTCGCGTTCGACTCCGTATCAGCGTTTGCTAAAGCAAATGCCGGACGACATCTCGAAGGAGCGTACCTTCGTAACAGGCAGCGTCGAGTCGGCCCTGCAGGTCGCAAAAGCAGCCGATCCTGACGCGGTGATCGTCGTTGCCGGCTCGCTGTATCTCGTCGGCGAAGTTCGTGCACGGCTCGTGCCTTGACGGCGCAGTTTGAAAATCGCGTAATTCGATCTAAAATCAAAGTTTATGCCTCAACTAGTACTTATCCGTCACGGCGAAAGCGAGTGGAATAAGGCCAATCGCTTTACCGGCTGGAAAGATGTCGATCTCTCGGAAAAAGGCCGTGCAGAAGCGGCCGCTGCCGGTAAATTGCTGAAAGCAGAGGGCTTTACGTTTGATGCGGCTTTTACATCCGTGCTCAAACGAGCGATCCGCACGCTTTGGATCGTTCTCGATGAGATGGATCTGATGTGGCTGCCGGTCACGAAATCGTGGCTTTTGAACGAGCGTCATTACGGTGCGCGTCAGGGTTTGAACAAGTCCGAGACGGCCGCAAAATACGGCGACGAACAGGTGCTCATCTGGCGTCGAAGCTACGATGTTCCGCCAGGCGAACTCGGCCCTGACGACGAACGTTACCTTGGCAGTGATCCGCGATATGCGTCGATCTCGCAGGACGAATTTCCGCTGACCGAATGTCTTAAGGACACGGTCGCCCGCGTCGTCCCGTTTTTCGAGAGCGAGATCGCTCCTCAGATCCGCGAGGGCAAACGACTCATCATCGCCGCTCACGGCAACAGCCTGCGTGCACTCGTCAAATACCTCGACAACGTGCCGGACGATGAGATCGTGTCGCTCAATATTCCGACAGGAATACCGCTCGTGTACGACCTCGATGAGAGCCTGAAACCGATCGGCAGCCGCTATCTCGGCGATCCCGAAGCGATCAAAGCTGCTCAAGACGCCGTCGCAAGCCAAGGAAAGGCAAAGTGAGCATTCATCGCTGAGATCATTTTTGTACGGCTCAATTTATCCGTTACAATAGACAAGAATGGAAGTGCAGTTGAACAGGAGAATTGTTGGGAATGCGGCGTCTCGTCGCAAGAAGATGATCGCGTTTGGCTGGTACGGCGGCAAATTCTCTCACTTGGACTTTTTGCTCCCCAATCTTCCGAACGGTGAACGTCATTTTTGCGATGTTTTCGGCGGTTCCGCAGCCGTGCTTTTGAACAGAAAGCCTTCCCCGGTTGAGACATACAATGACCTTGATTCAGAACTTGTTAATTTCTTTGAGATCCTTCGTTCTGATCCCGATGAGTTGATCAGGCAGATCGGTCTGACGCCTTTTTCAAGAGAGGAGCTCGTTCGTGCGTGCACGCCTGAGCCTGGACTTTCAAATATCGAACGTGCTCGACGCTTCTATGTTCGTGCGAGACAGACGCGTACGGGATTGGCTCAAACAAGTAGTGAAGGACGTTGGGCTCACTGTGTAATGACATCTAGGGCAGGAATGGCAGGTGCCGTATCCAGATGGCTTGGAGCTGTAGATGCGTTGCCGGAAATTGCCCAACGGTTACTCCGTGTTCAGATCGAGAACGCACCTGCAAGTGAAATTATTACGCGGTACGATGCTGAAGACACACTGTTCTACCTTGACCCACCTTATGTCCACGAGAGCCGTGGAGACAGCAAGGCTTACGGGTTTGAGATGACCGACGAACAACACATCGATCTGGGGACCATTTTAAATAAGATCAAGGGTCGAGCGGTGATATCGGGCTATCATACCCGTCTTTATGATGAACTCTTTGAAGGCTGGCACCGGATCGATGCTCCCGTGAAACTCTGCAACTCTTCGAAGGGATTCCGCCAGGAATCCTTGTGGCTAAACTTCCGTCCCGAGGCCTAACTGATGTCCCGAATCGTCTCACCGAATTCTCTGGCCGCGCGCGAACTCCTCGACAGCCTTTGGAAGCAGGTGCTTGCTGAAGAACAAACCAGTGTTGCGCCAGACATCGATCTCCTTATAGCCTCAGATGTCGTTTCTATTCGGTTTTGCTTGCCGACTCAACTGCTCGGAAAGTTGACCGATCCGAACTTGGACTGCCTATGTTTACAAAAGGGGAACAGCAAGCTTCCCTCAGCATGGGATCCGCGAGGCTTCTGCTCGAAGGTCATTGTTCCGTGGATGCAAGAGAATCATTCCGTGCTTGGGACAAGTTCCGACCCATACGTCAGTAAGCCGTTGCGTCGGATTAGATTAGACGTTGATCAGGATAAGGTTAAGAACCAAAAAGACTGGGACATGCTTTTGGAAGTCCTGTCCGAAGTCGAGAATCGCAGTTCGCCGGAGTTTACCAAGAATCGTTTTTTAGACGTTCTGCGGAGCATCTATACACGGGTCAAGGAGAGTTCTTTCGATTTCGTCGTTCCTGAGCGGATCAGCCTCCAGCAAACGGTCGGACTCGTGAAACAGTTTCTCAGCGAAAGCAGCGGCGGCGACCGAGGTCTCTCGATCGCGGCGGCGTTATTCGAAACCCTTGGCTTTTACTTTGGATTGTTTTCAGAGGTTCGGCGGCATGCGATAAATAGCGCTGATGCGGCCACGGGATCGTCGGGCGACTTAGAGTGCTTCGACGCGAAAGGCAACCTGAAATTATCCGTTGAAGTTAAGGAGCGGATGCTTACCCTTACTGATGTGAGGTCCGGCGTCTTAAAAGCTCGAAAAGGAGAGATACGGGAAATGATCTTCAACGCGCCAGGAACTGCCGCAAGCGAAGATAGGGAGATCGCGGAATTGATCGAGAAAACCTGGGCATCGGGAACCAATCTCTACCGTCTTGCAGTTGACGATCTACTAACCGTCGGCTTGACTCTGGCGGGTGAAGAATCACGTAGCTTATTCTTAAAGAACGTCGGTGAGCAGCTAAATCGCTTTAATACTCAGCCAAAAAATCGTATGCAATGGCGTATCTTACTAGAGTCAATTTAAGCTCGTGCAGTTAGTAAACGTTACAAAGTTCCTCGTATGAGCAATTCTTTTAAGGGTCTGAAGTACGCGCTGACGTTAGGCTCTGACCCGCAAAATTTTCTCGGGAAGTGGTGGATCCCTGCCGTTTTGAAGAAGCTCCCGAAAGCCAAGCGTCGGAAGTGGGCGTTGCGTGTGCTTTCGCTCAGCCCGCATTATTTCTTCGGCGACGATCCCGGCGAAAAAACGCTCGACGAGAATCTTGAGGTCAGATATCAGGACGGACTTCGTTCGCGCAAGAAGATCTGCGGCCTCGTTCTGAGCGATGTTCTAAAAGAAACGGACGTTGTGCTCGATTACGGATGCGGCCCCGGATTCCTTGCGGTGAACGCTGCAGCGCGCGTCAAGCAGCTTTACGCCTGCGACATATCAGTTGGAGCTCTTGCTTGTGCAGAGATCATAAATCCGGCGCCGAATCTGACGTATGTCAGGGCTGATGAGAATGGAATGGCGGCCATTCCGGACGCGAGTATCGATGTCGCGTACAGTTTCGCGGTGATCCAGCATCTGACGGACGAGACGTTTGAGCACGTACTTGCAAATTGCGGCCGCAAGGTTAGACCCGGCGGCAAACTCGTACTGCACATTCAGCTTTCCGACGAGATATGGAAGAGCGAAGATGAGTGGCGGTCGGACACGAGTGTCAAGGGCAAGCTGAAGTTCCGCTACGGCCTGCACTGCTTCGGCAGAACCGCGGAACATCATCGCGAACTCGTTGAAAAATATGGGTTTACGGACATTCGGATCGAACCGCTCGCGGCGGAAGTTGCTGCGGAATTGAACGGCACGAAGGCAGAAGCGATACTTTTCGCGACACGCGCGTGATCGCGAAAGGCTCGAGATGAAACCGCGCTCGCACAAGGAAAGGTAATGTTAAAGAAGGCC
>JABARP010000013.1 GCA_019186825.1 Pyrinomonadaceae bacterium
TCAGTTACGACAAATACAAACATCTCGTTTCCGAGCGCGCGCTGACGGGCGAGACCATGTTGTTGAACATGGGACCGCAACACCCGTCCACGCACGGCGTGTTGCGCTTGTTGCTCGAACTCGACGGTGAGACGATCGTCAACGCGATCCCCGACATCGGCTATCTGCACACGGGCATCGAGAAGAACATGGAAGCGAAGACGTATCTCAAAGCCGAGGTGATGACCGACCGCCTCGATTATATGAACACGACCGGCAACAATCTCGCCTATTGCATGGCGGTCGAGAAACTGGTAGACCTCGACGTGCCGGAACGCGCCCAGGTGATCCGCGTGATCATCACCGAATTACAGCGCATCGCCTCGCATCTCGTTTTCATGGGCGCGTTCGGTCTCGACCTCGCGGCGATGTCCATGTTCCTGTATTGTTTCCGCGAGCGCGAATACATCATGGACATTCTCGAACTGTGTTCGGGTCAGCGCATGATGACGACCTACTTCCGCCCCGGCGGCGTGTGGCGCGACGTGCCCGTGGAGTTCGACGCGGCTGTGCGCGAATTCATCAGGATTTTCCCGAAGCGCGTGGACGAATACGAAGCGTTGTTGACGAAGAACCCGATTCTTCTCGACCGTTTGGTGGGCATCGGCATCCTCGACCCGAAGACCGCCCTTTCGCACGGCGTGACGGGTCCCACGCTCCGCGCCTCAGGCGTAAACTGGGACCTGCGTAAGGCGCGCCCGTATATCGGCTATGAACAATATAATTTCAACGTGCCCGTCCGCACGGAGGGCGACACGTTCGCGCGCTACATCGTCCATATCGATGAGTTCCGCGAATCGTTGAAGATCGTCGAGCAGGGGTTGGAGAAGTTGAAGAAAATGCCGAACCAGCCGGTGCAGAGCGACAACCGCAAGTTCGTGGTGCCGCCGCGCGCCGAGATCGGCGTAAGCATGGAAGCGTTGATCCATCACTTCAAGTTGTGGACGGAAGGCTTCCCCGCGCCGAAGAATTCGATCTACAGCGCGGTCGAGTCGCCGCGCGGCGAGTTGGGCGTTTACCTCGAAGGCGATGGCGGACCCAAACCGCACCGCGTCCACATGCGCACGCCTTCGTTCGACAACCTGTCGGCGATCAACAAAATGACGCAAGGACATCTCGTGGCTGACCTGGTCGCCATCCTTGCTTCGATTGACATCGTGCTCGGAGACATTGACCGATGAGCCTCGCACAGAAGTATTCAAAAGAAGTCAAACAAATCCTCTCGAAGTACCCGCCCGAGGGAAAACGCTCGGCGATGATGCCGTTGCTCTTCCTTGCCCAGCGCGAGGAGGGCTACATCACCAAATCCGCGATGCAGGATATCGCGCAGATGCTCGATGTCACTGAAACGGAAGTCGCGGGGGTGGTCGGTTTTTATACGCTGTACCACGAAGAAAAAGCAGGCAAGTATCGTATTCAAGTTTGCACAGACCTGCCCTGCGCCTTGCGCGGCGCCGAAAAATTCATGGACGATCTGTGCGGCAACCTGGGAATCAAAGTCGGCGAGACCACTTCCGATGGCGTTGTGACCGTCGAAGCGGTGACTTGTCTCGCCGCGTGCGACAAGGCTCCCATGTTCCAAACACAGGGACCCGAGGGAATCAAGTATCACGAGAATATGACAGTGGATAAGACGGTGGAGTTAATCAACAGCTTGAAGAATGTTGCGGAGGCGTCGAAATAATGTCGCACATTCTCCTCCGTCACCGCGAAATACCCGATATCAATCAACTTTCCGTCTACAAAAAGAACGGCGGGTTTGCCGCGTTCAAGAACGCCGTGATGAAAATGAAGCCCAACGAAGTGACCGACGTGGTCAAGAACTCGGGTCTGCGCGGACGCGGCGGCGCGGGGTTCCCCACCGGTATGAAGTGGTCGTTCATTGATAACAAGAACTGGCCCCATTACGTTGTGGCAAACGCGGACGAGTCCGAGCCGGGCACCTTCAAAGACCGCGAGATTATGGAAGGCAACCCGTTCCAATTCTTGGAAGGGCTTGCGATTGGCTGTTACGCGGTCGGCGCTAACGCGGCGTATGTTTATCTGCGCGGCGAATTCTGGGAGTTGGGCTCGTCGCTCGATGAAAAGATCGCCGAGATGGAAGAAGCGGGTTTTCTCGGCGACAAACTCTTCGGCACAGAGTATTCGCTCCGCATCTACACACACCTCGGCGCAGGCGCGTACATCTGCGGCGAAGAAACGGCGTTGCTCGAATCGCTCGAAGGCAAACGCGGACAGCCGCGCGTGCGTCCCCCATTCCCGCCTGCGGTTGGGCTTTATGGCAAGCCGACCATCATCAACAACGTCGAGACGTTTACCAACGTGCCGATGATTATGGCGAACGGCGCGGAGTGGCACAAATCCATTGGCACAACAGACAGCCCAGGCGTGAAAATCTTTTCGCTGTCTGGCCGCGTGCGCAAGCCAGGGAATTATGAATTGCCGCTTGGCACAACCTTCCGTGAATTGATCTACACACACGGCGGCGGCGTGCAGGACTCGCGCAAGGTCAAGGCGATCATGCCGGCGGGCGCGTCCTCTTCCTTGATTTTGGTGGACGACGACAAGATTCTCGATACTCCGATGGACTATGCCAGCGTCCGCACGCTCAAAGCGGATCTCGGGTCTGCCTCCATTATTGTGGTTGACGACACCGTTTCGATGGACTGGCTCGTCAACAAGACCGTCCATTTCTTCAAACATGAGTCGTGCGGCAAATGCACGCCCTGCCGCGAAGGCACCTATTGGATGTCGCGCATCTCCGAGCGGATTCACGATGGCGCCGCCACCCGAGCCGACGTGGACCTGCTCCTCAACGTGGCGAAACAAATGCAAGGCAAATGTTTGTGCGCCCTGGGCGAATTCTCCACGATGGCGGTCGTCTCCGGCATCGAACGGTTTAGAAAAGATTTCGATAACGCGGTAAAAGCATAATGAGCAAACAAGTCACTCTCACAATTGACGGAAAATCAGTCGCCGTTCCCGATGGGTTGAACGTGGTGGACGCCGCCAAAATGGCGGGCATTGAGATTCCCGTTTTTTGTCATCACCCCAAACTCGAACCGGTCGGCATGTGCCGCATGTGCCTGGTTGAAATTGGACGCCCGGTGCGCGACCGCGCCACGGGTCAATTTGTGATCGAGAACGGCGCGCCCAAGATCCAGTTCATGCCCAAACTCGAAACGGCTTGCACCAACAAGGTCGAAGAGGGCATGGTCGTCCTCACGCAATCGGCAAAGGTCGCGGATGGGCAGCGAGGCACCCTCGAATTTTTGCTCACCTCGCATCCGCTCGACTGCCCGGTCTGCGACAAAGGCGGCGAGTGCGCGCTGCAAGACCTGACCATGGCTCACGGTCCCGGCAAGAGCCGCTTCATCTTCGAAGAGAAGATGCATCTGGCAAAGATGATTCCGCTCGGCGAGTTAATTTACCTCGACCGCGAACGCTGTATCCAATGCGCGCGCTGCATCCGTTTTCAGGATGAGATCGCAGGCGACGCGGTGTTGGAATTCGAAGACCGCGGACGCACGATGCAGATCATCTCGCGTTCGGAGCCCGGGTTCGATTCGATTTTTTCGGGCAACACCACCGATATTTGTCCCGTGGGCGCGTTGACCACCACCGACTTCCGCTTCCGCGCGCGACCGTGGGAACTGGGCGCCGCGCCTTCGATCTGCGCGCAATGCCCGGTCGGGTGCAACATCACGTTGAACACGCGCCGCGAAGCCATGACGAACGGCGAGATTGTCGTCAAACGCGTGATGCCGCGCCAGAACGAGGAAGTAAACGAGATTTGGATCTGCGACAAGGGCCGCTTCGCCTATCACTATGCCGACGGCAAACAACGCCTCACCAAACCGCTGGTCCGCAAGGATAAAAAGTTGGCGCGCGCCTCGTGGGACGCGGCGACCAAAATCGCCGCTGAGAACTTCCTCAAAGAGAAGAAGGATTTTGTCATCCTCGCTTCGGGCAGGCTTTCCAACGAAGACCTGTTCAATTTGAAAACGCTCGCCGACCACGCGGGCGGAAAAGCCTACCTGTACTCGCACATGGCGGGCGGCGAGTTGACCGCGCTCGTCGGCGTCGGCGCGGGGACGAACTTCGGCGCGATGGGGCAGGGGACGACGATCGTGGTTGTCGCTTCCGACCTGTATCAGGAAGCGCCGGTCTGGTATCTGCGCGTCAAGCAGGCGAAAGAACGCGGCGCGACGTTGATCGTGTTGAACCCGCGCGCCACGAAATTGGATAAATACGCCTCGTTCACCGAGCGTTACGAATATGGCGATGAGGCGAAAGCCGTGCATGACCTGACGAAGAACGGCGAAACAGCCGAAGCGGTCTTGAAAGCCTCGAATGTCGTCGTCTTATATGGAAGCGAAGGACTGGGCGTGGCGGGTTCGCAAAGTTTGGCGACCGCCTGCGCCAAGTTGTTGAATGAGAATGGCTTTGCTGGCAAATCCAATAACGGACTCATCGGCGTGTGGGAACGCGCGAACGATCAGGGCGCGTGGGAGATGGGCTTCACCGTCGAAGACGATTTGGCGAAGGCGTTGAAAGGCAAGGCAGTGTACATCGTCGGGGCAGACCCCGTGAACGACGACCCGAAATTGGCGAGCGCGCTCGCCGAGGCGGAATTCGTCGCGGTGCAGGATGTGATGGAAACCGCCACGACGGAAATTGCGGATGTCGTTCTGCCGGCGCAGGCGTTTACCGAGCGCGAAGGCACGTTCACTTCGGGCGAACGACGCGTGCAACGGTTTTATCCCGCCGTACCGGTGACAGGCGAATCGAAACCCGACTTTGCGATCGCCGCGCAGATCGCGCGCAACATGGGCGTCATCCTCGAAGGCATGTCGGCTGTGGTGGTGTTCGATTTGCTTGCGGAAACGGTCAAATCGTTCGAAGGGTTGAATTACGCCCGCTTGGCGGAAGTGGAGGCACAACTGCCGGTCGCGGGTCGCAGTGATATGTATTACAGCGGCACAACCTACGCGAACAAACACGGCTTGGGCGCGCATCTCTCAGGCGCCGCGACGCGCGGCGAAAAGGTGAGCATCCCGAGGGTCCAGAAAGAAGCGGTTCCACATCCGAAAGATAACGAATTGCTTGCCGTGCCTGTCAACCAGTTGTATCATCGCGGTACGACGATGATGACCGCGGAGTTGTTGCACGAGCGGATCGGGGCGGCGAGCGTGAGTTTGCATCCTGATGCGGCGGCGCGGCTTGGCGTGCAAGCGGGGCAGACGGTCAACGTCAGTTTCAACGGCACGAGCGGCGCGGCGGTGGTGAAGTTGGACGATTCGATTGACGAAGGCATCGCGCTGGTGCCGCGTTCGATGGGCATCGCGATCCGCGAGCCTGTGGCGGCGAAGGTGAAGGCATGAGGTATCTACCTTGCTTGGGGCGGCGTCCTCGCCGCCGAGGACGGCGGCTCGAGCAATTTATTTTGAAGGTGAAGGCATGATTACGGATTGGACGCTCTGGCTCGAGTGGTTCATCAAATCGCTCGTGTGGATCTTCGCCTTATTGGGCGGCTTTGCGTATCTCACGTATTACGAGCGCCGCGCGCTGGCGCGCATTCAAACGCGCGTGGGCCCGAACCGCGCGGGTCCGTTCGGTTTGTTACAACCGATCGCGGATGCCATCAAATTAATATTCAAAGAGGAACTCTCGCCCGCCAAGGCGTATAAATTTATCTTTTTCCTCGCGCCGATTCTGACCCTGGTGCCTTCGATTGTGATCGCGGCGGTCATCCCGTTGGGTCCTCCGATCCAGTTGTTTGGGCGCCAGATCAATCTGGTGCTTGCCGACGTCAATGTGGGCGTGTTGTATTTCATGGCGATCGCGGCGGTCGCGGTGTACGGGATTGTGCTGGCGGGCTGGTCGTCGAACAGCAAGTATGCGATGCTCGGCGGCATGCGTTCGACGGCGCAGATGATCTCGTATGAGCTGGCGCTGGGCATTTCGTTGATCCCCGTGATTTTGCTGGCGAATTCGATGAGCATGGTGGATGTCGTCAAAGCGCAGGGGATGTTGTGGTTCGTGTTCCTCCAGCCGGTGGGCGCGCTCATCTTTTGGATCGCGACGCTCGCCGAGGTGAATCGCGCGCCGTTCGATATGCCCGAAGCGGAGCAGGAATTGACCGCAGGCTACCACGCCGAATATTCGGGCATGAAGTTCGCGCTGTTCTTCATGGCGGAATATCAGAAGATGATCGTAATCTGCGCGGTGATGGCGGTCTTTTTCTTCGGCGGCTATCTCGGACCGGGCGTGGACAAGTATCCCCTGCTCGGACCCGTCTATTTGTTCATCAAAGTGTTTCTATTATTGTTTGCGATGATCTGGGTGCGCGCCACCTGGCCCCGCTTCCGCTACGACCGCTTGATGTCGTTCGGGTGGAAGGTGTTGGTGCCGTTGTCGCTTGCCATTGTTTTCATTACCGCAACGGGCATTTTGCTTGCGGAAGAAACCGGCAACCCGATGTGGATGTGGGCGATCCCCGCCGCGTCGGTGATCGCGGGTTTGATCCCGGTGGTGACGATCTATCGCACGTTGAAGAGGCTATCGTATGAGCGCGCTTGAACCGGCTGTCGAACTTGCCCGCGGACTTTGGGTAACGTTTAAGTCCATTTTTGAACGACCTGTCACGATTCAATATCCCGAAGAGAAGCGTCCCGTGCGCCAGCGTTTTCGCGGGCGGCACGTGTTGAAGCGCTACGAGAACGGATTGGAAAAGTGCATCGGCTGTTCGCTGTGCGCCGCGGCTTGTCCGGCGGACGCCATCTTCGTGGAAGCCTCCGAGAACACGGACGAGAAACGCTTCTCGCCCGGCGAGCGCTATGCCTCCACCTATGAGATTAACATGCTCCGTTGTATCTATTGCGGCTACTGCGAAGACGCCTGCCCGACCGAAGCCATTATCCTGGGCGACAATTACGAACTTTCCTTTTACGACCGTCAGTCCGCGATCTATGGCAAGGAGATGTTGTTGGAGCCCGTGCCTGCAGCCTCGATGTTGACTCCGCAAAAGGTGGAGCCGGGCGTGTTTACGTGACCGGTGCCGGAGATGGAGAATCCGAAAGATTAGGAAACAGGTAAACACGTAAACAAGTAGACAAGGAAAGCTGTTTACCTGTGTACTTGTGTACCTGTCTACGATTCATAAACCATGACCCTCGACCTCGTTCTCTTCCTCGTGTTAGCCCTTGTCGCCGTCGCTTCCGCGCTGGGAATGTTGTTCAGCCGTAACGCGGTGTATGCGGCGTTGTATCTGGTGTTGAACTTCGTCACGGTGGCGGTGTTTTATCTTCTGCTCAGCGCGCCGTTCATTGCCATGGCGCAAGTGACCGTGTACGCGGGCGCGATCATGGTTCTGTTTCTGTTCGTGATCATGTTGCTCGGGTCGGACGCTTTGCCGAAATCGCAAGTGTTGCCGTGGCAGAAGCCGCTCGCCATTGTTATGTCCGTTTTGCTCGCGGCGGAAGCGGCGTATCTTCTCGTCACCAAGGCTCGCCCGGCGGGAGATGTGCTTCCGCCCACCGAGTTGGTCAACACGACGGAAAATCTCCGTCAGTTGGGGAACGCGTTGTTCACCGATTATTTGTTGCCGTTCGAGGTCGTTTCCATCCTGTTGTTGGTAGCGATGGTCGGAGCGATCGTGCTGACGAAGAAAGAGAAAGGAGCGCGGCAGTAACCTACTTCGTACTGCGTACTACGTAATATGAAGTACGCAGTAGAGCCTCCGCGACGAACCATGATTCCTGTAGATTATTACATCATCCTTTCTGCAATTTTGTTTACCATCGGCGTATTGGGCGTGTTGATTCGCCGCAACGCGTTGATCATTTTCATGTCCATCGAGTTGATGTTGAACGCGGCAAACCTTGCCATCGTGGCGTTCGGCAGTGTGATTCAAAACTTCAGCGGGCAGATCTTCGTCTTCTTCGTTATTGCGGTCGCCGCGGCGGAGGTGGCGGTGGGTTTGGCGCTGATCGTGGAAATTTTCCGCACGAAGAAAACCATTGACGTAGATCAGATGAGTTCGATGAAGGGATAGAAGCACGTTGGTCGAGTAGCCCTGAGCGAAGCGCAGCGGGGACGAAGGGCGTATCGAGACCAACACGCAGTAAAGAAATTCTTGTATCTTGAACACTGGTGGTCTCGACTGCTTGCGTCTCGACCACCGATGGATAAATGGAAATTGAAATTATGCTTTTGAGCGAAACTACAAACACAGGATTTTTATTCCTCGCCCCGTGGCTGGTATTTTTTCCAGTCATCGGTTTGCTCATCAACGCCGCGTTCGGTCACAAGTTCAGCGAGCGGACGATCGGCGCGGTGGCGAGTGTCGCTTCGGGGGCGGCGTTCGCGGCGTCGGTCCTGCTCGCGGTGACTGTGTCAGGCGCCCACGGCGAAGCGATGCGTTGGCGTCTCGCCGAGTGGATCCACGTCGGGAGTCTGAATCTCGATTGGACGTTCCGCGTCGACTCGTTATCCACGACGATGATGCTGGTCGTTTCGGGCGTCGGGACGCTCATCCACATCTACGCCATCGGATACATGCACGAAGACGTGCGCTTCAAATCGGACCCTGGGCGGTTCCGCCGTTTCTTCGTTTATCTCAACCTGTTCATCGCCGCCATGATGATTCTCGTCAGCGGCGACTCGTACTTGATGCTGTTTATCGGTTGGGAGGGGGTGGGGCTGTGTTCATATCTGTTGGTCGGTTTTTGGTATGAGCTTGACCTGCTGGGGCGACCCTCGTGGGCGAACTCGAACGCGGGCAACAAGGCGTTCATCGCCAACCGCGTCGGCGATTGGGGATTCCTCATCGCCAGCTTCCTGATCTTTTATACCTTCGGCAGTCTTCAATTCGACGCGGTCTTCGCCAAAGTCCATGAAGTCAACGAAGGATTGATCGTTGCGATTACTTTGTTCTTGCTGATTGGCGTCACGGGCAAGTCGGCGCAGATTCCTTTGTACGTGTGGTTGCCCGATGCGATGGCGGGTCCGACTCCCGTTTCGGCGCTAATCCACGCCGCGACGATGGTGACGGCGGGCGTATATCTCGTCACGCGTTCCGCTCCGTTGTATTCGGCTGTGCCTGAGGCGCAACATATTGTGTCGCTGGTGGGAGCCGTCACCGCGCTTTTCGCCGCGACGATCGCCACAGGTCAATACGACATCAAAAAAGTTCTCGCGTATTCAACCATTTCGCAACTTGGTTTCATGGTCGCGGCGGTGGGGATGGGCGCTTATGTGGCGGGGATGTTCCATCTCATCACGCACGCGTTCTTCAAAGCGTTGTTGTTCCTCTCGGCTGGCTCGGTGATCCTCGGCATGGAGCGTGGGCATCATCATGCGGAGCACGCGCCTCACCATGAGGAAGCGAAAGGTAAGAGAAAGATTGGTAAGAAGAAAGTGGAAAGTGGCGGGCATGACGCGCACGATGACCATGCTTCAACGGGTCACGGCGAGGTGTTTGACCCTGGCGATATGCG